>NZ_JBHSSW010000012.1:183577-293952 GCF_042659465.1 Ponticaulis profundi | reverse complement strand
GACAATCGAACATGAAGAAACGGCGCACCTTTCGGTGCGCCGTTCTCGCTTCAGGGGTAAAAGCTGGAGGTACGCCTCGGGTTAGGCGACGTTTTTATTGCCTTCAATCACCTTTGGCTGCTCGACTTTCGAGTGTCCGCCAATGGCAATCTTGCGAGGCTTCATCGCTTCCGGAAGCTGGCGTTGCAGCTCAATGCGGAGCAGACCATTGCGAAGTTCAGCGCCATTCACGACAACGTGATCAGCGAGCTGGAAGCGGCGGATGAAACTGCGTTCGGCAATGCCGCGATGCAGGAATTCGCGCTTCTCTCCGTCTTCGGTCGCGCCGGTCTTACCGGTGACAGTCAGAACGCCTTCCTTGGTCTCGATGTCGAGGTCTTCTTCGCCGAAGCCTGCGACCGCGAGTTCGATACGGAAGTCGTTATCGCCCGTCTTTTCGATATTATATGGAGGGTAACCCTGAGAACCGTCGAGGCGAGACGCTGCGTCAATCATGCTGGCAACGCGGTCAAAGCCGACCATTGTGCGGTACACGGGTGTCAGATCAATCGTTTGCATATCTAAAGTCCTTTCATAAGCGACAATTTCGGCAGGTGCCCCTGCCTGATTTTACTCCGGGTGCCCAAATCTGGCTCACCCTGGGTCAAGGCCCGATATCGGCGCCTCGACATCCTCAATATGGGATGCTTATTTATCGCCGCAAGTCCCCACGACTTCTGTAATTTTGGAAAGAGGAAACAACATGTCGAGACCTTTGGGCGTAATGGGCGTATCTGCGCTGGCTCTGATGATGGCTGCTTGTGGCGGTAGCGAGGAGCCTGCTCCTGACGCAACACCGACCGAAACACCAACGAGCGAAGCAAGTGAAACTGCCACACCAGAGGCGACTGAAACGATGGAAGTTTCTGGCCTGGATGCAGCGATCGCTGGCGAATGGCGCAGTGAAGATGCCAAAGCACGTGACGCCTTCCGCAATCCGAAAGAAACGCTGGAATTCTTCGAAATCGAACCAACCGACACCGTTGCTGAAATCTGGCCGGGCGGTGGCTGGTATGCCTCTATTCTGGCGCCATATCTGAAAGACGAAGGCACATATATCGCGGTCGGATTTGATGCCGATTCCAGTGACTATGCTGCGCGCGCGTCTGAGAATTTCCAGACCAATTTCATCGATCAGCCAGACATCTATGGCGATATCGTTGTTGCAGAACTCAGCCCGGAAACGGGGCCGATCGCCGAAGAAAACAGTATCGATACCATCCTGACATTCCGCAATGTGCATAACTGGATGTCCGGCGGCTATACGGAAAAAGTGTTTGCCGACATGTATGCGGCGCTGAAACCAGGCGGCATTCTGGGCGTGGTCGAGCACCGTCTGCCATCTGGCTCCGAGCAGGATCCAAGCGCAAGCTCTGGCTATGTCCATGAAGACTTCGTCAAGCAACTGGCGTCTGAAGCCGGCTTCGTTTTCGTGGCCGACAGCGACATCAACGCCAACCCAGCTGACACCGCCGATCACCCATTTGGCGTCTGGACGCTGCCGCCGACAAGCCGCACCACAGATCGTGATGGCAATATGCCGGAAGGTTTTGACGCTGCGAAATATGAGGCGATCGGCGAAAGTGATCGCATGACGCTGAAATTCCGCAAGCCAACGGCTGAAGAAATCGCAGCTGCCGAGGCAGAAGCGGCTTCCGAGGAAGCAGAAGAAGAGTAAGCTCTGATATCTCGTCCAGGCAGGTCAGGAGCAGGTCATGCCCTTTTCGCTCGACAGGTTTGTCGCTTTAAGGCCGTATCTGTTCCACCTCACCTATAATGAGAACCTGCCTGGTATTCTTGAGCACCGGCGCCTGATTTCGGCCCGGCAGCTCACCGATCCTCTGGATTTCCATGTGCTCGCAAAAAAGCGGGCTCAGCAGGCGCGCGTTCGTACCAATCGCGGACGCGTGACCCTGCGTGATCAGGCGCCACTGGCTTTTGGCAATGTCGATTTGTCTCCCAATTTCTTCCGGGAAGATTTGCTCAATCTGCTGAATGGCAATGTGTATTTCTGGCCTGGCGCGAACAACATCACGCCCGTCACCATGGGGCGCAGTCATTTCCGCAAATACCGCAACACCGCCTCTTCGGTCATGATCTTTCGAACCGAGGACCTGTTACGCATGAACGGGCCTGCCAGATTCTGCCGGTACAATTCCGGGGCGCCGCGCTGCAGTGGTGGCCGGAAAAGCCCGCGCGGTCCGGAAACCTTCCAGACCGCCGAATTTTACACGGGCACCGCCGCAACCGTGAAGGAAGTCACCTGGGTCGACAGCGTTCAGCTCCCTGCCGTTGAAGACATCAGGCCGGTTTCCGAATTTCTGGACCTCAGCTAATCACGGCCTGAACGCTTTGTGTTTGCGTCCCGCCTCGATCACGCGATCGGCATGGTGGACGAAGTCGACCAGCTTCGGACGTGTGTCTCGCGGGTCGATAATGTCCTCTGCCAGAAACGCCTCGGCCGTCCGGAATGGTGATTTGATCGCCTCGAACTTCTTGTAAAGTTGGTCCAGAAACGCGTCGGGATCATCGGCTTCGGAGATCTCCTTGCGATAGGCTGCCTCAATGCCGCCCGCCATGGGCAGCGAGCCCCAATCGCCAGATGGCCAGCAATAGCGCCATTTGGTCCGCGATGGGTTCATCATGGCTGACCCTGCCAGACCATAGGCTTTGCGGACGACAATCGCGCAGGTCGGAACCTTCGCCTGATAAACCGCCGCCATGGCACGCACGCCCTTGCGGGTGACACCTGCGGTTTCATGCTTCACCCCGACGGCAAAACCCGGACAATCCACGAAATGGATGATCGGCAGGTGGAACGTGTCACACAGATCCACATGGCGGATCACCTTCTCACAGGTATCTGCCGTCCATGCACCATCCAGGAAGAACGGGTCGCCTGCCATGATGCCAACCGGGAAGCCATCAATACGCGCAAAGCCTGTCACCAGCGACTTGCCCCAATAGCGGCCAATCTCGAAAAAGCTGCCCTTATCAACACAGGAATCGATGATCTTGCGCGGCTTGTACGGCGTGCGTCCATCCGTTGGCACGATATCAATCAGTTTCTCGTCACGCCGGTTCGGGTCGTCAGTTGGCTGGGTCCGTTCGGCGCGTTCATGTACCGAAGACGGCAGATAGGACAGGAATTGGCGAACCTTTTCAAAGGCCTCGCCTTCCGTCTCAACGGCTTCATCGACCGTGCCATTGCGTGCCTGGATTTTCCAGCCGCCAAGCTCTTCCTTCGTCACGTCTTCGCCAATCGCGCGGGCAACAGGAGGACCGGCCACAAACACCTGCGACAGATCCTTCACCATCACGGAATAATGGCTGGCGCCGACACGACCGGCGCCAAGGCCTGCGCAGGGGCCCAGCGCAAGCGAGACGACCGGGATTTCACCCATATTGTCGATGACCCAGTTCCAGCCTGGCGTTTCAGGGATGTAAGTGCGCGGGTCCTTCTCGAACATCTTGACCGAGCCACCACCGCCCGTGCCATCCACCAGACGCACCAATGGCAGGCGGTATTCATGCGCCATCTGCTCGGCCATTACCATTTTCTGCCAGATCGAGGCGTCTGCCGCCCCGCCCCGCACGGTGAAGTCATCTCCGAGTATGACGGCGCTCTTGCCACCAATCTTCGCCCGTCCAATCACCATGTTGGCAGGCAGAAAGTCTTCCATTTCCTGATCATCATTATAGGTGGCGCGCCCCGAGATCTTTCCGATCTCCTGAAAGCTGCCCGGATCCGCAACAAAGGCAACGCGCTCACGAATGGTCAGCTTGCCTCGTGAACGTTGGCGAGCGACCGGCTCCTCACCGCCCATTTTCTCCGCCAGACGTTCGCGCTTTCTCAGCTCGTCAATATACGACTTCCAGCTCATGACCGCTCTCCTCCCATTTTTGCGAGCAAACTATCGCGAAGTGTTTCGAATGACAGCCCTTTTTTATCAGTGAACCCCGCTATTGCCTTAAGAGGTGTGCGCGTCCATAGAACAGAGCACGACGCAAGGAGACCCGGATGGATCTGGCAGGTTTGACAGCCAAGGCTGATGAGGCGCTGAAATCGACCGACGAGTTCAACAAAACGCTCAAACTTGACTTTGGCAGTTTCGGCAGACTGTTTCTGGACGGCGTCAATAATGAAGCCAGCAATGAAGACAAACCGGCCGACGCAACCGTGTCCGTCACCTGGGAAGATTTCAAGAAGCTGGCCAAACGCGAGCTTGATCCGACCCGCGCCATGATGACAGGCAAGCTCAAGATTGCCGGTGATATGGGCGTTGTCATGTCCCTGCAGAACCTGATTTCCAAATTTGCGTAAGGCGAGTTGATGCCTTCCAGACACCTCATTGAAGTTGAAGGTAACCCGCCCCCGAAAGGCGCTTACGTCAAATGGCTGGAAGGTCGCGAGGGACGCAAGCTGCGTATGTGCGTCGCGCCGGCGCGTGACGGTGAACATCCACGCGGCACAGTGATTATCTGTCCGGGACGGACGGAGTTTATCGAAAAATACTTCGAAACAGCGCGCGAGCTTCAGGATATGGGCTTTGCCGTTCTGACACTCGACTGGCCAGGACAAGGGCTTTCACATCGCCTGCTGCCCGACCCGCTGAAAGGTCATATCGACACGTTCGAAACCTTCATGAATGCCCTGCGCAAGGCGCTGAGCGAACTGTCCGAAACACTGCCCCGTCCTTATGTGTCCCTGGCACATTCCATGGGCGGCGCGATTGCCCTTGCCGCCATTGCCAAACAATTGGTGCAGGTCGACGCGGCCGCTTTCACCGCACCTATGTGGGGACTGAAAAGCCGCTTCATGGGCATGAAATATATCGCCTGGGCCATGAAGACGATGGGGCGCGGCAACACCTTTGTCCTGCCGAATAAACCCCGTGAGAGCTTTGGCGAGAACATGGTCACGCACGATCATAAACGCTGGGAGCGCAATGAGCGGCTTTTGGATACGGCGCCCGAACTGGAACTCGGTCAGGTGACCTGGAGCTGGCTTGGTGCGTCCCTCGACGTAATTGATCAGTTCGCCAGACCCGACGAACTCGCAGACATCACCTGCCCCATCCTCATCGCGACAGCAGAAGAAGAAGCGCTCGTCGACAATGAAAGCCACAAACGGATTGCCGCGCAGCTCAGCGATGTCGAGCACATTTCCATTGCGCGCGCGCGTCATGAAATCCTGATGGAAACCGATGCCGTTCGGGCCGAATTCTGGGAAGCCTTTACGCGTCTTCTGTCACGGGCCGGGATTTAGACTTTCCAGACTGCTGAGACACCCAGACCCCTGCCAAAATGAAAAGGAAGGCGATGATGGCGTGCCAGCTCTGCACTTCCCCAAATGCCAGAAAACCGATCAATGCAGACACGACCGGAATGGTGTACCCGGTGAGCGAGAGAAACGTCGCACTCGTTCTGGCCACCAGCTGCATATAGAGCATGGAGGCAAGCGCTGTCGGACCAATCCCCAGCCCGATTACGCCAAGAATTGCGCTCGGCTGCGGATTGAGCGATGCAAAATCCACTGTGATCAGGCCAAACCAGCTTGAAATCGCTCCGAAGGTCACAAATCCAGCCGACAGGACGATGGGCGGCATGCTTGGCGCGCCGCGCGCCAATATGGTGTGAATGGTGTAGAAGAGCGTGCCCAGCAGACACAACGCCTGCGCGACCGTGCTCGCAGAGCCAATCCCGCGCACCGCTTCCGGGCCAAACAGGATCGCGACGCCGCCAAACCCGATCACCAGCCCAAGCGCCTTGCGCCAGGTCATGCGCTCATCCTTGAAAAAGAAATGGGCGAGTGCCGCAACAAAGAGCGGAGAAGCGGCAACATAAAGCGCCGCAAGACTGGAATCGACCGTCTTCTGGGCGGTCGTGATCACATAAAAAGGCGCTGCCGTCCCGACCAGCCCCATCACACACATTGCGCCCCAGCGCTTCACATCCTTGAGGGGTGGCCAGGTCTGGCGCGTGGCAAATGCAGCAATCAGAAGAATGATCGCTCCAAGCGTCAGCCGCGCCGAGGTCACGACTTCCGGCGGCAATCCAAGTTCCGGGGCGCCTGCACTGACGGCGAGACGCGTACAGGGATAGGCGCTTGCCCAAAGGCAGGTCAGAATAACGAACAAGGTCCAGTCAAGCGGGCTTCGTTTTCCGGTTCCGAGCGGCGTCATTCCCTGATGAACTTGTTAGCGGTGCCGATCTGCCGTCCGAACGGCAGACATGAAGGCATCCAGCTTTTTCGGGTCGAGATGTCCATTTGTGCGAACACCAGAGCAAACATCCACGCCGAAGGGTTTCACGCGAGCGATCGCGTCACCGACATTCTCCGGCGTGAGGCCACCTGCGAGAAAGACGGGTTTCTTCGCCTTCTCGACAAAGGCGCGTGATAACTCCCAGTCATGGGTTCGCCCTGTACCGCCAAGCTCAGGTATATCGGCGCCCGGTTTCCCCGAATCGAGCAGAAACGCATGCACATGCGGCTCATATTTTTCAATCAGATCGAGGGCCTCCGGGCCTTCCATATGGATCACCTGCACCCGGCGCGTTGTCAGCAAGACCCGGTCGAGATGCATGGTTTCAACAATGGAGAGATGGCGCACGAGCTGGACCGTGGGCACACCCGTGCGCAAAAGGTGCTCGGCAATCTCATCTGACTTTTCTTCCTGCGTCAGGAGAAAGCACCCAATGGGCGGCGGAATTTGCGCTGCGATTTCACGGATTTTCTGATCCGAGATTGGCCCCGGTCCCGATGGCATGGCACCGACCAGCCCAACCGCATCAGCGCCTTTCCGGATCGCCAGCTGCGCTTCATCAATCGACGAGATACAGCAGATTTTCACCCGGGTCCGCATCGGCCTTATCCTGTGACGAAGCGCGTAACGGACGTCTTGTCGAACGTGGCCCAGCCAACTTTTCCTGGCGCCGCTCTGTCTGCAATGTCGGGATCGGCCTTCACAGACAGGCGTCGCCCGTCGGCGAGCTCCAGATAGAGATAATCAACCGGCACAGGTGCGTCGTCCTTGGTCTCGCGGTCCAGCACACCGACAGCAACCCAGTAAAGCTTTGGCACAGTACCGCGTTTCGACAGATAGATCGCACCACCGACAGATGCCGCATAAACCAGCCCGACACAGAACAGCCCGATCAGACCGAAGGACAGGATATCCCCCATAAAGGATGCCCCACCAATCAGCTTTACGAGCAGCAAGGCAATCAGAGATCCGACCGTCAGCGCAAGCGCAATACCGATTTCAAACGTGGCAGGATGCTTGATCCGACTTGTCACGGTTTGTGTTTTCGGCGGCGTGGAGTTCTCCGAAAACGACGTGATCTCATCATACATTGACGTTGGACTGTCTGACCCAGCTACCATTCATGCCTCCTGACCGCGTTACGCCTACCTACCCTTATTCAGCGCAATTGCCTATAACGCATTGACTGCAATTGCGTTCAGCAGGCTTTACGGCCAGCCGGTGACCATTTCGCGGCATTCGCTGCCAGAGGCTTTACGTGCGGTCTCCCGCATTGAATAAGTTTAAATGGAAGAATTTGGGCTGATATGGGGAATTTCGCATGCGATTCAGAACACTGGCAATTGCCGCGCTTGGTATTTTCAATCTCGGGGGCCAGTCAGCATCCGCGCAGGATAATATCAGCCCCCTACAGGCCTATGAGTTCATCCAGCAGTATGTTGAGCGATATGCTGGCGACACAAACAGCGGATATGGCAAATATACCGGAAGCGAACGCTACAAAATCTACGATCAGACCAGACGCTACTTTCACTGGGATAATTCTGAAAATGACCCATGCTTCCTGAAGTACACATATTCCTTCAAACGGGTCGAAGACGATGGCGGCATACTTTATGACGAGATCACCGAATATGAAATTGACCTGACATCTATCGATCCAGACCTCATACAGTTTGAACCAAGAAACCCGGAGCGCTGGGATATCGACCCGGACTACGCACTGGTTCGGCTCGTGAGTGCAGACGGCACAAATGCTGTAAAGTATAACGATCTGCAGTCTGAATACACGAGAAGGTCTGGCTTCACGGAGGAAGCCTCTTTCACATTTATGGATGATGTGCGTGCAGAACGCACCTATAAGGCGCTCGTCTGGCTGTCAGACTATTGCTCGTCGCAGGGCTCACTCTTCGACTGATCGGCCTTCATAGGCTCGCTGTTCTCGTAGAGTGAATTCGACGAAAATGTCATAATTCTTCGCTCGCTTCGTAAACGTTTTCATGAGATACGGGCTGCGGGCCAGGCGCCCCCAACGGCGCCCAGCCTATCTGTGAGGATAGGAGACAATACAGATGAGCACCGCTCCAAAACCGGACACGCGCCCTGCGTGCCCTTATTTTTCTTCTGGTCCGACGGCGAAACGCCCGGGCTTTTCCCTTGACCAACTGTCAGACGCTGCCCTTGGCCGTTCGCACCGTTCCAAGCTTGGTAAAGCCAAGCTGAAGGAAGCGATCGACCTGACGCGCGAAGTGCTGGGTGTTCCAGACGACTATCTGATCGGCATTGTGCCTGCATCCGATACCGGCGCGGTTGAAATGGCGATGTGGTCCATGCTCGGCGAGCGCCCGGTCGACATCTTCGCCTGGGAAAGCTTTGGCGAAGACTGGGTCAAGGACACACTCGAACAACTCACTGACGTCGACGCAACGACACACGTCGCCAAGGAATATGGCACGCTGCCAGACTTCACGAAGGCACGCGACGACGCGGACATCATTTTCACATGGAACGGCACAACCGCCGGCGTGAAAGTCCTGAATGCTGACTGGATCAAGCCGAACCCGGACCGTGTTGTCATCAATGATGCGACCTCAGCTGCTTTCGCTCAGGATATCGACTGGGCAAAATGCGACGTCACGACATTCTCCTGGCAGAAAATTCTCGGCGGTGAAGCTGCTCACGGCATGCTGATCCTGTCACCAAATGCGGTGGCACGCCTGGAACGCTACAAGCCAAACCGCCCTCTGCCGAAGATTTTCCGCATGGTGAAAAAAGGCAAGGTAGACCTCGGCATCTTCGAAGGTGCCACCATCAACACACCATCCATGCTGTGCGTAGAAGACTATATTCAGTCCCTGAAATGGGCGCAAAGCCTCGGCGGCTGGAAAGCCCTGAAAGCGCGCTCCGACGAAAGCCTCTGCATTCTCGAGGACTGGGTTGCCAGGACCGACTGGATTGAATTCCTCTGCGCCGATGCAGCAACGCGTTCAAACACAGGCGTTACGCTCAAGATCGTCGATGCACGTTTCGCAGCTCTGTCTGCAGACGACCAGGTCGCTTTCATGAAGAAAATGACAGGTCTTCTGGAAAAGGAAGAAGTTGCTTTCGACGCGAACGGCTATCGCTCTGCGCCTCCAGGCCTGCGTATCTGGTGCGGTGCCACGGTTGAGCCATCCGACGTGAAGGCGCTGACGCCTTGGCTCGAATGGGCATTCGGGGAGACGATCGCTACGGTCTGATCCAGGGAACGACTTCTGATCGGAAAGGTCCGGACAGATGGATATCGCAACATCTCTGACCAGCTTTTCAATTGCTGCAGCGCTCATGACCATGACGCCCGGCATTGATACGGCGCTCGTGCTGCGAACAGCAGCCGTTGAGAGCAGCATGAAAGCCATGCTGGCCGGGATCGGTATCTGTCTGGGCGTTCTGTTCTGGGGACTTTTGTCAGCGCTCGGCGTCGCGGCGGTTCTGGCTGTTTCTGAAACGGCCTATACCCTCATGCGCATCGCCGGGGCGGCCTATCTGCTCTGGCTTGGCGGCAATATGGTTTTGTCCGCAATCCGGCGCCGGTCGGCTTTTGATGAAAGCGGATCCGTCACGAAGCAAACAACGCTGAAAGGCTGGTTTGCCCGTGGCCTGTTCACCAATCTCCTGAACCCGAAAATCGGTGTCTTCTATATCAGTTTCCTGCCTCAGTTCATGGTCGACGGCGTCAGTCCGGTCGGTTGGAGCACACTGCTGGCAAGTCTTCATGCCGTTATGGGACTTTTCTGGTTCGCTGCAATTGTTCTGGCAACACGCCCGATCAGCCAGTTTCTGAAACGTCCGTCTGTGACCAGAACTCTGGATAGCGTGACAGGCATGGTGCTGATTGGGTTTGGCCTGAAACTCTTCTTTGAAGAAAAGGCCGCCTGAGCATGACCGAGACCAGCAAGACCATTCTCGATTGGGGCGATGCAACCTTCGGACAGGTGTCTGACCCTGTTGCTCTCGCCCGTCGCGCTGAAACCGAGCTTGTTGAACTGATTGAAGCGCTGGAAGCCGGAGACACCAATGAAGCGGGGAAGGAAGCTGCAGATGTGGCCATCCTGCTCCACCGTCTCATGGGGTGTCTCGGCAAGGATCTTCAGATCGAAGTCGACGCAAAGATGACGATCAATCGTCAACGCAAATGGCGCTCAGCCGGGGATGGTACCGGCGGGCACACAGAAAAGTCACCACAGGAATAACGCACGCCTCACCCGCGTGCCTCATCGTAATCTCGCGCAATCGCGCAGGCTGACCTCCCGGACCAAAAACAGGAGCGACGCCAAAAGGAAGAAAGACAAATTCATGCCTAAGGTTCTTATTGCGGACAAACTCAGCCCGGCGGCGGCCGAAATCTTCAAAAATCGCGGCCTCGAGGTCGACGTAAAGCCTGGCCTGACAAAGGAAGAGCTGATCGACATCATTGGCGATTATGACGGCCTTGCTGTTCGTTCAGCCTGTAAGCCGGATGCCGATGTCATCGCCGCTGCGACAAACCTCAAAGTCATTGGCCGCGCAGGTATCGGCGTGGACAATATTGATGTGAAAGCAGCGACCGCCAAAGGTATTGTTGTGATGAACACGCCATTCGGCAACGCCATCACGACAGCAGAACATGCGATTGCGATGCTGTTTGCAGCCGCACGTCAGATCCCGGCTGCAGACCGCGGCACGCAGGCTGGCGAATGGCCGAAAAAAGCCTTCATGGGCACAGAGCTGACCGCCAAGACACTGGGTGTCATTGGCTGCGGCAATATCGGTTCCATCGTTGCCGAGCGCGCACTTGGTCTGAAAATGAAAGTCGTCGCATATGACCCATTCCTCACTGAAGAGCGCGCGACGGATCTGGGCGTTCAGAAAGTCGAGCTGGAGCAACTGCTTGCACGCGCTGATGCGATCACGCTGCACACGCCCCTGACGGCCGCGACAAAGAATATTCTGTCTGCTGATGCGATCCAGAAAACCAAAAAAGGCGTGATGATCATCAACTGCGCACGTGGCGGACTGGTCGATGAAGCGGCGGTCCGCGCTGGCCTTGATTCAGGTCACATCTCTGCAGCAGCGTTCGACGTGTTCGTCGAAGAGCCAGCCAAGGACAACATTCTCTTTGGCGCGCCAAACTTCATCGCAACGCCTCACCTTGGCGCCGCGACGACGGAAGCTCAGGAAAACGTTGCTCTGCAAATTGCTGAGCAGATCGCAGATTACCTGCTGACCGGCGCGATCAGCAATGCGCTCAACACGCCAAGCATCACCGCAGAAGAAGCTCCTCGCCTCAAGCCATATGCTGACCTTGCTGAAAAGCTCGGCCTGTTTGCTGGCCAGATCGCGGATGGTGGTTTCTCTGACATCGAGATCGGCTTTGAAGGCGAGCCTGCACACCTCAACACCAAGCCACTCACGGCTGCGGCTGTTGCTGGCGCCCTTCGCCCGCTCTTCACCGAAGTCAACATGGTGTCTGCTCCGGAAATGCTGAAAGCACGCGGCGTGACCCTAACTGAGGCAACCCGCTCTGACTCACCTGTCTATGACAATCTGATCCGCATCCGCGTGAAGGTTGATGGCAGCTGGAGAGACGTTGCTGGTTCAATCGTTGCAGGCGTGCCGAAGATTGTCGAAGTCAAAGGCATGGCGCTGGATGCGAAATTCCGTCCGGTTATTCTCTACGTCAACAACGTCGACAAACCAGGCTTTATTGGCTCTCTCGGCGTGATGCTCGGCGATGCAGGCATCAACATCGCGACCTTTAACCTCGGCCGTCAGTCTCAGGGAGAAGAGGCCGTTGCTCTGGTCGGCATCGATGCTGAAATTCCAGAAGACGTGGTGAAGAAAATCGAAGCGCTTCCACAGGTTCGCTATGTGAAAGTTCTGACCTTCTAATCAGCGGTCCAGCTGACACATGAAAAAGCCGCCCTTCTGGGGCGGCTTTTTTGTTCTCGACAAAACGAGCGGGCTTAAGCCGCCATGACCTGTTTCAGGAAGTCATCGACTTCACGTGTCAGCTCATTGGTACGCTGAGACAGGGCCGCAGCCGAATCCAGCACCGTGGTCGCAGACCGTGTCGTTTCAGAAACAGACTGGTTCAGTTCCGACATATTGCCTGACACAGATGTCGTCCCTGCGGCTGCCCGCTGAACGTTTTCGGAAATCTCGGTCGTCGCAGCCCCCTGCTGCTCAATCGCAGATGCAATCGCCGACGTGTAATTGTTGATTTCCTCGATGACGCCGGAAATGCCGGCAATCGCTTTCACCGAATCTTCGGTTGCGAACTGGATGGCAGAGATCTGCTCGGAAATGTCTTCCGTGGCTTTCGAGGTCTGGTTCGCCAACTCTTTCACTTCAGAGGCAACGACCGCAAAGCCTTTACCCGCTTCACCGGCTCGCGCGGCTTCGATGGTCGCGTTAAGGGCCAGAAGGTTGGTTTGCTCGGCAATCGCCTTGATCAGGTTCACCACTTCCGTGATCTTGTTGGCCGCTTCAGCAAGGCTTGTCACCTTGGAATTGGTATCGCGGCTATCCTGTGTTGCACGAGATGCAACATCAGACGTCTGGCTGACCTGACGGCGGATTTCACTGATCGAGGATGCCAGCTCTTCGGCTGCGCCTGCGACGGACTGAACATTGCCTGTTGCAAGGTCTGACGCATTAAGTGTTTCGCTTGCACGAGACGCACTGTCGCGCGCAATCACCGTCAGTGTTTCAGCCGTCTGATCAAGCCCTGTTGCCGTCTCCGTCACAGAAGATAGCAGGGTCGAAATACGATCGCGGAAGGATGCGACGAGCGCCTCAATGCGGTCCTGACGCTCCTGGATCTTCTGATCAGCAATACGCTGCTGCGCAGAGAGCTCATTTCGCTCTTCCAGGCGCTTCTTCAAAGTCGAAAGCGATTCCGCAATGGTTCCGATCTCGTCTTCACGTTCCTTGTGCGGAACCTGCACTTCGAGGTCATCGTCGGCAATACGTCCGGTCACGGACGCCAGGTCTTTCAGCGGCAGCATCAGGCGGCGTGTTGCAAAAACGCTCGCCACCACAGCCAGAATGAGAACAGGAATAACCGCAAGGCCGAACTTGCTCATCAGATCAAAGACGATCGCGGTAATTTCGGCTTTCTCGACGCCGACATACAGAATGCCGATGACATCACCAGCGGAGGTCTCGATTGGCTGATAGACTGTAAAATAGTCTTTTCCGAGAATGGTCGCTTCCCCGCGATAGGTTTCACCACGTGTAACGACCGGGTAGACGGCACCGTTTTGGCCGAGCGGCGTACCGACGGCGCGGTTACCGTCATCCTTGATGATGTTCGTCGTCCGTCGCCAGAAATCCCGGCTCTCCTCATCCCAGACGAAAATCGTCGCCGTCTCGCCCGTAGCACGGCCGATACGATCAATGAGGTCATGCGCTTCGAATTCCGGAATACTGTCCGCCTCGACCGACCGCACATTTCCGTCGCCATTCCAACTAATACGGAAACTATCGCGATTGTCTTCGAGGACAGTTGCCGCGATGCGCAAACTGGAGTTCTGGAACGCAATCGCATCAGAACGGACTTTTCCTGATATCACCATTTGGGTGATAATGCCGACGACCAAGAGCGAGCACACAATCAGCGCAGTGCTCAGCAAAGCAATGGATGTCGATAACTTCAACTTCTTCAAAGCGAACATCACAGACGCTTCCTTTCAGAGAAACAAACTGGATGCACCCTGCCCCAAATAGCTTTCCCCAGCGTAAAATTCGAGTTGAAATTGAACGCATTCACAAAAAAGCGCCCCATCTTTATTTGAAGGGGCGCTAATCTTTGTTTCATTTCTCTTCGGCTCTTAGGCAGCGGCTACCCGAGAGAGGAATTGCTCGACCTCTTTGCTCAGCGCATCTGTCTTTTCCGTCAGAGAGCCAGCAGAACTCAGCACCATATCAGCCGATGTACTCGTGCGGGCTACGGCTTCTGAAAGCTGGGTCATATTCCCACTTACAGACGTCGTACCAGACGCCGCACGCTGAACATTCTCCGAAATTTCTGCTGTCGCCGCGCTCTGCTCCTCCACGGCAGACGCAATCGCCGTCGTGTAGGAATTCACTTCGTCAATGATCGACGAAATACCCGAAATCGCCTGCACAGACTCACTTGTTGCAGCCTGAATGGCAGAAATCTGTGCGGAAATCTCTTCCGTTGCGTGAGATGTCTGGTTGGCAAGTTCCTTCACCTCATTGGCCACGACCGCAAAGCTCTTACCCGCCTCACCGGCACGCGCCGCCTCAATGGTCGCATTGAGCGCCAGAAGATTGGTCTGCTCAGCGATGGCCTGGATAAGCGAGATGACCTCGCTGATTTTGGATGCAGATTCTGCCAGGCTTTCGACCTTCGCATTTGTTTCACGGCTCGATGTCGTCGCACGCGCCACAATGTCGTTCGTTTGAAGAACCTGACGACTGATCTCGCTGATCGAAGAGGCAAGCTCTTCTGCAGCACTTGCGACAGATTGAACATTGTTTGTTGCATCACCAGACGCGCCCAATGTCTCCTGCGCGCGTGCCGCACTCTCCTGTGCCACACCGGTCAGCGTCTCCGCAGTCGCATCCAGATCGACAGCAGTCTTAGAAACCGACTGGAGCATTGCATGAATTTCCACACGGAAGTTCGCGATCAGCGCCTCAATCTTCTCCTGGCGCTCAAAAGCGACGCGATCAGCTTCAGCCTGTTTGGCAGCCAGTTCCACACGCTCCTGAGATCTTTGCTTTAGCGTAGAGACAGAATTTGCGAGCATCGCAATCTCGTCGGTCCGCTCCGTATACGGCACATCAATCGAAAGGTTCTCGTGAGAAATCTGCTCGGTCACCTGAGCCAGATCCTTGATCGGCAGCATCAGGCGACGCGCGAGATACACAGAAACGAACAGCGCAATCGCAACAACCGGCAACAAGGCAATGCCGAGCGACTGAAGCAAGTTGAAAAACACAGCCGTGATACGGGCTTTCTGAACTGCGACGCACAAAATGCCTACAATATTCCCGTCTGTGTCCAGCATCGGTTTGTAGACCGCATAATACATCTCACCGAGCACATTGGACTCACCGAGATAGGTTTCGCCCTTCACGACGGCTGCATGCACATCATTGGTATTGCCTAGCGGCGTTCCAACGGCTCGTGTTCCATTGCTTTCAATGACGTTCGTTGCGGCTCGGATGAACTCATTCCGATCAGCGTCCCAACGGAAAATCGTCGCGACCTCTCCGGTCATGCGTCCGATTTCATCAACCAGCGTATTGTCGTCAAATGCCGGAAACGACTCGACCATAACGCGGGACACATTACCGCTGGCATCCCAGCGAATATCCGCGCCCGGGATTTCTTTTTCGAACATGCCAGCAGCCACCCGCAGATTGGTATTCTGCGCAGACACAGCATCTTCCTGAATCTTGTTCGACATGACCAGGCTGATGATCAATCCAAGCACCAAAAGCGAGGCCACCACCAAAGCGCCGCTCATCGCAGCGATCGCGGTTGTGATTTTCATTTTCTGAAGTGAAATACCCATCTGACACACACGTCCTTCCACCAATTTCAGAATTTTCTAAATTAAAAAGAATTACATGTAGTGAACAAATTCAGTGTGAAAAGTCGGATTTTGGCCACCGAGAATGGTCTGCCGGCAATTAAACCACCACAACGTGACGCAGCGAGAGACATCATGATCTAAAAGTAGCAGTTTAGCGTCGCAGAGCATTGTGAACGTCGAGGCACTCATTTTGTGCAGTGCCATATTTTCTAAAAGCTGATGTCACGACAGAAGCAAGCAAGTCTTGACCTTCGACCGCAATAGTCGCACTGCTCAGCAAGGAAATTCTTTGTTCACCGTGGGGATGTAGAGTTATGCGAGTAACGATGATTGGAACGGGATATGTTGGTCTCGTTTCGGGGGCATGTTTTGCAGATTTTGGGCATGTTGTGACATGTGTCGACAAAGATGCCAGCAAAATTGAAAAGTTGAAAGCAGGCCAAATTCCAATTTACGAGCCAGGCCTCGATACACTTGTCGAACAAAACGTTCAGGCAGAACGCTTGTTCTTCACGACGGATCCTGAAGAGGCGATCAAATCAGCCGACGCTGTCTTTATCGCTGTTGGTACGCCATCACGTCGCGGGGATGGCCATGCCGATCTGTCTTACGTTTACGGTGCGGCAGAAGAAATCGCAGACCTGATGGACGGCTACACAGTCGTCGTCAATAAATCGACTGTTCCTGTCGGCACAGGCGACGAAGTCGAAGCCATCATCTCCAAGAAGCGCACAGGTGATGAATTTGCCGTGGTTTCCAACCCGGAATTCTTGCGAGAAGGTGCTGCTATCGATGATTTCAAACGACCAGATCGCGTTGTCGTCGGCACAGAAGACGAACGGGCTCAGAACGTCATGCAAGAGCTTTACCGTCCACTCTATCTGAACGAAACGCCAATCCTGTTCACGAGTCGCCGGACGTCCGAGCTGATCAAATATGCAGCAAACGCTTTTCTTGCCGTGAAGATTACCTTCATAAACGAGATGGCAGACCTCTGCGAAAAAGTCGGCGCGAATGTTCAGGAAGTGTCCCGCGGCATCGGGCTCGACAACCGCATTGGCAAAAAGTTCCTGAACGCCGGTCCGGGTTATGGCGGATCTTGCTTCCCAAAAGACACACTCGCGCTGACCAAGACAGCCAATGACCATGGCAGCCCGGTTCGCATTGTCGACACGGTTGTTGAAGTCAACGCGGCGCGCAAGAAAGCCATGGCAACCAAAGTCATCGATGCCATGGGCGGCGATGTCTCCGGCAAAACGATTGGCGTGCTTGGTCTCGCATTCAAACCAAACACGGATGACATGCGCGACGCGCCAAGCCTCGACATCATTCCAGCGCTCCAGGAAGCCGGCGCCAAAATCCGCGCCTTCGATCCCGAAGCCATGGAAGAGTCGTCTCACCTGATGAAAGATGTGATGTTCTGTGATGGGCCTTACCATGCGCTGGAAGGCGCTGACGTGGCGGTGATCATCACGGAATGGGACCAATTCCGTGCTCTGGATATGGAGCGGGTCAAATCACTTCTCTCCACACCGACTGTTGTTGACCTGCGCAACATCTACCGCCCGGAAGACATGGCTGCCAAAGGCTTCAACTACACAAGTGTTGGACGTCCATAGTCTCCACGACCTGAAACCAGCATGCTATGAGGGGGACGCAAGTCCCCCTTTTTCATGTCTGTCCCATGAAACGAAATCATGTCGCGGAATATGGATCGAGAAGACGGCTCCAACATCCGGTTCACCGCTCGCCGTTATCTCCCAACCGTGGTTGATGATCAGTTCTCTGCAGGTCGCCAGACCGAGTCCAGCCCCATCGCCCGAAGCATGAAGCCGCTCGAAGACACGAAAGACGCGGTCTGTATCTTCCTTGCGAAAACCAATGCCATTGTCAGAGATAGAGATTTTCACGCCAGCGCCGACCATCTCAGCTGCCACGCATACGCGTAGCGGTCGCTTCGCTGACTGATAGGTAATCGCGTTCGACAATATATTTCCGAAAACAATGGACAATAACCCCGGGTCGCCTCGCACAGTAACGTCCGGTCCCGTTTCCAACCAGTCCAGATCATTAGACTCAGCTGCTCTCAGCCGTGCAGCTTCCTCAATTAACTCCGGAAGCCGGACATTTTCTTTTTTCACGCCCTGAGAGGTCTGCTTCGAGTAATTCAGCAGATCCTTCACCAGGCGCTCGAGTTCAGACGCAGAGTCTTCCGCCAGCAAAAGGATTTCCGGAACCGCTTCGGGGTCAGCCGAAGTCATCCGATTAAGCTCCAGAGCCTGCCGGATGCGTCGTAGTGGACCGCGCAGGTCATGAGCCGCACGGTTCGCAAAAGCATTCAGCTTTGAATTGGCTTCCTCCAGATCCTGTCGAAGCGAGCGCTCGATTGAGGCCCGCCGGGTCGCGTCTGTCACATCTTCACGCAGTTTTCGAAACGCGACCCTGTCCTCACTTTCCTGATACAATGCGAGCGCAAAAGCCGCCTCATCAGGAGGATAGTTCAACTGGAGCATTCGAAGATCCAGCAAGCTATCTTCGAAGCGTGACGACATACATCGGACAGGTGGCGTCCACCCGTCGATCAGCTCTGCGGTACGAAACAGGTCTTCGAGATCGCAGTCCGGGAACAGTTCATCACAGGAGCGTCCAACCAGATCACTGGCCTGTGTCCTGAGAAACTGGGTGGCCTTGCGATTTACGCTCCCAATGATCCGGTCATAACCGACAATCATCATGGCTTCGCGGGATCGGTGAAACAGGGCCTCAAACACGCAACAGTCAGTCCTGAGAAAAATATTCGCGGAAATCTATATTGGCGCGTTCAGGTTTCCTTTGAAGGGAGATAATCACGCGACATCCGGGATCTCCCCTCGCTATCGCTTCCTCGATATGGACGCCAGCATATCCCAGATTGTCAGCCGCGATACGTCCGAACACATTCGACGTCATCATGCACAGGGCTGGCCGGCCTTCGACATGGGCCCCGAACGGGCATTTCGTGTTTGATAGCACGATTTCAGTGTCACTAATCGACTCAATCGAAAACCCGCCATCAATGCGACGCTTCAGATCGACAAGCGCGGCCCCGACATGATCAACATCAAGTTTTTCCTGATCGCTCAAGGCGCGGTATTCAGCATTCATCCGCTGCCCGATACGTGCACCGACAATACTCACATAACCTTCGACATCATCGAGCCCGATCATATCCTGTAGAATGCCAACCAATTCCCGGACAACATCGCGCACGAACAGGTCACGGTTCTGCTCAATAGGCAGATTTGAAAAGTCGGCGCTTTCATTACCGGCTATTGAGGCCATAGACTTTGCCTTCCAGAATTAGACAAATGCACGCATCGATCTCTACAGTCCCATCTAGTGCAAAGCAGAAAACGACCAGTATTTGAATACGTTTAGTTTACAAGCCAGAATGGCATTCGGAAAAAATTGCAAGAGCGATGACAAAAAAACGTCTGGAAAAGCAGGTATTTAGCAGCATTCGAAATTTGCCTGCTTCCACATATGACACCCAAAGAGAACGTCCCTCCCGGGAAGTTGCGCTTAAAGCGCTCATACTGCTTGATCAGAATGCCTACCGGATCAAAAAAGCGTGACCTGCGCCGTGCTCGACGCCTGCGTGCTGATTGGCAGCGTCCGTCGCCACGCGCTCCTCATGTTCGCTCATGCTGAAGCTTACGAGCCGGTCTGGTCGAATACGATACTCCAGGAAGTGCGCCACAACCTTCCGAAGGCACTGGGCAATTCCGGGCTCGATACGGCGTCTCAGCAACAACACGCCGAACACATCTGCGATTTGCTCCAACACGCTTTCCCCGGCGCGCTGACATCAATGCCCGACCAAGATGACAACCAGCCCCGACTGCCAGACCCGGATGACGCGCATGTTCTGGCCCTCGCCATCGCCTCCGGCGCTGACACCATCGTGACCGAAAACATTCGCGACTTTCCAAAACCCGTGCTCAGCCAGCTGGGCCTGCGCGCCATACGTACAGATGACTTTCTCGTCGAGCTGGCCGATCAGAAACCGGATCAGGCGATAAAAGCCTTTCAGTTCCTGACAGACATTCTGATGGGCGAAGGTTTCACGGCAGAGGATATATATGCGACCTTCCACCGTGTGGGGCTCAAAAAACTCACCCGGACGCTCCAGAAAATCACATGAGCGCAAAGGTCACGCTTTCCCGAAAGCCAAATCCGTCCTAACTGGAAGTCATGACAGATCACATTGCCCAACCGCCATCCGACACGCCCCTCGATCCTGAGCTGACCGAGAAGGTCTCTTTTGGATTCACGGATGTGACACCCGACGAAAAGGTGTCGAAGGTCAAAGGTGTGTTCCGTTCGGTCGCCTCCAAATATGATCTGATGAATGACCTGATGTCCGCTGGCGTCCACCGGGTCTGGAAAACCTTCACCATGGACCGGATCAACCCCCAGCCAGGCGAAGTCTTCCTCGATGTGGCGGGTGGCACGGGCGATCTGTCCCTCGCCTTTCTCAAGCGCGCAGATCAGAAGGCGACACGTTACGGCCAGCATCATCTGAAAACGCAGGCCATTGTCTGCGACATCAATGATTCCATGATGGCGTCCGGTCGCGAGCGGAAAGAAGTGCTTCAGGCGCGCGGTGAACTCGACTGGGTGTGCGGCGATGCCATGGCCCTTCCCTTCAAGGATCGCAGTGTTGACGCGCTGGCCATCGCTTTCGGCATTCGTAACGTCGCCGATATGGATCAGGCCTTTCGTGAGTTCCGGCGTGTTCTGAAACCGGGCGGACGCTATGCCTGCCTCGAATTTTCACACATGACAGCGGGTGTGCTGCAATCGGCTTATGACGCCTATTCCTTCAACGTGATCCCAAAGCTTGGCGATCTGATCGCAGGCGACGCACCCTCCTATCAGTATCTTGTTGAATCCATCCGTCGCTTTCCGAAACAGGATGAAGTTCTGCGCCGGATTGAGGCGGCAGGTTTCAAGCGTGTGGATTGCACCAATTTCTCTGGCGGCATCGCCGCGCTTCATTTTGGCTGGGCCGTTTGAATGCTGGCAGCGATTTCTGACTATTGGCGACTGATCAAGGCGGGCGTGAAACTCGCGCGCCATGATGTGATCCTGCCCGCAGAATATTCCAGCCGACTGCCCTTGCCGGCGCGGATGTTTGGCGGCCTGCTGCGGGCTACGGGCGGCAAACCAAAAGGTCGCCCTGGCGAACGCCTTGCTGCCGCCCTGGAAGAACTGGGGCCTGCTTATATCAAGCTCGGTCAATTGCTCGCCACGCGTCCGGATGTGTTCGGCGTTGAAGCCACACAGGACCTGTCTCGCCTCAAGGACAAGCTCCCGGCATTCCCGCCCGCTGATGCGGAAAAACAGCTGGAAAAAGAATTCGGCGCAGAATGGCAGAGACTGTTTCCGCGGCTTGAGCCAGCCCTGGCCGCTGCCTCTCTCGCGCAAGTGCATAAGGTGCAGCTGCCAACCGGCGCCCGCGCCGTAAAGGTGCTCCGCCCTGACGTAGAACGCCGGATCATGCGCGAACTCAAGGCAATGAAACGGGCTGCTTCGACCATTGAGCGTGTGGATCCGAATTCCAGACGCATGGAGCCGGTCGCCTTCGTTAATACGCTCGCCGCATCCATGGAAAAAGAGCTGGACCTGCGACTGGAAGCGGGCGGCGCTGATGAGTTTGCCGAAATCGCTGCACAGTCAGATGAGTTCCACGTTCCGAAAGTCGATTGGGAACGGTCTGGCAAAACAGTCCTGACAACGGAATGGATCGACGGCGTCTCGCTCACAGACATCGCCAAGCTGAACGCGCTGACCTTCGATCGGGTCGAGCTCGCCAATCGTGTCACCCGCGGATTCCTGATTGCCGCCATTCACCACGGCGTGTTTCACGCGGACATGCACGAAGGCAACATGATCCGCGCGCATGACGGACGGCTTTTCCTGATCGACTTTGGCATTGTCGGACGGATTGGCCGCAATGAGCGCCACTTCCTTGCAGAGATTCTGCACGGCTTCATCAAGCGCGATTATAAACGCGTGGCGGAAGTTCATTTCGAAGCAGGTTATGTGCCCGCCGACCGCTCTGTTGGTGATTTCGCACAAGCGCTGCGCTCAATTGGCGAACCCATCCACGGCAAGGATGCACAGGACGTCTCCATGGGACGCCTCCTTCTCCAGCTGCTCGATTTCACCAATGTCTTCGGCATGCATTTGCGGCCAGAACTCGTTCTGCTCCAGAAGACGATGGTACAGGTCGAAGGCGTGGCGCGCGCCATCGATCCGCACCACAATATCTGGCACGCTGCAGAGCCCGTTGTCGAAGAATGGATTCGCAAGGAATTCAGCCCGATTGGTGGCACGGAGATCGCCCGCGATGTCTTCCGGGACACGACAGCGCGTCTGCGCCGCCTACCGGAAGTCTTCGACAATCTCGAACACATGATTGAGGCGCAGTCCAAAGCCGCACGCAATGCGGACAATCATCCGTTCTATGCCCTGCTACGCGCACCGATCCGGACGCTGACAGGTCTCGCCATTGCCATCATGATCGGCGTATTCGCCGGATTGTCGCTCTACGGCACAATTTTCTCGTGATACGTGAAAAGCTGCACGAGCATACAGCCTCGCTGTAGTGTTCAGTTGTTTCCGCCTGCTGATTGATGTTTACTTTCTGTAAACCAATTGAGGGTGGCCCACATGCATGTTTTTTCGAAACTTATCGTCTCAGGCCTGACAGCTGCAGCACTCAGCGTTGCTGCGCATGCCGGAGAGCCAGGCAAGGGTCTGAAGCCACAGCCCATTGCACCCGTGCAAAAACAGGTCACCAAAACCGTTCCGCCAGCGCCTGTTTATATACAGCGCTCTGATGCGACGACGCAGCTTAATCTGAGCGAAGAACGTCGCCTTGTGACAACCGCGCCTCCGCCCGGCCGCATTGTTTACAAACGCACCTATGTTGAGCCGAGATATACCTACACCCGTCAGGTCAGCTCCACCTGTGCAACTGACTGCGTGGTTCAGCAGCCATGTCAGCAAACCTATTCGGTTTGCCCGACTTATGCGCCTGCGCCACAGGCAGCCCCTTGCGTGCCACCAAAAGTGGTCCGCTATTCAGCGCGTCCTCAACCAACGCCTTGCGCAGGTTACGGATATCCATATCAGCCGGCACCCCAGCCTGCCCCAATCGCGCAGCCTCCGGTTTATCACCCCATCGCCCGCCCGGTTGAAACCTGCGGCGCTGACATCATCGAACGCCTGTCTGATACCCGCGATGGACGCCGCCAGTACTCAGTCTGCTATTCCGACATTAACGGCTACCCGGTGGAAGAACGGAACCTGATCCTGCTGAAGCGTATCGAGGAAGCGTCTGAGCGGGCCTGCCGCGAAGCCACGTCCAGCGTTCTTTATTCGCTTCGCGCACGTCGCGACTGCGAAGAGGAAACCACAGAAGAAGCCGTGTTTGCATCTAACGTTCCCGGTCTTGTGCGCACCTATAACGTCGCCAATGGCAAATACATTCCGAACGTGGATGTTGGTCGCCCGATCTACCGCTAGTCCGGCCAGACAAGACTGATGATAAGGGGTAGCACACGCTGCCCCTTTTCTTTTGGCAGCGACGCGAATTCGGGAATGGTTTCCCAAACAGCAATACTCATCCTATAGAAGCAGGGCAGAACGACAAAAAGGTGAACGCTTCCCATGCCGGATCAGAGCATTCTTCTTGTGATCAGCGGCGGTATTGCTGCGTATAAAAGCCTGGAGCTCATCCGGGAACTTGGACGCGCTGGTGTGCGCGCTCGCGTCATCCTGACCCGCGCAGCCCAGGAATTCGTGACGCCGCTTTCTGTATCCGCGCTGTCTGGTGAGAAATGCTTTACCGAGCTGTTTGATCTCGATGACGAGGCTGAAATGGGCCATATCGAACTGTCGCGCTCGACCGATCTCGTTGTCGTTTGCCCTGCGACCGCTGACCTGATGGCGAAAACGGCCAATGGCCATGCCGACGATCTGGCCTCCACCATGCTGCTCGCCACCGATAAGCAAGTCCTGTTCGTGCCCGCCATGAATGTGCGCATGTGGGAACATGAGGCTGTAAAGCGCAATGTCGCCCAGCTCCGCCAGGACGGCGCCATTGTCATGGAGCCCGATGAAGGCCTGATGGCCTGCGGCGAGTTCGGCCCCGGACGGCTTCCTGACGTTCCGGCCATCAAACAGGCTATTCTCTCAGCGCTCCAGCCAAAGAGAGACCTGAGCGGCAAGCATTTCATTATCACAGCAGGCCCGACGGTCGAACCGATTGACCCTGTCCGTTTTCTGTCGAACCACTCATCTGGTCGTCAGGGTTATGCCATTGCCGAAGCCCTGATTTCGCGCGGTGCAAAGGTCACTCTGGTCTCCGGACCTGTCGCCCTGCCGCCGCCCGCTGGCGCTGACCTGGTCAGCGTAAAGACGGCGGTTGAGATGCTGGGCGCTGTACAGAACGCTTTGCCGGCTGATGGCTTTATTTCGGTTGCCGCCGTCGCCGACTGGCGACCATCCTCTTCGTCGGACACCAAGCTGAAGCTGAAGGGCGAGAACGCCCCAGCCATGATCGAGCTGACGGAAAACCCGGACATTCTGAAGACCATCTCGCACTTGAGTGATGAGCGCCCGGAACTCGTGATCGGCTTTGCGGCTGAAACCAATGACATGGAAACGCACGCACAGGGAAAGCTCGCGCGAAAGGGCTGCGACTGGATCATCGCAAACGATGTCTCCGGCGATGTCATGGGCGGGCTCAACAACAAGGTCAGCCTTTACAGCACAACAGGTGTGGAACACTCCGATTGGGCCGATAAAGCCAGCATCGCGAAATGGATCGTCGACCGGGTTGCAGATAAACTGACCTGACGTCATCCGATTCGCAGGAAAGTTGTTTGCATGAGTCTCTCTGTCTCACTTGAGCTGGATTATGTCGCCCTCCCCCATTTCGAGGGTCTGGCGCTTCCGAAATACGAAACCAAAGGCTCTGCAGGCATGGATGTGCGTGCCGCGGTTGCAGACGATGAACCCCTGACGCTGGAGCCGGGTGACCGCGCCCTCGTGCCGACCGGGCTCACCTTTGCCATCCCGCAAGGCTATGAAATGCAGGTCCGTCCGCGTTCAGGGCTTGCTTTCAAACATGGCATCACCTGCCTGAACACGCCGGGCACGATCGACAGCGATTATCGCGGCGAGTTGAAAGTCTTACTGATCAATCTTGGCAAAGAGGCCTTCACCATTCAGCGCGGCGAGCGCATTGCCCAGCTTCTGCTCGCACCGGTCATCCAGGGCGAATGGCGCGCTGTTTCTGTCCTGCCGGACACATCTCGCGGAGAAGGCGGCTTCGGATCAACCGGCAAAAGCTAGAGCCCTCCAATCCGATTTCTGTCGATTTTTTAATCTTCCCCCTTACATGACAGGCAATTTCTTCTTATATATCGAATATCGATAATTTAAGGAGGATATAGAATTTGAGCCTGTTCCTGTTTCTTGTGCTCGCCATTGTCGCCCTCGCGATGGTTGGCAGCATGGGGAAGAAAGACAAGGAATCCGCCACACCTGAAATGGGTCGCATGCAAGACGAACTTTTCAGATTGCGCGAGCGTGTAAATACGCTTGAACGTATCGTTACGGATTCCGACGCCGGACTTTCCCGTGATATTCGCAAACTTTAAAACCACATCCGCCAGCATCAGGATGACATCGCATGTTTGACATAGACTCACCTTTTACAATGGTCGTTGCAATCGTCCTGATTGCCGTCGGCGCCGGCGTGATCCAGAACTGGATCAAGCTGAAGCATAATCAGGAAAGCGCTGGCAGCGCCGAGGATGTGGATGCCCTCAAGCGTGAGGTCAGAGACCTGCGCGAACGCGTCCGAACGCTCGAAAAGATCGTGACCGATCCTGACGAACGCCTGTCACGCGAACTGCGGGACCTCTAGGTCAGATACAATCGTACAGCGCCGCAAACAGGCGCTGACCGCGCGGGTCGGCCTGCAGCTTGTTGCTCTGACGGTTCATGACATAAGCCGCCGATAGCTTCAGGTCCGGATCTCCGAGTGCCGCAGATCCACCCCAGCCGGAATGCCCAAAGCTGTTATGGTTTGGGCCATAGAATTCGCTCGAATTCCGCATCACGCCTGCAGCAAACTCAATCTCGAACGGAAGGACACGATCCGGCCCGAATGTGCGCTGACGTGTCAGCCCTTCCCAGCTTTCTTCATCCAGAAACTGCGTCTCACCAATGCGTCCGCCTTGCGCGAAGCCGGCATAGAGCTGAGCAACGGACTTTGCGGTCCCATGACCATTCGCTGAAGGAATTTCAGTCTTGCGCCACTCAGGCCCACCCCGGTTGGGAGACGCCCATTTGGTCATGAAAGCCGCTTTCTTGAAATCATTGATCGGACCGAGCTCAGGCAATTCCTTGGGCCGCTGGATATCGGCGCAGCGGTCATGTTCGCTTTCAGGTGTGCCGATCCAGAAATCAATGTCCGGCGCATCACCGGCTGTTCCTGTAATGACCTCAGCCAGAACCGTGCCCAGGGATTTTCCGGCGATCCGGCGTACGATTTCACCGGCAAGATAGCCCCAGGTCAGCGGATGATAACCACTCGTGCCATCCGGAACCGGCGACCAGAGCGGCTCGGTTTCGGCGAGCTTTGCAGACAGGCCGACCGGATCAAGCCAGAGCGAGGGATCGAATTCATCCTTGAATCCGGGTAAGCCGCCCTGATGGGAGAGCACATCCCCGATGGTCAGCGCCTCTTTTCCCGCAGCACCGAATTCCGGCCAGAACTCTGTCATTTTGCTTTCATGGGAATAGCGATCAGACTGAGACAGCACATACGCGACCACGAATGCGGAAATCGCCTTGGTGGTGGAATAGATCGGCACCAGCGTACGCTCATCCCAGATCTGCTTTTTCGCACGGTCGGCGAAACCACCCTGCAGGTCGACGAGGACCTCGCCATCCTGAATCGCCGCAAAGCCCGCACCGAGCTCTTCACCCTTTTCAAAGTTCTGAGCGAAGACATCGCGTACGTGTTCAAAGCCGGGTTTCACATAGCCTCTGACATTGTCCGACATACGCATTCTCCTTTTTGCCTGGATGCTCCCTTAACCTGCCCCAGCGAAAGGTTCAAACATTGCTGAGCAGGTTGATCCCCAACTGGCGCAGCAGGAATGTCAGACCAATAATGGAGGCGATGGTAGCCACCACCGCGATGCTGAAACCGAACCAGAAAGAAAATCCGGCTGACTGGCAGGCATACAGCACAACAAAGAAGGAGAGGCTGGCAATGATCAGCCAGAAGGTTGTGTAGGCAAGCTTATAGGCTGGCCCCGGATCACCCGTCTCCAGATAGAGATTGGCGATGGTGAGAACCGTCATAATCGGAAACGCAATAATGACAGCCGCAATAAATGAATTGCGCTTCGCAATTTCCGTCAGAACGAGGATTGCGATTGCATATCCGAACGCCTTGGCGAGCATGGTCAGCCACACCATTATCCTGCCTCATTTTTCATCTGTGGTCTGTCTCCCGGACACCCTATGAAAGTTTCGTTTAGCAGACCTGAGATGAATGTCACATCGGGCATTTCTCAGGTTCCTCAATTGTGAAAATCCGCGTAATCAGAAACCATGACGGAAACCCAGCACATGCGTGAACCCGAAGGCTCCATCCTGACAGCCCTTGATCGGCTTGCCTCTGAAGCCAGTGAAGACGGGTTTTCTTTATCCGAGATTTTTGATGCGCTGGATGAACGCGCCTTCGGTGCCATTCTGTTCGCGCTCGCTCTGCCATGCTGCGTGCCCTTTCTTTATGGCGTGCCACAGATCGTCTCCCTGCCAATGGCCGCGCTCGCCTTTCAGATGGTGCTGGGCC
Organism: Ponticaulis profundi; assembly: GCF_042659465.1. Classification (NCBI taxonomy): domain Bacteria; kingdom Pseudomonadati; phylum Pseudomonadota; class Alphaproteobacteria; order Hyphomonadales; family Hyphomonadaceae; genus Ponticaulis; species Ponticaulis profundi. The sequence goes on along the minus strand of NZ_JBHSSW010000012.1, from coordinate 266,128 downwards.
GACAAGAGCCCTGGCTTCCTGGAAAATTCGCAGATCGTCGGATCGACAAGAAAGGCCTGGATCGCATTTCGACCGGTGGCCGAAAGTATTTTGGCTGGGCCGAGAAAATTGCGAAACCAAGACTGACCTTTCTGACGACACCCATCGCAGAACGCCTGCTCGGCCTGTTTCTCTGCGTCTTTTGTGCCTCAATTCTGGTGCCGCTGCCCGCCACCAATACCGTTCCGGGCTTTGCCGTCGCTCTGGTCTCTTTCGGTCTGATGGCGCGCGACGGCGTGATGACCATTCTGGGACTTGTGCTCGGTCTGCTCTGGATTTCCATTCTGGTATCCATCGTCGCGATCTTCGGCGTAACCTTCTTCATGGAAGCAGATGGCACACGCGCCCTACTCGCACCATTGCTTCAACTGTTTGGCGGCAATTAAGCAGAACAAGAACATCTTGTTAGTTCGCAAGAAACATCAGACGTGCAAGAATGTGCGAACACGTCGCAGTGTCAAAACTGCCTTCCTCTGTCAGTGTCCCCGCCCATGTTGAAAACCCTGCTCAAACCATCCTTCTGGCCAATCGTTGCGCTCGCGATTGCCGCAGCCATGCTGGCAACAGCGCATGCGTTTGAGCATTTCCTGCTGCTTGCTCCCTGCCCGCTCTGTCTGCGCCAGCGTGAAGTCTACTGGGCTGCACTGATCCTCGGCGCGATCGGCTATGGCGTAATCCGCCTGAAACCGAGTCCACGTCTGCTGATAACGGTGAACGTCCTGCTCGCACTGGTATTCATCACCAGCGCAGTCATTGCGGGCTATCATGCAGGTGTTGAATGGAAATTCTGGCCGGGCCCAACGGCGTGTTCGGGCGGACTGGGAGACTCGCTGGCCGGCAGCGCAGCTGGCATGGATCTCGATCGCGCCTTTGCGACCGTATCCTGCTCGGAAGCGGCCTGGCGTCTGTTCGGCATTTCCATGGCAGGTTACAACACGCTGGCGTCCCTGCTGTTCGGCGCGCTCAGCATTCTGGCTGCAAAACGGGCCTTCGAGGATGCCGAACTCGACTCAACAATCGACTGACCGTTTCGCTATTTGCAGCCGGACGGGTGGTAAGAGCCGATGCCATTCTCCAGGACTGAGCCACCTTCACAGACAGGGCTATGCCCCGCCCGCGCAAAACTGGCCGGTCCGGATATCCAGGCCTGCGCCTGTTGCTGACTGATCGGATCAAGGAAATACAACTCGCCGGTTTGCAGGTCCGCGCCGCATTCTTCAAGCTGACCAATCTCATCCTCAAGCACCATACCGATGGTGCCAGGCTCGCGCGGATAAAGCGCGCGCACCAGCCTTGGCTCGACAGCTGCCTCAAGACAGGCATCAATCGCTGTCAGGGAACTGATGATCAGCGGCTTCCAGTCTGCATCTTCGCCAACATGAGCGCCTTCAGAATCTGATGGACCGGCACAGCCCTGATAGTCGATCTCCTCATAGGCGATCGTCATCGACAGTGGATTTTCCGAACCGCTGGCACTCACACAAGCCGACCGTGTCAGGGAGACCGTCAAATCACCTGATGTCAGCGTGACCTGTTCGTCGCTATTTTCAAACGCTTCGATCGGCACTTCAATGAGCGGCAGCCCCGGACGTTCAAAGACAATCCACTGGCGATCAACCTCAGCCGTCCAGAAGGGTTCACTTCCGCTTGCCAGCAAGGGCAAAGGGAGATTCCAGAAATCAATGTCACGGGCGACGGCTTCCGGCAGCGTTTCCGGCTCCTCCAGCTCCAGAGGCTCTGCTTCCAATTCGGAGCCTTGAGGCGGCTCGATCAACAGGTCGGTTGCGTCTGTCTCGGTCGCAGCTGGAACCTCGGACACATCGGTCATGCTCGCTCCGTCAGAACAAGCCGCCATCAGTACTGCCAGACTGAAGCAAACCGGCAAAAGCCTCTGCGTCTCTGTCCGAAACATGATCCCCTCCTCACTGCCACTTGTGATACCATTTTCCGGAATGGTCAGATATCTCGCTGACAGGCTTCAGCGTTTTAGGACGCGGATTGTTTCTTTGATGCAACGCAAACCGCCGCCAATCTCTCCAATTGAACGAATTTAATGCACCCATGTGGCCAACGCGACACGCATTGTGACGAAACTGTCTCATTTTAACCCGAACACTTCATTCTGGCTTGAATAGAACCTCTACTTGAGAAAAGAGAAAGCCACGCGGACACGGGAATACCGCGGCCCCTCATCGCAATGTGGACATATAGCCTGAGGGCTTTTCACCAGATCGAACTCTTCAACATCGGACGGAACGCATGCGCTTAGTCAAACATCTCCTCGCGTCGACATCTGTCGGCCTCGCGCTCGTAAGCCTGAACGCCACTTCAGCCTTCGCGCAAGAAACAGAAGCTGAAGCCCGCCTCGACACTGTGACCGTCAGCGCGCAGCGCGTAGAAGAAAGCCTGCAGGACGTGCCGGTTTCCGTCACGAATATTGCCGGTGAAAAGCTCGATGTCATTTCGTCTGGCGGTGCAGACATCCGCTTTCTCTCAGCGCGCGTGCCAAGCGTTATTGCGGAAAGCTCATTCGGGCGCGCCTTTCCACGTTTCTACATTCGCGGCATCGGCAACACCGATTTCGATCTGAACGCGTCTCAGCCGGTCTCCCTCGTTTATGACGACGTTCCGTACGAAAACCCGATCCTCAAGGGTTACCCGGTTTTCGACCTCGAAGACATTGAAGTGCTGCGCGGCCCGCAAGGCACACTGTTCGGTCGCAACACGCCGGGCGGCATCATCAAGTTTGACTCCAAGAAGCCAACCGATGAGCTGGATGCCTATACCAGCCTGTCATACGGCACATACAACACGGTTGAAGCCGAAGGCGCTGTCGGCGGCCGCGTTGATGAAGCTCTGGCTGTTCGTGTGTCCGGCCTCTACCAATATCGGGATGACTATGTCGACAACGCCTATCTTGGCATTGATGACGCTTATGAAGGTTTCCAGGAGTATGCAGGGCGCGTCCAACTGCTCTTCACGCCGTTCGACAATGACTTCTCGGCGCTTCTGAACATTCACGGTCGCACCAACAAATCGAGCGCCCGCCTCTTCCGCGCCAACATCATTGATCAGGGCCAGCAGGGTCTCGGTTCGAACTTTGATCGCGACACGGTCTATTTCGACGGCCTGAACCGCCTCTATCAGGAAGCCTGGGGTGTCACGCTGACGATGAACAAGTCGCTCACAGACAGCCTGGACCTGACCTATGTCTTCGGTCGCGAGACAGCGAATGTCGACTCGGTTGGCGACATTGATGGCGGCTATGGCGCTTCTTTCATGGGATATTTCGGACCGGGCTTCATTCCGTTTAATTCCGAAACCGGCGGCACCGTCGACGACCTCACCCAGACAACGCACGAATTGCGCCTCGCCTTCGACAATGGTGGCAAGGTTCGCGGTCAGACAGGTGTCTTCCTGTTCGACGAAGATGTGTCCATCACATCCGTCAGCCATGCGACTTTCGACCCGGCAAAACCACTGGACGGCCTTGCCACACGCGAGGGTGAAACGCAGTCCTTCGCGCTTTTTGGCTCTCTGTCTTATGATCTGACGGAACAACTGACCGTCTCAGGCGGCGCGCGCTTTACCGATGAAAACAAGGACTTCACGGTCGCTCGCCTCCTCAGCCCATCGGGCGCTGGCCCGCTTGGCCCGATTTCCGGTTCGACTGGCGATGATCAGGTCAGTTGGGACGTCTCTGCGACCTACGCCTATACCGATGATATGAATCTCTATGCCCGGATTGCAAAAGGCTTCCGCGGCCCAAGCATTCAGGGACGCCTCGTGTTTGGCGATACCGTGTCTGAGGCCGACTCCGAAACGGTTCTGTCTTATGAAGCCGGTCTGAAGTCGGAATTCTTCGACAACCGCGTACGGACAAACCTCAGCGCCTTCTACTACACGCTCAGCGATCAACAGCTGACAATCGTCGGCGGCCTGAACAACACGGTTGCCCTGTTCAACGCAGATGAAGGCGAAGGTTACGGCTTCGAAGCCGATGTTGAAGCGGCACCGATTGAGAACCTGTTCCTGACGGCGGGCCTTTCCTACAACCACACCGAAATCAAGGATGACCTTCTGGTCGCCCCTGGCTGCGGTGCGCCTTGTACGGTTCTGGACCCGGAAGTTTATGACGATGACGGCAACTTCCTCGGATACAACATTTCCGGAAACGCGTTCCCGAACGCGCCGGAATGGATTGCAAACGTCACCGCACGCTATGCCGTGCCTGTACCGGGCGGCGAGCTGTTCGCCTACACCGACTGGGCCTTCAAGGGCGAGACCAATTTCTTCCTCTATGAGTCCATCGAATACAGCCAGGAGGGATACTGGGAAGGCGGCCTGCGTCTCGGCTACAAATCCGATCGCGGCTATGAAGCAGCCCTTTTTGCTCGCAACATTCTGGACGAAGAAGTCCTCGAAGGCGGCATCGACTTCAACAACCTGACAGGTTTCGTCAACGAGCCGCGCATTGTCGGCGTCGAGGTCAGCTGGAAAAACTGATCGGACCATCCGATCCAACAGAAAAGCCCGCTCAATCGAGCGGGCTTTTTTAGTTCAGATGTAGCGGCTGGCTACAGCACCAGAACACCCTGCGGCGCCGGATCTGTGAACAGGTCAGCCACATCCTTGGCACGGTGATCCTGCGTGGCGCGCTGGTTCACATAGCCTTTGTCCGTGATCTCGCCCGCATCAATGCTCGGCGGCTCGGTCAGAACCTTGATCCGCTTGATCCGACGAGAAGATCCCGGCTCAGCGGCGTTAAAGGCCTTCGCCTTTTTCTCAAGTTCGCCATAAAGCGCCATCATGGCCGCTTCCGGGCTGCCCTTGTCCTTGATCATGTGCTCCATCGTTGCCGGAGACGGCCAGATCAATGCGCCGATATAGTTCTTGTCCTGACCGCAGATCACGCTGTCAAACACGAGCGGCGAGAGCGCGGCATTGAAATCCGGACGCAGCGTACCGACGCTGACCCAGGTCCCAGAGGACAGTTTGAAGTCCTCGCCGACACGGCCATCAAAGATAATGCCTTTGTTCGGGTCGTTTTCATCGACCATGATCGCCGCATCACCCAGACAGTAAAAGCCTTCTTCATCAAAGACTTCTGCATTCTTCGACGGCATGTTCAGATAACCCGGCATAACCGACGGGCCTTTGACGCGCACTTCCAGCTTGGCACCAACCGGCACTAGCTTGATCGTCATGCCAGGCAGAGGCAGGCCGATCAGGCCAACCCGTTCGGCTTCCCAGTGAACGACCGTGATGCCCTGCGTTTCGGTAGCGCCATACATGGTGACGATCGGAATACGCTTGCCGGTCGCCTTGATCGCCAGATCCTGAATCCGGTCGTACAGATCGTCCGACAGGGTCGCACCACCATAGCCAACCGCGCGCACATTCTTGAAGAAGGCGTTCAGAAGCTCTTCGTCTTCTTCCATCGCTTCGGCCAGCATGGACAAGGCAATTGGCGCCGTCCCGAAGCTGTGCGGAGAGACCTCTTTCAGATTCTTCAGGGTCACATGGAAAAGCGCCGGTGTCGGCTTGCCGCCATCAATCCAGAAGGTACCGCCCGCCCAGAGCATGCCGTTAAAGTTCACATTGGAGCCGGAAATATGGTTCCATGGCAGCCAGTCGAGCGCTTGCGGAATCGCATCCGGATCATGGTCCGGGTCCCGGGCGTCATCACGCAGACCTTCCTGACCTGCAATCATCGAACACATCGCACCCTGTGTCTGCGGCACAGGCTTTGGCATGCCGGTTGATCCGGACGTGAAGAGATATTTACCAATGCTGTCGTCGGTGAGCGTGTCCATGGCTTTGGTCACGGCATCTGTCGCAGGCGTTTTCGCCAGATCGTCATAGGCGAGCACATCGTCAGAGGTCTCTTCCGCCGTGAACACCTTGCAGTCGCCGAGTTCGAGCGCCGCAAGCGCTGGCTTGAACGGCTCATACTGCTCAACGAAAATCACAGCTGGCTTCACAGCCCCAAAGCAATGCTTCAGCTTGTCGAAATCCGTCGACATCAGCGAATACGGCACCGAAATCGGCGCAGCAGGCGCCCCGATCTTCTGAGCCGCCAGAATGACCATGGCGGAACGAACGCTGTTGCCGGACAGAATCATGACCGGCGCATCCGGGCCGGCTCCCATATTCAGAAAGGCCTGAGCAAGGCTGTCGGTCACCTGCTGGGCTTCGCCATAGGTGAGGCCTTCCCACGCATCGGTTTTCGGATTGCGTTCCCGGATGAAAGGACGATCCGGATGCTCCTGCGCACGTTCAGCGAGGCAATGTGGAATGGTTTTCGGGCGATCGCCCGGCGTCTGACGCGGCGTGAGATAGATCACACCCTCATCGGTACGACGCATTTCAATGTCAGGCTGCTTCTGCGCGAGCTTCCTGAACGGCGGCAGAACTTGTCCGTCGGCCATGTATAACCTCCCTGATTTTCGTTTTTATTGATCATATACAAATGCAGGGAATGGCCAAGATGCTCAACCGCAAGTAACGCTACGTCAATTACAGAAAAAACATAAAAAAAGGGGCGGAAACTTCCGCCCCATATGGGTCACCTATCAAAATAAATAGGTATTTTTCCTTGTGACCCAGTCACTACGCCTGGGGGAGGCTCAACTTAGAACTTGTAACCGAAGCCAACGCCAACGACAGTTGGGTTGATGTCGACGTCTGCTTTCACAGTCGCACCAAGTGCGGTTGTGAAGTCGACCGTCACATCGGTGTTGATCCAGATTTTCTTGACATCGACGTTGAACAGCCAGCCGCCTGGCTCACCATCAAGGTCGACATCCAGACCAGCCTGCAGCGCGCCGCCAAAGCTTGCGTCATAGTCGATATCATCTGCGACCGGACCGGCATTCTCATCGAAGAACAGTGTGTAGTTCAGGCCAGCACCGATGTATGGCGTGAACTTGGAGTCGTTCTTGAAGTGATACTGCAGTGTCAGAGTTGGCGGCAGAAGTGTTACGTCACCGAGGTCGACATTCGCACCGTTTACAGCTGCGACATTGGTTGCTGTCACATCGTGTGGTGTCACGCCAAGGATTAGCTCTGCAGCGATCTTGTCTGAGAAGAAGTAAGTGATGTCGAGCTCAGGAACATAACCCGCGTCGATATCGACATTGCCGCCGAGTGGCGCGCCAGCAACGCTGAGGTCACCGCTTTCACTTGGGTACACACCCAGCACACGACCGCGAACCTGCCATGGATTTTCCTGAGCCAGAGCAGTTGTACCCATCATTGCTGCTGCAAGGGCAAAGAAAACATATTTGGACTTAGACATTTTGCGCTCTCCGTCTGCGCGATTTGTTGATGAGCCCTATGTGCACCTCTTTTGCCCCTACTCATAGTGCGTGTTTTGACGCGCGACATGCTGTCGCTCAGTCAATTGTTATACTTGCCTTTTTCATTAAGGCATTAGAAAGAGTAAGGTTTTTTTTGAGTCGAAAACTCAGGCGTTTTCCTGGACCTCGTCCAGCCCCAGCCCGATAAAGGCTGCGAGCACACACATGACGGCCATCAGGCCGAGCACCCAGACAAGACCAAGCGTCTCAGCCAGCACGCCAAACAATCCGCCAAAAAGCAGAATGATTCCAATCACCGTGTTCGAAAGCGCGGTAAACGCCGCACGTGTTTCCTTGTCAGCCATATCCACCAGATGTGTGGACCGCCCGAGGCGCACGCCCTGATAAGCAATCATCAGAATGAAGAGAATCAGCGGCAAAGCGAAGAGATTCCCCAGCCCGTCTATCTCCATGAGCACAAGCGTAATGACCAGAGCCACGGCCGCCACGAGCCCTGAAAAGATCAAAACTTTCCGGCTGGACCGGTCAGAGAGCCAGCCCCAGACATAACTGCTGATCAGACTTGCGCTGGCAGATGCGAGCACCAGAAAGCCGAGCGCTTCAAACGCGCCCTGCCCTTGCTGGCTGGCTGCACTGACCATGAAGGGCGGTGCCAAAGCCGTCGCGGTCAACAGCGCACGGACAATGATAAATCGCCGAAGTTGCGCCTCTGTGCCAAGCAGCGACACATTTTTCATCGCTTCATTGAAGGCGTTCTTTCCGCCTTCGGTGGCTCCAGGCTCTTCTTTCAGACCCGTAAAGATCAGACTGCCCAACAGCCAGGCTGCGCCCGCCAGAAACAGGCCCGAGATCACAAGGGTCATGCGCTCCAGAAGCCCGAAGGACAATAACAACGCATAGATAATGACAACGACAGCCGAGAGAGAGCCAGCCAGACCAGTCGTCTGCCCGCGCTTCGATTTGTCGACGGTCTTTCCAAGAACGTCCTTATAACAGACCGAACAGACACTGCGTGCCAGCGCCAGAACCGCCAGAGCGCCCAGAACCGCCAAGCCCGCAGCCCGCCCCTCCAGAAACAATCCTGACAGAGCGATTGCGATCGCCGACAAGCCCTGACATGCAGCTCCGACCGACCACACCCATTTGCGTTGTGGAATCGAGCGAAGAAATCCGGCGGTGAACAATTGCGGCAGCAAGGCACCAGCCTCGCGAATGGGCACCAGCATGCCAATAAACAGCGCCGGCGCACCCAGTGTGGTCAGCAGCCAGCTAAGCACCAGCTTTGGATCAACCAGCCCGTCTGCACTTTTCGACAATGAGAGCGACGCAACATGACGAAGGACATTTCCGCCTTCCTGGCGACAGGCCGCTTCAGGTATATCCTTACAGGCCCGGCCTTCGTCATCAATATTGATCGCCTGCATCGCAGGCTTCAGCCAGTCTGGCGTTGCGCCCATTTCAAGCCCCTGTGTCGTCTTCCACGCGCTATACGCTGTGCTTCCTAGCTTGGATGAACGAAAGACGCCACATACTTCAGGTTTTTATGAAATGCCTCGGCGCGCGCTCTAACCGACGCGACGCTTCTGATCCTTCCAGTATGGTTCACGCAGATCCTTGCGCAGAATCTTGCCTGACGGGTTTCTTGGCAGGGCATCAATAAAGTCGACGGATTTCGGGACTTTGTAGGCCGCAATCCGCTCTCGTGCGAAAGCGATAATGCTGTCCGGTGCTGGATCAGCGCCCGGCTTTTTCACCACAAAGGCTTTGACCTCTTCACCCCATTTTTCCGATGGAATACCGATCACGGCAACATCGGCCACATCCGGGTGACTGAAGATCGCGTTCTCGACTTCGGCCGGATACACATTCTCGCCGCCGGACACGATCATGTCTTTCACGCGGTCATGGATATAGAGATAGCCATCCTCGTCGAAATAGCCCGCATCACCGGTATGGAACCATCCATCCCGGATGGCATCAGCGGTCGCTTCGGGCTTGTTCCAATACCCTTTCATAACGAACGGCGCCTTGATAACGATCTCGCCAACCTCTCCGGCTGCGGTCGGCTCGCCCTTTTCATCGACCGTGCGAACCAGCGCGCCCGGCCATGGCACACCGCAGGAACGCAATTTGCCTTTGGAAATGTCATGCCCTTCATTCGGCAGATTTGTGCCCGCACCAATCGTCTCTGTCAGGCCATAAAGCTGCGTGAAGCCGCACCCCATCACCTCAACGGCTTCTTTCAGCAGGTCTTCGGCGATCGGGGATGCGCCATAGGAGACCTGCTTCAGAGACGAGAAATCGACGTCTCGAAAGTTCGGTTGCTGCGACAGGAGCAAAATGACCGCCGGCACCCAGAAGGCATGATTGATCTTCTTCTCTTCCACGAGCTTCAGGATGAGCACCGGGTCCACTTCCCGCAGGATCAGCGTCTGCGCGCCCTGCGCCACGGCCAGCACACCAATATTGACACCGGCCACGTGGAAAAGCGGCATCGCATTCATCACGCGCTCGCCAGTTTCATACTTCGCCCATGGCAGAGAGAAGGCGCGCTCCATGAACGCCTGATAATTGGCGCTGGAGAGCTGAACGCCTTTCGGAAACCCGGTCGTACCAGAGGTATAAAGCTGGATGACGTCATCATCATCCTGATTGTCGAGCATCGGGTCGGCAGGCGATTGCGCATCTCGCCAGCTCTCAAAGGACAGCCAGCCATGATGTTCGCCCTCGATGGCGATAATGGTTTTCAACTTTGGACATTCCGCGCGAATGGCATCGACCGCGTCGAAATAATCCCGACTGACGCACAGAACGCTCGCTTCTGAATCGTTGACGACATACGCGATTTCTGGCGGCGCGAGGCGGTTATTGACCCCGGTCATCGCTCCGCGCGCCTTCACCACACCAAACAGGATCTCGTAATAGACATCCATGTTCTTTCCGAGAAAAGCGACACGTTCGCCTGGCGTCACACCCGCATCGATCAGCCCGTTGGCAATCTGACTGGCACGCTCATCCAACTGGTGAAACGTCGTCTCGCGGTCTTCAAACCACATCGCAATGCCGTCTGGTGTCAGCTTCGCCTGTTCCCGGGTGATCTGGACAAAATGCGCGTGTGCTTTCGCTCCGGCCATGTATTCGCTCCCTCTGATTCCCGTGTTCTCCGGAATTTCTGCACTGATCTATGCCTGAAGCGGGAAAAATGTAAAACCTGTCTGTTCTGTGAGGTCTGCACGTTCAGAGGGGGAAACAGACATGCCAGTTGATCATTTCGTTGCACCGGAAAATTCACTGGAGCCTGTCCGCTATGACATCATCGAAATGCTGCACCGGGCCGCGAGCGACAAATCTCATCCCTGGCGCTATCCAACCGTCGCCAGTGTCGACCAGAACGGAGCCCCGCAGGCACGCGTCATGATCGTTCGGGATTTTGACGGCACCATCCCGCAAATTCGGGTCTTCACAGACGCCCGATCCCCGAAATTTGCAGAGCTTTCGGCCAATCCCGATATTCAGCTCGTTTTCTATGATCCGGGCGCGAAACTGCATTTACGCGCCAGCGGAACCGCAAAACTTCACGTCCGCGATGACGTCACAAATGCCTGCTGGAACGCCTTGCCGGAATTCGGACGCGGCGACTATCTGAGCCGCCTGCCACCGGGCGCAGCGATCACAAGCCCGGAAGACGCCCTGCAGGATGATTCCTTCGGTTCGGAGAATTTCGCAGTCATCGACATCGAACTGACCGAAGCAGACTGGCTCAGTCTCTCGGCAAACGGCCACAAGCGCGCCCGCCTGATCTGGCGCGATGGCAAGTGTGAAGGACGCTGGATCACACCTTAACGCGTGGTCAGGTCAAATTGGGTCTTCCAATCTCCCCTGTTCCGGTCTTCACTGTCGAAAAGTACAACTGGGAGGCGACTTAACATGGCAACTGCGCAGACAATCCTGCTTCATCAATATGACACCTCTCCATTCTCCGAGAAGGTCCGGCTGGCCCTGCGTCTGAAGAACCTTGCCTGGGGCAAGGTGGACATTCCGGTCATCATGCCGAAGCCGGATCTCATGCCCCTGACAGGCGGCTATCGACGCACGCCCGTCATGCAGATCGGCGCAGATGTGTTTTGTGATTCTGCTCTCATTCTTCGCGAGATCGAGCGCCGCTTTCCCAATCCATCTCTGACCAATGGCGGTCATGAGGGCGTTCACGCCATGATGGGCACCTGGGCAGACCGGCAATGGTTCAATGCCAGTGTCGCAGTGATCTTCGGTGAGATCGGTGACAATGTGCCCGAAGACTTCAAGAAAGACCGCACGGAGCTGAGCGGCCGCCCATTTGATACCGAAGCGCTGAAAGCTGCAGCTCCGATGATGCGTGACCAGTGGCGCGCACACCTCTCCTGGGTCGAGGAACGCCTTGAAGCCGGACGCAGCACCGGAAACGGCCAATGGCTCATCGGCTCCAAGCCCGGACTGGCCGACGTGCACGCCCATATGAACATCTGGTTCGCGATGTCAGCCATCCCGGACTTTGCAAAGGAATGCCTGCGTGAGACGCCGCGCACACAGGACTGGTTTGACCGCCTCAGCGACATCAAGGGCCAGCGCGCAGACGTCATCGAATCTTCCGCAGCGCTTGAACTGGCAAAACACGCAGCGCCTCGCTTGCTTGCCGCGAGTGTCGGAACCGAACCACAAGGTCTGCTGCCCGGCGATCTCGTCGCTGTTGCGCCGGATGATTATGGTCAGAACTGGGTGGAAGGAGAGCTCGTCTCAGCGGGGCCAAATCGCATCACGCTGCAGAAGGTAAAGAACGCACTCGACAACCTTCACATCCATTTCCCGCGGGCCGGTTTCCTCGTTCGCAAATTATAGGCGGAAGCAACCGCCACCACCGGAACCTGTGCTGCAAGACCGCGTTGCTTGAAGGCAAAGCCCGTTTAAGAGCAGCACAGGAACGTCACATGCTTCGCCATCTTCGCACGACCGGATTGACCATTCTTCTGGCCAGCCCTCTGCTCGCCGCCTGCGTGACCGAAACCAATACGCAGATGGATGCGGCCTATAACACCTGTAACCGTGAGCAGGATCAGGAAGAGATGAATGTCTGCATCATGCGCACAATGGGCGCGACCGAAGATGCCGTGAAAGACTTCCGTGAAGACTATAAGCAGCGCGTCGAGGCCTGTCAGGCGTCACGCTCCAGTGCTGATCCGCTTGGCAGCACGCTGGACACCGACAGCTGTCCGACCGACTTCGAAGATTACGCCACCGGTCAGGACTAAAAGTCGCCAGCAGAGTCCGGACGCCCATAGAGCAGTTCCGGGTCGACATGGTCACCCACCAGAAACGTGATTTCCTTCACTTCGGAAAATCCGTAGCGCTGATAGAAGCGCTGCGCACCATCATTGTATTTATAGACACTCAGATAGATCGGGCGGTCGCCTGCTTCGCTGATCCAGGCCAGCATCACATCCATAAGCTGACGGCCGAGCCCTGCCCCCTGATACGTCTGATCGACATAGAGGCGTTTGATCTCCATCGCCCCTGACGCGTCACCATCAATCGGCAGGCTTGTTCCTCTGGCTGCGACAGCATAAGCGGCAAGCTTGCCATCGCTGTCTCGAGACACCCACAGCGCTGTGTCCGCATCAGACAGCAACGCTTCATACGCAGCTTGTGAATGGCTTTCGGCCAGAAAGCGAGAGAGGTTCTCTGCCGAATACAAATGCCCGAACTTGTCCGTAAAGGTCTTCGCGCCAAGCTCTGCCAGCGCCGGGGCATCCTGCCATTCCGCACGTTCGATGATCAGTTCTTTTGAAGAGTGTGCCTGTGTCATTCGGGTGATCTAGCGCCCTGCTGACGAGTTCACAATCTATCTCAGATGTAAGTTGCTCCAGTTAGCGCCTGCTGATTACCTTCCTATCAAGAGAGAAGAGACTGGCAGCGAAAATGGCAATTCATCCCAGAACATTTGCAATCATGGCACTCAGTCTGGGCGCCATGGCTTGTACAACTGGCGCGCAATCTGCGCGCGATCAGGCTTTCACAGCCTGTCGTGACAAGATCGGCACAGACGAGCTCAGCAAGTGTACGCGAGCCGAAATTGCAGCGGCCCGTTCGTCACAACTGGCCATGAATGCCCAATATCAGGCCGAGCTCGACGCGTGCGAAGCACGCCGCAATGAGGCGGCAGCTTTCGGCGCGGGTGCTGATCAGATCTCATGTTCCTCAAACCCGGCGGACTATCTTCTGGGCGGCGCAGACAATTAACGGTCAGATCAATTTCGCTGGTGAAACACGTGTCGTCATGCTATCAGGCGCGACTTTTTTCTGGTTTCACGAAGATGCAAGCCGTTCAACTTTCTGACATTGCCACACCGAACTGGATCGCAGAGCTCGCCGCAACCGGCGTTGCGATCACGCACAGCTTCATACCGCCTGCGCTCGTCTCTGCGCTGCGCGTGGAAGCCGAGGCCTATCACCAGGATGAACGACTGGCACGTGCCGGTGTCGGACGGATTGGCGACCACCAGGTCGATCTGTCGATCCGCCGTGACAAGACACGCTGGATGTCGCGCGAGCAGTCAGAGACACAAGCCTGGTATCTCTCAGAAATGGAGTCGCTGCGACTTCTGTTGAACCGGGAACTCTTTCTCGGCCTGTTTTCGTTTGAAGCGCACTATGCCGCCTATGAGAAAGACGGCTTCTATGCCCGCCACCTCGATGCATTCCGTGGCGCGCGGAACCGCATTCTCTCAACCGTTCTCTATCTGAACGAAGACTGGGATGAAGCCGATGGCGGCGAACTCGCCATTTTCGACGAACAAGCCCCTGACGACGCGCCGCCAACCCTTCTCGTTCCGCCTCATGCCGGCACCATGACGATCTTTCTGTCTGAAGACATTCCGCACGAAGTCTTGCCAACGCAGAAGACGCGTTACTCCATCGCTGGCTGGTATCGACTGAATGACCGTCTCGGCGCGCCAAGCCTGCAGGCTGTCACACCGGTGTCCAACCTCGCATCTTAGGATTCGTACGTTTCTAGGGCGGCACAAATGCGATCGGCAAATTTATAGATGTCTGCGGGCTGGTCGATTGAAACCTTTTCTTCGGCCTCATTGTCGAAGAGACCCACATATTTTTTGGTCTTACTATTAAACCAAAGCCGCACGATCGGCTTCCGATTGTTATCGTCCAGCAACACACCACAGTACGATTTTTGATCCCGAATGAAGACACGATCCGGATTTACAACTTTAGCCGCGATGGCGACTACAATCCGATAACCTTCCATCTCTTCATCTGTGGTCTCAATTTCAGATTGCTGATCTTCGCCAGACAATGGCACCTCATCTTCATAGTTTCGCTGCAGGGCGTTTGATAAGCGGGCATTAACTTTATCCCGAAGTACCTCGGAAAATGATCGCTTCAAAAGAGCGGTAAACTGCTCCTGAATTTGAGCTGTGAAACGGCCTTCATAAATGTGCCGGCCCCATAGCGTTACAAGTTCAGGAGATGGAGTCTCTATTTCCTTGCGAATGACTGATTTCAGAGCTGAAACGTATTTTAAATTCGCAGCGGTACTTAGTATTTTTTCTTCGTCAAACTGATCTTTCTGAAACTTCGAAAGCTCCGAAACAGCTGTTGCGTCCATGCTTTCGAGTTTAAATGTCAAAAACGGCTTTTGATCCATTTTATTGGACTGATCTAGGTCGGTGTAGAACTGCCACTCAAAGCCATTCGTCAGGACTGCAAATCGCGCATCAGTCACTGAAAAATAGCGATAGAGCTGCGATGCGTGCTTCAAGTTCAGAACTTGATCCGGCGATTTGCACTCAATCAGGATCGCGACGTTGCCCTCGATGCGGATTGCGTAATCTACCTTCTCGCCTTTTTTTATGCCCACATCAGCTGTGAACTCCGGGATGACTTCCCTCGGATTGAAGGGGTCAAAGCCAAGCGACTGAAACATGCGCAAAACAATCGATGTTTTTACCGCTTCCTCTGTTAGCAAATGAGCTTTTTGCTCTTCGCATAACTTAGATAAATCTAGCAGCTTTTCTTCGAAACTCATTCCCGAACCCCTTACCTGTAAAAACCGGCAAAGAGATTACATCCAGAAATCGCATTTTGCACAATAGGCAATCAAGAAGATTGTGATACCTCAAGCAGGCCGAAAGGTCAGCGCGACACCATTATTGCACCAGCGTTTGCCGGTTGGCTCGGGCCCGTCGCCGAACACATGCCCCTGATGCCCGCCACAACGGGCGCAGTGATATTCTGTACGCACGTAAAACAGCATGCGGTCAGGCTTGGTTTCGAACGCGCCATCCAGATGATCCCAGAAGCTCGGCCAGCCCGTGCCCGATTTGTACTTCGTCTCGCTGCTGAACAGCGGCAGATCGCAGCCTGCACAATGATAGATGCCCGGTCGGTTTTCTTCATTCAGCGCAGAAGTGAAAGGCCGTTCTGTGTCTTCCTTGCGAAGCACGTTGAACGCTGTAGGTGACAAGCGCTCTCGCCACTGCGCCTCACTCAAGCCCGCCCAATCGATGTCACCGTTTGGCATCTTCGGCAGAGCACCGGTCGTCTCCGGCTCATCGGCATAAGCCTGATCGTTTGAGCGCCCCTGCCCCTGACAGGCAGCAACAGCAAGGCCGACAGGCATCAGCATCATGAGGCGGCGGCGGGTGAACGGGGTAAAGTCAGTGTGTCTCATAATAGAGAACTGGTACCAAACCGGTCTCTCTTCCACTCATTTTTGCGTGAAAATGGCGCGAGCTGCTTTTTCTTCGCAACCATGAATACGTTCAGAGACTTAATTCCGAAGTGATGAAATTAGAGGCCCGTCCATTGGGAGCGGATGCGCCAGGCCAGAACCGAGGAAAATATGCAGAAACTGGAGCGACTATATCTTGCGATCCTGAGATCTCCCTCCTTGCCGGAGAACATCTCAACCCTGTCCGATATCGGGAAATGGGTTCTGATCGAACGCAATATTCTGCTGATTCAATCCCAGCAGACGCTGACACGCATCCACAATGCGCTGCGCACATATCTGCTGCCGGAAGGGTTGCAGGTCATTCCGCTCAGTCATCACCAGACTCAGCTCTCACCGCTTGATCAGCAAATCGCGCTTCCGCGTGATCTGGGCGACATTATCTCCGAAATCGCGCCCGAACACCGCAGGACTCACGCACTGCCTCCAACCAGATGACGGCAGGCGCAGACAGAACACTCTTCCTGATCTGGCTGGACACGTCGCTGACAGACGAAGACTGCCAGCCCCTGTCTGACCTTGGCAGCTGGTTTCTGCTTAATGAGAATCTCTTGCTCATTCATTCCGCAGAAACACGCTCGAAAGTCTATCACGCCGTCAAACACATGTTTCAGCCAGAGGCACTCATGGCGGCACCCTTGAAAGACGCCCCCAAATTCAAGGGCATGAATGAGGGGGCGCTGAACTGGGTGCGGGCATTACCGGAAGACGATTAGCCGTCTCCCCAGTTTGGCGGACGCTTTTGCAGAAAGGCAGCAACGCCTTCCTTGAAGTCGCTCGTCTGCGAAATGAGGATCTGGTTGCGGTCCTCCATCGCAATAGCCGCTTCCATACCGCCCGCATCAATGTTCATATTCAGCGCTTCTTTCGACAGACGTAGTCCCAGAGGCGAAGTTGTCAGCATCAGGTCGAGATCTTCCTGCGCAGCCGCTTCCAGCTGATCTTCCGGAACGACCTGCGCCACCAGGCCAAGGTTCAGCGCCCGTTCAGCAGAAATGAACTTGCCGGTCAGGATCAGCTCGGTCGCGAGAGACGCACCGACAAGGCGGGGCAGGAAATAGCTCGAACCAATGTCACAGCCGCCAAGACCGATACGGATATAAGCACAGTTGAAGCGCGCATTGTCGGCAGCAATCCGAATGTCGGACGCGAGTGCGAGCGAGAAACCACCACCACAGGCAGGTCCCTGAATGAGCGAAATGATTGGCTGCGGACACTTGCGCATCGCCATGACGATATTGGCGATATCGCGCTGTGTCTTCAAACCCGCCTGAACGCTATTGCCTTCACCGGCATCATCGGCCTCGCCTTTTTTCTTCAGATCGAGCCCCGCACAGAAGGCCCGTCCGGCACCTTTGAGAACGATGATCCGCACATCAATACGCTTCTGCAGACCGAGGAAGTAGGCATACAGCTCTTCCAC
Source organism: Ponticaulis profundi (assembly GCF_042659465.1). Taxonomy (NCBI): domain Bacteria; kingdom Pseudomonadati; phylum Pseudomonadota; class Alphaproteobacteria; order Hyphomonadales; family Hyphomonadaceae; genus Ponticaulis; species Ponticaulis profundi. The sequence goes on along the minus strand of NZ_JBHSSW010000012.1, from coordinate 248,562 downwards.
CATGGTTGGGTTCAGCGCATTCAGATTATCCGGCCGGTTCAGTGTCAGCCATTCTACAGCGCCCTTGCGCTCCACCTTTAAGGTTTCAAAGTCCGGTGCCTTGGTCTCTGCCATGATGATCTCCCTCTCAGATTCTTGTTTTTCGCTTCATAAAAGCACTGACCTAGCGATAGGCAAAAGAAAAGGCGGCCCCGAAAGGCCGCCAGTTAGATCCATGACATTTTTTATGGGAGAACTCTGCCTCACAGTCCGGAGAAGGTCTTCTTCAGGCTGACCTTGAAGGTCCGGCCATATGGATTGTGAGTGTAAGGATCATAGTTGATGTCGAACTGCGCAAATGGCGGCTCTTCATCGAACACATTGACGACAGACAGGCCGAGATCCAGCTCCCATGGCAGGTCTGCACTATAGTACAGGTCCATCGTGCTCATGCTGTCGATTTCGGAATTTCCGTCGCCGGTCAGATCACCGCGCTCGTCGTCATAGCTGTCGACATGGCGCATGACGGCCCGGAAGTTGTGCATGCCGATAGCGTAGTTCGCGAAGATATTCGCTTTCCACTGTGGCATGGACCGGGTGAAGTTCGACCGGTTGAACTGGCCGACATAATCACCGCCACCGATTGGCACGCCTTCGATGAAGTACGGATCGACATCATACTCGATGACATAAGTCGATTCCGCACCGATCATGAAGGAACCGCCATTCGTCTGATCCCAGGTTTTCTCGATCCGGAGATCAACGCCTGAGGTCTTGATGTCAGGGCCGTTCACAACATTGGTCTCAATGCGTGCAATGCCGGAAGCGGCGGGTGCAGCCGGGTCCTGGAAGGTGATGCGGTTCAGGATATCTGCATCCGTATCGCCCGCCGCGAGCGCGGCAATGGCTGCATCGACGATATTGGACTGCTCTTCCACGATGATCGGATCAGAGAAGTCGAAATTGAAATAGTCAATCGATGCAAAGAAACCGTCTTTTTCGAAGATCGCACCCAGATTGTAGCTGAACGCACTTTCCGGATCGAGATCCGGGTTGCCGTACTGATCAACCGCCTTGAAGGCCGATGTTGGCGCGACAAACTGCAGGGTGGTTGCAACACCGCCCAGCTGGTTCAGCGTCGGACCACGGAAGGATGTCTGTGCCGAACCACGCAGAGCGAACATGTCGTTCACCTGCCATTTGGCTGCGACTTTCGGGTCAAAGGTCGAACCGACTTCACCGCCATAATCCTCGTAACGGGCCGCAACCTGAATATCGAGATTGTCATAGAGCGGAATCTGCAGCTCACCGAAGATCGCGTAAATTTCCTGGTCTCGATCAGCCGAATTCGTTCCTGCAAGGAAGGAGAACGGACCTGTGCCACCCGGACCTGGATTGACATCCAGATCGGTCAGCTCGTTCGGCTCCACTTCAAAGGTTTCACGGCGCACCTGCGCACCAGCCGCCCAGCCAATTGAACCGCCAGCTGCCTGAACCGAGCTCTGACCAGAGAAGACCGCGTCAAACACCAGCAGGCTGGTCGTAACGGTCGTACCAACTGGGTCTGTCAGCCAGTCTGCGAGTTCCGCACTGTTTTCCAAGGCCGGATCAAAGGTCGGATTCGGATTGCCATTGATGGCACCCGCCGGGATCGCGTTGGAGAATGGGTTATAGTATTCGCAGCCGCCCTGCCCCGGAACCGCGCCTGTCGGCACAGCGCCCGTGATCGGGTCAGCACAGATTCCAAAGCCATTCAGCGCGGCGCTGAGACCGGCAATATAGGTATCATAGGTGATGCGCTCACCTTCGGTCGTCGAGTATGTCAGGCCGATATCGTATGAGACATTGTTCTCAAACTCACCGGTATAGTCACCACCAAGACGATAACTCTTATACTCGCGCGATCCTTCCTGCGGACCATATCCCGTGCCAGGGAAGCCGCCCCAGCCAAAGGATCGGCCAATATAGAGCGCAGCAAGCGTACCGGCCGGGAACGCGCCCGGATTGTCAGCCATATATTGCTGGAAGCCCGGGTGGCTGGCTGGCACAACCTGATTGGTCAGCACCTGCGGTGGATAGGCCGGCGATGTTTTCCAGCTTGGCACATCCGTCATGGCATACAGGCCTTCAAGGTGAAGCTGTGAGCCATTGCTGAAATCATAATTGAACTCAGTGAAGACCTGATAGCGCTCTTCTTCTTCAATCAGATTGTCGAAATTGGTGTACTGGAACTGGCAAGTCCCATCGACAGTGCCACCGACCACTTCACAACCTGAATCACTGATAGCGCCGCCAATCGGCCCAACGCCCGTGCCGTCAAAACCCAGCGGCACAAAATATCCCGGGTTCGACAGGGAAGACCAGCCGCCGACCGGGTTTTCAGCATAAGTTGGAACAGCCCAGTCCTTCTCCAGAAGCGAGACTTCAGAACGCTTCTGATAGCCGAAGGATGTGACCCAGCCCCAGTTTTCACGCTGAAGGCCGTAAGCGGCGGAAATGTCGTACTCACCATCAGACCCTTCAAAGGTCTGGAAGCTGCCGCCAATTTCGAAGCCATCAAGATTGTCACGCGTGATGAAGTTCACAACGCCCGCAATCGCGTCCGAACCATAAAGGGCCGCCGCGCCGTCTTTCAGAACCTCGATCCGCTGAATGGCCGCTGACGGGATGGTGTTTGTATCCGTAAACAGCTGCGCCTGCTCACCAATGGCATAAGGTGAATAGGTCTGGCGTCTGCCATTGATCAGAACCAGCGTCCGAGCCGGGCCAAGGCCCCGAAGATTGATATTGGACGTGCCTTCCAGGCCGTTCGATGCGAACTGGTTGGTCTGTCCATCCACACCGGACGACACGCCCAGATTGCGGATCAGTTCCGTGAGGGTTGGGTTACCTTCCAGCCGCAGATCTTCTGCAGACAATGTATCAACCGGAAGCGCTGCGTCCTCAGGCGTGCCCTTGATAAAGGAGCCTGTGACCACCACAGTTGATTGACGAAGTTGCTCGTCTCCGGACTCCTGGGCCAAAGCAGCAGGGCTGCTTGCCAAGAGAGCCAAAGACGACGCACCTAAGAGGAATGTGCTCGTTTTGCTCATCGTTTCTCCCCGATTTTATTGTTATGCCCGGCTTATTTTTGTCCGAGTCAGGGAGAAGCTTAGGGCGGCGAATTTTGACAGAAAAGTGATAAAATACATTGCACTGCATCATAGCCTTCCCTTACGTCCACCCCGGCCGTTTTATACTTCACGCCTCTACATTCCGTCGCGTCACTCTACTTTAGTATTCACACTATTTGTGCGAGATTATTCGAGTACTTCATGAAACATCATCCACCATTCGCAGAATTGGGAAGCGCCTTCGCAGATGCGGTAGAGCCTGCGCAATTTCCTGAAAAAAAATTGAGGTTTCGCAATCAGCGGGCAGCAAAAACCGTTAAACTGGATGATTTAAGTGATGTTTCATGGGTGAAATACTTCGCCGATTTCGTCCCATTACCGGAAAATCTGTCCGAACCACTGGCTATACGCTATCACGGTCATCAATTCGGCCAGTACAACCCAGAGCTGGGCGATGGTCGCGGTTTTCTCTTTGCGCAATTGCGAGACGATCAGGGGCGCCTCCTCGACCTCGGCACAAAGGGATCAGGCCAGACGCCTTATTCACGCTTTGGCGATGGCCGGCTCACCCTGAAAGGCGGTGTGCGTGAGGTCCTGGCTACCGAAATGCTGGAAGCCAGCGGCGTCTATACCTCCAAAAGCTTCAGCCTGATCGAAACCGGCGAGCAACTACATCGAAATGATGAACCAAGCCCGGCCCGCTCCAGCGTGCTCGTGCGGCTTTCGCACAGCCATATCCGCTTTGGCGCGTTTCAGCGGCTGGCCTTTTTTGAAGACCGTGAAAACCTGATCCGACTGATTGAGCATGTCCGGACGTATTATCACAGCGATATTGCCCCGGATGATCCCGACAGGCTGGCCCCGAAACTGCTTGAACGCATTGCGACGGTCACTGCCCGCATGGTGTCGAGCTGGATGGCCGCAGGGTTTGTCCATGGCGTGATGAATACCGACAACATGAATGTGACGGGCGAGACGTTCGATTTCGGTCCTTACCGCTTTCTGCCGACCAGTGATCCGAATTTCACCGCCGCCTATTTCGATCAGGGGGGGCGATATGCCTTTGGTCGCCAGCCAGGGGCTGCGCTCTGGAACCTGAAACAGCTCGCCGGCACCTTCACCCTCGTCAGCGATGCCGATGTGCTGACCGAAGCGCTGAAAGCCTATGAGAGCGCTTATCAGGCAGGCTTACGCGATGCCTGTTTCTTCCAGCTGGGCATCAAGCCGACCGCACTGGAGACCGATCTCACCTTCCTGCAGGATCTCTTCAACTGGATGACGGAAAGCCAAATCCCGTGGGCGCAATTCTTCTTCGACTGGTTTGGCGGTGCGATCAGCGAAGAGCGCGCTGAAAAGAGCCCTGCGAAGCGCCACTACACCACACCGGAATTTCTGAAACTCTGGACAAGCCTCTCACAATATCAGGCCAGCGCGCCCGAACGTCTCGAGCATGGATATTTTCAACGCAGCACACCGGAAACGCTCCTGATCGACGAGATCGAACACTTGTGGGCGTCTATCGCAGATGAGGATGACTGGAGCCTGTTTCAGGCCAAGCTGGATGGCATTTCTGCCAAAAGAAAAGCCCTGCTGGAATAGCAGGGCTTTTCGGTGTTCAAGCGATACGCGCTTGCTTATTTACGAGCTTTGACAGGCACCATGGCGAACTGTGGTGCGATCTTGAAATCGCGCGCCAGTTTCAGCTTTTCCATAATCAGGAGCGCGGTTCCGTTATAGTCGAAGATCCGGTTCCAGAAGCCTTTGCGCGGCAGGTGCAGAATAGAGATCGGCTCATCATGATGGTGATCATGGAACGCCTCACCACCGGTCAGAAGCGCCAGCGTGTAGGTAAACCATTTTGGCATCTGCAAATGGCCGAAGACATTGATGCCCAGAACCGTCGCATGGAACTGAATGGCGCGGCCGATCACAACCGATGCGTGGATCAGAAGCGTGATGATCAGATCGCCGCCCGCAGCCCAGACAATCGCATAAATGATTGCAGGCAGAACGAAGTGCACCAGCACGGACAACAGATTATAGTTTCGGTCGCAGACGCGAATAATCGCGCTGTTTTTGATCCAGAGCGGCATCGGACGCTTGAGGTCCATTTCGTCACGGAACAGGATCCATCCAACCCAGGCCCAGGCCTTGCTCTCAAACGGATTGTGCGGGTCGCCTGGCTTATCAGCAAAGCGGTGATGCTGAGAGTGATAGTTGATCCAGTCCTTGATGGACCCCTGCATTGCAATGATGCAGTTGATCATCACCAGCATCTGAGCTGGCGCATGAAGCTTGCCCGCCTTGTGCTGCCAGACGCGGTGCAGGCCACCAATACCAATATTGCAGATCACGACCGTCGCAGCGATCACGACCAGCACGATTGGCGCATAATACCAGTGAAGATGGACACTTTCCATCAACAGCCCTGCCACAATGGCTGTGATCATGCCGATCACACCCAGTGCAGGATAAATGAACGCTGAAAAACAGCTGCCCATGTCGAAGTTCTTCCACGACTTTGGGATGGCAAGAGATCGCGGCAATACTTGTCGCTCATTTGTCATCTACGTTTCCAACTCTACGTTTTTTGGCCCGAAAAAGTTTCGGAGTGCATACGGCCTTTGATAGCCATTCTCAACTGTGAAGATGGCGATCTTTTGGCCGTTTGTCAGCAGGCCAATTGTCGCAAATACAGAAAATGACGCCATTGTCATCATTTCGTTAACAGTCCTGCCGTTGACTCATACCGACTAGTTGGTATGTTTTTGATTATGAGTTCAAAGTTACCCCGTCGCACCCCCGCCAAGGACGCTATTTTGCAAGCCGCTGTCACTCTGATCCGACAACACGGATATGCCGCAACGACGGTGGATCAGCTCTGCGCAGCAGCAGGCGTGACCAAGGGTGCTTTCTTTCACCATTTCAAATCCAAGGATGAGCTGGGCGTTGCCGCCGCCCATCACTGGAGCACCACAACTGGCGAACTGTTTGCTTCAGCACCGTATCATGAGCCTGCGAAAGCGGCGGATCGGGTCCTCGCCTACATTCGCTTTCGCAGAGAGCTCGTTCAGGGGGATGTCTCTGAATTCACATGTCTTGTTGGCACAATGGTTCAGGAAATCCATTGCGATGCGCCCGACATTCGAGATGCTTGCAAGGACAGTATTTTCGGCCATGCGCACACGCTTGAAGCCGATTTTGACAAGGCTATCGCAGAGGCCGGGCTGAGCGGTCAGCTGAATGCAGCAAGCCTTGCCCAACACACTCAGGCCGTCCTTCAGGGCGGATTCATTCTGGCAAAAGCGCAGAATGACAAGCAGCCCGTGCTCGACAGTCTCGATCATCTGGAACGCTACATGACCTGTCTGTTCAAGAACAAAGATCCAGATTGAGGACATATCTGCCGACGGATTCTCAATACAAAAAATCGGAGGAAGAATTCATGGACAAGATCACCACCTTCCTGTGGTTCGAAAAGGGGGAAGCCTTCCGAGCCGCAGAATTCTACACCAGCCTGCTACCGAACAGCGAAATCCTGACAGACTGGAACGCTCCCACAGACAATCCGTCAGCTAAAAAAGGTGAACCTCTGGTCGTCGAATTCGTCCTTGATGGCCGTGCCTACGCAGCCCTGAATGGCGGGCCAGGCTTTAAGCCGACAGAGGCGGTATCTTTCATGGTGCTTTGCGAAGATCAGGCGGAAATCGACCGTTTATGGGCGGCGCTTACGGCCGATGGTGGCGAAGAAAGCAGGTGCGGCTGGTGCAAGGACCGTTGGGGCTTTTCCTGGCAGATTACTCCACGCCGTCACATGGAGCTCATGAAGTCGGGTGATGATGCCACGCGGGAGCGCATTATGCAGGCCATGATGACCATGAAAAAATTCGACCTGGCAGCCATCGAAGCTGCAGCGGAAAAATCATAGGAGGAAAAGACATGGTTTACGTTCAGGGCATGATGGCCCCCGTCGCCTCGGAAAAGAAAGCTCAATACCAGACACTATCTGCAAAAGCGGCAGATGTGTTTCGCCAGAACGGCGCACTCTCCGTCATCGAAAGCTGGGGAGACGATATTCCCGATGGTAAAGTCAACGATATGAAATCCGCTGTAAAACTGAAAGATGGTGAAACGCCCGTTTTCACATGGATTGTCTGGCCATCCAAAGCGGCACGTGACGAGGGAATGCAAAAGAGTTTTGCAAATCCACTGTTCAGCGAAGGGTTTGATCCAGGCATGGATGGCGCGCGCATGTTCTTCGGCGGCTTTGAAACGATTGTTGAAGCCGGTGACTTTTCGGGCGCCGATTACATCGATGGCTTCCTCGTCCCGTGCCCGGTGAAGAATAAAGAGGCCTACCGTAAGATGGCCGCCGATGCCTGGCCCCTTTTCGAACGCCATGGCGCGATCTCCATGTTCGAGTGCTGGCAGGATGATCTTCCCGATGGTCAGCTCACGAGCATGGCGCTCGCCGTACAGAAAAAGCCAGACGAAGCGGTTCTGTTCTCATGGGTTGGATGGCCTTCAAAAGAAGCCCGATTGAAAGGGCAAGCCAGCATGATGGCAGATCCCGAAATGCGTCCACCACCTGAAATGCCATTTGACGGTATGCGAATGATATTCGGTGGGTTTGAGGTTATAGTTGATCGCTGACCGCCAAACACAATAAAGGCTGCCTTCCGGCAGCCTTTATATCATTTGAATTTTGGTTCGCGTCGCCCCGGAAATACCCGGACAGCTTCGCTGGATGTGGAAACATTCGGGTCTTCGTCGAGTGTCTTTCTCGGCGGAAACTCTTTCCTGGACCGGTTGAGCTCCGCAGCGAGGGTTTGCTCGAACTCCTCGGGTGTCGTGCGAGGCAGACCGAACTTCGTCATTGTATCGCGTTCCATGTCGTCCTCCATGTGCGTGCCTTAATAGTTGGCCGGTGGGTCACTGGCTGGAAAGGTTTCATCCAGCTCTTCGTCGACTTCCGTCCACTCTTCATCACGTTCAACATTCTCAGGATCGGCGACTGGATCTTTTTTCTCTTTTTCTTCGTTTTCTTTCACAGTGCTCATCTCATCCTCCTTGCAGATTACTGCCTGGTTACAGGATCAACGCGCCAAACACCGGACTGTTGCAAAAAAGACTCGCTCACAGGCCGCCGATCAATCGAGATTGCGGATCAGGACTTCCGTACTTGCGGTAGACTGAAAGGTCACTTCCGGCACCAGCGGGATGACGGGTGTGTAGGAGTACTGGATTTGCACATCGGCGTAGGTCGCACCGTATTTCTCCAGCAAAACCACATTCGGCGTAAAGCTGCCGCCGACCGTCGTTCCAAGCTGCTCGGCGATCAGCGCCTTGATCTCTTCCGCACTTGGATCATTCATGGTGAAGGCGGTCCGCGCGATCAGATCGGTTGTCGCCTGCGCCTGCTGAAGCCCGAAGAACGCGACACCGATATGAAACAGCCCCAGCACCGTGGCCACCAGCACCGGAAAAATCATCGCAAAGCCCACAGCCGACACGCCGCTGCGGTCCTTCATTAGGCGCATCAGATTTCCTGAGAACACGTTCGCCGTCCGCGTCATCGCAACCTCGTCACAAGTTTCTTCTCGAGCACATAAGCTTCTCCGAACAGGTCCTTGCCTGTCAGATAGACTTCGATCTCTGCGAGGATGCGAGCCTCTGTACTGTCCGCACATTTTGCAGAACAGATTTCACGCTCACCGGCCGACTCGACGTCATAGCGGGTGAAAAAGGGTTTGGTTTCATCAAATGTGGTGGAGCTGACGCTTGATGTCTGCGGGCATCCACAGCTCACTTTCAGTTCGCGAATGGTCAGAAGCGAACTCGACTTGAAAGCGTCGGACAGCACAAGGCGCGCGGTGGAAATCACCTGCGACTCCGATTTACCAGCAGTCGTGGAAACGGGCTGAAAGGATTCCCAGTCACCAGACAGCACTCGGTCTTCCAGATAATACGCCGTCGACGTGACCGCTGAATCGAGCTTCTGGCGATCCAGAATCTGGAATGAAGAAGAAATCGCGAACAGCGCAATGCCAATCACGAAAGGCGAAATCAGCGCGAACTCCAGCGCCGACACACCGCGCGTGTCTGCGGCAATCGATTTCACAAGGGACAGAAAACCAGCAACCATATCGTTCAACGCCTTAATCGGAAGCCAGAACAACGCCGGGGATCAGCGCCATCTCACGCGCGCCCATGGCGGCGCAGTTTGCATTGCTGAAACTGGCATTACCGGACAGCGTCACCGTGCGCGCGATCAGCTGCGTGCAGGTGCTGCCGCTTGATGATCCACCCGTATATTCGACGGGCTGGTTCGGGAAATACATCACTCCTTCCAGCACGCTGTCTGCGTGACCGGTGATCTTCACATTCAGAGAAGACGGGCTCGTTGCCCCATCGGAATACATGATCAGCCCGGCATAGGGGCCGCTTGTCTTGGCGGAGAGATCCAGCAGCCCGCCGGTCGGCATCCCGATCGTGCCACCATTGACGAAAATCATCGTGATATTACGCCCATACAGATGGGAAGACGCTGACTTCAGATCTATGGTGGCGCCATCAAATATGAATGTGCCGCCGTCTTCCAGCTCCGCATAGTCCATGGCGGAGAAGGTTTTGCAGTAGCGACCGGGGCTCAGCGAAATGGACTGCTTGCCAGTCTTTTTAGGCGTCTGACACGGCATGGCCGAGATGTTTTCCGGCGGTGTCAGATCCGCATACGGGTCGGGCATACGTCGCCATTGCGTTTCGATCTGATCGCACTCGCTGATATTCATCTTGGTCTCGCCATAGACGCCCCCGGATGAATAGATACAGCCTGCCGACAGATTGCTGGTGCCACTGACCTCAAGTGCTTGCACATCGGTGGAGTTGGACTGCACCGCGCAACCATTCACATTGACGATCGCCGAGCCATTCAGGTCAAACGCGCCGGGCGCTGTATCATCCAGCGCCAGAATGCACAGCGCATTTGTTCCGGATCGGATAACTGCGGTCGCGACGCGCTCCACCGCAGACGCCTGATCCATGAAAATCCCGGAAAAGAACCGAGACTGGGGCTGGCGCAGCACAACCTGTACTGCATTTGAGCCAGCTTTTGATCCGGAGATCGGCGGGTAATAAACAGCGACATGTGTTTCATCGAACGTGACGCCGTTCTCGAACAGCATGCCCTTGGCAGCCATGCCAACATTCGCGGCCTCATCCAGAAGCGTCACCTCATGGGCCGCAGCAACGGCAGCCACGTCGGCATTCATCTGAAGCTGACGCGCCTGATGACGCCACAGGCCGACATCTGCAACCAGAGCCAGACTCGCCACCATGAGCGGCAACATGACGGCGAACACGATGACGGTGTTCCCGCTTGAATTTTCGAGAAAAATTGATGGAAACCTCTGGGTTTCTTCTACCAATCTTTGCGATCTGCCCACAATACGCGCCCTGAGTTCATTACAGGAAAGATTGAATTATCACAGCGGGCTTTTAACACATTGCTTTAGATGGACCCGGAATTTCCAACGAAAAGAAAATCAAAATTAATCATGATTTCAAGCAACCGCCGAAAAAGTGCCACACCACATGCCTTAGGGGCAGCAAGTGCCGGGAAACACGCGCAAGAATTGCCAGATCGCGTGTCATTTCATCCGGGCACGGCGTGTGTTTCAGCCATTGCGCAGACAAAAATTTTCACAACGACTAATCAAATAATTACGACCAGCTGAAGTCGACCTTCTGCCCGGTCTGTTCTTCCAGAGCTTTCAGAGCGCTGGTGAAGAAGGCCAGCTCACTCACGCATCTCACGCCGTTCGCCTGCGCTTTCAAAACCTTGCTGGAAGGGTTTTCTGCATCAGAATCCCCAACGACCAGCATGGTCGTTTTGCCGGTCACACTGTTTCTGACATCACACCCGACAGCCGCAGCGATGTCAGCCGCCTGCTGACGCGGAATGGCCAAATTCCCGGTAAAGACGACAACCTCGCCATAGAGACCGCCCTGCGCATTCCCCTCACGACGATGCGTCGTGGATGCAGCGACATGTGTCGTGCCATCCCCATGAAACTCGGCCAGCGGCAGCGTCACGCGGTCCACCCAGTCATGAAGACCGAGACCACTATGGTGCATCGCGGCCAGAAGAACATGACCGGCCGCCTTGGCATCTTCCAGTGCATTGTGATGGTGGAACAGATAACCAATCCTGCTGCAAAGATTGGCCAGACCATATCCCCTTCGGGCACATTCCGCCCATGTCCGGCGCGCCACTTGCGCAGAATCCAGCCAGCAGAGCTCAGGCAGAGAAATGTCAAATCGCTCTGCTGATTGCTCTATCGCACCGCGATCGAACGAGGAATGAGACACCACGATATTCTCAGAAAACCGAGAGAACAGCTCCTCAGAAATATCCGCGAACGTCGGCGCATTTGCGACGTCGGCTTCGGTGATGCCGTGAATCTGGATGTTGTGAGAATAAAAATCCGTCTGCGGGTTCAGCAGCGTGTAAAATTCGTCGACCAGTTTTCCATCAGAAAAGGACGCCACACCGATCGAGCAAATACTCGCCCGCGATGAATTGGCGGTCTCAACATCAACAGCGACAAAATTCATATCTGCATCCCCTCCCGATTGTGCTCATGAAAATACAGCTTCCGAGCACTGCGCAAGGGGATGCGAGTTTCAGCTCAGCGTCACGCAACGCCAAACATCCATCGATCAGGCAAACTCGCCTTTCAGGGCATTCTCAATCAGCTCGGCTGTCTCTTCCACACCATAAAGGGCGATAAAGCCACCAAAGCGCGGCCCCTGAGACTGACCAAGACAGACTTCATAGATTGCCTTGAACCAGTCACGCAGGTTCTCAAACGCATGGTTCTTGCCAGCCGTGAATGTCAGTGTCTGCAGGTCTTCGCCTGTCACGGGTCCATCATAGCTCCGCAGAGACGCCGCCAGTTCCTCAAGCGCCGCACGCTCCTGTGCTGAAGGTGCGCGATATTCTTTCTCCGGCTTCACGAAGTCTTCGTAATAGCTGAGCGCATAGCCGACCAGCTGGTCGAGGAATGGCGCATTCTCCGGTGTCGCATCTGCAGCATATTTGGAGATAAAGCCCCAGATCAGCTCTTTGGAGTTCGCATTCGCCGCCGATACCAGATTGAGCAACAGAGCAAAGCTCACCGGAACATTCAGCTCCGGCACCTTGCCGGAATGGATCGCCCAGGCCGGATTTTCCAGCTGCTTGGCCGGTTCTTCACTGTGATACTTCTCAACAAAGGTCAGATACTCGTCGACCGCCTTCGGGATCACGTCAAAATAGAGCTTCTTCGCCGCGCGTGGCTTCTGCCACATGAAGAGCGCCAGGCTCTCCTGCGGGGCGTATTTCAGCCATTGCTCCACCGAAATACCATTGCCTTTCGACTTGGAGATTTTCTCGCCTTTTTCGTCGAGGAACAGCTCATAAACATATTGCTCTGGCGGACGCTCGCCCAGAATACGGCAGATCTTGGAATAGATCGGCGCGTTCGCCTGGTGGTCCTTGCCGAACATCTCGAAATCAATACCGAGCGCCGCCCAGCGCATGCCGAAATCCGGCTTCCACTGCAGCTTGGCATTGCCACCCGTAACCGGGATGGTGACGTCCGTTCCGTCCTCATCTTCAAAGGTGATCTCACCCTTGGCTGCATTGACGTTTTTCATCGGCACATAGAGCACCCGGCCCGTCGTCGGCGAGATCGGCAGGAAAGGCGAATAGGTCGCCCGGCGCTCCTCACCCAGCGTTGGCAGCATGACATCCATGATGTCCTGATACTTTTCTGCCGCTCGGATCAGATACGGATCATATGTCCCGTTCTTGTAATAGTCGGTCGCGGAAGCGAACTCATATTCAAAGCCGAAACTGTCGAGAAAACCGCAAAGGCGCGCATTCATGTGTGCGCCATAGCTGTCATGCGTGCCGAATGGATCAGGCACATCCGTCAGAGGCTTCTGGAGATAAACCTCCAGACTTTCCGGGTTTGGTACGGTCGGCGGCACTTTGCGCATGCCGTCCATATCATCCGATACACAGATCAGTCGTGTCGGAATTTTCCCTTCCGTCAGCGTTTCAAACGCGACGCGCACCATGGTCGTGCGAACGACTTCGCCGAACGTGCCAATGTGTGGCAAACCGGATGGACCATAACCAGTCTCGAAAATGACCGCGTCCTTCTTCTTACCGGCCTTCTCCATCTGCTCGACGCGCGCCTTGAGCTTGCGCGCCAGCTCAAAGGGCCATGCCTTTGCGGAGTCTGCCAGCGTTGAAAAATCGGTCATTTTGTGTGTCTGCCTTTGGTTGAAAACAAGCGCGGGAGGTAGAACTGATGGGGGTATGCGTCAAGGCGCTGTCTCTGAAGTCGATATGAAGATACCCTGGATTATGTAAGAAGGGGCTGCACGCCTGGTTCATAGCCAACCGTAAGTCTAAGGTATGTCCATCCATACTAAGTCTGCGGCCGAACAATATCGGACCAATCTATTCGGGCATTCAGACTGAACCTTTTTTGCAATCAAGAGTCCTTCTTGATCTATCGCCGTTATTTCATCTTTGTCTTTGAAGCCACGATAATGGATGCTGGCGTATCGAGATATCCAATCCTCTATCTCAATTGCCAGTGCGCTTGATAATCCTAATTCTTCCGGTTCCATCCATTCCATGAGGCGCAAATCTTTGATGCCGGTACCCGACATCATTCCATCCACTTGCAGGCATTGGTCAGGTTTATCGATTCTTTGTGAATCTTCGGAAGTGCCAGTGATCGATGACCCCGTCATTAAGTGCTCCTCCTTCAAAGATACCGCTGCGGCCCGTTAGCGAACCTTCCAGCTGATCAATAACCTATTCGCTTTCTATTCCATTCTGCATCAGGTCCCGTTATTCCTCAACGCCGGGGGCAATTGAGTCATGCAGAATGCGGACGAAACATCAGGTCAGTGGAAATGGGTAGGCCTGCGCCTGATCTGGGTTTTTCTGGCACTGCTGTTTGTCGCGCTTACGCTCAACTTCCTCGCCTATGTGATTGGCGAGGGGGTGGCTGCGCTTTCCATATCGCTGACATTGCTCTTCGGAATTCCGTATATCCTCGGCGCGCTTGCGGCCTTCCTGACGGCGCCAAACGGGAAACTCGGCGGCAGACACTACACATTCGCGCCGCTCATGACGGTCCCTCTGGTGCTCGTGGTCGGAGGATTGATCCTTCGTGAGGGCATTGTCTGCATCATGATGGCGTTCCCGCTCTGGATACCGATGGCTTTTGGGGGCTCGCTCACGGTGAGGAAGCTCCAGAAAATGCGCGCCAAGCGAACCACCATCGCTTCCGTCTTTGACGCAAACATCATTGCTTGCGTGTTCGCGCTGCTGCTCGCCATCGATCTCCTCCACACACCGCAGACAGAGCGTTTCACCGTCACCCGCAGCGTGGTTCTCGATGCAGAAGCCGGTGAGATCTGGCCTCATCTCTTGGACTTGCAGGATATTCAGCCAGCCGAAGGACGCTGGAATTTTGCGCAAAACGTCATGCAGATCCCCCGCCCAAGCACCGCTGTCGTGCAGGGGCAAGGCATTGGGGCCGTGCGCTATGCCAAATGGGGCAGCCACATTCGCTTCGAAGAACACATCACGCAATGGGAAGACGAACAGCGTCTCGTCTGGGTGTTCGCCTTTCCGGACGACTCCATCAGCCGCTATACCGATCCGCATATTTCTCCGGATGGGGACCATCTGAAAATTCTGGAAGGCGGCTATGTGCTGACGCCGCTACCCGGCGGCAGGACAAAGCTCACCCTGCACACACGCTATGACGCAAAAACGCCGATCAATCTCTATGCGGCACTCTGGGGCGAGATCGCCCTTGGGGGCATTCAGTCAAACATTCTGAAGATTATCGAAGGGCGCGTTTAGCCGTCGATCAGCTCGCCGTGCCGAAGATCAGGATCAGCAGGGCGAAGATACCAACACCGGCAAGACCACCAAAGAAAATCCATCTCTGCCAGTATCGCGAGATCACGATCCGTCCCTGACGGACGTCCTGATCGTCATAGGTTTGAGGCCCGGAAATATCTGTCTGTGTGTCGTCTGTCGGTTTCATACCGTAATGACGCGCTAACCTGGGTGATGTTCCGCTTCAGAGATCCCAGCCAAAACAGGGATGTAAAAAATATCAGACATTTTCTTGTCTGAAATATTTGACATGTCAAAAATGTTTGACCATATGTGTGTTAGAAATTTTTGACACACAGGGATCACATCATGACATTCCATGAAAAGTCAGCCTGGCTCATGGGCCTGCTGCTCACCGTTATTGGCGGCTGGTATATCAACACAGTCTGGGACATCTCCCGCGAGACCGGCGTGACGGCGCCGCCCATGCTGGCGCTGGTCGCCCTTGCGACGGTCGCCCTGATCGCCGGTGCGGTCGTCAGCCATATCATCATCGCGGTTGCTGACCCGGAAGGCGCAGAAGGACAGGAAGATGAACGCGACAAACAGGTCCTCCGCCGCGCTGGCAATATTTCCGGTTATGTGCTCGGGTTTGGCTGCTTTGCCGGTCTCTGGCACTTCTTCTGGAATCAGGACGGCAATCTGCTGTTCCACATCATTGTTGCCAGTCTGATTGCCAGCCAGATCGCCGAATATGCGCTAACCATTCTGTTTTACCGTCGGGGGCATTAAGCCATGGCCAAACGCCCCCCGATTACAAATCGCGTCCGGGAGCTGCGCGAAGCGCATGACAATATGAGCCAATCTGCGCTCGCCAAGGCCATCGGCGTCACACGCCAGACGGTCATCGCCATTGAGCAGGGACGCTATTCTCCATCGCTCGAAAGTGCGTTCCGGATCTCGCGCGTCTTTGGCGTCGGACTGGAAGATGTGTTTGGCTGGGAAGAAACCAGCAGCGAATAACACCGGAAAAACAGAAGATTAGAAGATGCGAAAATTTGCAGCTTGATGCGGTGTTCCGGGCTGCTAAATTTCATGTGAAACCGGGGGACACACATGAATATCCAGCATGCCATGCTGGCGCTTTGCGCGCTGGCTTTCTTACCAGATCTGACTCCAGATGCCGTCGCTCAGACCGAAACCGAACTGTCCGATGAAGCCCTGGCAGCAGGCATTGAATTCGGGCTCTGGCTCACACAGGACGAGTTCTTATCCGACACGCCCGAAACGGAAACGGAGCCGACCACAGGCATTCCAGCCCTCGACCTGCCAGACCCGCCCGTTCTGGACACACGCAAATACCGCTCAACCAACACAGCGCCTGTTGTCATGCCACGCCTGGCGCCCGCTCAGGACTCTGCTGAGCCAGACCTCCAAAAGAAACCCGTATGGTCGGCCAAGCCCGCCCTGCAGGAAGCCGAGCCATCCGAAAACCCGACCTATGATCGGCTGATGCGCGCAAGCCAGACCTCCGGAGAGACACCACAGACGCCTGATTTCAGCGCCCCACCCGAACAGGCAGACCGCCCTGCCCTGACGCCTAAATCCGACGGGGACCCGCAGGCGAGGCCCTTCCAAATGCCGGACCAGCAACAAGCGGCAGAAAAGGCCGTCAAAAGCCTGCCCAGGCAGAATGCTGCGTCGAACTGTATTCTGACAAAGCAGTCCTCCACATTCCTGACAGGCCAAACCAAATTCACCTTTCAGAATCTCTGCGATTTCGACATCACGGTTGCCACGCGGGTCTGTCACCCGAAAGCGTCGGACGAGCTGAACACCTTCAGTCTGAAAGCGAAGGGCAAAAAGACGGAAACCTATGGAAAATCCGGGAGTTCGTCACAGAAGAGTAACCTTCGCACGGCAGCTTTCTATTGCCGGGGCGAAGACTGCACGCCTGCCATGCCGCAGGATTGCATCCCCTGACAGGACCAACATCCAGCAGAGGTTTTCATGACGGATCATACCATCGAATACCGCGAGAAAAGGCTCACCCCTGAAGACGCGGCAGCCCTGATACCGACCGGAGCTGATATATCGATGGGCATGGCGCTGGGCGAGCCTCCTGCCCTTTTGCGGGCACTGAACGCTCGCCTGGAACGTCGCGAGCTGACTGATCTGAAGCTCTGGTATTTTCATTCCATGCCAACGGCTGCAGAAACCATTCTGCGCTATGAGATGATGGACCGCGTCCATCCCCATTGCATGTTCATGGGCGCAACAGAGCGCGAACTCGTGCGCCGCGGCGAAGAAGAGGGCCGTTATGTGCTGGACTTCGTTCCTGTCGCCTTCTCTGATGCGCCGCGCCTTTTGAGCCAGCATGTCGAGCTCGACACCTTCATGACGTCCGTGTCGCCCATGGATCAGCATGGCTTTTTCAGCTTCGGCACCAATAATGATTATGCCAGCACAGCGGCCCGCGCCGCCAAACGGACCATTCTCGAGGTCAATCCCAACATGCCACGCGTGTTTGGCGACTCGCAGATCCATATCAGTGAAATCCACGCCCTCGTCGAAAACGATGTCCCGCTGGCTGAAGCAAAGGCCCGTGCGCCCTCAGATCTCGAACAACAGATTGGCGAGATGATCGCCGAGCTTGTGCCTGATGGCGCCTGTCTGCAGATGGGAATTGGTGCCCTGCCGAATGTGGTCTGCGGCGCCCTGAAGGACCGCCGTGACCTTGGCATTCACACCGAGCTGTTATCGCCTGGACTGGTTGATCTCATCGAATGCGGCGCGGTCACCAATCGCCGGAAAACCACCTTTCCGGGCCGGTCAGTGTTCACCTTCGCACTGGGCAATCGGAAAATGTACGATCTCCTGCACGATAACCCGTCCATGAACTCGCACCCGGTCAACATTGTGAATGACCCGCGCCACATCGCGAAGAATGATCAGGTCTATTCCATCAATGCGACGCTGGAGATCGATCTGATGGGCGCCTGCAATTCAGAGAATGTCGGCGGACACCAGTATAGTGGCTCAGGCGGCCAGCTCGATTTCGTCCGTGGCGCGCGGGCGTCCAATGGCGGCCGCTCGATCATTGCCTGCACCTCGACAGCCAAACGCGGCACGATTTCGCGAATCGTCCCGAAACTGTCTGGCCCGGTGACAACGCCCCGCAATGATGTCGATACCATCGTCACCGAATTTGGCGTCGCTCGCCTGATCGGGCTTTCCGGCGCAGAACGGGCAAAAGCGATGATTTCGCTGGCGCATCCTGATCACCGAAGCGCCCTCACCGCAGCGGCGAAGCGCGCCTGCATTCTCTGACGCATGCGAAAGATCAGAAAAGCACAATCGGTCGCAGCCTTTTCTTATTGACACTCATTCGCAACTGTGGCTTTTGAGAGCCATGATCATTTGCGTTTGTCATAATCTGAATTGCTCAAAGGTCGGCGAAGCCATCGAGAACGGCGCGACATCTCCAAAGGAGATTCAGGCGTTCCACGGAAACCGTTTTCAGTGTGGGCGTTGCAAGCCGGAAATGTGCGCAAAGCTGCGAGCAAGCCAGGCCCCGACGACTGCGAATGAGTCACTGGTTGAGAATGCAATCGCCTAGCATTATCAATGCTTTGTTTTCGTTAGAAAATTCTCCCCAGCGCCTTTCAAGCACACCCAACAAATGTTATTTCCGAGTCTCAGAATAGGAGATTCAGCATGAAGGGTGACCCGAAGGTTATCGAGTTCCTCAACAAGGCACTCAAAAACGAGCTGACCGCCATCAACCAGTACTTCCTGCACAGCCGCATGCTGAACGACTGGGGGGTGACCAAGCTCGGCAAGAAAGAATACGACGAATCGATCGAGGAAATGCATCACGCCGACTGGCTGATTGAGCGCATCCTCTTTCTCGGCGGCCTGCCAAACCTCCAGGATCTCGGCAAGCTGATGATCGGTGAAACCGTCGAGGAAATCCTCGAATGTGACCTGAAACTCGAAAATCTGGCGATCCCGCTCCTGCGTGATGCAATCGAGTATTCAGAAAGCGTTCGTGACTATGTGTCTCGCGATCTGTTCTGCAAAATCCTCGATAATGAGGAAGAGCATGTCGACTTCATCGAAACCCAGTTCGACCTGATTGAGCGCACGGGAATTCAGAACTATATTCAACTTCAGTCTACGTCGGTTACTGAAAGCGAATAATCAGCTCCGGCCCGATTTTGGCCTGAGACTTGCTTCAACCTGCGTAACAGGACCTAACTTGATCCGGATTGAGCCAGTTTATCAGCTGGGACTTCGGATCAAGACGCCGGGGATGGAGCGAAAAGTGAAATATATACAAGCCCTTCTACTGCCCCTCGCGCTTGCGGCGTTTCAGATGAATACGGCTGCGGCTCAAAGCGAGCCGCCCCCATCAGAAGCGCAGGCCGAAGCAGAAACCGACCTCCCACTCACCGTGGAAGAGCTTCAGCGTCAGCAGCTCGAAGCGCTTGAGGACGAAGCGACCAGCGAAATCGCCGAAACGGTCGTCTCAGAAGACGCAGCCGTCACGCCGGTCGAGCGCAGCTTTCTGGCTTATACCAAATCACCTCTGCTCAGCTCCCTGATCGGCGACACCATTGTGAATGACGATGTTGCGAAAATGGGTGTCGTTTCCGGCGCACGCCGCTATTGCGACATTGACTGGCAGCAGGGTTTCGTCACCTTCATTCAGCTGGCATCCGAGCAGAATCTCATTCTGGAACGCGTCGCCGATGACCATGGCTATTATATGGGGGTCGCAAACCTGTCTCTGAAAAACGCCGAATACGAATGTTCGGAACAGGATTTCGTCGATCTGCGTGCCATCAATCCTTACTGATCGGCCTTAATACCTTTTTTCCACGGCAAGACTTCCCTCCGGCGCACCTCTGGTCGCCGGAGTTTTTCTTTGTACTCGTGAGCTTACGACAGGTTCGGTTTGCGGCCGATCATCATGTAATTCACCTTGGTGTCGGACGATAAGGACCAGTTATCCATCAGCGGATTATAGCTGACACCAACCGGTCGCTCGGTCACGAGACCGCCCGCTTCCAGCGCCGAACGCATTTCTGATGGCTTCACCAGCTTGCTGTATTCATGCGTGCCCGGCTCAAGCCAGCGCAGAAGATATTCAGCGCCGACAATCGCAAGTCCCAGCGCCTTCGGTGTCCGGTTGATCGTTGCGGTGATCATGATGCCGCCAGGACGCACAAGTCCGGCACATTTGCGCAGGAACGCATCCGGATCGGCAACATGCTCGACAATCTCAAGTGCCAGCACCACATCAAAGAGCGGCTCACCGCTCTCCTCAAGCCCTTCGACCGCTCCGGCCCGGTAATCAATGGTCAGCCCCTGCTCTTCGGCATGGACGCTCGCCGTCTTGATATTCTTCTCAGACGCATCCACACCCGTCACGGATGCACCAAGGCGCGCCATCGGCTCGCTGACCAGTCCGCCCCCGCAGCCAATATCAAGCAGACGAATGCCTTGCAGCGGTTTGCGCGCACGCGCATCCAGCCCGAAATGCTCGACCAGCGTGTCGCGCACAAAGCCGAGGCGAGTCGGATTGAATCGGTGAAGCGGTCGAAACTTGCCGCGCGGATCCCACCACTCACTGGCGATCCTGGAGAATTTTTCGACCTCATCAGGGTCAATGCTCGGGTGTTTCGGGGTTTCAACGGCCATTTGCGACAATTTCTTCATGTTCGAATCCAATTCGGCATTTGCGCCGAAGCCTCTGACCAAATACAAGACCAGCGGGCCAATGCCCAAATAAAAAAGAAAACTGGTACTGAAACACGCTGATGTCACCCATAGTCATGAAGTTTGGCGGCACGTCCGTCGCTGATCTTGAACGCATAAATCACGTCGCTGACCTGGTCGAGCAACAAGCGAAAACAAGTGATGGCGGCATTGCCGTTATCGTTTCCGCTATGGCTGGTGAAACCAACCGTCTGGTTGGGCTCGCCACCAATGCTGCAGGTCCCGGCATTCAGGGTCCAGACTTTGATGACGAATATGATGTCGTTGTCTCTTCTGGCGAACAAGTTACCTCAGGTCTGCTCGCGCTGGCGCTTCGAAAGCGCGGCCTGCGTGCACGCTCCTGGCTCGGCTGGCAAATGCCGATGATTACCGACGATGCGCACGGCAAGGCGCGCATTGAGGATATTGAAGACGGCAAATTCCAGAAAGCCGTTTCGGGTGGTGAGATCGCTGTCGTCGCGGGCTTTCAGGGGCGCACGGAAGATGAGCGCATTTCGACACTGGGTCGCGGCGGTTCAGATACATCGGCTGTTGCGGTTGCCGCTGCGCTTGGCGCAGAACGCTGTGACATCTATACAGATGTTGACGGTGTCTACACGACCGATCCGCGCATTGTGTCCCGCGCACGCAAGATCAATCGCATTTCCTACGAGGAAATGCTCGAAATGGCGTCGCTTGGCGCCAAAGTACTTCAAACCCGTTCGGTAGAGCTGGCCATGAATCATGGCGTGCCAATCCGGGTGCTCTCAAGTTTTGCAGAAGCCCCTGGCGCTGAAGATACCGGAACTCTCGTTTGTGATGAGGATGAAATCATGGAAAAACAGGTTGTCAGCGGAATCGCCTATAGCCGCGACGAAGCCAAGATCAGCCTGCTTGGCGTAACGAACCACCCTGGCATTGCTGCGAAAATTTTCGCGCGCCTGTCAGAGGCCAATATCAATATTGATATGATCGTTCAGGCGGACGCTCGTGGCCCGGAACGCGCCAACATGGTCTTCACAACAACAGAGCGTGACAGCGAGCTGGCTGTTTCTGTGCTGGAAGGCGCAAGCTCTGACATCAAGTTTGATGACATTGTCGTCGACAAGCACGTGTCCAAAGTGTCCGTGATCGGTGTCGGTATGCGAAGCCATACGGGTGTCGCAAAGACCATGTTTGATGCACTCTCCGAAAAGGGGATCAATATTCAGGTCATCTCGACGTCAGAGATCAAAATCTCGGTCCTGATCGATTCCTCTTACACCGAACTTGCTGTACGTGCATTGCATACAGCTTACGGTCTCGACGCCAGCTAGGGTCGTCACACACAGGATAGATAATGGCATCTGCAGACAGGCCTCATCGCCCGTTCGGCGCTGTTGCCCCGCGCATCCTGATGACGCGGCTGCGATCCCTTATGGCAGAAGGGCGAAGTCTTGATGGCCGGCTTGCCGGCGTGGTCGAGCTCGTCGCCCGCTCCTTTGTTGCAGATGTCTGCTCTATCTATCTCAGGCTCGAAAACGGCGAATTCGAACTCGTCGCGACAGAAGGCTTGAAACCGGACGCCATCAAGCGCACCAGACTGGCCAGAAATGAAGGTCTGGTGGGCCTGGTCTCCTCCGAGGCGCGCCCCGTCAACGTTCAGGACGCCCCACACCATCCGCGCTTCAGTTATCGCCCGGAAACGGGGGAAGACCCGTACACCTCATTCCTTGGTGTGCCGATCCTGCGCTTTGGCCGGGTCATCGGTGTTCTGGCGGTCCAGAACGTCGTCGGCCGGATCTATGACGAAGAGGACATCGAGACCCTTCAAACCATTGCAATGGTTCTGGCCGAAGTCGTCACGACCGAAAGCCAGAGCGGATCGGAAGAACTCGCCGATGTCGCCGTTCGGGCAAATCGCCCATTGGAGATCTTCGGACGCTCTCTGAGTGAGGGCCTTGCCATGGGCCCGATCCATCTGCACGACCCGGTCGTCCCGCCTGCGAAATTCTTCGCGCAGGACATTGCACTCGAAGAACAACGCCTGCGCACCTCGCTCGAGCAGATGCGCAGCCATCTGGACACGATTGTTGTCCAGCATCTCTCGCCGCTGGCCGGAGATACCAGAGACATTCTGGAAACCTACCGCATGCTGGCGCATGACCCGTCCTGGGCTGGACGCCTGTTTGATGCCGTGGCCTCAGGCCTCTCCGCAGAAGCTGCCGTCGACCGGGCGCGCCGCGAGCACCGCGCTCGCCTGCAGAATGCGACCGACAGCTATCTGCGCGAGCGCCTGCACGATCTGGAAGATCTGGACAACCGCCTGCTGCGCCTGCTGGCCGGGCATGATCATTCCTTCTCGAACACATCACTTGATGGTGCCATCCTCGTCGCCAGACGCCTCGGACCTGCTGATCTTCTGGAATACCGGAATGCGGGCCTCAAAGCCCTCATCCTCGAGGATGACAGCACACAATCCCACGCCGTCATTGTTGCACGCGCGCTTGGCCTGCCGCTGATTGGCGGCGTTGGCCGGATCATGGCAAGCGTCGAGAGCGGCGATGAAGCCATTGTCGATGGCGATACCGGCCACATTTATATTCGCCCGGAAGCGGACATCGTCACGCTCTATCGCGATCGTCTGGCCATGCGCAGCCAGAAGCTTGCCGAATTTGCAGCCATTCGCGACCTGAAAGCCATCACCAAAGATGGCGAGCATGTTCACCTCTTCATGAATGCAGGCCTTGGGCTCGACGTCGACAATCTCGACGCGTCAGGCGCCGAAGGCATTGGTCTGTTCCGGACCGAGTTCCAGTTCCTGGTTTCCGAGACCCTGCCAACACTGAAAGAGCAACAGGACTATTATCGCAATGTCGTCGAAACGGCTGGCGATCGACCTGTCTTGTTCCGGACGCTGGATCTGGGCGGCGACAAGCTGCTGCCGAGTGGGCATCAGCCCGAAGAAAACCCGGCACTCGGCTGGCGCTCGCTTCGCTTTGCGCTCGACAAGAAGGGCCTGTTCCGCCGCCAGCTCCGTGCGCTATGCCGCGCCGCTGAAGGTCACACCCTTTCGGTCATGTTCCCGCTCGTGACCAAACCGGACGAATTCCGCGAAGCCAAGGCGCTGCTGGAAAAAGAGCTCGCCTTCGGTCGCAAGCATAACCATCCGGCACCCGACCACATTCGGGTTGGCGCGATGATCGAGACGCCCGCCTTTGCACTCAGCTTTGATGAGCTGGAAGGCGAGATCGATTTCCTGTCGGTCGGCACGAATGATCTGCATCAGTATTTCTTCGCTGCGGACCGCGACAATCGCATGCTGTCGGACCGCTATCCGATCATCGACCGCGCATTTCTGCGTTTCCTTCAGGACGTCGCCGCGCGCGCGAACAGGATGGGCATTCCGGTATCAATCTGTGGTGAAGCGGCAGGCCAGCCAAGAATGGCGCTGATTTTCGCCCTGCTCGGCTTCAGACACCTCTCCATGCCCGCTTCCGGCGTTGGCCCTGTCAAGAAAACACTTCGTTCCGTCAACTTGTCGGAAACATTGGTAAAATTTCAGGCAGCGCTGGATAATAAGAAATCTGATATCAACAAGGATTTGTTAAACTTGCTGAAAGATTATGTGGAGCTGTGATCGCCTGTTGAAAACAATAGATTCCATGTCTAACAATCTGGATAGAGTTTTTTACGGGCAAAAGAGCTCTGAACAGGCGGGCGAGCCATGGCGCAGGCGATAGAAACAAAAAAAGCTGACACGATTGTGGGTATCTCCGAGGGCAAAAGACTTACACAGAATAAGTCTAGTCACTTACATCTCGTAGACGAAACCAACGATCCTAATATTCGCGTAGGCGACCGACTTCGGGCCGCGCGCGAAAACAGAAATCTCAAAACAGACGATATTGCACGGCACTTGAAATATCGCCGTGAATACTTGGAAGCGATTGAGGCAATGCAGGCATCACGTCTGCCGCGCGGTATGGTCAATCCATATGTGCGCGATTATGCCCGCTATCTTGGTCTGGACCCGACGGTCTGCGTCAAAGACTTCAACAGTCAGTGCGGCTCACTCACATTTGGTGACACCAAACCTGCACCACAGATTTCACCGCGTCAGGAAACCAATTTCCTGAAACCGGTACTGATGTTGCTCGGCCTCGTGATTCTGGGCGCAAGCGGCTGGTTCGGATTCCAGGCGCTGTCCAAAATGAACGAAAGCCCGGTGGTGACGGAAACCGCGCCGCCAATCGCGATGACACCGCGCCTCAATGCGGCCCGCACGCCGGTGACGGATGCTTCCTCGCCAGTACTCGCGAGCGCCAATCACCCGATGAAGCTGGGCGTCCGCGCCAATCGCCGCGCCTGGATCGAGATCCGCGGCGCTGACGGCACACTCTTCATTGACCGCCAACTGGCGAAGAACGAAGTCTACGACCTGCGCATTGGTGCTGGCTGGACGCTCACCACACAGGATGCCGGTGCATTCGAATGGGTGGTTGATGGCGAAACCTTCTCCACACTCGGCGAAGCTGACGAGCCGCTCTATACGCTCGGCATCGACACCATCGTCAAAATGGTCAATGACGCGCGCGCCGCAGAAGCCGAACAGCTCGCAGCCGCCGAATAGATCCTTTTTCATTCGCTCTTTTCAACAAAGGTCGCCCTCTGGGCGGCCTTTGTTTTTTGATGCTGAATGTCAGCGACGCGCCATGAACGCCTTGAGCCGCGCAAGGCCTTCTTCAATGTCGCCCGTCGCGCGCGCATAGGAAAAGCGCATCATGTGGTGGCCGCGCTCCGGGTCGAAATCGACACCTGGCGTGACAGCCACCCCCGCCTCTTCCAGGATTTCCCTGGCAAAAGCGAGGCTGTCCTCGGTAAAATCCGACACATCAGCATAGATATAGAACGCACCGTCCGGTGGCGCGATCTTCGTAAAGCCAGCCTCAGACAACCCCTCCAGCATCAGCGCGCGGTTGCGCGTATAAACCGCGACATTGGCCGTCAGCTCCGCTTCCCCGTCGAACGCTGCCAGCGCCGCGATCTGACTGGCATGCGGCGGACAGATAAAGAAGTTCTGCGCCAGCCGTTCGACCCGGCGGATATGATCTTCCGGCACAACCATCCATCCGACGCGCCAGCCGGTCATCGAGAAGTATTTCGAGAATGAGTTGATGACATAGACATCATCACTCACTTCCAGCGCCGTTACCGGTCTCTGCTCATAATCAATGCCGTGATAAATCTCGTCCGAGATGAACGCCGCATGCTTTGCCTGAACCGCGCCAATCAGCGCACTCAGCGCTTCGCGGTCCAGCATGGTTCCGGATGGATTGGCCGGTGAAGCCACCAGCAAACCATCCAGATCATCCGGCAGATCAGCCGGCACAGGCTGATAGCGGTTTTCCGGAGCGCAGGAAATCGCCACGGTCTCCAGCCCCAATGCCTGCAGGATGGCCTTATAGGATGGATAGCCCGGCATCCCGATACCGACCTTTGCTCCCACATCAAACAGAGACGTAAAAGCGAGCGTAAATCCGCCCGATGAGCCGGTCGTGATAACCACGCGCTCAGGGTTCAGATCAACATTGTACCAATCGCGATAAAGCTGCGCGATGCGCGCGCGCAAGGCTGGCAGCCCCAGCGCGCCGGTATAACCAAGCGGACCTTCATTCATTTCGGCAGCAAGGCGTGTGCGCGCAACTTCAGGCGCGGCTGTCCCAGGCTGGCCAACCTCCATGTGAATGATGCGACGCCCCTGCGCCTCCAGCCGGGCAGCCTGCTCCATCACATCCATCACGATGAAAGGGGCCACATCCCCTCGGGTCGAAACGCGCATAACCTGCCTCTTGTCTGCTTCTCTCCTCCCTAAAAGCATCTCCCATCCCCTGCAATGAAGCAGAATGGCTTACTGGCAGCAGAAACCTGCAGTCCTGCCCATAAATCGCCCTTTACCTGACAGGATTACCGGACCATGTATGAGCCAACGGCAAAAGGACGTCTCTCATGCAGGCCATACGCCCCTGGCGACATATTGAGCGCCGCAAATCCCGCCAGATTTTCGTCGGCAATGTGCCGGTTGGCGGGGATGCGCCAATCGCTGTCCAGACCATGACCAACACACCGACGGAAGATGCCGCCGCAACGCTGGACCAGATTCATCGCGCCGCCGACGCTGGCGTAGATATTGTCCGCGTGTCCTGCCCGACCGAAGACGCCACAGCCGCCATGCCGCAAATCTGCCGCGAAAGCCCGGTGCCGATCGTGGCGGATATTCACTTCCACTATAAGCGCGGCATTGAAGCGGCCGAGGCTGGCGCAGCTTGCCTGCGCATCAATCCCGGCAATATCGGCAATCAGGCCCGCGTGAAGGAAGTCGTTTCTGCTGCACGCAATAATGGCTGCTCCATCCGCATCGGCGTGAACGGTGGATCGCTCGAACGCCATCTGTTGGAGAAGTACGGCGAGCCCTGCCCCGATGCCATGGTCGAAAGCGCGCTCGACCATGCCAGAATTCTCGATGATCTGGACTTTCACGACTACAAGATCTCGGTCAAAGCCTCAGACATGTTCCTCACCGTCGCGGCCTATCAGCAACTGGCTGAAGCAACCGATGCCCCGCTTCATCTGGGTATTACAGAGGCAGGCGGCCTGCGCACCGGCACCGTGAAATCCTCTATCGGCATGGGCAATCTCCTCTGGATGGGCATTGGTGATACCATCCGTGTCTCCCTGTCCGCCGATCCGGTCGAAGAAGTCAAAGTCGGCTTTGACATGCTGAAAAGCCTTGGTCTGCGCACACGCGGTGTGAACATCATTGCCTGCCCAAGCTGCGCGCGGCAGGGCTTCGACGTCATCAAAACGGTTGAAACACTCGAAGATCGCCTCGCCCATATTGCAGAGCCGATCTCGCTCTCCATCATTGGCTGTGTCGTCAACGGACCGGGCGAAGCGGCCCTGACTGACCTCGGCTTTACCGGGGGCGGCAAGGAATCCGGCAAGATGTTCGTCTCCGGCAAGGCCGATCATAATGTCTCGAACGCTGACATGATCGAGCACATTGTCGAACTGGTCGAGAAAAAGGCTGAAGCCATGCGCGACGCGCGTGAGACCGAAGCAACCGCAGCGGAATAAACACGACGTTTTATAGGTCGACGTGCGCACATTCCTCCGGCATTCTGCAAAGAAAAACAAAAAAAGCTGGGAGGCATGAATGACAAGCGGATTGCGGATCCGACAGATCGTCTTTGCGTGCGAAAGCACGGAACGTTTTTCCGAACTGACTGCGATTTTAGGGCTTCAGACGCCCTTTCCGGACCCGGGCGTCGCCGAATTCGGACTGGTGAATGAGGTCTACGCGCTCGGCGACCAATTCATCGAAATCGTTGTTCCCACCACACCGGAAGCACCCGCCAGACGCTTTCTCGACCGTAATGGCGAAGGCGGCTATATGGCCATCTTCCAGGTCCCTGACATTCAGGCCTCACGCGCCCGGCTGGATGCGCAAAAGCTGCGCCGCGTCTGGGATATTGATCTTGATGACATCTCCGCCAGCCATATTCACCCGGCAGATATTGGCGGCGCGATTGTCTCCATCGATGAACCCCGCCCGGCATCGGCCTGGCGCTGGGGTGGACCGGACTGGGACCAGCGCAGCGCAGTCGGCGGCGTATGTGGCATCACGCTCAGTGCGCCAGACCCGGTCGCACTCGGTAAGACATGGGCTACCGCCCTCGGCGCAGATTATGATGACGCGCGCAATTGCTTTGATACCGAAGACGGACCGGTCTGTTTCCAGCATGGAGAGACAACCGGCATCACAGCCTATCATCTCGACCTGCCGGACAAAGCCAGCATCCTCAAACGTGCCAGCGAGCAAGGCTGCGAGATCGACGCGCGCGGCTTTGAGTTCTGCGGCGTGCAGATGCTCCTTTAGAAGAGGGATCGCCGCCTCCGCTCGCATGCAGGGAGGGGTAAGCAACCTGCATGCAGCTGGATGGGTTCGCGCGAAGGCGGCGAAACAGGTTGGCGGTACGCCTTAGTCGAGGCCGCCCTTCACATATGGCTCGCTTGAATCGAACATGCGTTCATCCATGGTCGACTGAGCGCCGCGCGTGATCGTCTTGTTGCCGTCTTCACCCTTGGTCATGACGAAGTCATCATAGAGATTGTTCAGCGCCGTGCGGGCTTCATAGGTCAGCGTATCGCCATCAATCGTGATGATCTGGAAGAACTGCGTGTTCTCCGCCCTGCGCTGTAGCTGGACGCCCGTGTCGGCATAGTCATCCCAGCCAGTGTCCTTGAAGTCATACTGCTTCGGACCGGACACAGAGTTCACGAACATGATGTCCACATCGCCGCCAGCATCAGTATAGCTGATCCGCTCCGGCGTCTGGCTCATCGCGCCGCGCGCATATGTGTGATCATGGCCCTGCAGAACCAGATCGACCTTATGTTTCTGGATCACAGGCAACAGAACGTCGCGAAGCTCAGGCGTATCCCGGTCACTGCCTGAAGAGAAAATCGGGTGGTGCATGGACAGGATTTTCCACTTCGCATCACTGCGTGCCAGCTGTTCGTCCAGCCAGTCCGCCTGCGCCTGTATTTTCTCGTTCTGTGTCGACAGAATGAAGATGTGAATGTCGTCAGAATAGCGAATGTCATAAGCCGCTTCCTGCAGATCATCTGGCAGACCAGGTGCTTCCGGCAGGGTGAATTGCGGCCGCCACATCATGGACAACAGCCGGTCAGATTCTTCACCATTCAGCTTGTAGCGGCGGTATTCATGATTTCCCGCCACCGGAATGGCTGGCAGCATGCCATGAATAAAGCCGACAGCCTTGAACCAGCTCGCCCATTCAATGTCACGCGCGCCATTATTGACGAGGTCTCCCGCATGCAGAATGAAGCGGGAGTCCGGCGCTGTCGAATATGCGGCGCGGATCAGGCGCGACCAGTGTGACAGAACACCGTTCTGCGCGTCCCCGACATAGATGAACTTCACAGGGCCGTCTTCTGCCGCTGTGCGGATCTGGAACCACTCACTCCAGTTCCCCTCACCACCGCGCACACGATAGGCATAGACCGTGTCCGGCTTCAGATCGCGAAAGATGACAGAGTGATAGTGAACCGGCGCCAGACCTTCATTCCAGTCCGCTTTCCAGATTTCCTGCGCAATCGGCACATCCACCAGATCGAGCGCTTCGGTCTCACCCAGCACAATTTCTGCGCCCGCATCGAAGCGCGCCGCATCGGTTGCTTCGACGATCTGAGCCACAGCAGAGCTCACATCATCATCCGTTCGCCAGGTCACAGCAAAGCTTGTCTGCGGCGCTTCCGGGATCGTGGTGACGATGCGGTCAGGCCAGCTCGAGGCGTCCTGCCAGGGCGGCGTCAGGGGTTTTTCGTCATGGTCGTGTTCGCCATGTGCATAGGCTTGCGGCGCAAGGCTCGCACCAAGGCAGCATAGTGAGAGCAGCAAATGCTTCATCATTCTGTTCATCCGGATTGTCTGAAAAAAAAGCATCCGGGGCAGCCATTCTGCCCCGGATGGAAAGGTCATTTGAGGCCGTTAGAAATTGAACCGCAGACCTGCCATATAGGTGCGACCAAAGCCCTCAATCTCGTAGACGCGGCTGTCATTGCCGCGATAGCGACGGCCAACCTGATCGGTCAGGTTCTTTGCATCAAAGTAGAATTCGAGATTGTCATTCGCCTGATAGCGCGCGCCGAAGGAGAGACGACCCAGGCCATCCCAGTAACGGTCAAATTCCTCGGAACTGCCGTAGGAGTTCAACCACTCGGTACGCCACTGCCAGTTCACCCGAGCAGAAATACCGTATTTCTCCCAGTAAACGGACGTGTTGTAGTTATAATCAGACGAACTCGTCATTGGCGCCGTACGGCCATCACCCAATGTGATTTCAGAATCGGCGATTGTCAGGTTTCCATTGAAACCAAAACCATCCGTCCATTCCGGCAGACCGTAATCCGGCAGGAAGTCGAACTTCTGGGCATAGACAAATTCGAGACCGTAATACTGCCCCTTGTCACCATTCGCATCGGTGTCGAACATGTAGTCGGCACGATTGTAGAGCGGTGTGTTCAGCTGATTAGAGCCAAACCGCGTATTCATGGAAACGATCGGATCTTTGATGTACTTGAAGAAAGCACCGGCAGACAGAATACCAACCGGCTTCAGATACCACTCGTAATAAGCGTCCACACCATAGGCGAGTTCTGGTTTGACGAATGGGTTGCCGCCGGAAATCTCCTGATCCTCATCATTGATCTCAAAGTTTGGTGCCCGGGTATCGAAGTCGGCGCGCGCCAGACCAGAGTTAAAGGACAGACGGAACTTCTGATCTTCAGTGATGTCGTAGTTGATGTGAATGGATGGGAAATAGCCTGTGTGGCTATCACCGGCATCCAGCAGAACGAACTCGTCATCCTCGACGCCATAGGCTTCACCTTCGTTTTCGGAACGCTCTACGCGTAGACCGGCAACGATGTTACCCCAGTCGAAATCAACCGTCGCCATCGCATACAGCGCTGCGATATCTTCCTGAACGCGATAGTAGTTTTCAAGGAAACGGTCGCTCTGATATTCACCAGCACCTTGCGCAAGCGCTGTGCGCAGCACACGCGCCGCCTTGTCATGGTCGTAAAGATATCCGTCCCAGCCGCTAGGGAATTCACCGAACATCAACTCGTCAGACATGATCTCGGTCGCATTGAATTGACTGAGACCAGCCGCCTCGAGCGTATCCGGAGAGACCTGCGTACGGTCCTCTTTGACTTTCTTCAGACGGGTGTCATAGGAGCCGCCAAACTTCACCGTGACCGGCAGATCATAGACGGAAATGTCGCGTTCAAGGTCGATACGACCGCCCCAGGACTGCGTCATATCCAGATTGTGATACTCGGTCACACGATCAAACTTCAGGCGTTCAACGTCATAGAAATCGAGCTGCTGTCCTGCAGAATACGTGCCGTCCCCGTTATCAATCGTATCGAACATGGTGAAGATCGGATAGTCAGGGTCGGTGTAGTCATACTCGACCGTGAAACGGCTCTCGAGACTGCTATCGCTGGTAAACGCGTACTGAGAATACGCGAAACCTTCATCATTTGCGCTGGTTTGATTGAGGCGCCAGCTGACATCCCAGCCCTTGATGAAGTGATCACCGCCGAGTGTATTCGTCAGAATGCTCTGAATGCTGAGGCCGGTATTGAACTGGCCGTCACCTTCGACGCCATAAACAATACCTTCTTCAAACGTGTTGCCGCATGAGACCTGCGCATAACACGATTCGGAATCATCCAGGTCAAATCGCAGCAAATGGCGCTGCTCATGGTCACGGAACTCGGTGTAAATGGATGAAACGAAGAGCTCGTGATCGGCATTCGGACGCCAGTCGAAGCGGCCAGAATATGCTCTGTTCTGGCGATTCAGGCGATAGAGACGATAATCATACTGACTGGCCCAAATGATATCTTCACCGGGCGTGCCACGCGCTTCGCTCGCCTGTTCAAAACGGTTTTCGATATTGTCGGTCACCTGATCGCGCTCATAATGCGCGGCAGAAACCACAAAGCCCATCGTGTCATTGTTGAAGGTATTGGAGATCGCGAGGTTCAGATCCTGCTCTCCACCGCCGCCGAGTTCCATATAGCCACCGGCAACCTGACCGGAAATCATCAGACCGTTATGGTCGAACGGACTTCTCGTGATGATGTTGACGTTACCGGCGATCGACTCCGCAGGCATGTCCGCTGTCGTCGCCTTCGTTGTTTCAATCGATGACACAATCGCATTCGGAACCGTATCAAAGCGCGGCGTACGTCCACTCGGCGAAACAATGTTCAATCCGTTGAAAGACAGGGTTGTCCATTTCGTCGGCGCACCACGCAGGTTGATGTAACGCGCCTGGCCCTGGTCACGCTCGACGGAAACACCCGGCACGCGAGACAGTGCCGCAGCGACGTTCTGGTCAGGAAAGCGACCAATCGTGTCGGATGCAATAATGTTGACGAGGTTGTCTGAGGCTTTCTGGCGCGAATAGGCAGCAGCTTCTGAATCTGCAATCGGGGACGCGGTTACAATCACCTTGTCCATGACACCGACATCGTCATCGGCCGACAATGGCAGCATGGCCACGCTCAACGTCTTGGACTTGCCGTCCGCGACTTTCACAGTGCTCGAGAAATCACGCTTGCCCTGATACGTGATCAGCACGTCAAACGTGCCTGTAGGCAGATTGCGGATGATAAAGCGGCCTTCGCGGTCGGTCTCTGCCGAACGGTTCAGCGAAGGAATTTCAACGAGCGCGCCTTCCAGATACCCCATCGTGCCTGCAGCCGTCACCTGGCCGGACAAAGACGTGGAGATCGAGGCCTCGCTTTGTGAAATCTCTTTCGGAGCATTCACTGACTTTATGATCAGCGCACCGCTTTCATTCTCGGAAATCTCCAGTTCCTGACCGAGTGTCAGGCTTTCCAGCGCGGTGCGGACCGACATCTCACCTGACAGGGGTGGAACATTAATGCCCTCGATCAATTCACCGGACACGAAAATAGGCACGCCGCTCTCACGTGAGAGCTCGACGATGACTTCACTCAGATTCCCGCCATTCAGCGAGATCGGCTGAACAGCAGATGCGTCCTGTGCACTTGCGGCTTGCGCCACCCCCTGGAGTGCGAAGACAGATACGGCAGCAAGCAGTGACCGGGTGATACCGGTCTTCATTTGCCCGTTGGCTTGTTGCGACATTGTAGGTTTTCCCCTGAAAAGAACAGCTTTGAAGCCAGCTCCGACAGCGCCCCGTCAGACGCGCCGAAGTTGGTCTCCGAGAACTGGTCGCTTCAGCCAAGTTTATTTTCAGGAGAAAATCATGATTTCACAATTGTTTCACAGAACAGTTTTTTACTTTCAAATAATTGAAACAATTGATACACATTATATTTAAATAAATGTCACAAAACTATTTGTATCTACCAAATTATACTTCAATAGTTGTATTCTTGAAAATCATTTCCTGTAAAGCGCAACAGCCCCCGCGGTCTCGACTGCGCGCACTGGCAAGGTCTCTTCCACCGCCTTCAGGAACACGTCGGTTTCTCCGGACGGAACGGAAAACGTCACCCGCAGATCACCGATATCTCTGTCTGCCAGGAGGATCGGGACGTCTCGATAGCGGTTCAATTCGAAGACAACATCACTTAAACGAGCATTCAGATATTCCAGATTGCCATTGCGCCAGGACAGAGAGGCGACATCAAAGCGGCTCACATCACCAAGCTGACCATCGCGAAAGACCCGTATTTTCTGCCCCGGCTCCAGGACGCGGTTTTCCCGATCGGTTTTGCCGCGCAGACCAACTTCAATCCGTCCGCTTGCCAAAGCGACATTCACCCAGTCACGGCCCCGCTCCACATCAAATGTCGTGCCAAGAACCCGGACCTGGGTGTTATCGGACTCGACAATAAACGGACGGTCTTCATCCCTGACCACATCCAGAAAGACGCGCCCTTGCTGGAGCTGGAGAAAGCGGCGACCTTCGGTGTAGCTGCCAGTCACTGTCGTGCGCGCGCCCAATGTCAATTGGGTGCCGTCGGCAAGCTCCACCGTCTTTATTTCGCCCTTATCGCTCGCATACCGAAATCGGTCAGGCTCCGACCCCGGAGCGTTCTGGATGATCATAAGTCCAATTATGACAGCGCAGGCGGCTGCAAGAGGCGCAGCCCATTTCAACAATTTTCCAAACCGGGCGGGTTTATTGTCATTAGCGACATGCGCGGACACGCTGGTCGATCTGGTATCCGCATCAGCTTCCGACTGTAGCGCGTTTTCCACGAGCAACAGATCGAGGTCCCGCCAGGATTGCTCGAGCCTCGCAAGCGATGACGCATGTGCATCCGATTGCGAAATCCACGCCCTGAAACGCTGCTCATCAGCCTCGCTGAACGCATCTCCGTGCAGCTCTGAAAGCCACAGCGCCGCTTCCTCATCCAGTGATGTCACAGCATCACTGCCGACTGGCAGCAGCTCGCGGCGACTTATTTCCCGCGTCATTCGTCCCCTCCCGACGGGTCATGTATTTTCGCAAGCACAAGCATGGCAGTCCGCAGTTCGGCTGAAATCGTCCCCAGACTCCAACCGGTTTCCTGACTGATCTGAGCATAGGTCTGCCCTTTCAGCCTGCTTCGTTCCACGATTTCACGCTGCCTGTCCGTCAATTGCGAGAGCGCCTTTTTCAGCTGCTTGAAATTGTCCTTGCCTAGGAGGACGCGTTCAGGCGTCAGATTTTCAAAAATAATGTCAGTATGACTGACATTTTCTTCGATGAGGCGCGTCGCCCGGCGCTGAGAGCGTATGCCGGAGACAGCAATATTGGCTGCAACAGTGTAGAGAAAGGCGCGCTGATCCTCGACATGATCGAAACTGTCCATGCCGGAAATTTTCGCAAACGCCGCCTGTGCGCAGTCTTCCGGCTCCGGCGGTCCATCGCCGAACCGTTTGCGGAGCCAGACAATCAGATGCGCGCCATGTTTGCGGTAGAGTCGCTCGGTCAGTCCGCGCAGAAGCGCAGTCGGATCTTTCTCAGGCAACGCTTCGGCACTCACGATAGATGCCTCCGACCGGTGCTCCACACCGGAAATTAGGGACGGTTTCCGAACTCGCGATCTAATGGCGCACCGGCTTTGTGCTGTCCAGCGCTCAACCGCCCCATTGCTTTGCGCGCATCAACTTCATGCCGGACCTGTGTTTTTATGCGACAGCTGAAAGCCCGGCAGCGTATCGGTGCGCGCTTGCTCTTGCCGATAGGGCAGACCAAAGAGCGGTCGCAGGACCGGCACGCGCCGGATGATCAGCTCATTCAGCAGGAAACACCCCGCGACCGTTGCCGTGATCACCAGCGCAAACTCTGCCCAGACATTCAAGCCCTGCCGCGTCAGCCAGAAACCTGCCAGAATGATCAGCGTCTGATGCAGGATGTACCAGGGAAAAATCGCCTTCGTCATATAGGTCAGGAGCGGGCCCGGCCGGTTCAGATAGCGCTGCGCCAATCCGATCAGTGATAGGATCACAAGCCAGGCATAGAGAATGCGGCCCATGCGTGCCGGCCAGATCACCCACTGCCAGTCTTCAGAGACAGCCAGCGCGTCCCATTGCGCCCAGAGCACCGATAGAACTACGCCAAGGCCAATCGCGAGCGAGATCGCGGCAGGTATCACACGGCGCACAGCCCCCCAGAAACTTTCAGATTTGGCGAGCCAGAACCCGATCAGCACATAGGTCAGGCTATGGGCATGATTGGCCCAGTCCCAGATCAGATTATGCGTGGTGGGAAAGTATGGATCGAGCACCAGGCGATAGATCATATGCGGCAGCGCCGGTAGCGCCAGCATAGCCAGAACACCCGGCCATCCGGCAACAACCTGCTTGCAGATCGCCTCGCCGCGACCCGCCATAAACCGGCTCATCGGGCCTGACACTGGCGCGATCAGCAGCACATAGACCAACAGATAGACAACATACCAGAGGTGGTTCCAGGTCGGCGTCAGCACAGAAAAGGCGGGCCCGACAAACAGATAACGTGGCCAGAAGGCCGCGAAACTGCCTTCAAACTCACCTGACTCCACCAGCTGCAGCCAGCTTTGCGGCGCAACGATGAGGATCATGCCAAACAGAATGGGGAGCCCCAGACGCAGCAACCGGCTCTTCAGCAATGAGGCAGCCCCGGATTTATCTGCGGCGAAACGCAGGGCCACACCGGAAATGAAGAACAGGAGTGATAACCGCCACGGGTTCAGCAAACGCATCAGCCATTCGGCATCGGGCCCCGCATGAACGCTTTTCACATGCCAGTCCCAGCTCACATAGAACATGCCGGTATGGTAGAAGATCAGCAGCAGGAAAGCGATGATCCGCAGCCAGTCGAGATCATATCGCCGGGTCGAAATAAGGGTCATGAAAAGCTCCGTTTCAGCAAAGCTCACCCTGCCCGTTTGACCCGCGCGCAGCCGCCGCTTTGCCACCATCATCAGACAGAGGTGACGAAATCGGCTCGCCGGGGACGAAATTCAGCCTGCCGGGACGAATGCCGGGCCGCGCCAATTTGGCCTTTCGAAAAATTGTGCCAGTAGAACCGGATGACGACGACGCAAACCCACCCCGAACACCTCGCAGACAGACACGCCGACCGGCAGACCTGGGTGCTGGTCGTCATACTCGTCTTCGCCTATTTTCTGGTCGAGGCCAGTTCCGATCAGTTTGATCTCGCACGCGATGGTCACACCGAATGGGTCTATCCCTGGATCTGGCAGGGGTCATCCCACCTCGCAGCCCTGATCTTCATCCCGATTGTTCCCGTCATGCTGTCCCGGTTTCCGGTCTCGGCAAGCAATTGGTATCGAACGCTGCCAGCACACATTCTGGCCTCCATGGTGTTTTCGGCGTGCCACATCCTCACCATGGTCGCGATCCGCAAAATCGCTCAGTCCTTCCTGTCCAGCGAGCCTTATGAGTTCGGCCTCTTCCAGCCCGAGATCTGGCTCTATGAATATCGCAAGGACATTCTGAGCTACACGCTGCTTGCGCTTGCCTTCTCCACCGGGCGCCTGCTGGAACAGCGCGCCCTCGAAGCCCGCGCTGCCCGTGAGGACGCGCATGAGCGCGGTCGCCTCACGCTCAAATCCGGTGGACGCACCCTGTTCATTCAGGCCGATGATGTGATCTGCGCAAAGGCCGCTTCGAACTATGTGGAAGTCACCACACCGCACCAGACCCATCTGGCACGCATGCCACTTTCCGAACTCGAACGCCTGCTTCACGAATCCGGCACAGGCCATATCCGCGTGCATCGCTCCTATCTCGTCCACACCGGTCACATTCAGGAAATCCGGCCTACGGGCGATGGCAATGTGTCCATCCTTCTGGAGAACGGCGCACAGATCCCCGGATCGCGCAGTTACCGTGATCAACTGCCCGGAATGTCCACCTGACGTTGATCACCTTTCCTTGAACAGCCTTTAACGATCGGAACCTCACCACATCTGAAGCGTCGTCATTACGTATCCAAAAGGGAGAAAAAATGTCGATCTCAGAGAAACTGTTCGAGCCCACCAGACTGGGCGATGTTGAAATTCCGAACCGAATTCTGATGGCCCCGCTCACACGCAATCGCTCTGAAAGCGATGGCACCCCGAAATCCTGGGCCGAAACCTATTATTACCAGCGCGCGAGCTCCGGCCTGATCATTTCCGAAGCCACGCAGATTTCGCCCATGGGCAAAGGCTATATTGATACGCCGGGCATTCACACGGCCGAACACATGGCCGCATGGAAGAAGATCACAGATGCCGTCCATGCGGGCGGTGGACGCATTTTCTGCCAGCTCTGGCATGTTGGCCGCATCAGCCACACCTCGCTCCTGCCGGATGGACGCGCCCCCGTCTCATCATCCGACAAACAGGCAGACAGCCAGACCTTCACAGCCAATGGCTTTGAAGCGACCTCCAAGCCGGAAGCCCTCAGCATTGATGGCATTCAAGCAACCATCAAAGACTATCAGAATGCGGCGCAGTTCGCCCGCGCAGCCGGTTTTGATGGCGTGGAAGTCCATGCCGCCAATGGCTATCTGCTGGACCAGTTCCTCCAGAATGGCGTGAACAACCGCGACGATGCCTATGGTGGCAATGTTGAAAACCGGATGCGCTTCCTTCTGGAAGTTCTGGCCGCCGTTGAAGGCATTTTCCCGCCAGGCCGCATCGGTGTGCGTCTGTCACCGCTTGGACAGGCAAACGACATGTCAGACAGCGATCCGGAAGCAACTTTCGGTGCCATCTACTCGACATTGTCCCTGCGCAATCTCGCCTATCTGCACGTCGTCGAAAGCTTTTTCACCAGCGATTCCAGCGATGAGGATGCGGCCATGCTGAAACGTCTGCGTTCGCGCTATGAAGGCAATTACATCGCAAACGGCGGATATGATGGCGAACGCGCAAGCGAAGCGATCGAAAGCGGCTATGCAACAGCTGTCGCCTTTGGCCGTCCTTATATCGCCAACCCGGATCTGCCAGAACGCATTCGCATCGGTGCCGACATGAACGAGCCGAACCAGGAAACCTTCTATGGCGGCGACGAGACGGGATATACCGACTACCCATTCCTGTCCTCCCGCCCATAGGCAGACCTGCACCAATCGACAACACAGCCCTTCGACCAAAGGTCGGAGGGCTTTTTTTATATTCAGCACTAACGAACCGATACGAGTTCAATGTCGGCGTCCGGACGCGCAGGGCTTGTTTCGCTGCCGCCCCAGCATGTCAGGCTGCGAACAGCTGTCCTTGGAATGTTCTCCCAGGCGAGCAGATTTTGTCAGCAGCATTTTGCAGTCAGTATTGACTGTCAATTTGCGAAGGTGGTAAGCCACCCGCAATTCGACGAGCGAACGGAAAAGTTCGCCAAGGGAGGTTTACAAGAATGTTCAGAAAACTCGCCATAGCTATGCTTGCCAGCACGTCTTCCTTCTCTGTCGCAGCGGCGCAGGAAGTGTACGATTCGACGGACGCTCAGACAGCAGGCACTGTATCCGCTGAAGCGAGCAGCTCTGCGTCAACCGTGGAGGATGCTGCCGAAGAACGCACGCTGAATGCGGTCGTTGTGACCGCCCAGCGACGCGCAGAAAATGCCCAGGACGTCCCGATCTCCATGATGGTCGTGCCCGAAACAGAGCTGGCTAAAGCAAATATCGACAATATCGAAAACCTGCCCAGACTGGCCTCTGGTCTCTATGTTCAGCGATCTCCACAAGCGGCAAACACGCGTATTTCGATCCGCGGGATTGGCTCCTATGGAAACGCCGCAATCGAGCCGAGCGTCGGCGCATATGTCGATGGTGTTTACATTCCACGACCAGGCCCCTTGCTTTCAGCGCTGAATGATATTGCGAGTGTCGAAGTCCTTCGCGGCCCACAGGGCACGCTGTTTGGCCGTAATGCTGCAGTCGGGGCACTCAACATCAAAACAAATCTGCCCGGAAACGAACTCGGTGGCTCTGTTGGACTAGCAGCCGGCAGCTTTGGCAAAGTGAGAGCAGACGGCGTTCTGAACCTGCCGGTTTCCGACACCGTAAACACACGCTTCTCAGCTCTGTATGACCGCACCGACGGTTTCGGCTACAATCAGTACAACAACAGTGACCTGGGAGAGGAAGAAACCCTTTCCCTGCGCGGCGCGGCGGATATCGAGCTATCTGGTAACCTGAACTGGGTTGTTCGTGGCGACTATCAGAAGATGACAGGCGATGGCACCGGACCGGTCACACTCATGGCTTCTACCCTGACGCCGGAAGGCCGACAGAACTTCATCGACCGCCTGAATGGGCTCACGCCGCGTCTTGATACCGATTATAGCCGTGTTGTGCGTCAAACGCCCGGTAACAATCTCGACTCCGATCAGTGGGGCATTTCAAGTCAGCTGACATGGGATATTGGCGACGCCAGTGTAAACCTGATCAGTTCCTATCGAGACTGGGACTACACGCAGTCCGACCGCGATCTGACATTCACGTCTGCAGATCTGATTGGCCGCGATGGCAGCTTCCTGAGCCGTTCTCACTCAGAAGAACTTCAGTACATCTCTCCACAGACGGGTGATCTGACGTATGTTGCTGGTCTGTACTACTTCAACGAGCAGTACGACATCCACACTGACTACAATCTCGGTACTGGCTATTGCAATATTCTTATGGCCAATGCCATTCCGGTTCTGCAGGCACCTTGCCTGGCTGGACCACAGCAGCAGGCTGCGATCACCGACTTCAAGCAAACCACAGACAGCTATGCGGCTTACGGTCAGGCAACTTACGAGTTTTCACCTGTGTGGGATGTCACGGTTGGCTTGCGATATTCCAGAGACGAAAAAACGGCGCAGTTTTATTCCGAAGCGGCAAATCGCGCTGCTGCCATTATCGTCGTTCCCGACAGCGCTGATCTGAGCTATTCAGGCGACAAGGTCACCTATCGTCTGAACTCGCGTTACCGACCAACGTCCAATACAATGTTATTCGCAACCGTATCGACCGGATATAAATCTGGCGGCTTCGACACAGGTGCCGGGTCAGCATTTGGAACAGACCGCGTGTTTGCGCCTGAAACAGTTTCCAACTATGAGCTAGGTATCAAAAGTGACTGGCTGAACCGAACACTGACGGCAAATGCCACACTTTTCAGAATGGATGTCGATGACTTTCAGCTCAGAGCCTATGATGGCACTGCGTTCAGTGTTCGAAATGCAGGTTCGATCAGACAACAGGGCGCTGAATTCGACCTCTCCTGGATGCCATCGCAAGATTTGACGCTGTCTCTCAACGGCACGCATCTGGACTCTGAATATACAAGTTTTGAAAATGCGCCGGGTCTGCCTGGTTTCGGTGGCGTTCAGAATCTGACCGGCGAAGAGGTACCTTATTCTCCCGAATGGCAGGGGACAGCCATCGTGGACTACCGCACGCCACTCCTGTCCGACATTGATATCGGCTTCAATGGCCGCGTGTCCTACACGTCAGACAATGACGTCGGTGGCGGCGGCGACAACAATCCTCAATCCATTCAGGAAGCGTTTGCCCTGGTGGGAGCCACAGTCACACTCTACGGCAGAGACGACACCTGGCAGGTTTCACTTTCCGGGGAGAATCTGCTCGACGAAGACTATTGCACGGGCATGTACGGCCAGACCTTCGGAGGACCGCTTGGTCTGCAGAACCCAGAGACAGGGGGCATTACGCAACGATGCCTGCTTGGGCAGCCCCAGACATTCCGGATTTCGACGAAGTATCGCTTCTAGTTCATCTGGCAAGCTCTGTCTTGCCGGTATTATCCCAAGACCTTCAAGCCGTCCCAGTTCCGGGACGGCTTTTTCTTTGCAAGAAACACCTGCACGAAAATGATGAGCTGTGGCGAACTATCGTAGTGCGCGCAAAGTGGCCATGGCCGTATCTGCAGGCGCCGTCTCCGCCAGCCATTTGCGAGCCCAATGGAGGAGCAATGTTACGCTGCTTTCCGTCGCATCAGGATCGTCATCATAGAGCAGCTGGATGGATAAGCCGCGCAAGGCAGCCAGACAGAGATCGTTGGCGCTTTGCACGGCAGCACGATCCGTCGCGCCCGCGCCTTTTGCAAGATACCACATGCCCTGACGCTGAAACGCCGTCAGATCCCGAATAACCGGTGCGAGACGCACAGAAAGGTCTTCATCGCTGCGACAGCCGAGAAGAATTTCCAGCAAAGCCATGCCTGATGGTTTTTTCAGAGCCTTCCAGGCAATGGCAATGATTTGCAGATACCGTTCGCGGTTATCGCCAATTTTTTCCAATTCGCTGATGTAAAATTTCGTCTGCTCTTCGATGATTTTCTTGGCAACCGCAATCAACAAATCCGCGCGCGTGGGAAAGTGATGGACCAAAGCCCCGCGGCTAACGCCCGCCTTTTTTTGCACATTCAGAGTTGTAGCAGCCGA
This sequence comes from Ponticaulis profundi, assembly GCF_042659465.1. Taxonomy (NCBI): domain Bacteria; kingdom Pseudomonadati; phylum Pseudomonadota; class Alphaproteobacteria; order Hyphomonadales; family Hyphomonadaceae; genus Ponticaulis; species Ponticaulis profundi. Next base: position 206,285 of record NZ_JBHSSW010000012.1, on the reverse strand, counting down.
ATATCCGTCATTGTACAGGCAGCTGATCGCACTAGCGATTAGCTTTTCCCGCATCTTGGCTGTGCGCTCTTCGTGCGTCCCCCGACGCGTTACAGAGGGATTTCCCTGTTTTCTGGCAGGACTTTGTTCGCCGCTTCCCGATCCCACAATTTTATCCCCGCTTTTTCGATCAATTCCAGCAATAAGGCACGGTTAAAAAGATTACCATGCTTCGTTGTCTGGCAGAGCTGAGCGATCTGCGAAGAAACGGACCATCCCCCGCACAGAACAATCTGTACCCAACGTTTTGAGCTGGCTTCCTCATATTCCGTATTTCGCCAGAAGGTTTGCATGTTTGATCACATGAATTTGCCTTTAGCCCTTATGCCTCATGATATTTGCAGTCAAGATTGACCGCTAAAATTCGTGACGTTAAGACATGAGAAGCTGCGTCGCGAAAAAGCCGACAGCTAACAATGATAAAATGCTTGGACCGGACAACCGCGCCCCATGCGGAGAGGGCCGGACAACCAAAGCTAAAATAGGGAGATAAATTGTGAATCGTCGAACCATGATGAAAACGACGGCTGCTTCAATGCTGATGTCTGGATTGCCCCTCACAGGACAACCAGTTTTCGCTGCAGATCCCGTCACGCCGGCATCTGCGCAGGATACCAATCTGTCTCCCCTGTCGATTGCAGCACGGAACGCCTGGATCTACGGTCTTGCATTGATTGAGAATGCGAAATCCAGAGCAGATGTTCTCAAGCGCGGCAAGCCGAATACGGTCGTTCATGAGGGCAAGCTTGTGGACGCGAGCTGGCGCGACGTCACAACACCGAATAATGACACGCTCTACTCCAGATCCTGGATCAACTTGACCGAAGGGCCTGTTGAGATACAGGTTCCAAAAGGTGGAGATCGTTACGTGTCCGTCGCCCTGATGGACATGTATATGAACAATTTCGCGATCCTCGGCACCCGAACAACCGGAAACGATGGAGGCACCTACAAACTGGTAGGGCCAAAAGATCCGATTGAGGACGCTTTTACAATCAGAGCGCCAACGCCGTGGGTCTGGAGCACGCTGCGTGTTCTGGTCAACGGTCCGCAAGATCTCGATACTGCACGATCTATTCAGAATAAATTCAAGGTCACTGGCCCGGCTGCAGACTTTCCACCAGAATATGCCGAGCGATCTGCGCCATGGCAGGAATTCCTCACGAGTGTCCAGAAGCTTGTCTTGGAAAACCCGCCCCCCGTCACAGACGAACGCTACTTTGAGACGATGTCTCCGCTAGGTCTGAGCATGTCAGGTGGTTTCGATCCGTCCCGGTTCGACGAAACCCAAAGCGCCGAAATTGACGCGGGCTTCCTCGCAGCTAAAAAATGGTTGAGATCGGCTGGGCGGCCAGGCCCGGTCATCAATAACTGGTCCTATCCGAAAGCCACGCTTGGCGACTTTGGCGATGATTTTCTCTACCGGGCACAGGTTGCCATAGCCGGTCTTGGCGCCTTGCCCATGGTGGAAGCCATGTACCTTCGCCCGGTCAGCGACAGCGGAAACCCGAATTTTGACAGCAACAAGGTCTGGCGGCTGATATTGCCTGGCTCTGCGCTTCCTCCGGTTGATGCCTTCTGGTCTCTAAGCATGTATGAGCAAACGCCAGAAGGGCAGTATTTCTTCGTCGATAACCCGCTGGATCGCTATGTGATCGGCGATCGGTCTCCAGACCTGGTTCGCATGGACGATGGCGGAATTGATATCTGGATGTCGCGTACACCTCCACCTGCAAACATACAGACCAACTGGTTGCCGACACCTGCTGAGAGACCGTTCTCAGTCTTCTTCAGAGGCTACCTCCCGAAAGACGAATTCATGAGCTGGGAGTATAAAATGCCAAAGCTCACCGAAGTCGTAGGCTGACACAAATACCGAACATCTGGTGCAACCCAAGAAACCTGCGCTCTGCCTCTGGGCATCAAATGCCCGAGGCAGGAAGTCGTACGTCGACATGGCAGAGTGTGCCAAACTTCTCGCTCAGCGTGCATCGCGACGAAAATTGCTCTCTTAACAGGTTCATATGGCCCTGAACCTGCCTCGACATGGTCAAATTCGAAGATTACGCTTTGTTCACAAGCGATCATGTCTGGAGGGCGCAATGGGTATCCGAACATTACTGGCAACGGCCGCAGCCGGTCTAACGCTCAGCGCCTGTACCACCGAAGACCTGATGGCTTTCAATGCCGCCATGGAGCAAGCTAATTACGACATGCAATATGGCGCTTATGGCTCTCCCTATAACACCTACCCGACCACCAGCGCCTATAACAGCTATCCTTATGGCGGCTTCTACTCACCCAACACGTTTTCGACCTATGGCGGCTGGCCGACCGGGCTCAGCTATGGAAACTGGGTTGGCGTGCTAAGCTGTCGCCATTCTGGCAGCTTTTACTCGTGTGATACCGACGGAAATGGCTATGCCGACATGTTCGGAAACGCCGATGACGGCTCCTACTCATCCTCCAGCCTGCGCGTAAATGGACGCGGTGAAGCCTTTACCTGGGGCTCGCATTGTGGCTGCTGGGAACGAAACCGCGCTTATGATGGCCCACGAGACCCGGATGATCATTATCACCGGGACCGCCGCGATCATCACAAACGTAAAAAGGATCGCTGGTAAAAACGCATCGAATTGAGGAACACACGACCGGCATGCGAACAATCTTCATTGGTGACGTTCATGGCATGCTGGCAACGCTCGATGACTTGCTTGGCAGACTTGCCCTGCAGACCGGCGACCGGCTGGTCTTTCTCGGCGACCTGATCGACAAGGGGCCAGACCCGGTCGGCGTTGTCCGTCGCGTCGGCGAACTGATCGAAAACCCTGATCTCAATACCCTGTTCGTTCGCGGCAATCATGAAGACCAGCATCTTCGCTATCGCCGCAATCTGGACATGCGCCCGAAAATCGCGCGCCAGCAGGCAGAGCGCGCCCCCGTGCTCGGCCATTTTCACCGCGAGGCGGAAGACAGCGACTGGGCCATTCTGAACAGCGCCCTGCCCTTCCTGAAGCTTCCCGAGCTGAACATGCTCGCCCTGCATGGCGGCATTCCCGGCAATATGCGCGAATTCCCGGAGGACGCGTCCGATCTGGAAAGCCTGTCAGCTCGCAAGCGAGACAAGTTCAACAAGATCTGGCGCACGCGGTATATTGATCGAGAAACAGGCGTCTTTCTCTCACGCGGCCGCGAGGCAGCAGACGATCCCTTCTGGGCGGAGGTCTATGATGGCCGTTTCGGACATGTCGTCTTCGGCCATGAGGTTTTCATGCAGGGGCCGGCCCGTTTTGCGCACGCCACAGGCATCGACACCGGCGCGGTTCATGGCGGCGCGCTGACAGCCATGATCGTCAATGCCGGCCGCGACGTCTCATTCGTGTCCGCACCGGGGGAGGCGTATTCCCCCAATCTCAAAGAGGACTGAGCGACACAGACAGCTCAGCGGATCATGAAAGTGTGCGCCGCCTCATCAACCAGCTCCAGCAGCTCGGCGACATCACGCAGCGCATCTTCAATACGCTGCCGGCTCCACTTGCCCGTTGCCAGTTCGATGACCGAAAACCGGTTGTCTCCCACAATGTCGAGGATCAGGAAATTGCCAGCCGCCACCGCACGAAACGGCATATCATGGGCAAGCTTGAGCACTCGCTCCACGACAGCCGGGTTAAAGATAGTGCGCGCCTCGACCTGATCAGAACTGCGCAGTCGCATCTGCCTGTTGAACGTGTCTGGCACCAGCTCGACAGCTGACAGGCTCTGTGCCTCGGGCGCATTTGGCCAGGGCGTTTTGCGCGAACGGAGCTGGGTCACGCCGTGCAGCCTGTGCGGCGGCTTGAGAGCAATCAGCAAATGATAGCGATCTTCGCCCTCATCAACATCCTCAAGCCATTCAAAGGCCGAAAATCTCAGCCCATTGCGCGCGCCTTCAAATCCGTCCTCGAAGGCAATTCCCAGTGCCGATTGCCGATAAAAGCGCGCCTTCTGTTCGTCATTGCCCAGAACGACGGTATCACCGACAAGGAGACCGCTTTCCACGGCTGCCCGCACAACATCATCCATCCCACCATGCGCATCCAGCGTGTCTGTGAGCTGAGACAGGCGTTTGGGCACAAAGTTGAGTTTTGCCAGAACCTTCAACGCTTCCGGTGCACCACCCGGCGATGGGACATAAGTGATACCTACGGCCCTGGCGACCTTCTGCAGGGCCTCCGCGCGGACCAGGAAATTCGTTTCAGCCTTCATGAAAAACTGGACCAGCAAATCCCGGCGAAACCAGGCGGCGATGATAAAGGCCCCGAAAAACAGGACCGGAAAGACCAAAAACCGCCCGATATTGCCCCACCACACATCTGGCAGGAAAACGAAGAAGGGCATGAACGCCACGATGAACGCAAAGGAGGCCAGGGTGAAGGTTGAGCGCAGCTTTCCAAGCAGAACATCCTGTTCCTGCGCGGACTGTGCATCTGCGCCTTCCTCCAGAACAGGGACCAGATCCGCATCGATAAACCGGTCCAGATTGTCGATGCCGAGACGCCTGCCCAGTGGCGTCTGTTCGTCAATTTCCATGCAAGTCTCCCCCAATGCCTGTTTACCCCCACGCGGGAAAAACGAAACACTGGACATTTGCATGAAAGAAGCCGAGAGCCTCCAGATAAATTGGATTTCTCAACCAACAGGTCTAGCTCAGACGAAAGCAGAGACACCGGACATCGAAAGGCGGGCTCATGATCACCATCCACCACCTTCAGAATTCGCGATCCATGCGGCTCCTCTGGCTGATGGAAGAACTCGGCCTCGACTATGAGGTCAAGGTCTACGCCAGAGATCCCGAAACCAATCTCGCACCCGAAGACTACAAGGCGCTGCATCCGCTCGGCAAATCGCCGATCGTCACCGATGGCGACAATGTGCTCGCAGAAACCGGCGCGATTGTTGAGTATTTCATGGATCGCTATCCAAATGCCGGCATGCGCCCGGACCTGCACGATCCGGCCCGCGCCCGCTATCATTACTGGATGCACGCCGCAGAGGGCAGCTATATGCCGCCGCTCGTCATGGGACTGTTCTTTTCCCGCATGGAAACACAGCCGCCATTCTTCCTGCGTCCGATCATCAAAGCGGTCACAGGCCGCGTACGTGACCTGTATCTGTCGCCGACCACGAAGGCGCTGTTTGAGTATGCCAATGAGCAGCTCGGCTATTCAGACTGGATCACGGGTCCCTACCTCACCGGCGCAGACATCATGATGAGCTATCCGCTGGAAGCGGCCTCTGCACGTCTTGGTCTGGGTGATGCCTATCCGAACATCGCCGCCTATGTGGCACGCATTCATGCCCGTCCGGGCTATCAGCGCGCCGTTGAAAAAGGCGGCGAACCGGAAATCCTGAAATAGGTTCAGGTCTTACAGATCGAATTGCCACCATCAGCCAGCAGCGCTGTTCCGGTGACGAAACTTGAATCGTCACTGACCAGGAACAACGCTGCCTGCGCTATTTCTTCTGGCTCGGCCATCCGTTTCAGCGCATGTAGTCCACGTACAAATGCGTGGAAATTCGCGTCCGTACCTGCCATTTCTGTCATGGTCCCTCCTGGCAGGAGCGCATTAACCCGAACGCCATCCGAACCAACTTCTGATGCCAGCACCTGAGTCAAACCAATCAGCCCGGCCTTTGCCGCAGCATAAGCGGACATGCCCGGCAGCCCAATCGTGTGGCCCACAAAACTGGACGTAAAGACAAGAGAGCCCTTTTGAGCTGTCTGCATCATCGGCAGTTGGTATTTCGAGGCATAATAAGCACTGTTGAGATTGGTATCGAGGACAGACCGCCAGGCATCTTCCGCCAGTTCTGTCAGCGGCGCATTCGGGCCGGTCATCCCCGCATTGTTAAATCCGAAATCAAGCTGGCCAAACGACCGCATCGCCGCATCGACACAGGCCTTGTGCGTCTCTTCCAGACAGGTGTCGCCTGCTACAACGATAATTCGCGATGGCTCTGGGCATGAGTCTCTGAGCGCGTGAAGCAGGTCTTCACGACGCGCCGTAATAACCAGCGCGGCGCCTTCACGCGCAAACAGCCGAACCGCTGCCGCACCTATGCCGCTGCTGGCGCCTGTAATAATACCTGTTTTGCCGGATAATCTCATTTGTCCCTCCATGGCTGAAGAGACAAAGCCAGATCAATCGAACCTCAGCGACCCGATTATTGCTGTCTGAAGATTCAATCTGAAAAGGCCGGAGCTAGTTCATCCGGCCAATGGCATAGAAACGCTCTTTGCGCTGGCGGCGCAGTTCCGCCGGCGTCATGCCTTCCAGTGACACAAGCTGGCGCTCGACCGCATCAGCGACCGTGCGCACCGTGCCGATCACATCGCGATGTGCACCGCCCAGCGGCTCATTGATCACTTCATCGACAATCTTGTTGCCGAGCAGCTCATGGGCTGTGATCTTCATGGCTTCGGCAGCATCGCGTGCGCGTGCCGCATCACGCCAGAGAATAGATGCGCAGCCCTCCGGTGAAATCACCGAATAGATAGAATGCTCGAGGATCAGAACTTTATTGGCCGCTGCAATCCCGATCGCACCGCCAGAACCACCTTCACCAACAATGACAGACACCATTGGCGTTGGCAGCGTCAGACAACGCTCTGTTGAGCGCGCGATTGCTTCAGCCTGACCGCGCTCTTCACCGGCCTTGCCGGGAAAGGCACCTGCCGTATCAACCAGCGTAATCACCGGCAGATCAAACTGCTCGGCCATATCCATCAGACGTACGGCTTTGCGATAGCCTTCCGGGTGCGCCATGCCGAAATTGTGCTTCAGACGCGTCTCCGTCGTGCGGCCCTTTTCATGGCCCATTACGACAACCGAACGCCCGTTAAAGCGCGCCAGTCCACCCATCAGGGCTTCGTCTTCGCCAAACACGCGGTCACCTGCGAGCGGGACAAAGTCCTCGAACGCATTCTGGATATAGTCCATGAAGTGTGGACGCTCCGGGTGGCGGGCCACTTGCGTTTTCCGCCACGCATCCAGGTTCTTGTAGATTTCATGCAGCTGGCGCGAAGACTTCTCTTTCAGCTTCGAAATCTCATCGGAAAGGGATGGCCCATCATTGGTCGCGGAAAGGGTTTCCAGCTCAACGATCTTACGGTCCAGCTCTGCCAGAGACTTTTCGAAATCAAGATAGGTATTCACGGCCATGCGCTTTATTCATCCACTCTGCGAACGCTTATGATTTAGGCGGTTCAACGTCACCATATACGACAAAATACGGGTTATCATACCCGCGTTCTTTCTTTCCGTAAGTGAGGTCTTCGCCTTCCAAGGTCAACACCCGACCACCGGCTGCCGAGATCACCGCATGCGCAGCGCCCGTGTCCCATTCCATGGTGCGGCCAAGGCGCGGATAGAGATCAGCATCACCGGCAGCGATCATGCAGAACTTCAGCGAACTGCCCATGGAGACTAGTTCAGCAACCTCGAACTTACCCAGAAACTCGTCGGTTTCCGGTGTCCGGTGACTTTTCGATGCCACGGCGGTCACGCCTGCTTCAGGCAGTTTGCGGATCTTCATCGGCTTGCGCGCGGACGCTGCCGGCACATCGCCGCCCGGCGCGACTTCAGCCTGCCAGGCTTTGGTCGGGCCTTCCGCCACCCACAGGTGGTCACGGGCCGGTGCATACACCACACCCATGACAGGGCGGCCACTGACGATCAGCGCGATATTGACGGTAAAGTCGGTGCCCCTCTTGATGAATTCCTTGGTGCCATCCAGCGGATCGACCAGAAAGAATTGCTCACCCAGCTCAGGGATCTTGCCTGCAGCAACCGATTCTTCGGCCAGCACCGGGATTTCCGGCGCAGCTTCCTTCAGGCCCGCAAGGATCAGGTCTTCGGCTTTCTGGTCTGCGACCGTGACCGGAGAATCATCCTTCTTGGTGTCTGTGTCGATGCCGGACGCAGCATTGTAAACGTCCATGATGACGACGCCCGCATCAATGGCCAGTTTGACCAGCTTGTCAGATAAAGCTGCATTAATCTCTGTTGTCATGGAAATGACGAGCCCCCTTTGTTTCGTCCAATTACGCTATGCGCCTGACGCGCATAAGTCCCCATTCAGCCCCGTCGGTCCAGAAGACGTTTCAGGTATTTGCCGTATCCTGAATTGCTATACGCATTCATCTGCCGCTCAAGTACCGTTTCGTCAATCCAGCCCGCCTTCCAGGCAATTGCTTCCAGATTGGCCACATGAATGTGCTGAAGTCGCTCCAGCGTCTCAATGAAACGGCCTGCTTCCAGCAAAGAGGCATGCGTGCCGGCATCATGCCAGACATCGCCGGTCTTCATCGGAATGACTTCCAGCTCTCCCGCTTCAAGATAAGTCTGATTGATATCGGTGATCTCAAGCTGATCGCGCGCTGATGGCTTGATCGCCTTTGCGATGCGAACGACCTCGGAATCGAAGAAATAAATACCCGTCACCGCGCAGGATGATTTCGGATTTTCCGGCTTCTCTTCAATGGACGTCGCCTTGCCATTCTCATCATAGGCGACAACGCCATAGCGTTCCGGGTCATGCACTTCATAGCTGAACACCCGGCCACCCGATTTCAGGTCAGCGGCCTTTTTCAGGCGCTCCGGCAAGGTCGGACCATAAAAGATATTGTCACCAAGGATCAGGCAGACCGGCTCCCCATTGATGAACTCTTCGCCAATCAGAAAGGCCTGCGCCAGGCCGCCGGGTTCCGGCTGCACAGCATAGCTCAGATTCACGCCAAAGTTTGACCCATCTCCCAGAAGCTTCTGGAACAGCGGCGCATCATGCGGCGTCGTGATGATCAGAATATCGCGAATACCGGCATTCATCAGTGTTCCGATTGGATAGAACACCATCGGCTTGTCATAGATGGGCAGCAATTGCTTGGAGACAGCAATTGTCAGCGGCGCGAGCCGCGTACCGGAACCACCGGCCAATACAATACCCTTCATGCTGACCCCTCCATCCCGGACAACAATCGCAACACGCAGGCCCTAACCCCCTCCTGCCAGGCTGGCAAGGCAAGTCCGCAGTCTTGCTGAATCTTCATGCAATTCAGGCGCGTATCGTTTGGACGCTGGGCAGGCGCGGGAAATTCACGGGCAGACGCTTCCCGAATTCGCGCCGTTTTCAGCCCCCGCTCAGCCAGCGTGTCAGCAATAACCGAGACCCATTCATGGCGCGTGGCACCTCCATCACCAGCCAGATGATAGATGCCATTTTCCGTACACTGATGATTTTGCATTCCGTCAGCCAGTTTAAGTAAAGCTGCAGCCAGATCCGGCGCATAAGTCGGTGAGCCGACCTGGTCGACGACCACGCCGATTTCCTCACGCGTTTGCAGCAGCCCCGCCATGAGCTTTGTGAAATTCGTCCCAAACGGGCTATGCACCCAGGCTGTTCGCACCACCATCGCCCTGGGGTGCGCGTCCAGCACGGCTTCTTCTCCGGCAAGCTTGGAACGGCCATAGACATTCAGCGGCGCGGCCCGGTCTGTTTCCGAATAAGGCGCACCCTTTTTGCCATCAAAAACGAAATCCGTGGAGACATGGATCAGCGGCACATCATGGCGGGCACACAGCCTGGCGAGTTGCTCAGGTCCATCACGGTTCAGCGCAAAGGCCGCGTCTTCGTTCGCTTCAGCATCGTCAACGGCGGTAAAGGCTGCGGCATTGATCACGGCATCTGGCTGCACTGTTTCCAGCGCGTTTTGAATGCTGCGATCGTCGGTCAGATCCAGTTCAGGGCGACCAAGCGCACGCACGCGCTTTCCATCCACCTCAACCAGCGATCTTGCCAGCTGTCCCGAAGCGCCAACACACAGGATCATACGGTCGTGCCAAGCCCGATACGTTCATGCGTATGGAAGCGTTCGCGCAGCGGACGCCACCAGCTCTCATTGGCGAGATACCAGTCGACCGTGCGCCGAAGGCCTTCCTCAAAAGAGACAGTCGGCTTCCAGTCGAGTGCCTTCTCCGTTGCGCTGGCATCAATCGCGTAGCGCTGGTCATGCCCGGGGCGATCCTCGACATGCTCAATCAGGCGTTCGCGTGGGCCGCCTGTGCCGCACGCCTCATCCAGATAGGTACAGATCTGGCGAACCACATCGATGTTTTCCCGCTCCGAACGTCCGCCCACCAGATAGGTGTCCCCCGGCGCGCCTTTCTCCAGAGCAGCGATCAGCGCAGAGACATGATCGGACACATGCAACCAGTCGCGAACCTGATTGCCCTTGCCATAAACCGGCAGCCCCTGCCCTTCGAGCGCATTCAGGATCATCAGCGGGATCAGCTTTTCGGGAAACTGATACGGGCCATAATTGTTCGAGCAATTCGTGATCAGCGCAGGCAGGCCATAGGTGCGGTGCCAGGCTCTGACCAGATGATCTGCCCCTGCCTTGGACGCGGAATACGGTGAACTCGGATCATAGGGCGATTCCGGCGTGAACAGGCCATCAGCCCCCAGACTGCCAAACACTTCATCGGTCGAGACATGCAAAAACCGGAACGCCTTCTGCGCGGCAGGATCAAGCGACATCCAATAGGCACGCGCGGCCTCCAGCAAGGAAAACGTGCCGACCAGATTGGTCTGAACAAACGGCAGCGCGCCATCAATGGAGCGGTCGACATGTGTTTCCGCAGCCAGATGCATGATCCCGTCAGGCGCAAAATCCTGCACAGCACCGCGCATCTTGCCGCCATCGCAGATATCTGCGTGCAAAAAGGTATAGGCCGGATTGTCTTCAAGCTCTGCTAGGGAGGCCCGGCAGGAAGCTTCGGTCAGCTTATCAATATTGAGCACGTGATAGCGTTTGCTCGCGACAAGTGCGTGGCAGAGATTGGCACCGATAAACCCGGCGCCTCCGGTCACGATCACACGCTTCATGTCACAGGCCCTGCCATGTCATCATACTGGAAAACATCGCCGAGAGATTTGAAAGGCGGCGCGTCTTTATCCTTGTCTGACAGGTGTAGTTTCTCTTTACCATCCAGATCCCAATTGCATTTCAACGCAGGGTCGTCAAAGCGTATGGTGCGATCGCTCTGCGCATTATAATGCGCGTCCACTTTATAGGCGATGCGGGTATTGTCTTCGAGCGTCCGGAAACCATGCAGAAAGCCCGCCGGAATGTAGAATTGCTGCATGCCGGTCGCATCCAGCCGCACCGATACGGTTGAAAGATAGGTCGGTGATCCTTTGCGAATGTCGACCACCACATCCAGAATGGCCCCGCTCAGCACACGAACCAGCTTGGCCTGCGCATAGGGATTCAACTGCAGATGAAGCCCGCGAATCGTGTTTTCGTACATGGAAAAGGATTCATTGTCCTGAACGAAGTCCGGGACAAAACCGAGCGCTTCGCGGAACGTCTCCGCATTGAAGGTTTCACTGAACCAGCCGCGATCATCGCGAAAAATCTTAGGCTTGAGCAGAAAGAGCCCAGGAATATCAAAGCGGGTTATCTGCATGTCATACCCCGATACTATACACTTAAAACCTTGCTCCTAACCGAGCTTTTGACAAATCCCAAGTTTTTCTCAGGAATTGTCAGGCAACATCTTATGCTTTAAGGGCTCGCCATGACGATAGATGAAACAATAAATGAGCTGAAACGGCTCTACACGAACTCGACCACAGCGCTCCGTAATGCGCTGGCTGAATTTCTCGAACATGGCACACTTCCTGACAAACAGGCGCGTCAGCAGGGCCTGTTCGCCTATCCGGAACTGATTGTCCGCTATCAGCCCGACACCAGCATTCCGCAGATTTCCCGCTCTTTCGGCAAGTTTTCAGAGCCGGGCATTTTTTCAACCACGATTACGCATCCCGAATTTTTCGAAGGCTATCTGCGTGATCAGCTCGAACCGCTCTGCCGCGATTATGACATCGAGCTGCAGGTCCAGCCCTCACGAGATGAGATTCCCTACCCCTATGTCTGGGATCAGGAACAAGCCGCACGCCTGAATGTCGAACAGTCGGCAGAGATCGCACGCTGGTTCCCGGCGCCCAATCTCGCCACCATTGGCGATGAGATTGCCGATGGCGAGTATGTTCTGGAAAACAATCGCAAACCGCTCGCCCTGTTCGATGCGCCGCGCGTGGACTTCTCCCTGCAGCGCCTGAACCATTATACCGGCACGCCGTTCGAGCATTTTCAGAGCTATCTGCTCTTCACCAATTATCACCGCTATATCGATGCCTTTGCCGAATGGGCGGTCGAGCGCATCAAGCAGCCTGGTCCCTATGTCAGCCTCTCGGCTGCGGGCGGCATTGAAGTGACCGCAGATACACCGGACGCGCTGGAGAAGATCCGCAACGCGCCATGGCGTCGTCACCAGATGCCAGCCTACCATTTGCGCCGCGCAGACGGTCAGGGCATCACCATGGTCAATATCGGCGTTGGCCCGTCCAATGCGAAGACGATCACCGATCACCTCGCTGTTCTGCGCCCGCAATGCTGGGTCATGGTCGGCCATTGCGGCGGCCTGCGTCATTCACAGCGCATTGGCGACTATGTTCTGGCGCACGCTTATCTGCGTGATGATCATGTGCTGGATGACGTCCTTCCGCCAGACATTCCCGTGCCACCGATTGCCGAGATCCAGATCGCTCTGCACGACGCCGCAGAGCGCGTGACACAGGAAACCGGCGAGGCGCTGAAAGCGCGCTTGCGCACGGGCACCGTCGTCACCATTGATGACCGGAACTGGGAGCTGCGCTTCACCAAATCGGCCAAACGCTTCAACCAGTCTCGTGCCATCGCGATTGATATGGAAAGCGCCACGATTGCCGCAAACGGCTATCGGCTACGTGTGCCCTATGGGGTTCTGCTCTGCGTGTCAGACAAACCCCTGCATGGCGAAATCAAGCTGCCTGGCGCGGCCAATGCGTTTTACAACAAGGCCATCAGCGAGCACATCCAGATCGGCATTGCGACGCTCGAGCGGATTGCCGAAGAAGGTGCCAACAGCGTGCACTCACGCAAGCTCAGATCCTTCGACGAGCCGCCATTCCGTTAAGCTGAAAGAGGCCTATTCTTCGAACTTGGCTGTGGTGTCGGCTTTGCCCTTCACCCAATAGCCAGTGGCCTTGATCCAGTTGCGCGGCACGCCCCGGCTTTCCATCAGATAGCTGCGGATCGCTTTCACCGCCTGGCCTTCTGCCGCCAGCCAGATAAAGGTGCCCGGCGGAATATCCAGCGTCTCCAGAGCCTTGAGGAAAGGCTCTGCGTCTTCGGGCGCAGCGCCATTGCGATGCAGCCAGAGCGGCGTGAACAGCGCGGGTGTTTCAATGTCCTGCTCGTCGGCTGCTTCCGGAATTGAAGCTAACATAGTGATGGCCTGGCCCGCTTCGGCTTCTTCCACCCGGCGCGCCATAGCCGGCAAAGCCGTGTCATCGCCGATCAGCAGCAGGCGCTCAACATTGCCTTCCAGAACCTTGGACCCTCGCGGCCCGCCAATATGGGCCATGTCGCCAACCTGAATATCGATCGCCCACTGCGTCGCAGGACCGGCCTGATGCAGCGCGAAGTCGAGCAACAGCTCGCCTTTCTCGGCATCATGACGGCGCGGCGTATAGCTGCGCATGGTCGAAGTCCCATCCTCATCCGTGATGAAGATCTTGATATTGTCATCCGGTGAAGGCGACAGAAAGCCTTCCAGCTCCTCGCCCGCAAGGACAACCCGTATGAGGTTGGGCGTTGGACAAAACTTCTCGATGACCTTCAGCTCACGGCGCACGAGGGGCAGTCGTTCACGGCGAATTTTCGGGGCATCAAGTGTTGTCGAAGTCATACGGGTTTCCTTGCATTTGCCAGAGCGCGTCTGAGCACGCTCTGAGACGTATTGCGAATAACTCGCAAGAGCAAGTTCGACAAGAGTCGTAACGGAAAGCCCCCTTTTCCGGATTGGAAACCCAGTCCTGACACCGCCGGCCGCGCGGCTTTAGAAGACAGAGATCCCCAGCCAGCGCTCGGCGAGCTTGGAGAGCACGATCACCGCCCCCACAAGGCTGGCACTCGCCAGCAGGATCACCACACCATCGCGGGACATCAGCCCCAGTCCGAAAATCAGAATCGTGATGCCCGGCAGAAGCGGCGCAAACGGCACAAAGCCAAGCGGGAATGTAATCAACGCCGCCGCCACGCACATCAGCGCCACAAGCTGCAGAAACGGCTTTCGGGTCAGAAAGGTCAGTCTTGGCTGCAGGATGCGGTCAAAGATTTCAGCCCATCGGCGCGCCGTGCGCGTCCCCTCGACCAGATGCTCGCGCTGAAACTCAAAATCCAGCAGACGCGCCGGTATCCATGGATTGCGAAAGCCGAGAACGATTTGAAGCGTGATGACCAGCGTTAACAGCGCCACAATCCAGGTCGCACCGGGAATAATGGTCAGCGGGCTGACCGCAATAAACCCCAGCAATAGGATGATCGGGCCATAAGACCGTGCCCCGACGATCTGCAACAGATCGCGAATACTGACCTTGTCGCCTTCGGTTTCGGCAACAAGGCGATCAAACAGGCCGCAAAGCGTTGTCGCCATGAATCATCCTCTTCACACGCAATGCCAGTTTCAATGACTGACGCAAACTTCACAAGACAGAACCGCAACGGCTTTGCGGCGTTCCCCCTCTTTCGGTCACAGATTTCAACGCCCGGCGCATTGCGTCACCCATAACCTACCTCTAGCCTCAGGCACTCAGATCACTCTGGAGAGAAACCACACTCGAATTATGGGCCCTTCTGCCTCAGGGACAGTTTGTACCATTTTAGAAAACACGCATATACGATAGTCAGACTCCAGATTGGAGATCATTATGGATTTCGACGCATTATTACTTTCACGACTTCAGTTCGCTTTCGTCGTTGCGTTCCACATCATGTTTCCCGCTTTCACAATCGGTCTCGCCGCGTTCCTGGCGGTCTGTGAAGGCTTGTGGCTCGCGACCAAAAGAGACGTTTTCAAGAGACTTTACCTCCACTGGATCAAGATTTTCGCGCTGGCTTTTGCCATGGGCGTCGTGTCCGGTGTCGTGATGAGCTACCAGTTCGGTACGAACTGGGCCGTCTTCTCCGACAAAGCCGGCAGTGTCATTGGCCCGCTTCTTGGCTATGAAGTGCTGACAGCCTTCTTTCTTGAAGCGACCTTCCTCGGTGTCATGCTGTTTGGCTGGAAACGGGTTGGCCGCAAGCTTCACTTCATTGCCACGCTCGCCGTTGCCATTGGTACCTCGATTTCCGCATTCTGGATTCTGTCCGCCAATAGCTGGATGCAAACACCGGTCGGCTTCGATGTGGACCCGGAAACCGGCAATCTCTTCGCGACAGACTGGATGGCGGTCATATTCAATCCGAGCTTCCCATCCCGTTATGTCCACATGATGCTGGCAGCCTTCATCACCACGGCGGCTGTCGTCCTCGCCGCGGGTGGCTATCAGATCCTGCGCGGACGCAATTCCGAGCCAACCAAATGGCAGATCCGCATGGCTGCGGGCACACTGCTCGTGCTGATGCCGTTTCAAATCTGGGCCGGTCACTGGTCAGGCGAAGTCGCCCACCATCACCAACCGGCCAAAGTGGCCGCGATTGAAGGCTGGTGGGATACCGCGGATGAACAGGGCACCGTTTTATTCGGATTTCCCGATGAGGAAGCAGAACGCAATATTGCCGAGATCGAAATTCCAGGCACCAGCAAATTCCTTTTCTCTGCAGAAGGTCCGCTCAAGGGTCTCAAAGCCTTCCCGGATACAGAACGTCCGCCGGTCTTCATCGTATTCTGGGCGTTCCGCATCATGGTAGCGGCTGGTCTTGCCATGCTCTTCATGGGCGGCTGGGGCGTGGTGCTGTGGCTGCGCAACAAGATCGACAAGCCGGCCCTCTTCCACTGGCTGGCCGTTCCGACCGGCGTGATGGGCTTTGTCGCCGTGATCACCGGCTGGATTGTCGCCGAAGTCGGACGTCAGCCCTATACGGTCTATGGCGTGCTGCGTACCGAGGACAGTGTCTCGCCGGTCGAGGTCAGTTCGGTCGCGACATCGCTGATCGTCTTCATGGTGGTCTATGCCATCATCTTTACGGCGGGTGTCGTCTACATGGCCCGCATCGCGACCCGCGGCTTTGTCGATGACAAAACCGATCCACCACAAAAAGAAAACCGCGCACCGGGGTCTGCCTTCGGCTCTGTCGACGACCCCGCTGAAACCCCATCCGACACCATTGCGACGGATAAGGAGGGCTGATTATGGACTTACCACTGATCTGGTCGCTGCTCATTGCAACTGCCGTCATGCTCTATGTCTTGCTGGACGGTTCTGACCTGGGCATCGGCATGCTCACAGCCTTCGCGAAGAGCGATCATGAGCGCAACATGATGACAGCCACAATCGAGCCCGTCTGGGACGGGAACGAAACCTGGCTCATCCTCGGCGGTGGCGGCCTGTTTGCGGCCTTCCCGCTTGCCTATGCGGTTCTCATGCCCGCCTTCTACATTCCGGTTCTGATCATGCTCGCCGCCCTGATCTTCCGGGGCGTCGCCTTTGAATTCCGGCACAAGGCCGTTCGCAAGCCGACCAAACTGTTCTGGAATGGTGCCTTCGCTTACGGCTCGCTTGCGGCCGCTCTGGCACAAGGCTTCATCCTTGGCGGCTTCATTCAGGGCGTCGAAGCCGCAGACCGGGGCTTTACCGGTGGCACATTTGACTGGTTCACGCCTTTCACCGTGCTGACAGCTCTGTCGGTTGCAGGCGGCTATATGCTGCTTGGGTCTTGCTGGCTGGTTCTGAAAACCGAAGGTGACATCCAGAAAGGCTGCCTGAAATGGGCGAAGCGCATGACGATCTTCGTCCTCATCGCCATGGGCGCGGTCAGCCTTGCCACCCTGTCCATTGATCCACGCGTCACCGCGCGCTGGGGCATTGATATGCAGGCCTTCAATTTCGGCAAGTTCCTGCCGCTTGCCCCGATCCCGCTGATCGCTGGCATCCTGTTTGCCCTGATCTGGCGTGATCTGGCGCTGCGTTTCGACAAAGCGCCGGACTGGCGCCCCATGATCTATGCGGCAGGTCTGTTTCTGACCGGCTATCTCGGCCTTGCGATCAGTCTGTTTCCATATCTGGTGCCGTTCCAGTATGACATCTGGCAGACTGCCGCCCGTGACAATGCCCTCATGCTGATGCTTGTGGGTGCCGGGATCATGCTGCCGATCATTCTGGCCTACACCGTGTATGTCTACTCGCTCTTCTGGGGCAAGGTTGACCCTGATGAGGCCTATCATGACTAAGGGACATGATCTGATCGAACCGGTTGCTCCTGATGAGCAGCCGGAAGGTCGCCCGCTTTGGCGCCAACTGCTCTGGTTCGCCGGTATATCGATTGTCAGCGGTGCGTGTATTGCAACCATCGCTTATATATTGCGCGGGTTGCTTTTCATCTGATCCTCACCCTGGATTAGGCGGAGATTCTGATCTTTTTCGATTTATTCGAGAAAATCACGAAGATTCATGCGGGTGTGTTTTAACCTTTTTCACCTAAACACATTCGCATGGAATGGATGGGACGTATTTTTTCCGCACTGGTAACCAGATGCCGCCGCGCTGTCGCAAGAGACGGACACGCGACCGTTTTCGGTACGTCCTCCATCTTTATGCAACAGCAGAACGACACGTTCGGCAAACTGCATCAGCGCTTTGAAGACGATATCGAATTCAATCTTCTGCTGAACGCCTATGCCAATGGCCGGGCAATGATTTTCGTCAACGCGGCGGCAGCCATCGCTGTTGGCTGCTTCCTCTATCCCATGAAGCCTGCCTATGCGATGGGTTGGGTCGTTGCGATTCTGCTCCTCAGCCTCATTCGCCGGATCAAATGGCAGCACTTCTTCGACGAAGTGCATGCAAATATCGAACCTGGCGCCAATGGCTCACTTGAAGATGCAGGCATGCGTCGGGCGTTTATCCGGAAATGGCGCTTCCGTTATGCTGCCGGTCTTATCACGGCGGGCCTGCTCTGGTCTTTCATTCTGGAACGGTCAATCTCGGCCAGCGTGGACGCGAAATACTTCACTTGTATCGTCATTGCAGGGCTCGCAGGCGGCGCGGCCAGCATCTGTGCGCCCCTCAAAGGTGTAGGACGCGCTTACATCTCCAGCCTGCTTTTGCCGAGCGCAGCCATACTGGCCATCGGGCCGAGTTCAGATCCCCTGCTCGCGATCATGGCGGTCATATGCTGTGCAACCCTGCTATTTGGCCTCTCCAACAATCACCGCGTTCACCGTCAGGCTCTGGAGCTTCAGGCAACCAACAGCGGTCTGGTTCGGGAGCTGACGGATCTGAACCAGTCTCTGGAAAAGAAAGTCACCAAGCGGACACGCGATCTCGAATACGCCGCCATGCGCGATCCGCTCACGGATCTGCCAAACCGGCGCGGCTTCCGGACCGTCACCAACCATATTCTGCGTTCATCGCGTGACTTTACCATTGGCGTGATCGATCTGGATGGCTTCAAGCCGGTCAATGACGCCTTCGGACACGCCACGGGTGACCAGTTGCTCATCGAAGTCGGCAAGCGCCTGAAAACCATGGTTGGCAGCATCTTCTATGTCGCCCGCCTCGGCGGTGATGAATTCGGCTTCATCCTGAAAAACCGCATCGACCCGGAAGACCTTGAAGCCTTCGGCAACGCTCTGGTCGAGCGTCTGTCACAACCCTATGAACTGACAGGTGTGGTCGCTGAAATCGGCGCCTCTGTCGGGCTCAGCCGCGCACCGATTGATGGCAGCGATGCCGAACAGCTCTGTCAGCGCGCCGACTACGCGCTCTATTTCGCCAAGCAGTTCCACAAGGGTACAGCGGTCCTGTTCGAACCCGAACACGAAGTCGAAATCTGCCAGCTTGCGCGCGTCGAACAACTCCTGCGCCGCGCGGACCTGTCAAAAGAAATGTATGTCGAGTTCCAGCCCATCACCGATATCCGTCTGGGTCACACGCACGCGTTCGAAGCCCTGGCCCGCTGGCAAAGCCCGGAGCTCGGCCCGGTGGCACCCAACCTCTTCATTCAGGCGGCAGAGCGTTCCGGTTTCATCGTCGAACTGACCCGTCAGCTTGTCCGCCGCACGCTGCAACACGCCCATAGCTGGCCCAAGCATATGCGCGTCTCCATCAATCTGTCCGCCCGCGACATCGCATCCATGGACGCCGTTGACGCGCTGATCCGCATTGTCCGCGAAAGCCTGATCGACCCGCGCCGCATTGACTTCGAGATCACGGAAACCGCGCTTGTCTGTGACTTTGATCAGGCCCGCGCAGCGCTGACAAAGTTTGCCGCCCTCGGCGCCCGCATCGCGCTGGATGACTTCGGCACCGGCCATTCCAGCCTCAGCCACTTACAGCTCCTGCCGCTCGACAAGCTGAAGATCGACTCCAGCTTCATCGCGAATATGGAAACCGACCGCGCCAGCCAGGACATCATCCGCGCTCTGATCCTCCTCTGCCGCAGCATGAAGATCGATTGCATCCTCGAAGGCGTGGAGACCGAAAGCCAGCTCAAAATGGTCCGCGACATGGGCGGCCGCCTGGTCCAGGGCTTCCACATTGCCCGTCCCATGTCGATCAGCGACGTCACTGCCTACATCACCGATGAGCAGCAGCGCACCAACCGGACCGCCTCGGCCAATCGCGCCGCAGACAGACCCGCCTGGCGCCGCCGCGCCTAGTCCGCGAGTGACGCTTCCAGCGTGTCATAGCTCATCAGAAAGCTCACCGGCTCACCAGCCCGGTTAAAGGCGATGCGATAGAGCACGTCATACTGGCTTTCATCGAGATCGCCGCCCTCATCGCGCCCCGTCAGCAGACCCGCCAGCGTGGGAATGGTGTTGGAATGACCCACCACCAGCACCACACCGGACTGCGCTTTCAGCGTTTCGGCGAACGGCGCCATATCCCCGGCATCATAGATCTGGATCTCCAGCCCGGCCTGCTCTGCGCTTGGCGCAGCCGTTGCCCGCGTGCGTTTCGTATCGGTCGAATAGACCCCGCTCAGCGCAACGTCCTCGAAGATATCGGCAATGCGCTCCGCCCGCGCCGCGCCCGCCTCTGTCAGTCCCGGATCATCCCCCGTCAGCTTCTCGGCATGGCGCACCAGATACACCGTCAGCGCAGGTTCAGCCTGCGAGGCCGGCACCATACACGCCGCCAGCCAGACCATCCCCATCAGAACCGTCATCACCTGTCTGAAACTTTTCATGGCAACCCGCCCCCTTTTCGCGCGCTAATCAAGCAGCTTGAGAATCTTCTGAAATATGCTAGCCTCAAGCAAAATATATATAACCAGGAAAATCCTGGGGAGGAAAACATGAGCGATATCAGCATGTCCGATGTATCGGGCACACGCACCCCGTCCATCCAATCACGTCCGCATGCGGAAAATGCACTGCGCGAATTCATGATCACCCTTGTCACCTTTGCAGGCGGCGTCGGCAGTATTTCGCTGTTCTCTTACCTGCTTTTGCAGACGACGCGCTAGGCGATCACACCCGGCGCCAGGTTGAACCACCGGCGCCGTCCATGATCTCAATGCCTTCAGCTTTCAGCTGATCGCGAATGCGGTCGGCTTCGGCCCAGTCCTTGTTCTTGCGCGCATCGAGACGCGCCTGAACCAGCCCGTCAATGCGTGCCTTGTCATCGCCATCGCCGCCCTGTTCCCACTCGGCCGGTGTCTTGGAGAGCAGCCCCAGCACCTGACCTGCGTCGAACATCATGTTCCGCACGATTTCCATCGCACTTTCATTCTGTTCATCGGCTGCGCGGTTTGCTTCCCCGGCCAGCGCGTTCAGCTCGGCCAGCGCCAGCGGCGTGTTCAGATCATCCATCAGCTTGTCGCGCACGCCGTGGCGATTGTCCGCCAGCGGATGACCATCGCCCCAGACCCGGCGATACGCGCCATAAATCCGGTCGAGCGTCGTCTTGGATTGCTCCAGCAGGCTGCGCGTCCAGTCGAGCGGCGCGCGGTAATGCCCGGACAAGAGCGCATAACGCAGCACTTCGCCCGGCCATTCCTTTGTCAGGTCATGCACCAGCTTCACATTGCCCAGCGATTTCGACATTTTCTCGCCTTCCATGTCGAGAAAGCCGTTATGCATCCAGTAATTGGCCAGCGTCTCGCCATGGGCGCATTCGCTCTGCGCGATTTCATTCTCATGGTGAGGAAACTGCAGGTCGATGCCGCCGCCATGAATGTCGATCGTGTCGCCCATCAGCGCCTTGATCATGGCCGAGCATTCGATATGCCAGCCCGGACGACCGCGTCCCCATGGGCTGTCCCAGATCGCGTCTTCCGGTTCGCCTTCCTTGGCAAATTTCCAGATCGCAAAGTCAGCCGGATTGCGCTTGCCTTCATCGACAGCGATCCGCGCACCGGCTTCATTGTCTTCCTGCCTGCGCCCGGACAGCTTGCCATAATCGCTCATCTGATCGACCTGGAAATACAGGCCATCCTTCGTCACATAGGCATAGCCCTTGCGCTTGAGCTGTTCGCCAATGGCAATCATGTCGGAGATATGATCCGTCGCGCGCGGCGAGAGGTCCGGCGCCAGCACATTCAGCGCGCTCATGTCTTCCAGATAGATATCGGCATATTTCTTCGTGATGGCCGCAATCGGCTCACCGGTTTCCTGATGCGCCTTGATGATCTTGTCATCGACATCCGTGAAGTTGCGCGCAAAGACCACCGCATCGCGGCCATACATGTCTTTCAACAGGCGACGCAGCACATCAAACACCACAGGCGGGCGCGCATTGCCGATATGGGCATAGTTATACACCGTCGGACCGCACACATAGAGCGTGATGCGGGATGGATCTTGCGGCTCGAAAACGCGCTTTTCACGCGCCATGGTGTCATAAATGCGAAGTGTCATGATGGGGCTTTTAAGCTTTAAGGTGTTTGCGAGGGCTTAAAGCAGGTTTTGCCTGCCGGGTCACGTTTCATATCCCACAGCGGCTTTCAATTTCTGAGCTTTCCCAGAGCCTGTCTCCGGGAACCAGCTCGAAATGCCCTGGATCCCGTATATGCCCTGCGGCCATTCCGGGATGACATCGTGAGGTGAATTGTAGGGTGTCACGAAGCCGGGAGCATCCCGGCGCAGTGCACCAGAACAGCCCTGAGTCCGCTCTATGCGACGCACCAGCGTCGCGAGAGCAAACAAAAGCAGCCTTGAGCCCGCTTCATGTTTGCGGAACGCAAACGGAAGCAAACGTAAAAAACTTCCCCTGCGTGAGGCACCCCACAAACGACCGTGCAGGCGCAGGTGCGTTGAGCCAAAGGCGAAACAACAGCACCGAGCAAACAGTAGGGCGGGATGCCAATCCCGCCAGCATAACGCCTCTCCTCACGGCGGGTATCGCGTCTCACGCTCAACACCGCCCTACATTTTTCAAGTTCACCCTCTCAACCGCCGATCCCAGACTTGATCTGGGATCCATGCCTGAGCGCCGGAAACACCCCCGCTGAACCTTCAATGTCATGGATACCTGCCTGCGCAGGTATCTGCGGGGTGGGTTGGTTTCCCTCAATCCATAAACCGGAACAGGGCGCATGTTCGTTTTGCGCGACAGCCCTGAGCGCGCTCTATGCGACGCA
>NZ_JBHSSW010000012.1:0-183502 GCF_042659465.1 Ponticaulis profundi | reverse complement strand
GTCGCGAGAGCAAAACAAAAAAAACAAAACAAAGAATCAATCCCACCCCACGCGTCTGACCGGATAATACCTCCATGCAAGACGCGCCCGCCCACCCTCAGGATGAGTTCCCGGACTATCAAGCCCGTGTGAACCGTCACATTTTCCGGGCGGAGCGGTTTCCCCATCAATGGGCGATTGGGGGCGATGCGCCTGAAACCTATAAGGACATCCCCTGCCGGCTGTTTCGCTATGATGTCCAGCGCCTCACCGTCATGGTGGAGCGCGTCGAACACATGATCCGCTGCATGATCATCTGGCTCGCCTTCCGGCTGATGCGCGATGGTCAGGTCACCGCCGGAAAGGCCGTTTGCCCGCCTGAACCCGGTTTGCGGCTTCACCTGCCGCAGCCTGATATCCACCCGCTCTTTGCCGTGCGCGGCCTGCCGCTTTATCCGACCCGATTGCCTGCCTTTCGGATCAGCATGGCGGATGAGACACCATCGGATGCGCCTGACGAGGAGACCTGCGACCACAGCCTGGACCAGGCGCTTGCGCAGCACCGCGTGTCTGAAGGGTATCAGAGACGGCCGCGCCATGATGATGAGCTCGCCTGCGAGCGTCTGATCGACCGCCTCCTGCGTCTGGCCGATCTTCATGAGAGCATGGAGGCACGCGCCCGGCGCTATGCGCGCTATTGGCTTGGCCGGTTTGAAGCGGCCCGCCTTGAGCGGGCAAAAGCGGCTTTGACCGAGCCCTGCACGCTGCCTCAGCCGCCGCATTTAAAGGGTGGCGGCCCGCCCCTGCCCCGCTTTCTGCCGTTGAAAATCCCCCTCCCGCCGGACAAATGGCTGTCAGATACCCTGCCCGATGAGGCAGACGATCTGACCGCCCTGCATGATGTCGCTATCCGCGCCGCAGAGCTCTTTGAAGAGCGCTGCGGATAGCGGCGCTGGCGCACGCCTTTCGCCCGCAATGATCGCCCCGGTTTTACGCGCCGCGCCTGCCTTGTTAGGCTGGAGGCAGGCAAAACAGCGAAAGGGAGATCACATGTCAGTTTTGAAATGGACCACCGGCCTCGCCGCCAGCCTCAGCCTTGTAGCCCTCGGCGCGGCCGCGCCTGCCCTGGCACAGGATGACAAAACCGAACTCGTGGATGCGCTTCAGGACAGCTATAAAGCCGCCGTCGAAGCCTATCAGGATGAGAACTACGAGACCTCACTCAGCAAATTCAAACCCGTCGCCGAAGCAGGTAGCTCCAACGCGCAATACATGATGGGCCGCCATTATTATTTCGGCACCGGCGTTGAGCAGGACTATGCCAAAGCCGCGCAATGGTATGAGAAAGCCGCCGCACAGGGACATATGGATTCCCAATTCAATCTGGGCGTCATCTACCGCGATGGTCTCGGCACCGATCAGGCCTATGACGAGGCTTACAGCTATTTCAAGGCAGCGGGCGAACAGGGCCATCCGAACGCCTTGTTCAATGTCGGCATGATGTACGATCAGGGCATGGGCCGCGACAAGGATCTTGAAACCGCGCGGGACTGGTTTGAAAAAGCCGCCAATGCGGGCAGCAATCTCGCCATGTATAATATGGGTGTCTACGCTTATCAGGGGCTTGGCGGCATGGAAGCCAGCGTGAAGACGGCCAGAAAATGGTTCGAGAAAAGTGCTGACGCGGGCAATGAAGACGCCGAAGCCGCGCTCAAGATTGTCGAGGAAAGCTAGGCGGGCGATCCACGCCCCGTAACAGACAGACCGTGCCCGCCCCAATCGGGGGGCGGGTGTGAACGCGAAACAGAAATCACTTCAACCAGAACATACTTCATGACATACTGAACAATGACACACGTCACGCGCGGGGCATTAAGGGAGACGCATGATGTCCGTATTATCCGCCTTACTCATGAGTTCCGTTCTGGCAGGCTGCGGCGCAGAGACCGATCTCGCGGCTGCTGAAACTGCAATCGAAGCCGCCAATGAAACCGCCATGTCTGCCCTCGCAGCCGGCGATATCGACACCTATGTCAGCCTCTTTACCGAAGATGCCTGGTCCATGCCGCCGAACAGCCCGCTCAATGAGGGCCATGATGCCATTCGTGCCTATTTCGGCCCGTTGACGGCTCTGGGTGACACACAGTTCGAGCTTGAGACTATCGAGCTTTCGGTTTGCGGCCCCTCCGCTGTTGAACGCGGCGCCTTCAAGCTGACCTTCACCCCGGAGGGTGACACCTCTCCCATTCCCGCATTTTACGATGAGGGACATTATCTGGTGCACTGGGTTCTGGTGGATGGTACCTGGCTGATCCGCTCGGATGCGCCGGTCAGCACGATGACACCGGGGGCTCCGCCTCCTGAGGACTAAGACGAAAAGCCTGCGAATTTCACACAAATTCCCAAGGGCTCGTTTTCCCACGATCAAGCCTGTCATGGTAAACTCAGGGCTGAATTTGGGACAAAACAAGTGACACGCACACGTCTGGTCAAACTCGGAAAACCTCTCATTGCCGCGGCAATGTTCGCCCTCCTCCTGCCCGGATGCAGTGAACAGGCGGAGGAATTTGGTCGGATCAAGCGGGTCAATTCCGGCGATTTTGGTGCGCCGAGCGCGCCGCTGCCTCTGGATATGCAAACCCATCGTGACGTGACCGGTGGGCAGAATGGCCGGACCAGCCGCACCCATTGGGTCACCATGGGCAACTGGATGGTCAATTGCTTCTATCTGCATGCTGGCGGCGGTCAGAGCGCGATTGCCTCCTGCGATGTTGCGCCTTTCTCTGGCGAAGTGCTGGCAGGCCAGCCCATCCCGGTGCCGAACATGGCTGTTGTGGAATTTGCGCGAAACCAGAAGCCGCGCCTCAGCCTTGTCCTCTACGAACCGGAACCGGGCACACAATGGTCTTATGAATGCGGCAATCGCCAGTTTGGCACGGGCGATGCCCGCAAGGGCCGCACCATGCTCGATGAAGGCGCCTCAGCTGCCTTTATCAGTGTGATGAAGACCCGCGATTGCAGCTTTGTCTATGTCCCGCAAGGGTCTGGCGAAACACTGGTGTCGACCAATCTGTCTCATGGCTTTGACGAGGCCGAACGCTATGCCCGCCAGTATGTGGCAAGCCCGCAATAGGCGAAGCTGATCAGGCCGCAGCCTCGCGGACCGGTACGTTTTCCAGGATCTGGGCGAGTTCCTCAATCTTCAACGGCTTGGAGAGGAACCCGTCCATACCGCACTCGAGCAGGCGCTCGCGCTCACCAACCATCGCATCCGCTGTGATCGCGATGATCTGGACATCACGAAACGGCATGTCACTCGTCCGGATCGCCCGGGTCGTTTCCATGCCATTCATACGAGGCATGTTCTTGTCCATCAGAATAACGTCGAATTCCGATTTCCGCAGCCATTCCAGGCACTCAATCCCGTCTTCAGCGACTTCGAAATCGACGCCCAGAATACGCAGGAATTCGGTCAGGACGAGCTGATTGATGTCATGGTCTTCAACGACCAGCACCCGCACCGGATGACTGACGGACGCGCCGCGCTCAATGCCTGCAGCGGGCTTGGTCAGCTCCACCGGATGCAGCGGAAGCAGAACACGAAAAACGCTGCCATGCGGCCCGGTCTTTTCGAGATCGATACTGCCGCCCATCAGCTCAACCAGCATACGGCTGATCGGCAGGCCGAGGCCCGTCCCACTGATGGTTTGCGGACCTGCATGCTCTTCCTGCTCGAAGCTGTCGAAAATGCGGTGACGTGCATGTTCGCTGATGCCGCAGCCCGTATCACGGACCCGGATACGAATATAATCGAGGGCCGTGCCGTCATCATCGGTCTGAGTGCCTGGCACGCGATCAGCATGGACCGCAACAACACCTTCGTCGGTAAACTTAACGGCATTCGAAAGGAGATTATGGATCACCTGACGCACCCGCACTTCATCAAGCTGGGCGCCACAGGACAGGCTCTCAGAGACTTTCAGGTCGAAAGCCAGCCCCTCATTGGCGATCACTTCTTCTGTTCCCAGAATGGCCCGTTCAATCACATCCCGGGCGTTCACCGGACGCGGATTGATTGGCATTTTGCCCGCTTCAATGCGCGACAGATCCAGAAGATCGTTCAGAATATGAAGCAGAGAATCTCCCGACTGGCGTATGGTTCGCGCCAATCCCTTTTCGCGTTCTGGCAGATTCCCGCGCAGCATCGCGTCTGTCAGCCCCATCACGCCATTCAGCGGTGTGCGAAGCTCATGACTCATCTTGGCCAGAAATTCCGACTTGGCGGCCTCAGCATAGGTGGCCCGTTCCGCCAGCTCCCGCATCTTCTTCAGGGCGCTGAATGTATGCTCTGTCAGCATGATTGAGAGCGATGCAGAGATGGTCAGATAATAGATCGCATTGGTGTAGCGATTGGCTTCCAGGCGATGCGTCCCGTTTGCCAAAATGGGTGGATGGTTGATCGACACCCAGTAGAGAAAGCTCAGAAAGACAATGCCGACACACCAGAAGATAAATGCCGCACGCCGTCCGGAAATATAACCATTGATCAGCGGGCCAACGATCACCAGTGGCACAAGCGCCGAGTTGATCCCCATATGCTCTGGCAGGGCGGACGCCATAATGCCGAACAGGACCAGCAGCGAAAAAGCGAAGGCGTAAACGTGAAATCCCTTATACCAGCGCAAGGCCAGTACCATCGAGGCGACAATGACCATCGCGGCAACCGAAATGGTATGGTCATATGTCCATCGCCCATAATTCAATGTCATGGTGAACAGGTTCATCGTCTGGACCGCCATGAAGAGCACGCCAACGAGCCAGATCGCGCGATATCGAATGAGATCTTCCGTATGCGCATCCTTCGGAATGCGCAAAAGCC
This sequence comes from Ponticaulis profundi, assembly GCF_042659465.1. NCBI lineage: Bacteria > Pseudomonadati > Pseudomonadota > Alphaproteobacteria > Hyphomonadales > Hyphomonadaceae > Ponticaulis > Ponticaulis profundi. The sequence goes on along the minus strand of NZ_JBHSSW010000012.1, from coordinate 178,644 downwards.
TCTCATATGGTTTCAGCCACCCCATGTCGTCGTCCCTAAGGTCCTACGCCTAAGGGAACGACACTAATTCAGAGTTTTCAACATTTCGTTTCATTTCTGACCATGTTTTGTGGTCCGCATTAAGCGTCCGAATTCAGCATGGCATTCTCGAAAAAGGCGCGCGCATGGTCTGAAAAAGGTTTGGAACGCCGGGTGGTTTCATCCATCTGCACGATGACTGTTTCGGCCGTGGCCACGCAGCGTTCATTCTGAAAAAGCGCCTGCGACAGGGTCACGGAACTGTTCCCGATCTTCTTCACCGCAGTGCCGATATCAATCTGTCCCGGCCAGTGTGCTTCAGAGACAAAACTGAGCTGCAGGCCTGCAATCACAAAGGAAGCATTCTCAAGGGCCAGACCCTTTTCACCATCATAGAGAAACTCGACCCGCCCTGTTTCCAGAAAGGTCGAAAAATTCGCGTTGTTGATATGCCCCTGACGGTCCGTGTCAGCATATCGAACCTTGTCATAGGACTTAAAAGGAAAGGCAGAAAGGGCTGGCACGTCAGTCACGATGGACATCTCCTCTGGAGCATTTCAGGTTCAAATCGGTCTATGCGGTAACGCGCAAGCGCCTGTCAAACGAGCAAACGGCCAGACGATTGAACCATGTCATATTGTCCCGACAGAAAATTACGGACCTTCTTGGAAGACGTCATGGTCTTGTCATCAATCCTGGAAAGACTGTGAGCTGTCGCCATTTACAAACCAAACATGCCGGGGACAAAATGCAGCTCATTACCGCAGTCTTCTTCACGCTCGTCGCAACCATGGCAGCACCTGCCATAGCCCAACAAACCGGTGGCTTTGTGGCCCAGTGTCAGATCATGGGGCAGCCCGTCACGCTGCAATTGCAGTATGAACGTATCGGTGGCGCAGGCCCGATCTACGCCCCCAATGGCGACATTCGCAGCGTGGTTGGCGATGGCAGTTCGACCACATATTGGAATGGCGCATTCGTCTCACCAAATGGTCAGCAAATGCCCGTCAGCGGTGAAAACCGTTTTCTACGATTTTACGATCAGAATGCTTACAACCGGGAGACCGTGCTCGAAGTCACTGAAACGGGCGCAAAGACATTCTACCTGACAGATGTTTACGGCAACTATCCCGGCAACCATCCCTGCCAGGTCACGAACGTCTGGTAGATTTCACAAAAAAAGGCGGCATAACTGCCGCCTTTCATTCGAAACCAAGTGCAGTTTTTACTGCGAAACCATCTTCATCGTAGTGTAATCGACATCATGCCAGAGATCGCCGGACGTCTCGACGAACATCAGAAAATCGTCCGACAGGATCTTCCAGAAGTTCCAGCCACCATCATGCATACCAAGCGGTCCGCAAACCGCCGGAGGCATATCCGGGTCGAGGTTATCCATTCCCTCTTCCGACAGACGGACAACATAAAGTCCATCGCCATCCGTATGGAGTTCACAGCCTTCAAAGCTTTCTTCAGACGCCACAGCGTCAAGCTCCGCACGCTTCAGAATGCTCTCTTCAGCTGAGAGGCCGTCAATCGTCGTATAGATATATCCGACCGGATAAGGATCAGCAGATCCGTCCGTGCCATCGCCTACAGAAGAGGCCGACAAAGCAGATTTCACGAGCAGAACATCAGATCGGTGATTGCCGATCGCGATTTCCAGTTTGCCCGTCACGCCTTCGCACTTCTGCGCCATGTAAACCAGATACTGATCGACCATTGGGGACGCTTGCGGAACCCACTCACAGGAAGGATCAGCGAGCGCCATAGGCTCATGATCTGCAGCAAGGTCCATATGGAGCAAGGCCGCGCTTGCGCAGAGCTCAGTGCCCTCGATAGGCAGAGAATCATCCTTGCAGAGGGAGACCTCATCGGAAGACATTTCCGTCTCTTCCTTGACTGGCACTTCGACACCGGAAGCGGTTTCGGCTGGGGTTGGCTCTGGCGCTTCCTGGCCCTGGCAGGACGCAGCAGCAAATAAAGTAGAGATAAGTAATGTGGACGCTAGTTTCTGCATAATCATGGCAATCCCCCTCGTTATGCGCGGGGCTAGAACTAGTTAATCTTTTGGAAAAAGTACATCCAAATTTAGTAGTAAATCTAATTTTTAAGACAGCTCATAAAACGTGCTGATCTGCAAAGAAGCCGTTTTACTGCGGTGCAAAAAGCGGCTTTCCGTAAAGTTCATGTTACTTCCTCAAAACAGTCTGGCGAAGACGTTTTCGCCAGCCTGCCTCGCCGCCCTCTTTGCTCTCTTCGGTGATACGCGCGAGCGTTTTCAGGGAGTCCAGCTCCTGACGGGAGAGTTCTGCTTCAGCGATCTCGAAAAACTCCTGACGCTGCTTTTCCAGATAGGGAACGAAGCGTTCATCAAGGCGACCGCGTATTTCGTCCAGCACACGGATATAGCTGCGCCCTGCAACCACATTCCGCGCGGCAAAGGGGACAATCGAGCCAAGGCTTGCACGTAAAAGTTCGGGCAGCCCAACCGTCGGCGAAAAGACCCTTGGCTTGCCCTCATCATCCATCCGCAAGGGGCTCAAAGGTTCACGCTGGCCGAGCAGGCCAATACCAGCCCCCAGCCAGTTCATCGCCGTGATAGCCGTCACCGGATCATTAATGCCCGGCGACAGCGCCCGCATCGCAATCTCTGCAAGCTCCTGGGAGAGAAACTCAATGTCCTGAAGCTGGGTCCGCATCGCACCAACAGATATCGTGTCAGACAGATCGTCGAGCACGTCTTCGCCAACCTCATCATGACTGCCAAGCACGCGCATCAGCTCATCGCCCTTGGCAACAAAGTCACCCGGATGGCGAAGTAGCACGATCTGGAGCTTCTGTTCTTTGGCCGTCTCGATCAGGCTGTCTGCGTCAATCACACGGATATAGCCGGTCTGGCTTGTCACGACAGGCTGCGACTTCGACGCCGTCAGCACCGTTTTTCGAAACGTCTCACACGCCTTGTCATCCGGGCGTTCGTGCGCCGCCTCTCCAAGCGCTATCGGAAAACGATCATCCAGCCGCTGGCACAGCTCTTCACCGATCTGGGCGACGATCCGGCTGACATGGATAGAGCGCGGCACATGGTGGATGAAATAGATGAGAACAGCGATCGAACAGATCGCAAGGGCCAGGGCGCCGAGCAGAGCGACATGCGGCACAAAGCTGGAGGCAGATTCATCGCTGGCCGACGCAGGAACCGACTGCACGGCCCGCAAGACCATGAGACAGTAGAGGAAGGTTGCAATGAACGTCCCGAGCGTCACCTGATTGGCGCGGTCGCGCATGAAAGTGGTCAGAAGGCGCGGACCAAACTGAAACGCCGCATTGGAAACCGTGACCAGCGTAATGGAGAAGACCACACCAGCGACCGTCACCATGGAGCCTGCGAGTGTCGACAACACTTCACGCGCGCCTTCCGGCTGGTTGTCGAACAGCCAGCTCATCCAGTCAGGCCCCTGCCCGTCCAGTGACGCATCAAACTGGATTGCACAGAAACTCAGGACGATCGCACCGACCGCCATGATCGCCGGAATGAACCAATAGCTGGTCCGGATATCGTCCAGCGTATTGAGAAGAAAACTTTTCACGCAATGCCCCGATCAAACATAAACCAATTACGCACCTGAAAACGTTCAGTTCCTGCTTTCATGAAATATGCGCACTGGAAAAATTTCGGTGAAATAATCCCGAAAATTCACATGAGCGTGAAATCCGTTTCCCCCACGATAGCGTAGACAGCTTGGCAAAGGGAAGGTTTATTCCCTATATAGCGACCAACACAGCCCTGAGGGTTTCACTCGGGCGGGCGTTAAGTCCGGGCATGATTGCCTCGGCTCGACCCTCGTCCCTCAGACATAGGATTTTTCTCCATGGCAATGGATTCTATTACAACGCCTGGCTCTTTCGAGCGCACAGAACCTGTTAAACGCCCAACCCGCGAAGAGGCTGAAGAAGCCGTTCGCACACTGCTTGCCTGGGCTGGCGACGACCCACGCCGCGAAGGCCTGATCGACACGCCAAAGCGCGTCGTGAATGCCTATAAGGAATGGTTCCAGGGCTATGAAGAAGACCCGGTCAAATACCTGTCGCGCACATTTGACGACGTTCAGGGCTATGATGACCTCGTCATGTTGCGTGAGATCGAAGTCGAAAGCCATTGTGAGCACCACATGGCGCCGTTCCTTGGCAAAGCTTATGTCGCTTATCAGCCAACCGAGAAAGTCGTTGGCATTTCCAAGCTCGCACGCGTGGTCGAGATCTTCTCGAAACGCCTGCAAACTCAGGAAACCATGACCGCTCAGATCTGTGACGCCATCACGGAAAGCCTTGCGCCAGCAGGTTGCGCGGTTCTGATCGACGCCAAGCACCAGTGCATGACGACCCGCGGCGTTCACCACCCGAACGTCTCGACGATCACGACACAGTTCACAGGCGTTTTCCGGACAGACGAAGACAAGCGTAACCGCTTCTTCCGCCTTGCCGGTAAATAAGACAGGGGCCTTTCGCCCATGACATTTGCATCCCCGTTAAAGGGAAAAGAACAGGACGAAACCGCAGCGTTTCGTCCTCGTTTCGATTCAAACGGTCTCATCGCCGCTATCGCTCAGGATGCTGAGACGGGCGACGTTCTGATGCTGGCCTGGATGAATGCCGAGGCCCTGCAGGCAACCATTGAAACCGGCCGCGCCACATACTGGTCCCGCTCGCGCGGTGAGCTCTGGCGCAAGGGCGACACGTCCGGCCATATTCAGGAAGTTGTCGAGCTTTATGTCGATTGCGATCAGGATGCCATTCTGATGAAAGTCCGCCAGACGGGAGCCGCCTGTCACACCGGTCGAAAAGGCTGTTTCTATCGGCGGGTCGATGGTCAGGATAAACTGACCTTTCAATAAGGCTCAGAAGTCAGCTTCGGACTTATACTGAAGGGGTTCGCCGGTGGCGGGGTGCTGAAACCCCAGATATCCCGCATGCAGACAGAGCCGGTCGCGCGCAGACATGCTCGCTTCGCTGCCATACCAGCAGTCACCAAGAATGCCGTGGCCAATCTCCGCCATATGGACACGCAGCTGGTGGGTACGTCCGGTGATGGGAATAAGCTCGACCCGGGTCACGTTATCCTCGCGAGACAGCACGGACCATTCTGTACGGGACGGTTTCCCAAGCTCGAAATCGACCTTCTGTTTTGGGCGGTTGGGCCAGTCCTTGATGAGCGGCAGCTCGACCCATCCGGAGTCTTCGGCCATCACACCGTGAACAAGCGCCGTGTACTTCTTGTCCACCTGCTTGCGCTCAAACGCTCTGGAGAGACTGCGGTGCGTTTCTTCATCCCGGGCAAAAACCATCAGTCCCGAAGTATCCATATCGAGGCGATGAACAGTCCGCGTTCCGGGAAATGCGACGTCCAGGCGTAGCGCCAGACTGTCTTTATGCTGCTCAAGCCTGCCCGGCACGGATAAAAGACCCGCGGGCTTGTCCACGATCATCAGCCAGTCATCCTGATATAGGATCGGCAGCGGATCGGTGGCAGGGGGCTGATAAAGCAAAGGCGACGAGGTCATCTCGCCGCCTATACGCGTTGGAAGCTGTTTTGCAAACTCAGACGGCTTTGAGTTTGCTCACGCCCTTGTCTTCAGGTGTGGCTTCGAAGCTCGCCACCAATTCAGTGGTGTATTCCTTTGCTTCGATGGTCGACACTTTGTAGAAGTCCGCCTTCGCCTTGTCTTTTGTCAGGGTCAGCAGCGTGAAACCATTGCCGAACGGGTCATGCCAGACCACATCCTCGTTTGCTTCTGCGAACATCTCGCCCAGACCTTCGATTGGCAGGTATTTGCCCATGCCCGGCGAGGTGATGGATGTGCAGCCAAACTCGACACCGGTCGATTTGCCAGAAGCGTCATGCATCTCGTTCGCCCAGGCCGTGTGCGTGTCGCCTGTAATCGTCACGAGGCGTGCACCGGCCGCTTCAGACGCCGCAAAGAGGCGCTCACGCGCCGCCGGGAAGCCGTCCCAGGCATCAAGGTTGAATGGCAGGCCCATGGCAGAAAATGGGATCAGCATCTGCGCATAGCCTGCTGGCAGGGCCGAAAGCTGTTCTGGCTTCAGCGTTTTGGAGAAATCAGGCAGTCTGACAGAGGCCATGATCACCTGATTGACCAGAACCTGCCAGGTTGTATTCGCCTCAACGGACGCTTTGAGCTTCTTGGCGAGCCAGTCTTCCTGAACCTTGCCAAGCATGGTGCGACTCGGGTCAGCGACTTTCTGAGAGGTCTCAGCCACTTTGGCGGGGATGTTGGCAGGCTCGACACCGCTCAGCTCGGTCGTCCATGAAATCTCATCGGAACGGCCAAGCAGGCGCGATTCCAGCATGAACATGGAAGCAAGGTCACCAAACTGCGCACTGCGATAAATCGCTTCCTGTGCGCGACCCGGCTTAGGGTCACGTACCGGCATCCATTCGAGATAGGCCTGAACAGCACGTTGCTTGCGTGCGGTCCAGTCGCCTTCACCATTGTCCGGATTGTGGTTTTCCGCGCCCGTCCGGTAGGAGTTGTTTGTGCTCTCATGGTCGTCCCAGGTGCAGTACCATGGCACATTCTGGTGTGCGGCCTGCAGATCCGGGTCTTTCTTGTAGAGCGCGTGACGCAGACGATAGTCTTCCAGAGAGACAATCTCGGTGACCGGATCAACACGGCGACCAAGACGTTCAGCGTTCTCACCGCCATACCCGTCAATGCCATACTCATAGATATAGTCGCCAAGGTGCATGACCGCGTCGACATCATCCCGCTCAGCAATCGCGCGATAGGCGTTGAAATATCCGAACGGATAGTTCGAACAGGAGACAACAGCCATAACCAGCTTGTCGCCGCCCGTTTTCGGCAAGGTGCGCGTCTGGCCGATTGGCGATGAGACCAGGCCGTCCGGCGTCTGAACGCCGAACTGGAAGTAATAGCTTGTGTCCGGCGTCAGCGGCGCCTCTTCACCCAGATCGACCTTGATCGTGTAGTCACGCGACTGGCTGGTTTCGAGATCAATGATGGTGACCGCGTCGCCAGAAAGCTCAGACGCTTCCAGCGCAGACTTGTCCGTCGCAACGATCAGGCGAACCGGAATCGGCGCGGTTACATGGCTCGCCGGCGTGACGCGGGACCATAAGATCACGCGATCCTGCAAGGCATCTCCGCTGGCAACACCATGATCGAAACTGACAGCCACATCCGTGCTGGCGAGGCTCGCAATGCCTGCATCTGCTCCGAGTGCTGCGTCTGTCGTTGCACAGCTCGCAAGGCCAACGCCCCCTGCGGCACCCGCAAACAAACCAAATGCGCGACGTCTTGAAATATCCATTTTGCCCAACTCCCGATCCGAACCGAAGTGAGCCTTGCCTAACGCACAGATGCAACACGTTTGTGACGCTCACGTCAGTTATTTTGACGATGTTCGCCAGCCGGGCCAGCCCTGCCGCCGCAAATTATTTTACAAAAAACTGAAGCAGTTAACCCAATCTTCAGCGGTATGGTAATTGCGCAACAGATCGATGCAGATACCTGATATACTTGAAGTTATATTTTCGAATCATGCCCCCAAAGGCCGAAACGGCCCTTCGGATATATGACATTTCGTCCACAAACCGGGAACCGAGCGACGGAGTCGTGTGTTGAGGCCGTAATACACGAAAACAATAGAAGAACTCTCGGACGGCATGTGCGGTCTAAGGGGCAAGAGATATGCTAGATACAACTTACGAACCGATCGTCGAATTCAAACCGCGCAGTGTGCGTAACGAAATTATCCGTGGGGAAGCCTCCCGCAACCGTGTCATGGCTGCTGCCCGTCAGGAACTGGTCGAGCAGGGCTGGAAGAATTTCAGCCTCGAAGAGGTTCTGCTGCGTTGTCAGGCAACCGAACAGGACATCGAGCAATGGTGGTCAACACCGGCTGCGCTGGTCGTCGAAGCCGCGTTCGAAGTGGTTGAAGACCCGGCGCCCATGATTGCCGGCCCTCTGGATGTAAAACTTGCGCGCTTTGTCGACCCGCTGATCGAGGTCGCTCGCACAAGCGAAGGAGCATACCTGCTGCGTTGTGCGCTCCTGGCTGCCTCGGACGATGCCCAGGCCGGCGCCGAGTTCCGCAACTATTTCAACATTCACTTCCGCAAGCCGCTGAAAGCGGTGCTTGCTGAAGCGTCCACGCGTGGTGAAATCCGCCGTGACTATGACATTGATATCTGCTGCGAGCTGTTGTTCGGACCAATCTGGCACCGTCTGGTCATCATGCGCTCCCCGCTACCGGAAGTCACAGCACGTCGTGCGGCCCATGGTCTGATCGCATCTCTGCGCGGATAATCCGTCTGCGATCTGTATTGGCAGAAGAAGACCATTTCCATTTTGGCTTTTTCTCCATACATGTGGGCGCATGTCCACAACCCACACATATACGGTAGACGCCGACGCCGCTGGCACGCGACTTGATCGCTGGCTGTCCGAGCAGGTTTCAGAACTGTCCCGCTCGCGCATGAAAAGCCTCATTGAGGACGGTCAGGTCTCGGCAAGCCATGACGGCAAGATTGATCCGAAATACAAGATCAGCGAAGGCGAGACCTATACGCTCGTGCTGCCGGACCCGGAGCCTGCAACGCCCAAGGCGCAGGATATTCCGCTGGACGTCCTGTTCGAGGATGAGCATCTCATCGTGATTGCAAAGCCCGCCGGCATGGTTGTCCATCCGGCGCCCGGCGCATGGGATGGGACCCTCGTCAACGCCCTTCTGCATCATTGCGGTGATAGCCTGTCCGGCATTGGCGGCGTGGCGCGCCCCGGCATTGTGCATCGGCTCGACAAGGACACTTCCGGCGTCATGGTGGTCGCCAAGTCAGAGCTTGCCCATACCGGGCTCGTGGCGCGCTTTCAGGCGCATGACATGGACCGGCGCTATCTCGCCATCACACGCGGGGCACCGCGCCCGCTGCTTGGCCGTATTGAGACGCGCATTGATCGCGACTCCGGTGATCGCAAGAAAATGGCTGTGGTCCGCGAAAGCAAACGGACCGCTTCCGCCGACTGGCACGAACCCGATGGCGATGGCTATGTGGAGCGCGGCAAGCACGCCATTACCAATTACAAAACCGTCGAAACCTTTGGCATGCTGGATGAGAAATCCGCTCTGCCCGCCGCAGCCCTCGTCGAGTGCCGTTTGGAAACGGGGCGCACCCACCAGATCCGCGTACACATGGCCCATATTGGCGCCCCGGTTGTCGGCGACCCTGTCTATGGCAAGTTCAAGGGCCTGAAAGCCTTTGGCGATGGCGAGGCCTTCCGCGAAGCAACCACAGCGGCCCGCGCCTTCAAACGCCAGGCGCTACACGCCTATATTCTGGGGTTTGATCACCCGGTTACGGGCGAGGATCTTTATTTCGAACAGCCCCCGCCTGAAGATATGGCCGAACTGATCGAAAAACTGCGCGGGATGTAGCTCATCTACTCAGCCTGATACATTTTGCCCGATTGCATGAAAGCCCGGTACTCCGCAAAAATAGGAGCATAACCGCGCACGCGGCCTATTATCGGGGGTGAACAACGTGCTTTCACGCCGAACAATGCTGATTTCTGGACTGGCCGTCGGTGCGGCTGGTGCAACCGGCTATGGGCTCTGGCCCAAGCTTGGACGCTATGAAGAAACAGTCGCGCAGCAAAGGACGCTTCTCTCTACCAATCCGGCACTTTCCGATCTTGTGGGCATGGCAATTCTGGCCGCCAATGGCCACAACACCCAGCCTTGGCGGTTTTATCTCGACGAACAGCGCGTGCAGATCCTGCCTGATTTTTCTCGGCGGACGGCCGTGGTCGATCCGGATGATCACCACCTCTTTGTCAGCCTTGGATGCGCCGCCGAAAATCTGAAAGTCGCCGCCACACAACACGGTTTCGAGCCAAGGCTCCGATTCATCGACTCGCATGAACCAGGCCTCGAAATCTCGCTCGATCCTAATGGCATAAAGACATCGCCGCTCTATCCAGCCATTCCGCTGCGCCAGTCAACGCGTTCCGTTTACGATGGCGCGCCAATCTCCGCTGAGGACCTTCAGCGCCTGAAAGATGCCGCAAGACAGGATGGCGTCTCCATGCTGGTATTCGAGGACCGCGCCGATCTGGAGACCATTCTCGAAGCCGTCATCGCCGGAAACAGCGCGCAAATGGATGACCCTGCGTTTATATCAGAGCTGCTGAGCTGGTTGCGCTTCAGCCCCGATCAAGCGCTGAAAACAGGAGACGGCCTGTTCACCGCGAGCTCTGGCAACCCGGTCCTTCCAAGCTGGATCGGAGAGCGGATGTTCAAAGCCTTTTTCACCAAGCAATCGGAAAATGATAAATACCGCGACCACGTTCGATCCTCGTCCGGTATCGCGATTTTTATTGGCGACGAGCAGACCCCCGAACACTGGGCGCGTGTGGGTCAAAGTTTTCAGCGCTTTGCCCTGCAGGCAACATTGCTGGGCATCCGTACCGCACACCTCAACCAGGCGATCGAAGTGCCCACCGTCCGCACCCAATTTGCAAGCTGGCTCGGCGCAGGGGCCAGGCGTCCCGATCTTGTGGTGCGATTTGGCAGAGCGCCCACCCTGCCAATGTCTTTGAGGCGGCCGGTTTCGGATGTCATCATCCAGCGGGCCTGATTGACGGAGTCCCTATCTCCGCGACAGTTTTTTCGATTTCTTGATCAGCATGTCACGCTTCACCTTGCTGAGGTGATCGAAATACATTTTGCCATTCAGATGATCGATCTGATGCTGCACGCTGGTCGCCCAGAGCAACACGAAGTCACGCTCTTCTATCTCGCCATCCGCATTCAGAAAGCGCACAGTGACCGCACGTGGACGCGAGATTTTCGCATGCACTCCCGGCAGGTTCGGGCTCGCCTCATCATACTCGCGATCTTCAATAGAGGCGTGCAGGATTTCCGGGTTGGCCATACAGACCGCTTTGCCGCGCTCCTGCGAGGCATCGACGACTGCGAGGCGTTGCATCACGCCAATCTGGTTTGCCGCAAGTCCCACACCCGGCATGGCTTCCATTGTATCGATCATATCGGTCCAGATCGCACGGATCTCATCGGTGATCTCTGTCACCGGCTCTGCAGGCGTGCGTAAGCGTTTGTCTGGCCATGGAAGGCAGGTGCGAACCGTCATATCGGGGGTGTTCCTTGCGCTGACTGAGTGCGCGGTTGTGCGATGGGTCTTTTACCGGATCAAGATAGTAAATTTGCAAATGACTTGCAAAACACCTGTCCTTTTGAATTAACCTCAGTCAATCTGGAACCACCGGGATTGTTACCCATTTCCTCTGGGAAGGAGACCCAAATGACATCTAGATTTCTGATTACCGCCGCTTCTGTTTCTGCGCTCATGCTGTCGGCATGTGGTGAAGCGCAAACGCCAACGACGGAACCGGAGACAACACCGCCGCCAAGCGAAACGATGACGCCATCGCCGGAAGAGGCCATGGCACCAGAGGCTGAAGGCACAACGAGCCTGCCAAGCATGATGAATGCGCGCGCGTCCATCGTCGGTGATGAAGGCGAGGAAATTGGTACAGCCAATATTCTCGAAGGTCCAAACGGCGTGCTTCTGCGCATCACCCTGAACGAAGGTGCGCTAACGCCGGGCTGGCATGGCCTTCACCTCCACCAGAAAGGCGATTGCTCTGACACGGGCGAGTTCAAGCTCTCCGGCGGCCATGTTGGCAAGGTCGATGGCGGCCACGGCCTTCTGAACCCGGAAGGTCCTGAAGGCGGCGACATTCCAAACATCTGGGTCGCAGCAGACGGCTCAGCTGGCTATGAAGCCTTCACCACGCTCACCACAGGCGCGTCCCTGATGGACGCTGATGGTTCGGCCATCATCATTCACGAGAATGAAGATGACCACATGACCCAGCCAATCGGCGGCGCCGGTGCCCGCGTTGCCTGCGGCGCAATCGAGTAGGCGCGCCTACTCCATCTCTTTACGCATCTCGCATAAGACATCCTTCGGGTAGTCTTCTGCGAGATAGGATTCGAGCAGCTCTTTTTTGAGTTGCTCGACATTCCCGATGCCTGACAGACCTTCCAGACCAGCCATCTGGTGATCAACCAGGGCTGCAATGTCGGCTCGACTCATCCCGCAACTTCCGAAAGATCCCCCCTGCGCCGAAGACTTGGCTTCAGGCGCTTTCGCAATGGTTTCGTCCTGCGAGCGATCTTGTGTCGGAGCGGCGGGCTTCGGTTTGGCTTCAGAAATGACCGGCTCAGCCCCCTGCGGTTCCTCCGCAGGCGCGAGGATGTCTGCGTCAACCGGCTCCTCCTCGACAGGTTCAGCCGCTGTCGCCCGCGCGGCAAACGCCTCACTCGGCATACGCGCAATCAGCTCTTGCGTCCCGGAGAAGACTTCCAGTGTCGCAACCTGCTCGAGGTCTGCGGCGGACATGGACAGCGCCGCCTCGAGCCGGAAGGCACGCAAACGCCCATCCTGAGCCGTCGCTGGCAAATCGAAGTCCTGTGCCGCGATGACCTTGCCTGCTTTATCCAGGGCGCGAAGCTGCAAGACATCAGCTGCGCCATCCTCCAGCTCGACACTCGCGGGCAATGTCCAGCCTTTCATCACGATCGGATTGAGGGGCGCGAGCCAACCGGCATCGGTCGCGAGCAAGCTCAAGGAGACGCCCAAGGCGGTTTCCGCGTCTTCCTGCTCCTCAAGTGCAGGATAATTATATCGCAGGACCGGGAAGATTTCCTGAGCCCGCGCTCCTGCCTGATAGAGCGAATTGGTTTTCCGCCAATTGAAAAGCTCCAACCGGAATTTCGAGCTCTCGGAACCTTCAGCATACGGCCCGTAATACTGCGGATTGCCAGAATAAGGCGCGCGCAAGGCCTTCAGAATTTGCCGATACTGATCGTCCGGCAAGGCCGAATTATAAGGCCTCACCAGCACGTGATACATCATCGGATAAAGCGAGGAATGTTCTGAATTGCCGTCCTTGCTCGAACGGTAAACAATTGTGCCATCAGAGCGACGGAACATGGCATCAATGTCCGGCCAGAGGATATCCTGGCGCGACAGCTGATTGTTGATGCGGGTCTGCTCTTCTGCCTTATCAAAATCATTTGGCACATGCGCGAGCCCGAAATCGTGTCCGATCTCATGCGCAAAGGCGAGCCCGATACGCTCCATGATTTTGGGTTCAAGCGTATCAACGCCCAGGATCAGGCCGCGCGCACGCAACGCGTTGTTCGTCGACGCTTTGGCACCGCCCCATCGCCATGGCACGACTAGTGTGCAGATCTCCAGCCCGCGGCAATTGGGCAGAACCTGATTTTCATGGGCCGCTGCGAACTGGTTCACAATCGTCTTGTTGATCTCATCGGCCGATATGCCCACAGCCCCTCTCACAAAAGCCTGCGTGTTCAGCCAGATACTGATGTTCACATTACCGCCATTCTGCATGGAAGCGCTGTTCACCGGTAGATAGTCTGACAGTGTTTCGGAAATGACGGAGCCGCGCGCAATCACCTCTCTGGCCAGCTGCGGTGTCTTCTCGTTTGCCGCGCGAAGATAATCGGCAATAGAGGTCAGCGTTCTGGCCGCGTCCGGTTTTGCCTCATCGCCCTGTAATTCCCCATCCTTCGAAATCTGATCAGGAAACAGTGCCGCGATGGCGTCATCGATCGCATCAATATTCACACGTGCCGCATAAACCTTGATCGGCAGACGGATCGGCTGTTTCAGAATTTCCGTGGGTCTGTCGGCTCCGATTTCGGTGCTCGGCGGCTCGGCCCCTTCAATCGCGGAGGTGAAGTTCGCCGGCGTGACCCTCGCTGCGAACAGGCGGCGGCCGTCACCTCCACCTTCCTGTGGACGCGGGACCCAGCCCTGGCTCAGCGCCTTGTTATATCCCAGTCTTCGATCTTTTTTCGTGATCAGATCAGCGCGTGTTGCGACATAGGAGGTCTCGGTAAACCCGATTTCCGGCAGATTGCCTGTGGCCTCACTTCGCACACTCACATCGAGGCACATATTCGGGGCGAGTTTTTTCGGTTCGTTTCCGAGATTGGATGATGGGTAAGGCAGATAGGTTCGGGCGAAGGTTTCCTTGCCCGGCAGCACAGGCTGATCGCGCACGACCTGGTAAATGCCGAGATCAACGTCCCGCCTGAAGACAGAATCCAACTGAACGCCAGCTTCGGCCGGCGCTGTCTGGAACTCAAGCTCCAGATCCTCAGGCAGTATATCCTTTTTGCCATAGCCTGTGAGACCGGCTTCACCCCCGGCGACCCGAACACGGTAACGACGCAGTGGCTCCAGTCTGGTGCCCGGAGACATGATCAGACTGGTGTCATTCATGACTTCGAATGGCGCATTGACCGGCTGATAGCTATCAGGTCCGGTTTCGATCTCCAGCGTCACCGAACGGGCAATCGTGCTGGCCTTGATGTCTGTCGTAAAGTCGAACTGAACCAGCGGATTAACCGGATCATTGTTTGTGCAGGCGAAGGCAGAACCATCCGGCTTGAAGTGGGTTTCAGGCTCCGGAAAGGCCTTGATGAAGGCGAAGGTCTCTTCCTCCGGCGGGTCGCCGACATGGATATAGCCTTTCGCCGCCGTCAACGGACAAGCGGGTTCATCTTCATGCTCAAGGCGGCCCTCAAACTTCAGGACAAAACTTTCCGGACGACCGTCAACAATCTGCGTGACAGGAAAATAGCGTGAGTAACAGGTCAGGCGGACGAATTCATTCCATGGCACCGTGCGCGCATAGGGGTTTGCCGAGCGGCCTCCAATCTGCGTCATCATTTTCAGAGCCTGCTGAATCTGCGCATCCGGCAAGCCACGCTCGCGATATTCCTTCTCCTGCTCTTTGTACGGAGGGTCATTGGGCGTGATCGTGTAGCCAAGCTCGTTCGAGGCATCGCAGGTCGGCGCCGGGATCAGAACACCATCGCCCGCCAGTCCTGCAGGATACCCTTCCTCAGGCCAGACACCCGGCTTGCCGATCAGAGGTTTGCCATCACGGATCGGCATATAAAAAGCGCCCGCCCAGTGCGTGATCGTACCGGAGGAGTAGAGATGCTGGGAGTGTGGTGGCTGACCGTTCTGGCCCGTTGTTTTGCCCGTTCGCACAAATGTCAGCGTGATATCGCAACTGGCAGACGTCTGGCTGGGCGCCGCCCAGCTTGTCGAGATTTTGGCTGGCACCTGAAGCAGGAGCTGATCGCTCTCGCCATTCTGGCCCGGGACGCGCGTGACATCACTGCCCTTGGGAAGCTTCTTAATGTCCACACCGAATGCTTCGAGAATGGCGTCCCGTGATTGCGGGTCAGATTGCGCTGACGCCGCCCCCAAAGTTGCAAGACAAAGGCCAGCCGCTGCAAGCGCACCAAGCAAATTCAATTTCATTCCCGGAAACTCCCACCGATCAGATCACTTCACTCACGCAGTGGGTGCAGGAAAGCGGACAATTGGGTTCAGGTCTCCAGCAGCCCCAGTTCTCTCTGTAATTTCTTCGTCAGCCCCCGCCCGACAATGGTGTAGCTATCGGAGATATAGCCAAGCAGCTCCTCGTCGCTCATCGCGGCGTCGGAATATCGCTGAATCCAGCTCATCCCGCGCGAGGCAAGATGCGGCGCGCCTTTCAGGCCATCGCGCTCCTTCAGTATGTCGAACCCCATGCGTGAGACCTTGAAGGAGCAGCGCGCAAGCGTCTCTCCATCATCGCATCCGCCAATCGCATACACTTTGCCGCCGATCTTCCAGACATGAGACCCGCCCCATTGCACGACATGGGTTGAATGCGCGAGCGACTGACAAAATGCATTGTATTCAGAAAGCGTCATGACCGTCCCCTCCTCCGGCCATAATAAGCACCTGCGAACGCAGACAAGCCAGACCTGTTCCCGAGAATATCACTGTTTTTAGGAAGTTTAATGTCCGCTTTTGACGGAACAGTTCCCCGAGTCCTTCCGTTGTTGAAGTGTAGTTAGAAAAACAGGTTCAAAAAGGAAGGAGGACCCCATGACTATCTCTAATTTGACCGACGTCTATATTGACCAACTTCAGGACGTATACAGCGCCAACAATCAGGCGATCAAAGTCACTGAGAAGCTGGCGGAAAAAGCGCACAATGAAGAGCTGAAAGAAGCCCTCGAACGCGGCGCAAAAGGCATTCGTGAAGGCCGCGACGTGATCGAAGGCATTCTGAAAGAGCATGATGCTGATCCAAAAGGCGAATTCTGCTTCGGCATGGAAGGCGTTGTAAAAGAAGCTCGCAAGCACGCCCTCGACGCCGAAATCAAGGATGACGATGCACGCGACGCCGTCATCATCACCCAATACCAGCGCATGGCCCATTATGGCATTGCCGGTTATGGCTGCCTGACGGCTTTCGCACGACGCCTCGGCCTGATGTCAGATGCGCGTAAAATTCAGGAATGCCTGGATGAGACCTATGGCGGCGACCGTCTGATGACGAGCATTGCCATGGGCGAAGTGAACAAAAAAGCCGCCGCTTAATCGGCGCCTGAAAAAGGATTGAGCCGATGAGTAACGTAGATATTTGTGCCCTGAACCATGTCACCCGTACGCTGATTGATAGCAGTCGGGGATATGAGATGGCTTGCGAAATGGTGGATGAAAACAACATTCCGCTGCGTCGCAAACTGATTGATCGAGCTGAAGAACGACGCCGCCTTGTTGCGCGCTGTCAGTCCGAAGTTCGCATTCTGGGCGGCGATCCGGAAACGGATGGAGGAATGGTCGGAAACATACACCGTGCTTTCACCCGTTTCTCTTGCCTCTTCCAGGATGACCAGCACGCCGCTTTCAGGGCGATTGACGATGGCGAGGAATTTCTGATCGACGATGTCGAGGACAAGCTGAAAAAGCCGGACCTTGACCGACGAACACGACAAATCCTCGAGGCAATCTGCGAATGTGCTCGTGAAGGTGAAGACTTCGCACACAAACTCGCAAAAGCCGCCTGATCTCATCGGCAGATCAAAAAAGGGCAGCCACTGGCTGCCCTTTCTTATGTCTTATGCAACGACCGCCGCATCGTCCGAGAGAGGATGCTCGAGGCGGGATTTCACCTCATGCGGAACGATCTGCCAGAAATGCGGAAGTTCGACTTCCCACTGATCCAGGATCGTCATCGCGCGGCGAGAACCGGTACGCTCATAATGGCTTGTGACCATTTCCTTGAGCACGCTCTCCCAATGCGCAGACTGGATGCGGTTCCAGCCGATTGAATCCGGGTTCACAACCTTTTCGAACCGGTTGGTCGGGTCGTAGAGGAAGGCCATGCCGCCGGTCATACCTGCGCCGAAATTGTCACCAACTTCACCCAGGATCGCGACCTTACCGCCGGTCATGTACTCACAACCGTTCGAACCACATCCCTCAATCACCGCTGTTGCGCCCGAGTTACGAACCGCAAAGCGCTCTGCTGCCTGACCGGCTGCGTAGAGATAGCCCGACGTCGCACCATAAAGGCAGGTATTGCCGATGATCGTGCTTTTCGACGCGTCCATCGCCAGATGCGAGAACGGCTTCAGAATGATGGTCGCGCCTGACAGGCCCTTGCCGACATAGTCGTTGGAGTCACCGATGACTTCCAGCGTCAGACCCTTCACCGCAAACGCACCGAGCGACTGGCCAGCCGACCCGCGCAGAGACACCCAGAGACGGTGTTCCGGCAGCTCGTCATTTCCAAAGCGGCGAACGATTTCCGATGATGCCCGCGAGCCAATCGCGCGCTGGACGTTTTTCACGCCATAAGCGAGCTGCATTTTCTCACCGCGATCAAAGAATGGCTGCGCGTCACGCAGGATCTGGTGGTCGAGCGTTTCCGGCACTTCGTTACGGTGGGTTGGCTTGTACGTGATCGGACGATCCTGTTCGACCTTGACCAGAAGCGGGTTCAGGTCGAGGTCGTCGAGGTGCGCTGCACCACGGGACACCTGTGTCAGCAAGTCCGTGCGGCCAATGACTTCATCCAGACTGGAGAAACCAAGCTCGGCCAGAATCTCACGGACTTCCTCAGCCACAAAGCTCATCAGATTGACGACTTTGTCCGGTGTACCGGTGAATTTCTGACGCAGGTCATCGCGCTGTGTACAGACGCCAACCGGGCAGGTGTTGGAGTGGCACTGACGTACCATGATACAGCCCATCGCCACGAGGGACGCCGTACCAATACCATATTCCTCAGCACCCAGCATGGCCGCCATGACGATATCACGGCCCGTCCGCAGACCACCATCGGTCCGCAGTGTGACCTGATCGCGCAGATTGTTCAGCGTCAGCACCTGATGGGCTTCAGCGAGGCCAATTTCCCACGGCAGACCGGCAAACTTGATCGATGTTTGCGGTGAGGCACCTGTGCCGCCCACATTGCCCGCGATCAGAATGATATCCGCTTTCGCCTTGGCGACACCGGCTGCAATCGTACCGACACCGGAACGGGCAACCAGCTTCACACAGACCCGGGCAATCGGGTTGATCTGCTTCAGGTCATAAATGAGCTGCGCGAGATCCTCGATCGAGTAGATGTCGTGGTGCGGCGGCGGAGAAATCAGCGTCACACCCGGCGTTGCGTTCCGGAATTTCGCGATCATTTCCGTGACCTTGAAGCCCGGAAGCTGTCCGCCCTCACCCGGCTTCGCACCCTGCGCAACCTTGATTTCGATCTCACGGCACTGGTTCAGATACTCAGCTGTGACACCGAAACGACCGGATGCGACCTGCTTGACAGCAGAGTTCGGGTTGTCGCCGTTTGGCAGCGGCTTGTAGCGATCACGATCCTCGCCGCCTTCACCGGAGACAGACTTCGCACCGATACGGTTCATCGCGATGTTCAGCGCACCGTGCGCCTCTGGTGACAGAGCCCCCAGTGACATGCCTGGCGTCAGGAAGCGCTTGCGGATCTCGTTGATCGACTGAACTTCATCCAGCGGCAGAGAGCGGTCAGACGGCTTGAAGTCGAGCAGATCGCGGATCTGCACCGGCTCATGCTTCTGAAGGTTCTGCGAGTACGTCTTGTAAAGCGCGTAGCTGCCGGAATCGCAGGCCGCCTGGAGCTGGTGAATGGACGCACCATCCAGCGCGTGACGCTCACCTGCGCGGCGAATGCGATAGAAGCCACCGATTGGCAGGGTGATGACGTCTTCATCATAAGCCTTGCCGTGGATTTCGACAGCCTTCTTCTCAAGACCGGACAGACCGATACCGGAAATCCGGCTCGTCATGCCTGGGAAGTAGTCAGCGACAAGTGCGCGAGACAGGCCCAGAGCTTCGAAGTTGTAGCCACCGCGATAGGAGGAGATGACCGAAATACCCATTTTGGAGAGGATTTTCAGCAATCCGGCTTCAATCGCTTCCTTATGGCGGCGCACACAGTCATTTAGTGACAAGTCACCAAACAGACCGCGGGCATGACGCTCGGCAATGCATTCCTGAACGAGATATGCGTTCACACAGGTTGCGCCGACGCCGACCAGTACGGCGAAATAATGCGTGTCGAGGCATTCAGCCGAGCGAACCGTGATCGAACAGAATGAGCGAAGCCCCTGATTGACGAGGTGTGACTGCACAGCACCTGCGGCCAGGATCATCGGGCAGGCAACCTTGTCTGGTCCCTGGAACTCATCTGTCAGAACGATGTGTTCATGACCGGAGCGAACCGCGTCTTCGGCTTCCTGCTGGATGCGATCCAGCGCCTTGCGCATGGCTTCACCTGAAGACGTTTTCAGAGATGCTGGTGGCTCGAACGTACAGTCGATGACGCAGACGCGGTCACCAATGACGTTCATCAGGCGCTCATACATGCCGTTGGACAGCACAGGGCTGTCGAGCACGAACACGTCGGTCTGTGTGGCATCAGATGCCAGAATGTTACCGAGGTTCTTGAAGCGCGTTTTCAGCGACATCACCCGGTCTTCCCGCAGCGGGTCAATCGGCGGGTTGGTGACCTGAGAGAAGTTCTGACGGAAGAAGTGCGACAGCGGACGGTAGGTGTTTGAAATCACCGCCAGCGGCGAGTCATCGCCCATCGAACCGATGGCTTCCTTGCCCTCTTCCACCATAGGCGCGAGGATAAGTTCCATGTCTTCCATGGAGAAGCCAGCCGCCACCTGACGGCGACGCAGCTCTGCCTTGTCAAACTTCACAGGCTCTTCGCCCGGACCGATCATCGGATCGAGTTCTTTGACGTTCTCGAGCCATTCAAGATACGGGTTCGCCTCAGCGAGCTTATCGACGATTTCATTGTGCTCGTAGAATTTGTTTTCCTGCAGGTCCGCTGCAATCATGCCACCCGGACGCACACGACCTTTGCGCGTGATGTTCTCTTCATCGAGCGGGCACATGCCGGATTCAGAACCGACGGCCAGAATATTGTCTTTCGTCAGCGCGTAGCGCATCGGGCGCAGACCATTCCGGTCGAGGCCTGCAATCGCCCAGCGACCGTCATAAGCAGCAATCGCCGCCGGGCCATCCCAAGGCTCCATCACGGAGTTTGCATAAGCGTAGAGCGCGGCGTGGGAGTCCGGCATGATGCTATCACGCTTGGACCAGGCTTCCGGCATAAGCAGGGCTTTGGCCATCGGCGCAGGGCGGCCCGCTTTCACAAGAATCTCGAACACGGAGTCGAGTGCAGCAGAGTCCGAACCGCCGCCCGAAATCACCGGCTTCAGATCTTTCTCATGGCCTTCAAAGGCATCCGCGACCATGCGGATCTCATGGCTTTTCATCCAGTTCGTGTTGCCACGAACCGTGTTGATCTCACCATTGTGTGCCAGCATGCGGAATGGCTGAGCCAGCCACCATTGCGGGAAGGTGTTGGTCGAATAGCGCTGGTGATAGATCGCAACCGCAGACACGAAGCGTTCGTCTTTCAGGTCCGGGAAGAAGCGATCAATATCCTCGGCAAGGAACATGCCTTTATAGATCAGATTGCGCTGTGAGAGCGAGCAGACATAGAAGCTTGGAATGTTCGCTTCACGTGCGCGGCGCTCAATCCGGCGGCGACAGATGTAAAGCGCACGCTCCAGATCAGCAGCCGAACGATCCTGCGCATCATAGAACAGAACCTGCTCGATCTCAGGACGTGTGTCATTCGCTTTCTGGCCGATGACAGACGGGTCAATCGGCGGCTGGCGCCAGCCATAGATATAGAAGCCGAACTTCAGGATTTCGTTTTCGACGATTGTCCGAGCCGCTTCCTGAGCGATCAGGTCCGTGCGTGGCAGGAACATCTGACCGACACAGATCGGCGCTTCACTCGGATTGTGGCCAGTCCGTGCAACCTGCTCCTTGAAGAAGTCCTGCGGCACGTCCACACGAATACCTGCGCCATCGCCTGTCTTGCCGTCCGCGTCGACCGCACCGCGGTGCCAGACCGCTTTCAGCGCGCGCACGCCCATTTCAACGATTTCACGACGCGGCTTGCCATCCAGAGCCACAACAAGACCAACGCCACACGCGTCATGCTCGTCTTCCGGATTGTAAGCCTGCGCGTCGATCAGCGTCTGGCGATCTTTGAGATATTTGTCGATGGAGTTCGTCATTGTTCTGTTTCTCCGGCAAACCGAGCCAGTTTGTCTTCTGGCGGCGTCAGCAGATCAGGTGCGACGCCGCGTGTTTGTTCTTATTCCGCGGCGACGGGTGCGAGTTCGGCTGCTTTCTTCTGAAGATACTCATGCATCTTCTCAGCAGCGTCGCGGCCATCCTTGATCGCCCAGACGACGAGTGACGCACCGCGGACAATGTCACCGACCGCAAAGACGCCATCAATGCTGGTCATCATGGTCGAATAATTGATGCGGACAGCCCCCCAGCGGTTCACCGTGAGCGCGTTCTCGTCAAACTTGATCGGCAGATCTTCCGGATCAAAACCGAGCGCCTGAATCACCATGTCGGCTTCGAGGTCGAACTCAGAACCCGGCACTTCTTCAGGTGCCTGACGACCGGAGGAATCCGGCAGGCCGAGGCGCATGCGGACCGCTTTCACCGATGACACCTTGCCACCATTGTCAGCAATGGCTTTCGGCGCAGCGAGCCATTCAAACACCACGCCTTCTTCCTCGGCATTGGTCACTTCGCGCTGCGAACCCGGCATGTTCTCGCGGTTCCGGCGATACAGACAGGTGACCGAGCTTGCGCCCTGGCGGATGGCGGTGCGGACGCAGTCCATCGCCGTGTCGCCGCCACCAATAACAACGACGCGTTTGCCCTCGGCATTCAGCTGTCCATTGTCGAATGCCTCGACCGTGTCGCCAAAGCTCTTGCGGTTGGAAGCTGTCAGATATTCCAGAGCCGGATAGACGCCATCCGCGCCTGAACCCGGCATGGTCAGCGCACGGCCCTTATAGACGCCCGTTGCAATCAGCACCGTGTCATGACGCGCACGCAGATCATCAAAGCTCAGATCCTTGCCGATCTCGCAGTTGAGAACGAACTCAACACCGCTCTCTTCGAGACGCTTGGTACGGCGCTCAACGACATATTTTTCCAGCTTGAAGCCCGGAATACCATAGACGAGCAGTCCACCAGCGCGGTCATAACGATCATAGACCGTCACTTTATAACCCTTGCGGCGCATCTGTTCGGCAGCCGCCAGGCCACCCGGTCCCGCACCGATCACGCCAACGCTCTGATTACGCTCTTTCGGTGGTATGATCGGCTTCACCCAGCCCTTATCCCAGGCTGTATCCGTGATGTATTTCTCGACCGCACCAATGGTCACCGTGCCATGGCCGGATTGTTCAATGACGCAGCTGCCTTCGCACAGACGATCCTGCGGGCAGATGCGGCCACAGATTTCCGGCATGTTGTTTGTGCCGGAAGACACTTCGAACGCTTCTTCCAGTCGACCTTCCGCTGTCAGCATCAGCCAGTCGGGAATATTGTTCCCGAGCGGGCAGTGTTGCTGGCAAAAAGGCACACCGCATTGAGAGCACCGTGAAGACTGTTCCTGAGCCTTGTCCGCGATGTACTCACGATAAATCTCGTGGAAGTCATCAGAGCGGTCATCAGCTGCACGCTTCTCTGGTGGCGTCTGGGCGGTGGAAACGAACTTTAGCATCCGCTTCGTCATGGGCATCTCCTAGTTTCGCGCGGACCATATGAAATCAAAATAGCCCACGCAAGGAGATAATCATCCATCATATATCGATATGATACATGATGGATCGATATTGCAAAATATTCTCCTCAAGATGAGAAAGTGTCGCAATTTTTAAATATCACAATGATACTTATGCCTGTTCGGAGCTTTGTTTCCGGGCTGGGGTGAGGTGATTCAGCGGATAAAACGCCTCTTCCGTCCAGTGTGGGCTTTCGCCAGGCACGCCATATCGGGATGACCGTCTCTCTGGAATATGCAGCGTTCCGAACATCCAGTCAAAGAAAGCGAACATCAGCACGTCATTTCGACAGCGCGACGTACCAGACATACGGCGCGAGGACTTCAAGAAGATATTCTTTTGATCTGCCGCCTGCCTCACGCTTGCCATCATCACACGCAAAGGAACTGTCTCTCTCCTGCAGCCAGACGCGTCATCGGAGATGTTTCAACGATTGTAAGAAGCCTGATTGATCGGCAACCCTGAATATCAATGGCAGATTAACCACCTCCCTCTTTGCGCAGGCAAAAAACGAGGCTAACGACAAACGGTCCTGCCCCCGGAGCCCTCATGTCCATCATCCAGCTCATCTTCATTTCACTCATTCAGGGCATTACCGAATGGCTCCCCATCTCCTCTTCCGGTCATGTCCTGCTGGCATCGAGCTATTTCGGCTTTGCGACACGCGACGAATTGCTGATCAACGCCATGGCGCATGTCGGCACCCTTTTTGCGGTCCTTTTGTATTTCTACAAGGATGTCGGACGCGCCATTGCAGGCGGATTTGAGCTTGTCGCGGCACCCGCCACGAAAAAATCCCTGAGCGATAATGGCCGGCTTGCCGCGCTGATCCTGATCTCGATGCCGATTGCTCTCGCCATCGCCTTTCTGCACGAATTGCTTCTCACGGAAGACATGAAGCATGCTCTTCGCAGCGTGTGGACGGTCGCAGCCTCCACATTCGTCTTCGGTTTGGTCCTCTGGTGGGCGGATACGAAAGGCAAGAACGAGAAGTCGCTGCAGGACATGTCGCTGATGCAGGCCTTGCTGATCGGCGCGAGCCAGGCCATCGCCGCCGTAATCCCCGGAACAAGCCGATCCGGTATCACCATGACGACCGCACGCTGGTTCGGCTTTGAGCGAACAGAAGCGGCCCGCTTCTCCATGCTCATCGGCGCCCCCATCCTCGCTGCGGGCGGCGCCTATGCCATTCTGGAACTTTTGACGGCAGACGATACCGCTGGCGCCGCGCATATGTCAGACGGGCTGATCGTTGCCGGCCTGTCTTTCGTCTCCGGCTATGCCTCCATCTTCGTTCTGATGGCGTTGCTGAAGCGGATCAGCTTCCTGCCCTTCGTGATCTACCGGATTTTTCTGGCTATCGCCCTTCTTCTCTTCTCGCCTTTGGCACTCGGATGGATTGGCGCTTGATTTTATCGTTTTGCGATAATATGTTTCCGTAAAGGAGAAAACAATGCAAGCCAGCCTCATCCGTCTCGCGCACTGGAAAATCGATATCAAGCTGATCAACGGCGAAACCATGCACCTTCTGCAATGGCGTCGCCATCTGACACATGACGAAGTGCTGCTGAACGGAAAGCTTCAGCAAACGAGCCACGGTATCTGGGGTCGCGAAACCATTTACGGGCTGGCCTTCAAGACCGGTGAAGACGAAAACATGCGTGAAGACCGCGTGATGCTGGTCGTCGATGCAAGCCCGAACTCCATGAAATGGATGGGCTCTGGCGACATGGCACCGGGCGGCGTTCGCGTCGAGAATGCAGAAGGTCCTCTTCTCGCATTCGGCACGCTTGATGAGCGCGCCTATGACAAGCCGGGCGATTTCAATGAATGGCTGAAACGCACGCTGGGCATGCAGTGGTAGCGGTTTGCACCGGCGATCGTCTCGGCTAGGCTCTCTGTGCAGACCATTGCGCAGGGGGCGAAAGGCGCATGCCGAGACTTTACCGCATCTATGAAGACCTGATTGACCCGAAGCTGTGTGACCAGATCGAAATGGTCATTTTCGGCTTCCAGTTTCCCTGGAATTTTCACGCCAACACGAATTACTCGACCGGCGAAACACAGCCGGACGATGTTCCTCAGTTCACGCATGGATTCTATCGTGACGATCAGATCGCCTCGCAGGTGATGGGAATCCCGATGGAGATCATCAAGCCTTTCGGTCTGGAACTGAAAGACCTCTATCGTGCCAAAGCGAATATGGTGGGCTGGGAAAAGTCACCCAAAACACACCCGCCTCACACCGATGACGATTTCGACCACTATGTCATTCTATACTATGTGAATGACAGTGATGGTGACACCGAGCTTTACATTCCCGGCGAGGAGATCGTCCGCATCACACCGAAAAAGGGGCGCACGCTGGTGTTTGACGGCAAGCTGAAGCACGCCTCGGCCTCACCGGTCGAGACGCGCTATCGAGCCGCCATCAATATCAATGTCAAAGCGCATGTTCCACGCGCTCAGGTCGGGCTGGATTAAGCCAGCGTCGCGTCGAGCGTGATCTCGACACCGGCGAGGGCCTTGGAAACCGGGCAACCGGTTTTCGCCGTGTTGGCGATTTCCATGAACTTGTCCTTGTCGATACCCGGCACGCTGGCTGTCAGCGTCAGCGCACTTGAGGTGATTTCGAAACCACCGCCATCAGCAGACTCCACGCTCACATCCGCCGTCGTTTCGAGCTTTTCTGCCGGCGTCTCATTCTTGGCGAGCAGTGCCGACAATTGCATGGTGAAACAGCCCGCATGCGCCGCTCCGATCAGCTCTTCCGGATTGGTGCCCTTCTTCCCGCTCTCGTCTTCGAAGCGGGCTTCAAAGCTGTAAGGCTGACCGTCGAGCACGCCCGATTGTGTGGTGATCGAGCCCTTGCCTTCCTTGAGTGTGCCGCTCCAGATCGCACTTGAATGCCGTTTCATGGGATCTCCTTTTTGTTTCCTGACAAACCAACGTCGCGTTGGCAGGCTCGTTCCACGTCTCGCAAAAGCGTGAAAATGACCGCGAATTCAGGTGTCCGGACACGTTTTTACTGGCATCCTGACGCAAGTTTGCTTCTTTTAGATCGCAGCTCATGGCCTGTTCGTCTCCGCGACGGGCCTGCCCCTGAAGAAACCGGAGATGTCAGAATGAAACGACAGCCAGAGAAAAAGAGCGAGAGCCTTGAGGTTCGACTTTCATACAGCCAGAAACAGGCTCTGATAGAAGCCTGCCAGGCCAAAGGCATAACTGCGAGCGAAGCTGTTCGCGAGCAGATCGAAGCCTGGGTTTCGGAATCTTCTAGCCCGTCGCAACCTTTCAATCCGTTAGGAGCGACCTGGACCATGGTAAAACAGAACTCAAAGAAAACCCTCGCAACATTGGTGGCGCTTTCAACCGGCACCGCCCTGTTCGCCGCACTGCCTTCTGCAGCCGAAGACGAATTGTTCACCGCCTATGACAGAGACGGCAATGGCGTGCTGACCGCTGGCGAAATTTCAGACAATGACGAGACCGTCTTCAAACTGCTGGACAAAAACTCGGATGGCAAAATCTCGCCGGACGAATTCCAGCGCAAAGGTGAATTCTCGCAGGTCTTCGACACGATCGAAGTGAATGATGATGGTGAGAAAGTGCGCCGGATCGCCATTGAACGCACCGAGATCGAACTGATCGATGCGGACACCGTCAGCGTACATGTCTTCACCTGGGCGGATGATGTGCCGCCAGACACCAGCGAAGCTGATGTGGCAGCGAAAATCGCTGAAATGGAAGCGAAGATGCACACGCTGGAAGCACCGGACTTCCCGGAAATTCCAGACCTGCCTGACATGGAAGAAGTCGAAAAAGCGATGATGCTGGCGCGCAGTGAGGTGGAAAGCGCACGTGAATCCGCTGAGGCGGCGCGCGCCTATGCGAACGAAGCTCGCCGTATCGCGATTGAGAAACAGATCATTCGCCAGCACACCGAAAAGCTGGACTTCCCGCCACCGCCGGAGCCGCCGACGCCACCCGCCGGACCGGACAAAGGCTAAACAAAAAAGCGCGCCAGTTGGCGCGCTTTTCAATTCAAGGAATGCCTGAACGCCTTACGCGCCCTTTGGCTCGTGGAACTGGCCTTGTGGGCGATAACGCCAGAGATAGGTCGGCACGATGGCTTCGATGGTTTCAAGATCCGAGACACCAAGCGCTTCAAACCCTTTTGCATCCGGGCTGACCACATTGTCTGAGCGCAGCATGCGAACCTGATCGCCTGTCAGCGGCGGCTCGTGGAATGGCCAGAGCTTGAACAGACCACCCATCACATAACCCAGCGGCTGCGCGATGAAGAATGGCAGCGGCAGGAACCAGCGCGGACGATCAATCTCTTTCAGAATGTAATCGAGCACTTCGCGGTATGTGAGGACTTCAGGGCCGCCAAGCTCGAAGGTTTCACCGGCAGCGGCATCATTCTCCAGAGACGCGGTCACGGCTTTGGCAACATCGCCGACATAAACAGGCTGGAATTTGGTTTTGCCGCCACCAATGTCTGGCATGAACGGCGTGAAGCGGGACATTTCAGCGAAACGGTTGAAGAACTCGTCTTCTGTTCCGAACAGAATGCTCGGGCGAAGCACAACCGCATTCGGCATGTATTTGCGAACGGCGTCTTCAGCCTGTGCCTTGGTTTTGGCGTAGCGCGCATCGCTGTCATCGTCTGCGCCAATGGCTGACATCTGAACAAATTTCTGAACGCCGGCGGCGGCTGCGAGCTCAGCCACATTCTTCGCACCCAGCGCCTGTGTGCCTTCGAAAGATTGCTGGCCTTTTTCAACGAGAATGCCGACCAGGTTCACAACGCCCCAGGCATCTTCGAGCGCGCGCTCAACGCTTGGACGGTTGCGGACATTGGCCTGAACGATCTGAACCTGACCAACCGCGCCACCAACACGCATGTCACCGGCGAGGTGCGGAAAGCGAACCGCAACGCGGACACGATAGCCAGCCCGGCAAAGCTCACGAACGACATAGCGCCCCAGAAAGCCTGATCCACCGAATACCGTGACCAATTCACCTGACATGATGCGCGCTCCAGAATGTCAAAAACTCTTAGGCGCGTGATAGACCAAAATTTGCTCCATCTGTCCATGCGGCACGTGCTCTTAGCCGAATTTTAGGTGCGACAGCCTGCTTCATGCGCCAAGTGGCCACATATTGAATGTGGTTTTTGCGCGATATGAGGCTTTTCAAGTTATGGAGGCACGCATGCGCAAGGAATGGATGACACTCGCGACGAAACCCGTCCCGCGATACACCAGCTATCCGACAGCGGCACAGTTTCAGGACGATATTCCTGACACGCTGACCGAGCAGTGGATATCGAGCATCGGTCCGAATGAGCCCATCTCGGTCTATGTTCACGTCCCATTCTGTGAACAGCTCTGCTGGTATTGCGGCTGTCATACGACCGTGCCGAATGGCTATACGCGCATTGGTCGTTTCGTCGACATGCTGCTGGAAGAGATCAAGCTCTGGAAAGCGAAACTGCCTGAACATGGCGGCGGCGTGCATTTGCACTTTGGCGGCGGCACACCGAACGCCCTGAACGCAGATGACATGCTCCGCGTGCTGGACGCACTGCGGGAGGCTTTCTGCATTCAGGACCATGCCGAGATTTCGGTCGAACTCGATCCGCGGACGCTGGGTCCGGACATGATCCATGCCCTGGCAGCTGGCGGCGTGACCCGCGCAAGCCTCGGCGTTCAGGATTTTAACCGCACGGTTCAGGAAGCGATCAATCGCGTTCAGCCTTTCCTTCTGGTCGAAGGCGCTGTCGAGGCGCTTCGCAAGGCAGAGATCAACGCGATCAATTTCGACCTGCTTTACGGCCTGCCGCATCAGACCACAGAGAGCGTTGCCAAGAGTGCCGAGCTTGCGGCCAGCCTGAATCCAGACCGGATCTCCGCCTTCGGCTATGCGCATGTGCCATGGTTTGCCAAGCATCAGCGCGCGATCGACGAGCGTCATCTGCCAGGTTCAGAAGCCCGCTTCGCGCAATATCATGCGCTCGGCGAAACGCTGGTCGCCTGTGGCTATACACAGATCGGCCTCGACCATTTCGCCAAAGAGGATGATGAGCTGTCTCTCGCGCTGAGCAAAGGCCAGCTGCACCGCAACTTTCAGGGCTACACCACGGATACCTGCCGCACGCTGATCGCATTGGGCCCATCCGGCATTTCAGAATTTCCGGGCGGGTTTGCGCAAAACGCCAAAGACATTCGCGCCTATAGCGAAGCCATCAAAGCCGGCAAGCTGGCGCTCAATCGCGGCGTCCCACGCACCCGCGATGACCGGCTGCACGGCGCGGTGATCGAGCGCCTGATGTGTGATCTCTCGGTTGATGTGGCGAAAGTCTGCATGGCGTTTGACGAGCCGGTCAGCCATTTCGCGGGCGCCTTTGAACGTCTGCGCGAATTGCAGGCGCTGGGCCTCTGTCATGTGGAAGGCTCCAAAGTTACCGTGTTCGATGATGCCCGCATCCTCCTGCGCAATGTGGCCCAGTGTTTCGATGCCTATTCGACACAGGCCATGCCGGAAAAACGTCACGCCAAAGCGGTCTAGTCAGCGCCGACGCTCAAAGATCATGGATGGGCCGTTGCGGGATCTGCCGGAACGGCCCTCTTCTTTTGCCGGAAACCTCCTGACCCGATTCACTGACCGATCCCGCCTTCTCAATTGGATGCTCGCCCATATGTGCGGCAACGCTGAGAGGAAGGGACTGACTTATGAGATCCATCACACGTGCGCTGATTGCGCTGACCGCGCTCGGCGCGATGACATTACCCGTCGCGCTGGCCGAAGCGCCCATTATGGGCCCGCTGTCCAGCCTGTTGCCGTCGAACGAAACCAATGGCGCCTGGACGGCGACCACCACGCCGAATAGCTGGACGCTGGAAAACACGTCAGACCCCGGCGATCTTGTCTATTTTTACCTGAACCCGGTTCCGGGCACAGAAGGCATGCGGATGGTTTCGACCCGCATTGACGTTTCCGCAGACGCTTCCGGTGGCGCAGGCCTGTTTTACGGCTTTGATCCGCAAACCAAATTCTACTTTCTGCTCGTCATCGAGAATGATGAGCTCGTCTTCTACCGACGTGATCAGACCGGTCTCAACATGATGACCACCACATCCAGCGATGCCATCACAACGGGCTTTAACACGCTGACCGTCAGCGAGCGCGGTTCTGAAATTGCCATTGCGGTGAATGGGAACGAAGTCGCAACAATTGAAAACGACGTCACCGGCAAAGGCGCGGTCGGGGTCGCAGCCTTTGGCACAGGCACGTTCACTTTTCAGGGGTTCGACATCGCGAACTGACGACGAGGCGGACATCGGCCCCACCAAACTGCTCCCCTCGTGGAGCAGTTTTCACTTGGAGAATAGACCGCGCAAATCTACACCCTTCAGAATGAAGAAGCCTGCCCTGCCCCATATCAAAATCTGTGGTCTTCGCACTGAAGACGATGTCTCACATGTGATTGAAGCTGGCGCGCGATGGATGGGCTTTGTTCATTTCGAAAAGAGCCCGCGTCATGTGAGCCTTGAGGAGGCCGAGCAGTTGATCGCCCATGCGAAAAGCCAGTCCCCGCATGTGGAAACGGTCGTTCTGCTGGTCAATCCGACAGCAGAAGACGCTGTGAAGATTGCGGACCAAATCGGCGTCGATCACATTCAACTGCACGGCCAGGAAACAAACGATACGATCCGCGCCATTCGCGCGAAGCGGCCCACAGGCGAAATCTGGAAGGCGCTGCCGATCTCGACACAGGATGACCTGAAACAGACATCCGATTTTCCGGCAGCAGACCGGTTTCTGTTTGATGCAAAACCACCGAAAGATGCCGATCGTCCGGGTGGCTGGGGACACAGCTTTGACTGGACCTTGCTTGCTGATTTCAAATCAGATCGCCCCTGGCTCCTGGCGGGTGGGCTGACGCCTGAGAATGTGGCCGAGGCTGTTCGCATTTCGGGCGCGCAGGCTGTGGACGTCTCGTCCGGTGTCGAAAAAGAGAAGGGCGTGAAAGATGCGGACTTGATCTCCACTTTTGTGTCTAACGCGCAAAGTTGAGCGGCATTCTCAAGACGATCCACAAAGACGTCGCTTGGAAACAGAAGCAATCTACCCCCGCTTTGGTTGAGCAACCCATCCGCCCCCGCCTCATTTATGGTTACTGGCGCCCCAACCTAAACAGGTTAATTTCTGTAAACCTGTAGAGAAGTGATGAACCTGACTGCGATATCCTGAAGACGTTAAGGCATAAGCAGAAGCAGGATCGCCATGGAGATCAGCGACGTCAGTTATGGTCGCGTCTTATCGGCTTTTCCGGTCAATATTCCTGAAAGGCCGTTTCGCGAAGCATCAGCCCCGCCCAGTATCAGAGCGGAGCCGGTTGACCGTGTGGAGATTTCTCAGGCTGCCCTGAAGCTCAGCGCAAATGATGCCGCTGGCCTGAATACGGGCGGATTGAATGCTGGCACAACATCATCTGGCAACACGCAAAGCGATCAGGATCAGAATTCTGACGAGCTGAGCGAGGAAGAACAGGCGCAGGTCAAGGACCTGAAGGCTCGCGACACAGAAGTGCGCGCACATGAAGCCGCGCATGCCGCCACGGGTGGAAGCTTTGCTGGTTCGCCATCCTATGAATATCAGGTTGGTCCGGACGGCAAGCGATATGCCGTCGGCGGTGAGGTCTCTATCGATACCTCACCGATCAAGGGCGACCCGCAGGCAACCATTGAAAAGCTGGAACAGGTACAGGACGCAGCGCTTGCTCCGTCCGAGCCGTCTGATCAGGACCGGAAAGTGGCCCAGCAGGCAGCTGCCGCACTGCGCGAAGCGCAGGCAGAATTGTCTGCGCAACAGGCCGAGGAAGACGTTGCCGAACAAGGCGGCGAGCCACGCTCACAAAGCGCTGATCCCGGCCTTCAGCAGCAAGTTCAGCTTGCCGCTTCAGCCTATGAGCGTGTCGCGGCGCTCGCCTGATCAATCAAGATCTTCTGTCACGATACGATCATCATCGACGCCAAGCGCTTTGAGCGCTTCAACCACATCGTCAATCATCGGCTCCGGACCGCAGACATAATACATGCCTTCCGATGGCGTGATGTGAGACTTGAGAAATGTCTTGTCGATGCGGTGCGTTTCGACAGAGGAATCACTCTGTTCCGTGACTGTGAAGACGATCTCAAGCCCGTTCATTGACTGGAATTCATTGCGCAGAATGATGTCAGCCTCGGTTTCGTTTGAGAAAATGAGCTTACAGCCATCCAGCGTGCCCTGTTTTTCAAGGCGGTGACGCAGAATTGCGATGAAAGGCGTCACGCCCGCGCCGCCCGCAATGAATGTGCCTTTGCCTTCGTCATGGATCGCGCCCCAGGCATCTTCGATCAGCGCCTTGTCGCCAGGCTCCATCTGGCCAATCTGCTCCGTCACCCCATCATGATCCGGATAGGATTTGATCACGAATTCCAACGTGTCCGAATTCGGTAGATTCACGAATGTGAACGGGCGCTTCTCATCGCGCCAGCCATCCTTGTCGAGCGAGAAGTCTGTCGCCTGTCCCGGCTCGAACTGATAGCCATCCGGGCGATTGAAAACGAGGTGATGGGTGTCGTGGGTTACGGGTTCGATCTTTTTCAGCGTCACTGTGTGAGGCATGTCGCGCTCCTTCTTGTTCTTGTTTACTGCCAAAAACAACGTCACGCGCCGGGCTCTGTTCCGATCAAATGGGAACAAACAAAAGCCATCAGGCTTTCTTAGACGGGAGTGTAAACAGATCGCTGCACGCAGGCTTGCGAAGCGATCCAGACAGGGAAAACGACGTGATGACGCGCACCAATCCGAAACCGCAGAGCCACCGCAACACGCATCGCATGGCAGGCTTTTCCATTGTGATCAGCAGTCTGATGCTGGCAACGGCCTGCTCGACCAATCCTTATACCGGCGAACAGCAGCTTGCCGTTTATGACGATGCACAGCTGGCTGACGCCTCCGCGCAGGCCTGGCAGGAGCTCATCAACACGACACCGACCCTGAATTCAGGCGCAGAATATAACCGCGTCCAGCGCGTCTGGCGCCGGATCGCCGCCGCCACCCCGAAATCGGGTGAGACCTGGGATGTGCGTGTGTTTGATTCCGATCAGGTGAACGCTTTTGTCATGCCGGGCAACCGGGTGGGTGTGTACACGGGCCTGCTTGATCTTGTCGAAAATGACGATCAGCTGGCGGCCGTTCTGGGACACGAAGTGGCCCACGCCATTTATCGCCACGCCAATCAACGTGCATCCCGCGCCGCACTCGGCTCAGCGGCAGCTCAGGTTGGCGGCGCGGTGATTGCAGGCGGCTCCGATGGCGCCATCAGCGCAGACCAGATCGGCGCTCTGGGCAGTGTTGCAACCAATCTTGGCGTGGTTCTGCCCTATAGCCGCAATGCCGAGCTGGAAGCTGACCTTGCCGGTGTTGATTACATGCACGAGGCAGGCTTTGACGCGCGCGCCGCTGTTCGCCTCTGGCAATTGATGGCGAATAATTCCTCCAGCCGGGTTTCGGCTTTCCTATCGACGCACCCGGATCCGGAAACACGCCGTCAGCGTATTGCCGACTATATCGACCAGAAGGGCTATTAAGACCATCTGACGGGCTGTTCTGCGGTGCCTGGAAGCTGTCCGGGCCCGCATTATTGCAAAACTCTGCCCGCCTGTGCGACGTATGCCTTGACCGAAGCCCGCTCTGGGAGGACTAAGAGCGGGAAAGTAACAAGGATTGCTCGCAATGGATCTTCGTAACACCTGGGACAAATGGCCAGATGCGGATGGACGGTTCGGCGAGTTTGGCGGACGCTATGTCGCCGAAACGCTGATGCCGCTCGTGCTGGATCTCGAAAAAGAATACCGGGCCGCCAAAAAGGACCCGGCATTTCAGGCGCAGATGGAAGATTTGTGGGCACACTATGTGGGCCGCCCGTCCCCGCTCTATTACGCGGAGCGCATGACCGAACATTTCGGCGGTGCGAAGATCTATTTCAAACGCGATGAGCTGAACCATACCGGGTCTCACAAGATCAATAACTGCCTCGGGCAGATCCTGCTCGCCAAGCGCATGGGCAAGACGCGTATCATCGCGGAAACCGGCGCAGGCCAGCACGGCGTTGCAACGGCGACCGTCTGCGCGCGCTTCGGCCTGCCATGCGTCGTCTTCATGGGTAAGACCGATGTCGAGCGCCAGAAGCCGAACGTCTTCCGCATGAAACTGCTCGGCGCAGAAATCGTGCCGGTGGAAAGTGGCACAGGCACGCTGAAAGATGCGATGAATGAAGCGCTGCGTGACTGGGTCACGAATGTCGACAACACCTTCTACATCATCGGCACAGCAGCCGGCCCACACCCTTATCCGGAACTCGTGCGCGACTTCCAATCCATCATTGGCCGCGAAGCCAAAGCGCAGATGCTGGAACGTGAAGGCCGTCTGCCAGATGCGGTCATGGCGTGTATTGGTGGTGGCTCCAACGCCATCGGCCTGTTCCATCCTTTCGTGGAAGATGAGAGCGTTCGCCTGATCGGTGTGGAAGCATCCGGACACGGCATTGAAACCGGCCAGCACGCGGCGGCGCTCAATGGCGGCCAGCCGGGCATTCTGCATGGCAACCGCACCTATCTGCTTCAGGATGAAGATGGCCAGATCACGGATGCGCATTCCATCTCCGCCGGTCTCGACTATCCGGGCATTGGTCCGGAACATGCCTTCCTGCGCGACTCAGGCCGGGCGGAATATCTGTCCTGCACAGACAAGGAAGCGCTTGAGGCGTTCCAGCTCTGCACCAAGCTCGAAGGGATCATCCCGGCGCTTGAGCCTTCCCACGCGCTCGCACGTGTTGGTGAGGTCGCTCAGGAGATGGGCAAGGACAAGATCATCATCATGAACCTTTGCGGTCGCGGCGATAAGGACATCTTCTCTGTCGCAGAGCATCTCGGGATCGAGATGGGGTGAAACCGACGGCACTATTCGCTTTTGCCGTAATGGTGGCCGGGTGCGTTCCAACTTCAATTGTGCGCACCTTTCCGGTCCCCTTGACGGAAGAGAATATTGCCATTGCGCTTTCGCCAGCTCAAAAGGATTTTCCTTATAATGAAGCCGAAGGCGCAATCTCGGTTTGCCGCGGTAAGTTTGCCCGGAATATCATCATCAATCCCAGTCTCTCCAACGGCATGCTCAACGGGTTTGAACAGCGGAGCTGTCCATATCAGATGACGCAAACACCGACAGGTCTCCAGATCTGCTCAGGGGAAAGAACTCCCGTATCCATTCCGATCGAGACGATCAGAGGCATTAAGATGTCTGAGAAGGCAATTGGGTGGGTCATGCTGCTGGATCCCATGCCTATGCCGACCGGAGGCTGCTCTGAGCCTATCCGCACCGACTGGACGCCAAAACAGAACTGAGCGCCCACTTGCCGAAATGCGTCACGCGGGTGTGCCCGTTAACTCTAACGTATACTTGATCGGAAAGTGGTCCGATCCGCACTCTGGCAAGCGCTCGATATCGACCACGCTAAAGGCCTGGCTTGCAAAGACATGGTCCAGCGGCCAGCGCAAAATAGGATTGGTCGCCCCATAGGTATTGAAAATACCGCGCCCGCGCTTCGGATCGCGCAGGCCGGAGGTTTTCTCAAAGCGCCGAATGGCAGGCGACCAGCCCACTTCATTCAGATCGCCCATGACAAGCACCGGGCAGTCATGATGGCAGGCATCGCGGCCAATAATGATCAGCTCGTCATCAAGGTCTTCCACATCGTCTTCCGGACGCGGTGGACGCGGGTGAATGGCGTATAACCGCAACGGGCAGTTCTCACCCACATGAAGGTCAATGAACAGCGACGGTATGTGCGGCTGACACAGATAATGCAGATCCACCTGATCCATCGGAAAACGCGAATAGAACAGCAGGCCGTTATGGTCTTCCAGAGGGAGAAGATATGTGTGCGGATAAACGTCTTCGAGCGGACGCAGCGCATCTGCCCAGGCCTGATTGGTTTCACAGAGCAGAACCATATCGGCATCGGCTTCGCGAATGCAGGTGAGCGCACGCTGGTACTGGTCGTTTTCTTCCAGAACATTCAGCAACAGAACCGAGAACACGCAATCGCCTGTCCCGTCGGCGCTTTCCAGTTCTTTCCGTCCCATGGAAAAGTAAGGAAAGATTTCTGCAAAGCACCACACCATGCCCAGCATGGCCGCCGTCAGAAAACAGGCTGCGAACAGGGTTGAAACGCCCCAGACCAGCACATGAAGCAGACAGATGAAGCCCAGCAGCAGAATGGTTTGCTGGCGCCCATACACCCAGATGCGGATCCACCAGGCCCGTTGCGGAAGATATGGCGCGATGACACCAAACAGCAGCACGAAGCCACAGACATAAAGACACAACAGGCCAAGCAGGGAGACGATTTCGATCATGGCTAACAAACCCGCCTGAACGATTTTCGTTGCCCGGCATATGCCAATTGCGCCACTGGATGCGCCGGGCAGCCTTTGAACAAATATCCTGAGTTGAATGACGGATCTATCGTGTGATGCGCCTGCGAGGTCGTCTGCGTTTCGCAGCGACCTTCAGCCTACAGAACGTATCTCGTCGGACGCAAAGCATCGCGAGCGCTTTTGAAAATGTGAGCCGGGCGGCGATCACCGTCAGGGCCAGATACTTACAATGGGGTGCTTTCCCGGCACAAATGCCGAAAAAGCAAGGGGTCTCCTGCGCCCAATATACGGGTCGTCCGCATATCGGATGGAGCATGCGTTACCCTGACGGTGACAGCCGCCCGCAAGCTGAGTGCTGAAGATTGTCAGGCTTCAGAGCTGCAGATTGCCTGCATGGATCAAGCCTTGTCCGGACCGGCTCACCGCCATGCATGCGGACATTATAGGCTGGCACACGAAGGGTCGGATAAGTTGGGTGAGGCCTAAACGGCCTCACTCCGCCTGATTACTGGGCCTGATTACTGGCACTCAGCTTCCCAACGCTCATAGTGATGCGTGAAGGCGGCCATGAATTGGTCCTGCTTTTCGGCATTCTCTTTCGTCAGGTCAGCCGCCGATGTCGCACCGATCACGCCCAGATAGTCAGGATAGGTCGCCTTGGCCGTCACCATGTCCTGATTTTCCGTATAGGACAGGAGTTCCGGGATCGGCGCGCTTTCTGCCGCGATGGTTTTGCGGGCCGCACAACGACAGGATTCTTCGGAGGCGCGTGTGCGCGTCATACAACCCGCCGTCAGCGCATTTTCAATATTTCCGGAACGGGCACACGCCCATCCCCATGGATTGACCTGCTCAACATCGCGCTCGAATGTTTCTGCAATCAGTTGAACGCCCGCGTCGAACGTGCCCGCACCGCAAACCTCTTCAAATGTCGGCATGGTGCACTGGCCGTAATCCGCCTCAAACGGTTGCATGGCTCGCGCAATATCCGGATGGCACCCGTCTTCGCGGACAAGGGATTTTCCCCAGGCATTCAGGCCAGACGCCGAAGACGCCGAAGACGCCGAAGACGCCGAAGACGCCGTAGCCTTAGTGTCATTCGTCGCGCTGGTTTCAGATCCGCCACATGCTGTCAGCAGCAAAAGCGCACTCAAGAGCGGTATCGCAAAATGTTTCATGATATGTCCCCCAATGTGTCTGAAACCTCATAGATTTCAGACACATCAGAAATATGCTGACCGGAAGAGCCGGTCAAGCACGCAGACCATCAGCCAAGCTTTGATGCCAGCCAGGCATGTCCCTCCACCATGCGCCGGACCTCATCCTCGCGAACATTCATATCCCAGTCGCCCTTGTCGACCGAACCGCCGAGCAAAATGCCGGTTTTGCGTGGGAAGGAATAAAGCAGACCATGGTCTTTGGTGCCGCCCGCATAGCCATATTCAATGTCGTTCTGCGGCAGGAGAAAGGACAGCTGGCCACGTGCCGGAATGATGCTCTCATCGCCAAACACCTTGCCAGCCCCGAGCCCCAAACAGTTCACAATGCTGGTCTGTGGCAGGGCTTCCAGATCGGATTCGCTCTCGAAGCTTCGCTCCACCATCTTGCCGCCATTGGACAGGAAGTCATTCACGAGCGCGCGCATATAGATGTCTGAATCGATCATCAGCGTGTAATAGGCGTCGTAGCGGGCAAATCCGAACGGACCATTCGGCTGGTTGCGGACAAGCCCCGGATAGAGCGCGTCGCCGCCAACATAGGGGTAAGTCGTGCTCATTTCCCGGTCGCTGAAGGAATACTGCCGGATCCAGTAAATTCCGTATTTCGGATCATTGGCATAGCGAATGAAACGGCTGAAAGCGATTTTCGACGCAAGATCGAGCATCGCCAGCGTTTGCGGCGTTACCTGATCACGCTCAAACAGGGTAACAGGGTGCCACATGGCGCCTGCCACATTCGAGGTCGTGTAAGGCGGAAAATCCTTGGCATAAATCGTCACATCGGCCCCTGCGCGCTGCAAGTCGAGCGCGGTCGAAAGACCAATTGAGCCCGATCCGAGGACGGCAATGTCCGTGCGCCCGAAATCCTTGACCATGGACGCGGCCATCTCTGCGACGCCCCAGGACAGCGAAACCCCGCCCCCGCCATGCCCGTAATTGTGGACGACATCCTTTGATCCGACTTTGACGCTTTCCAGCCTTGGCCCTGGCTTTCGAAAGGGGCGCAGGCCAACAATCGTCCGCGCGACACGGTCCATGGATGATTTGATCGGCCGCATGGGCGCGCCAATGGGCTGGACCAGCGCATCACCGGGCGCGCCCGGCAGCGCAACCGCTGACGACGTCGTTGCCGGTGTTACGCATCCTGCCAGGGCCGTTGTTCCAAGCCCCGCGCCTGCTGTCAGAAAATCCCTGCGCCGCATGTCTGCCACTCCCTCACAAATTGCTGATGACAGCCTTTGCGAGCAGATGATGCCGGGTCAAGTGACCCTTTTGAGAGGGTTGGAAACTGACAGAAATCTGCCTGAAGCTTGTTCGGTCACGCCTGTGTTTTGTCGACGTGAGTCTTCCCCATCGACGCCATGTCTTTCTGTGTCTAGCATGCCAGACAGGATCAAAGAGGAAGCAGACACATGACGACATATACAGGCGGATGCCATTGCGGAAAGATTGCTTATGCCGTCGAGGGTGAGTTCAACGAAGCCATCGTCTGCAATTGCTCACACTGCGCCATGAAGGGCTTCCGGCTTGCGTTCGTCCCGCGCGAAGCCTTCACCCTCAAGAAAGGCGAAGGCGAATGGTCGACCTATCACTTCAACAAGGGCGCGATTGATCACAATTTCTGCAAGACATGCGGGGTTGAGAGCTTCGCCTTTGGCAAAATGCCTGACGGAATGGAGATTGCTGCGATCAATCTGAACTGTATCGATGCGCTGGACCTCTCCAAGCTGACAGTTCAGGACGTCGACGGCAAAAGCGTCTGAGACGCATGACCGATCTCATTCTCGTGCGTGTGAATTGCGGAACAGCGGCAGAAGCTGACCGTCTCGGCAGGGCCGCCGTCACGCAAAGGCTTGCCGCCTGCGCCAATATCGACGCGCCGGTCACCGCCATCTATGAGTGGCAGGATGAACTGCATGCCGAAGCCGAATACGTTTTGTGGCTGAAGACCCGCGCAGAGCTCTGGTCCCCTCTGCAAGAGATGCTGGAAGCCGCGCATAGCTATGACACGCCTGCGATTTTGAAGCTCGAGGTATCAGGCAGTACGCCTGCATTCTCGACATGGGTGAAGGAGCAGACCAGCGTGAATTAGAACGACGCCGACATCGCGGACCGGACAAAGCCGTATGTGGGCTTGTCTGCTTTTGAAAGAGCCTCTAATCAACGGGTCTTCCTGCTTTGGCCGGAACACCTACGTTACAGCCAGGTTCTCAATCGGACGCGATCAGCTCTCATGACCAAAACCCGCATTTCAGACGTTTTCGACAAAGCCCGCGCCGATAATCGGGCCGCCCTGGTGGCATATGTGATGGCAGGTGACCCGGATCTGGAAACGACCTTCGATATTCTGACCACGCTGGCGGACAATGGCGCTGACATTATCGAGCTTGGCGCACCGTTCACGGACCCGATGGCCGACGGCCCCTCCATTCAGCGCGCGGGACAACGCAGCCTGAAATCCGGCACGAAACTCAAGGATGTTCTGGCACTGGCAACGCGCTTTCGCGAAACGAACAGCCACACGCCGCTCATCGTGATGGGATATGCCAATCCGGTCCACCATATGGGCTTTGAAACCTTTGCGCAGGCCGCAAGCGATGCAGGCGTCGACGGCACGATCATTGTGGATCTGCCGCCGGAAGAAGACGCGCCTCTGCGCGCCGCTTATGCGCCGCATGACCTGGCCGTCATTCGTCTGGCGACACCGACCTCCAACGAGGCCCGCATGTCCATCATTTCGGATGGTGCGAGCGGCTTTCTCTATTATGTGTCCGTTACCGGCGTGACCGGCGGGCGAAAGCCGGTGGCCGGCGATATTGCGCCTGGTGTCGGCATGGCCCAAAAAGTGTCTCAATTGCCTGTTTGTGTCGGATTCGGCATTAAGACAGCAGAACAGGCGCAGGAAATGGCCGCAATCAGCGACGGCGTTGTCGTCGGGTCAGCTTTTGTCGATCTCATATCTGAGTTAGACAATGGTGCAGACAAAGATGAAATTCTGGATCGAGTCGCGCAATTGACACGCGACCTGTCCTCCGGTCTGAAAAAAGGCCAAGCCGCTTGACGGAGAAACGCATGAACTGGCTCTCGAATATCCGACCACCGGGTATGAAATCGCTGATGGGCGGTCGCCGGGAAAACACACCCGACAATCTCTGGGTCAAATGCCCGAAGTCCGGCGAGCTGATTTATCGCCCCGATCTGGAAGCAAGCCTCTGGGTGACACCAAGCGGTGCGCATCTGCGCGTGGGTCCGCTTGTGCGCTTCCGCTCCATGTTTGACGAAGGACGGTGGGATGCCATCCCGCTTCCGAATGTCCCGAAAGATCCTCTGCGTTTTCGCGACGACAAACGCTATGTCGACCGCCTGAAAGCGGCGAAGTCAAAAATCTCCAAAACCAATGCCAAGGCCAAAGACACAGAAGTCATTCATCAGGACGACTGTATGGCCGCAGCAATTGGCCGGATTGGCGGCAAGCCAGCGGTCATTCTGGTGCAGGACTTCGCGTTCATGGGCGGATCGCTCGGCATGGCCGCTGGTGAGGCCTTCATCACGGCAGCCGAAACGGCCGTCGCAAAAAATGCGGCCCTGATCGTCTG
Organism: Ponticaulis profundi; assembly: GCF_042659465.1. Lineage (NCBI taxonomy): Bacteria > Pseudomonadati > Pseudomonadota > Alphaproteobacteria > Hyphomonadales > Hyphomonadaceae > Ponticaulis > Ponticaulis profundi. Next base: position 137,142 of record NZ_JBHSSW010000012.1, on the reverse strand, counting down.
CACGGCATCCGGCGGTGCCCGTATGCAGGAAGGCACGCTCTCGCTGATGCAGATGCCACGCACCACGCTGGCCATTCAGGATGTACGTGAGGCAGGCCTGCCTTACATCGTCGTTCTGACAGACCCGACGAGCGGCGGTGTTTCCGCATCTTATGCCATGCTCGGCGATGTGCATCTGGCCGAACCGGAAGCCATGATTGCCTTCTCCGGCCCGCGCGTGATCGAACAGACCATTCGCCAGAAACTGCCAGAAGGCTTTCAGCGCTCTGAATTCCTGAAGGATAAGGGCGTGGTCGACATGGTGGTTGATCGCCGCAAAATGCACAATGTGCTGGCCAGCCTGCTCGGACACCTGATGTCAAAGCAGGACAGTGAAGCTGACGGCCTGCCACCTCTGACGCCGCCTTCGGTCGACGCCGTCTAACCAACGGGGTCCGGTCCTGTCAGATCTGCTTCTGGATGACTTGCTGGCGGAGTTTGATGCTCTGCCAAAACCGGCAGTGTTCAAGCTGTCGACGGCGCCCGTGCTGCGCGTTCTGGAAAAACTGGGACGTCCGCAGGACCGTTTGCCTCCGGTCATCCATATTGCCGGTACAAACGGCAAAGGTTCGACTACGGCCTTTATGCGCGCCATTGCCGAAGCACATGGGCTGAAGGTTCACGTCGATACCTCTCCGCATCTGATCCGCGTGAATGAACGCATCCGCGTTGCTGGTGAGCTGATTTCAGATGCTGATCTGCGCCGACATGTCCGCGCGGTTCTGGACGCCAATGCGGGCGAGCCGCTCTCCTTTTTCGAAGGCATGACGATAGCGAGCTTTCTGGCCTTTGCCGAAACCCCTGCCGATCTGACCCTGGTGGAAGTTGGCCTTGGCGGACGTTTTGATTCAACCAATGTGTTCGACAAACCAGCGGCCAGCGTCATCACGCCAATTGCGTTCGATCACAAGGATTTGCTTGGCCATAATCTCTGCCAGATTGCCTGGGAAAAAGCTGGCGTCATCAAAGCTGGCTGCCCGGTCATCAGCGCTGAACAGGACCGCGAGATCGAGCGCACCTTGCGCGCGGAAGCCACATATCGCGGTGCGCCATTCACAAAACTGAGCGATGTGATGCGGATGGAGAAAGACCCATACGCCACGCTGACCTTTCAGACGAACGGACTGTTTGTCGACAAGATCAAGACGGGCCTGATGGGCAAGCACCAGTGCCAGAATGCAGCGCTCGCCGTTCAGGCGCTCAGCACTGCCGGGGTTTTCAAACTACAGCCTGATATGGTGCGCACCGGCCTTGCCAATGCGAGCTGGCCTGCCCGGCTTCAAATCCTCAAACCTGGCCCGCTGGTAACAGCCAGCGGCAACAAGACCGTCATCCTGGATGGCGGGCATAACCCGCATGCGGCAAGTGCAATCTGCACAGCGCTGAAGGAACGCGCCCCGGTGCCGATCATCTGCGCCATGCTTGGCACAAAGGACAGCGAAAGCTTCATGCGGGAGATCGCGCCAATCGCCGAACGGCTGATTGCCATTCCGCTGCCGGGTGCCAAGAAAAGCCAGACGCCGGAAACACTCGTCAAAGCCGCCAGCAAATATGGCATTCCTGCCGAGACATCATCTGACCTCGACCAGGCCGTCGAGATCGCAAAAACCTCAAAGCAGAAAACTCTGCTTATTTGCGGGTCGCTGTATCTGGCAGGAGACGTCCTGAAAGCAAATGGCGAAGTGATCACTTAGGACCGCTTCGCCATTGCATTGATCAGATTTTCAAACCGGTCTTACGCGGTTTCGGATTTGATCCATTCTTCCAGCTTCTGCTTGGACATATCGCCCAGATGCGTCGCTGTGACTTTGCCATTCTTGAACATGATGAGCGTTGGAAGACCACGCACACCGTATTTCGTCATGGTGATCGGGTTTTCATCAACGTTCAGCTTGGCCAGCTTGACCTTGCCGGACATTTCTTCGGCAACGCGCTCCACATTCGGAGACAGGCGTTTACAAGGGCCACACCATTCAGCCCAAAAATCGACTACGACAGGGACATCAGAGGTCAGAACTTCTGTGTCGAATGTATCATCATTAATATCAACGGCTGCCAATTGAGCCTCCTTCCTGTTCACACAAACCTTTTCGCAAGAGCCAGGTCCGCGGTGACCGGGATCATTGGTTGTCTCTCGCCTTCTTTAACGCATCCAGCATGGCGGATTCGCTTAAGAGCATAAAGTGGGGACCATCGGTCCACAATAAAGCGCACTTAACAGACTTATCAGGATAAGTTGACGATAGAACGTCAAAATAAGCACCCATCTGGGCAAGATAAGGCATTGCGACGTCTTCCAGACGCTTTGGTGGAGGCCGATCCGTCTTGTAATCAACCACCAGCACCTCATCGGGCGTGACACGCAGACGGTCAACACGGCCATTGATGATGAGACCATCCGGCAAATGCGGTCCTGTGCCGACAATCGCAGCTTCCGCTCGGCCAACCGGCCCGAACACTGAGGCAAGCTCTGGCGCGTTCAGCACCCGGAAGGTGACCTGCATCACATCATCGGCCAGCGGCTGCTCATCCGGGTCCAGGCAACTTGCCAGGAATTGCCGGGCGCGTGCCTCACGGTCGACTTCAGCGACCTCCGGCAGGATTTCCAGCAAGGCGTGAATGAGGCGTCCGCGCTGAAACCGCTTGAGGTGCTGTTTTCCGAAAGGCGGCAGAACCGGCGTATCACCCGGCAGAAGCTGACTTGGGGCACGATGCACACCGGCCTGCTCATCGGTTCGCACGGACTGCCCGATCCAGGATGGCAGCGCAACGGCCTGCGATGGCGCTTTTGACTGGCCGTTTGCGTCAGACACCTCAACGGGTGGCACGGAGCCAAACTGCCAGTCTTCGTTTTCCGCTTCTTCGTCCAGCGCGCCGTCCACACTTGCGCGTCCCTTCAGGCAGAGATCATACCAGCTCCCCTCGACATAGCCCTGACCATTGGCGCTGCCATGCCATGACCCGCAAATGACGAGATGATCGCGCGCACGCGTCAGCGCCACATAGAGAAGCCGCTGGCTTTCTGCGACCTGGCGAGCTTTCTCACGCTCACGAATGGCAGCCGCAGCGGCGCATTCGCCTTTACTGCTTTCCAGCCAGACCGGAATGTCCTCTTCGCTGAAGACGAGACTGCCGCTCAGGCGATCCGGCGCAACATTGGTGGTATCGGGTAGAATCACGATGGGCGCTTCCAGCCCTTTGGCGCCATGCACCGTCATCACGCGGACTTCATCTGCAGGCCCGGAAAGCTCGCGTTTGATATCGCTGTTCTGATGTTCGACCCGATCCAGAAAGACCTGCAAGCTGGCGGCATCACCGTCATCCAGGTCGCCCGCAATCGCGAGCAGCGATTCCACCGGATCGCGCACGGGATTGCCAAAACGCCGGTCCAGCATCTGCCAGCCCGTCAGGTCTTCCGCGCCGTGACGCTGGTTCAGCAGGGCATCCAGAAACTCGAAGGCAGGCAGATGACGGCGCGCCAGAACAGATCGCAAGAACGCCGCAGCTGCCTGATATTTCGGTGCTTCTGCTTCCTGCAATTTGGACCAGATGGAATGACGCCCGCGATCATAGGCCAGCTCGAAAAGATCGGTGTCGTGCTCATCAACAAGGCCGACAAAAGGCCCTTTGATAATCTCGGCGAGCGTCAGATCATCTTCCGGACACAGCACGAAGCGCACCAGATTGAGAACGTCCTGAACAGCCAGCGTATCGAGCAGGTTCACACGGTCTGCGCCCGCGACAGGCACACCGCGCTGTTTGAGGGCTTGAATGATGGCGTGAAAAAGCGCGCCGCGACGACGCACAAGGATCAGAATATCACCTGCGCTGGCCTTGCGCACGCGCGCATCTTTTGCGTCTTCCCAGACACCCTGATCATCTGACTGAATACGCCGTTCAATCCAGGCAGCAATCTTCTGAGCAAGGCGCGCGCCAGGTGAAACCTTGCTCTCCATATCGAGCGGCGCATCCCAGGCCAGACCATCATCGCCGCTATCGGGTGCATCCAGTCCCCATATATCGACCTGCCCGCGATGCCTGTGACGAAAGGCGTGGTGACGAATCCGGTCTGCTTCTGTGGGTATTTCTGTCGAGAAAGGCGCACGGCCTGCCTGCGAGATCGTGTTGAAGACGCCATCCACAAAATCGAGCACTTGCGGCACGGTCCGGAAAGACATCTCGATTTCAGGCAAGTGAACACGCGCGCCCTCGCCATCTGGTGCAGAGCGGGCGGCAAAGCGCTGGCGTTCCGACTGGAACTGCGCCGTATCAGCCCCCTGGAACGAGTAAATGGACTGCTTTTCATCGCCGACGACAAAGAGCGTACGCACCTGATCATCAGTGGACGCACCGGCGAAAAACTCGGCAACCAGCCCATTCACAATGCGCCATTGCTCCGGGCTTGTGTCCTGCGCCTCATCCAGCAGAACATGTGATATGCCGCCATCAAGTTTGTAGAGCACCCATTCGGCAAGCCCCTGCCCCGATAGAAGCTTGCGCGTCTCAATGATCAGATCGTCGAAATCAAGCCCCGCCTGCAGTCGCTTTTCAAAGGTCTGTTCGGCCAGAAGCGGCTCAGCAATTGCGAGCAACGACGCGGTCCGATCGCGCAGGCGTATCGCGGATAGAGCTTCAAGGCCGCGCAGAATGCGGTTTGTTTCCTGTCCGGTCGCCGGATGGAAGAGATCATCCACCAGCGTGCCTTGTAGTTTTTTCGTGAATGTCGATTTGCGAAGCTCGCCCGCTCCCGTCAGGAAAACATCCCTGTAATGACGAAGCGCCTGTTCAGGATCTGTCGCAGCGAGCGTTCGCTCCAGGCGATCTGCATGCTGCGCATCCGTTTTGCTACCAAGCTCGCGGTAAAGCTCCATCGCCCGCCCGATATCCTGTCTTGGGAGCTCAGACATCATGAGGCGTTGCAGATAAACCGCCATGCCGTCTTTGGGCGCACCGAGAAAGTCACTCAGATGCGCACGGCGCGCCTGCGGATCCGGGTATTCCGCGAGAAAATTGCGAAGATCTGTGGCCTTGAACTTTATGAGGTCGGTCACACCCTGCAGACCAAGACCGCCAATATTGCGGATCAGATGGCGCAGTTCTTCTCGTTTCACAGGGTCATTTAGTGCGGCCAGGAACGTGCGCCGACTGGCGCTTTCCCAGATGCGGCCATTTTCAACGTCGTCAAGTTCAGTAAAGCCTGGCGGCACACCGGCTTCGAGCGGAAAGCGTCGCAAGACACGTCCGGCAAAAGCATGCAGCGTCTCAATGCGCAGTCCACCCGGCGTTTCCAGCGCCTTTGCGAAAAGGGCCCGCGCCTTCTTCAGTGCAGGCTTGTCGAGAACGCTGACACCTGCGCCCTGCAGCTCAGCCAGGTCATCAGCGAGTGCATCATCTGCCATGACAGACCAGCTGCCCAGACGTTTAAACAGGCGCTGCTGCATCTCGCTGGCCGCCGCCTTTGTATAGGTGATGCAGAGAATGCTATCGGGCTGAACGCCTGTCAGAAGCAGACGCGCCACGCGGTCGATCAGAACCTTGGTTTTGCCAGAACCGGCATTCGCCGACACCCAGGCGGAGGCATCCGGCAAGGCTGCAAGCTGTTGTTGCCCGGTGACATGGTCGTAAGCCTGCTTCGGCGTGAGGTGCGATATCATGCGTCGTCTCCTCCGGGCTCTGCACCGGCATCTCCCCACTCACCGCGGCGGGCCAGACGATCATAATCCCCGAAACGGGAGAGAAACTTCACGCGGGGACCCGACAGATAAGGCTGAGACGGATCGGCATACTGCTCCATCAGGCTCAGAAAACCGCTTTCCGCTTCGCCAATCAGCTCCGGGACAGGGGCCCCATTTCGACCATCAGACAGGTTCTGCGCGCCCGCTTTGGTGCCAAGCCCGAAATAGAAGAGCTCGGTTACATCGCCATTCATGGCAGGCTGGTCATCGCGCCCTGACGCCTTCCCATTCGATGCGAGGATGGCAAGCAATGGCAATTGCGGCTCCAGACCCGATGTCACCTGCTTGTTGGAAGGTGGTCTGCCGGTTTTCAGGTCGGTAATGGCGAGGCTTTCATCATCCAGTCGCTCGACAAGGTCGGCGCGACCTCGCAGAGTGATCGTACCGGATGGAATCTCGAAATCCTGCACATAGGAAATCTCGAAATCACGTGCTGTCACGTGCTGATCGCGTGCCCAGAGCCAGGTGTGATACTCATGAGCGGCTGTCAGCCAGATGCCTTCGCGCTCGGCAAAAAACAGCGCATCACCACCCACCTCTTCCAGTGATTGCGAAAAGGCATCCACCAGATCCTCAACTGTCATGTAAGGCTGTTTTAGCGGATCCTTATCTTCCAGCGCCTTGTGCATGGCGATGCCGATTTCGCGCGGCCCCAGAGCCGTGTTCAGCGGGTCCAGCGGCTGCAGCTGCAGAATATGGCGCGCATAATAGGCGTATGGGTCGCGAATAAGCGTCGTTACGTCTGTCACACGGATATTGCGCGGCCGGGCACGCGCAGGCGGCGCGGGTCGTGGATGGACGAGTTCGATCTTCTCGTCGATTTCGTGCTGAGCGCGCGCCCAATCCAGAATATGCGCGCGAGACCGGGTCAGACGTACATCGGTCTCATCCAGACTTTCCAGCGCACCACTGGCCAGAATGCGCAAACGCCACAACCAGCGCGAGGCAACGCTCGGCTTGTTATCGACACGCTTAGCGCGCGTCATCACGACATCGCGAGAGCAGGCAAGCTGTGCAAAATCATGCGCTGACAGACCGATCCGGGCTTCTGTATCGGGCATGCCAATCTTCGCGCGAATATGACGAGGCAGAAATCCATCAACGGCAGGCGGCTCTGGCCAGCTGCCTTCATTCAGACTGCCCAGAATCATCAGGTCACATGTCTGAAGGCGCGCTTCGAGCGGCCCCCAGATGAAAAGTCTTGGATGGCTCGGCAGCGCATCCGGCACGCGTACATCCCGTCCCAGCGTGGATATCAGCGGCTTCAGATCATGCCGCGCGACAGGCGGCAACTGGTCAGCCATTGCGGCAACATCTTCGAGAAAACGTGCAAGCGCTGCGCCGTCTTCGCCCGACCATAAGAAGCTCGGCCCTTCAACCTCTTCGGCCTTTGTCAGAACATCGCCGAGTTCGGCGAGCGTTTCGACGAAGCGCCGCAGATGAAAACCATCTTCACTGGCCAGCATGTCATGCAAGGTCTGCAGATGCGGCGCTGCGCGCTTTTTGATGCCATAGACGAGCGCTTCGACCTCATTGTGATCATCAACCGTGATCCGCGCCCGCCAGGGCGTTTCTTCGGCCTCATCCTGCGCCTTGCCTGTCCATTCATAGAGATCATCGAGCCCGTCCCAGCGACGAAGACCGCGCAAGACACCGCGCTCCAGAAACGAGATCGCCTCATCCTGCTGGCCTGTCTCCAGAATGATGGTCAGCGGATGTTTGAGGAATGCGGCCAGTGCAACCGGCTCGCCCGGGTCCAGCACAAAGTCCAGCAAACGCACAAGGAAGCTACCCGCCCGGGTCCGCAAAAGCGGAATGCCCTGCGACGGCATGACATGCAGCCCCCAGCGTTTCAGATGAGACGAGACACGTCTGGCAAGCCCGGCATCCGGCGTCACGAGCGCTGCGGTCTTTCCTTCGGTCTCAAGCGTTTCGCGCATCATCAGTGCGATTGCGTCAGCCTCTTCGGCCTCTGTCTCGGCTTCGATGAGTGCCAGGCCCTCGAGACCGGCTTCTGTCATATCCCGGCGAGACAATGGCGCTGCACGGCCTTCAAGGCGATTCACCCAATCGGCCGTCGCATCAGCAGGTGCAAGCGATTCCTGAATCAGCTTTCGACGCGGCAACATCGCGCCGTCTTCGGCAAAACCCGGCAGAAGTCCAACGTCGGCAAGCTCGACCTTCAGCGCTTCGAGCGTATCGGCGAAGGCGTGCTGGGGATGGCTTGGGCTTTCCAGAATGGCGCGCCAGGTCTGCTCATCGACTTCGGTATCCAGCCCCGGAAACAAAACCGCTCCGCGCGGTAGTTGCACCGCACCTTCCATCAGCTTGCGTGACGAAGGCGATGTACCGGTCGAGCCTGCAACAATCACCGGTGTCTGCGGAGGCGTACGGCGCCAGCGTGCCCGCATGGCATCGGCAGCAAGCCGGTCTTTTTCCGAGGTGTCCGAAAAACCATTCTCTTCGAGAATTTTGGGCCAGAGATCGGACACAATGGACAGGAAGTCCACGGATACCTGCCAGTGCGCAGCGAGATCTGTCTCCAGTCCGATGTCTTCGAGTTTCGACCAGTCGACATCGCCGACAAGCGCTGCCTGATCCAGCAGCCGGGCCAGATCCCTTGCCACAGAACTCGCCGAGGCAAGCGTCAGCTGAATGCCGCGCGTTTCATGCCATGACATGACAAGCCGCGTCAGAAAGCCAAGACGCACACCGGACGGCATGGACGGGCGCACATCAATGTCGGCCAGTTCGCCGAGCAGAGCCGGATCATTGTCGCCGGCATCGCCCAGAGGACGGATATCCGGCGGCAGAAAGGCATTTCCACCCATTGCGTCGAACAGGCGGCCAGCCAGCACCCGCGCGGAGCGCCGGTTCGGCACGAAAATCAGGGCATCAGACAGCGCTTCAGGACGGCGACGCGCATCCGTGATCTCAATCAGTGTTTCTGCCAGAATACCGAGAAAGTCGCTGCCGGGCGGGAGCGTGAAGAAACGGCGATCACCAAACAGGGCGGTATCAAGCGACCCGCTCATCAGCTTTGATGCTCTGCAATCCAGGCTTCCGTCGCCTTGATGGCACCCGGGTCACCAACATGCATCCACTGCCCATCAAGCGGCAGACCGTAAAGTCGCCCGGCTTCAAGGCTGCGGTTCCAGATCAGATTGGCCGAGAATGGGCGCTCAGCTTCATCCCTGTAGAGCGCCGCATTGGTGACGCGCACGCCCGCAAAAGCCCAGGGCGTTTCCCGATCAGAGGCGCGGCGGCTGATCCGACCATCCGCCAGCAGGTCAAAATCGCCTTTGCCCGCATAACCAAGACTGCGCCGACGATCAGCCAGCAGCAATAGATCATCCATGCGCTCGCCGTCATAGGCATCGTTCAATTGCTGAAACGGATTGTTCCGCGCATCGACCCAGAACGCATCTGTGTTGACCATGAAAACCGGATCATCACCCAGAACATCGCGGGCTTTGACGATCGCGCCGCCCGTTTCGAGCAGGCAGTCACGCTCATCAGATATGATCACCTCAATGTCGGTCCGGTTTGCCATATGCGCTTCGACCTGATCGGCCAGATAATGCACATTCACAACGGCCCGCTCGACGCCCGCGTCAACAGCCGCGTCCAGAACGTGGTCCATCAGGGCCTTACCGGCGACCGGAATGAGCGGCTTTGGCGTTTGCTCTGACAAAGGCCGCATGCGGGTGCCCAGACCCGCCGCAAGAAACATGGCGGTTCGGATCGCGAGCGCCATTAGCTGCGCCCCATTTCAGGCACCGCCCGCGACAGAACGAAATACAGGTCTTCCAGCACCGGATCGCGCAGACAGGACAGCAAATGATGCCATTCACGCTGCAGGAAAGCGCCATAGCGCGGTTTGTTATCGCGCGTAATCAATCGGGCGAACACACCGAGAATACGCAAGGCATTGATTGCACCGGCAATCGCCAGATCACGTGCGAACATGGTCTCCGACATGCCCGTTCGGTCCAGATAGCGTCGCACGACATCCATCTGCACCTGTGGTGAGACATCCCGGCGCGCATCCTGAACGAACATGGCAATATCCCAGGCTGCAGGCCCACGAACCGCATCCTGAAAATCGAGAATGCCGACTTTCGCAAGACCATCCCGCTCTGGCAGCCAGACGAGATTTTCCGCATGGTAATCACGCAGCATGAAGACTTGCGGCAAGAGCGCGAGATGCTCGCAGAGGGCTTCACTTACTTCAGCGAAATCGCGGGCAAGCGACCCATTGAACTTTACCGTCGAGTCCAGCGCCGGATACCATTTCGGAAAGAGATCGGCCCCCGTCGACATGGCGAGGCGATCATAGGACTGGATCGGCCAGACCCACTCTTCAGCTTTTACCTCGGTGGGCGCCTGCTGATTGTGAACTTCCGCCAGACAATCAATGGCCGCGAGATAGAGCGTCCGCTCATCCGCGCCTTTTTCAAGTTCACGCGCGAAAATACCGTCGCCCAGATCTTCGAGGATGGCGAAACCTTCTTCGACGTCAAAAACATAGACTTCCGGCGCTGACAGATTCAGCTTGTTGAGGAATTGCCCGACCCCCACAAATGCATCCACCCGGCATGCGGCCAGCCGCGTGCGGGCGTTCCAGCCTGCGAGCACACGGTCATGCTCGGTTGCATCCGGTCCGCAGGGCTTGCCTTCTGCGGCAGGCGGCGCATCCATGAAAATCGCAATGTTATCGCCGCGCTTCAAACGTTCATAACGGCGCGTTGACGCGTCTTCGCCGAGCGAAATGCGCTCAGCATCGCCCCAGCCGACACGGCGAAGAAACGCCACACGAGCTGCTTCGCGTTCACTCATTGCCGAAGTGTCCATTCAATCGAACTTCCCATTCTGGCGTGCCCGGCAGAAGCGCGAGCGTACGTGTTTCACCATCACCCGAAATCTCTATGCTGAGTCGGTCTTCTGGCAGATATCTTCCGGCTTTTTCCGGCCACTCAATGAGACAGATGTCATTCAAGGCGTCTTCAAAACCAAGTTCAATGACTTCATCAGGATGTTCGACACGATATAGGTCAAAGTGCCAGATCGTCTCATCACCCACATCATATGTCTGAACAAGCGTATAGGTCGGGCTGGGTACATCCTGCTCCGGTCCGGTCAGACTTCGGATCAGGCCGCGCGAGAGCGTGGTTTTCCCACGACCGAGGTCTCCATAAAGCGCCACCACATCGCCCGGTTGCAGAAGCGTCGCCAATTTGGCGCCGAACGCACGTGTTTCCGCCTCCCCGGCTAGTTTCAATCGTCGAAAAATGCTTGCATTCATATTCTTTGCCTACGAGGAAGTGACCTCATCAGCAAGCGACTTGAAAAAACATGACGCAGGCGTCATAAAAAAGAAAAAGGGGAGGAGTCATGTCTAGCCAGGAGCGTGTCGTTATCATCGGCGCAGGCCAGGCAGGTGGTCAGGCTGCAGTTTCACTGCGCCAAATGGGATATGCGGGAGAGATTGTGCTTGTCGGCGACGAGCTGGCCCCGCCTTATCAGCGTCCCCCTCTGTCGAAGGCATATCTGAAAGGCAAGCTGGACCGTGAGCGGCTCTTTCTGAAGCCGTATCAGTTTTATGCTGACAACAAGATCACGCTGGAAACCGGTAAGCGCGCGTCGAAAATCGACCGCGCCGCCAAAACCGTCCAGTTCGAAGATGGTACGGAGCTCGGCTATACCAAGCTGATCATCTCGACCGGCTCACGTCCGCGCCCATTGCCGGTGCCGGGCGCAGACCTGGAAAACGTGCTCGACCTTCGTACGCTTGAAGACGTGAATATGCTCAAGCCGCACATGAAGGAAGCCCATCGCATCGTGATTGTGGGCGCCGGGTATATTGGACTGGAAGCCGCCGCTGTTGCGCGCGAACTGGGACTGGATGTGACCGTGCTGGAGATGGCACCGCGCGTTCTTGCCCGCGTGACATCACCGACCATGTCTGCCTTTTATCAGCTGCTGCACGAAAACCATGGCGTAAAAGTCCGCACCAGCGCGCGCCTGATGGAGCTAAAAGGTGACAAGCATGGCAAGGTGACCGACGCCCTGCTCGGCAATGATGAGCTTGTTCCGGCTGATCTTGTGCTGGTTGGCATCGGTATTCTGCCGAATGAAGAGCTCGCTTCGGACGCCGGCATTGCCTGCAAGAACGGCATTCTGGTCGACCGGGATGCGCGCACCAATGATCCCGATGTGTACGCGATCGGCGATTGCGCTCACCGCCCGCTTGTTCATTATGGACGTGAAGGCCGTCTGGAAAGCGTTCACAACGCAATCGAGCAAGGCAAGATCGCAGCGGCGCATATCTGCGAGAAGCCGCGCCCGATGGAAGATGTGCCATGGTTCTGGTCAGATCAGTATGACGTCAAACTTCAGATCGCCGGTCTGTCGCAGGATGCGGACCAGGCGGTCACGCGCGGCGACCCGACAACGGGCAGTTTTGCCGTTTTCTACTTCCAGGGTGACACATTAATTGCCGTTGATGCCGCAAATGCGCCGCCAGAGTTCTTGACGGCGAAGCGTTTGATTGCTCAAGGAGCAACAGTCTCTAAAGAAGAAATCGCGGATACATCTGTATCCATGAAAGATATAATGACAAAAGCACTTGCTGCAGCAGGATAATAAACGGGAGCAGGAAACAAAAATGGTAAAGATCATCTACGTAGATCATGAAGGCACAGAACGTGACGTTGACGCCAATCTCGGTGAAAGCGTGATGGAAGCCGCTGTGCGGAACAATATTCCAGGCATTGATGCCGATTGCGGCGGCGCCTGCGCATGCGCAACATGTCATGTCTATGTCGATGAAGCTTTCCTCGACAAAACCGGCGAACGTGAAGCGATGGAACAATCCATGCTGGATTTTGCCGAAGGTGTGCAGGAAAACTCTCGCCTGTCCTGTCAGATCAGCGTGTCTGATGAACTGGACGGCCTGAAAGTCACCACACCGGAAAGCCAGCACTAAAGCCGCTTTCAACATCATATAATCATTTCTGCAAAAGCCGTCAGTTGACGGCTTTTCACTTCCAGCCCACCCTGCCAGTCTGACCTGTTCCTGGGAGGAATTTATGGCGCTGACCTTCAAAACTCTGACAATGACCATCGGTATGCTGGGCCTGCTCGGCGCATGCCAGACCACAGAGCCACCACCGGCATCAAACACGCCGCCAATGGCCATGACGGGCGAAATGTGCGGCGGGATCGCCGGTATTCAGTGCGCTGCTGAAACCGATTATTGCGCCATGGATGCCAATGCCTGTTCGAGCATTGCCGACGCGGCGGGCACCTGCCAGCCCAAGCCGGAAATCTGTACCATGCAGTATGATCCGGTGTGTGGATGTGACGGCAACACATACTCAAATGCCTGCTCTGCTGCCTCAAAAGGCGTTTCCGTCGCCAGTCGCGGAGAATGCTCCTAAGGCGTGGAAGGCAGGCTGACACATGATCATCGCTTCGACCGACGATTTTCGCGAGGCCGCACGCCGACGTTTGCCGCCTTTTCTGTTTGAGTACATTGATGGCGGCTCCTTTACGGAGACGACCCTGAAACGCAATGTCAGCGATCTTGCCGGGATCGCTGTCCGCCAGCGCGTGATGCGGGATATTTCCACGCTCGATCTCTCCACGTCCCTCTTCGGACAGGAGCTGTCTGCACCGATTGTGCTCGCTCCGGTCGGGATCGCCGGGATGAATGCCCGGCGCGGCGAAGTGCAGGCGGCCCGAGCCGCCGAACGTCATGGCGTGCCGTTCACGCTCTCCACCGTTTCCCTCTGTTCGGTCGAAGAGGTCAGCACAGCGACAAATGCGCCGTTCTGGTTTCAGCTCTACATGCTGAAGGACAAGGGCTTTATGGACGAAATGCTCGCCCGCGCCGATGCCGCCGGTTGCAGCGCGCTCGTTTTCACGGTCGACCTCCCCATGCCCGGCAAACGCTATCGCGACGAACGCTCAGGGCTGTCCGGCCCGTCTGCCTTCAACAATCAGCTGCAACGCGCCTGGCAGGCTATCACCCATCCGCGCTGGAGTTATGATGTCGGCCTGATGGGACGGCCTCACAAGCTCGGCAATGTGGCATCAGCACTCGGCACAGATTCCGGACTGGAAGACTTTCTCGGCTGGCTTTCGAAGAATTTCGATCGCTCCGTCAACTGGGATCATTTGCGCGCCATTCGCGAGAAATGGAAAAAGCCATTGATCGTGAAAGGCATTCTGGACCCGGAAGATGCACGCCATTGCGCAGATCTCGGCGCAGACGCCATTGTCGTCTCCAACCATGGCGGACGCCAGCTCGATGGTGCCATTTCCAGCGCGCATACTTTGCCAGGCATTCGCGAAGCGGTTGGCAATGACATCAAAATTCTGGCGGATGGCGGTGTCCGCTCCGGTCTGGATGTCGTCCGGATGATGGCACTCGGGGCTGATGCCGTGATGATCGGCCGGGCCTGGGTCTATGCCCTCGGCGCACGCGGAGAGGCAGGCGTCGACCAGCTGCTCTCCATCATGAAACATGAAATGGCGACGACAATGGGCCTTTGCGGCGTCACATCTGTGGGCGCCATAGACCGGACGATACTCGCCGAAGCGAACTAGTTGCGAAGTCGGATCAATGTCAGGAATTCACGGCGTAGAGAGGCATCTTCCAGAAACGCGCCGCGCATCACCGAGTTGATCATCTGCGTGTTTTCATCCTTCACACCGCGCCAGTGCATGCAGAAATGATCAGCCTCCATCACCACCGCAATACCATTCGGCTCGAGCAAAGCTTCCAGGGCGTCGGCCAGCTGAACAATCGCTTCTTCCTGAATTTGCGGGCGGGACATGATCCAGTTGGTCAGGCGCGTATATTTGGAAAGCCCGATCAGATTGGAACTCGCACTTGGCATGATGCCAATCCATATCCGGCCAATGATTGGACAGAAATGGTGGCTGCACGCACTTCGCACCGTGATCGGCCCGACAATCATCAGCTCATTCAGTGACTGCGCGTTCGGGAATTCCGTTACGGGTGGCGCGGGCGTGTAGCGCCCCGCAAACACCTCCTGTACGTACATTTTCGCCACGCGCTTGGCTGTTTCCTGTGTGTTGTGATCATGCTCGGTGTCGATCACCAGGCTCTCGAGAACGGATTGCATCGCCTCTTCGACTTCGCTTTGCAGCGCTTCCAGCTCTCCCTCGTGCAGGAAGTCCGAGATATTGTCATTGGCAAAATATGGCTTGTCGGCGGCACGCAGCCGCGCGCGGATGCGCGACGAAACCTTGTCTGAACTCATTTTTTGTATCCGTTTTCGTTTTCATCAGGCTCGCTGTCCCGCGAGTCCTGCCTCCCGCGTTCAGTCTCACATTTGCGAGATCGCTTTGACAAGATGGAACGAAGGTCAACGCACGGACTTGTGTTCGACACGCAGGCACGGTCAATTGGAAAGAAAACGGGAGAGGAAATATGGCATTTGGTGTGGTCGTCATCACCGGCGCAGCTGGCGCACTCGGGTCCGCCACGGCGGCATATCTGTCGCGTAAAGACATCCAGGTCGTCGGCATCGACATCGCGGACACAGCCCCGCCGGAAGCCGAGCTGGAGCACTATCTTGGCGGGATCGACCTGACGGATGCCATGTCTGCGAACACAGCTCTTGCAGAGATCGCCGCCAAGCACGGTCCCATTTCGGGGCTTGTGAACATTGCTGGCGGCTTTGCGTGGGAAACCGTTGAAGACGGATCGGTCGACACCTGGGAAAAGCTCTGGTCACTGAATGTCAAAACCTGCCTGAACACCACACGTGCTGCGCTTACGCATTTTGCAGAGACCGGCGGCGCAATTGTGAATGTCAGCGCCGCGGCAACGCACAAGGCTGATACAGGCATGGCGGCCTACACGGCCACAAAGTCGGCTGTATCGCGTCTGACCGAAAGCCTGGCCTCTGAATTGAAAGACCGTGATATTCGCGTGAATGCAGTGATGCCAACCATTATCGACACGCCTGCCAATCGCGCCGATATGCCCGATGATGACTTTGAAAAATGGGTCAAACCGAAAGAACTCGCTCAAGTGTTCGAGTTCCTGCTGTCACCCTTGTCGTCAGCCGTGACCGGCGCTCTGCTACCCGTCGCGGGTCGGGTCTGATCAGCGCTTGTCCATGGGAAACGACATCGGCGTCCCCCAGTCCAGATCAAGCGCAACGGCCGCTTTTTGCAGATTGCTCTTGCCGATGCGGTTTGTCAGTTCTTCCACCATCACCGTCATGGCGTGCTGAGCATCTTCACGCATGCGTTCACCCGTCGGCGTGAGATCAACAATCTTGACGCGCTTGTTTGTCGGGTCACTGACGAGCTGAACCATATCCATCGCGATCATGGATTTCAGGGTCGCATGGATGGCCTGACGACTAATGCCGAGTTTTCGCGCAATATCGGATGGATGTTTCACGCCCATCGCGATGTTCGCCATCACCATGGATTGGGGACGGGTAATGGTCGGCCAGCCCTTGGACTTCAGGAAGTTCAAAAGTCCTTCGTCAAACCAGTAAAAGCCTCGCAATAATGAAAGCAGGATTTGGTGAGTTGGGTCATCAGGCGAAAAGGTTTGTGTCATTGTGTTCGCTATACTGGCAAGTCGTGGTTGTGCAAAGAGAATATTAGATTTCGCTCATATAAAGACTGCGCGCATCTCGATTTACGAGTTATTACGAATGGAAGCGATGTCGACTTTGTCGCAGTTTGAATTTGCTCTCTGTGCGAAGAAAACCTGATGGCCAGCGGCCATCCTGCGGATTGAGCATGTGCTTGCACACCGCCCTTATCGCGCCAGTGTTCAGGCATTTTGACGCATTCTGCAGCTCACAGCCCGCCTGTGGCCCCGGATTTATCCGACAGGTGAACAATCCCTTCGAGCCAGCTGAACCACGCCCGACAAGACCGTCAAATACACGTCCGGGAACTGTCACGCCCATCGTGACAAAAGAAGGAGGTGCGCATGCTCAACATCTTTCAACAGGCCGAACACGACATGCTGCCAGAGCGCACGCATGACGAAGCTTCGCGCCAGGAATTCACCAAGAGCCTGAAGGGCTTTATCCAGCAAACGCTCTTGCCGGGCCTTCAGCCCATCTACGAAAACCGTGTTGCGCCCGCCTTCGAAAAGGCAGAAGGCCGCAAGCCGCAGAACCGTCAGGACATCCGCAAAGGCATGGTCGATGACGGCTATTTCCAGATGTATGCCTCCATCAACCGGATTGCGCAGGAACTGCTTTGGGAATCCACCAATGTCAGCATTGATCGTCAACTTCCCGAGCTGATCGAGAAGGCCAAAACCCTGTCTGAAAAGGCAGATACCAAGCTGGTCATTCCGGAAGACTTTGTGCCGCCACGCTATGTCAGCGCCATCGACATTCACTGCATGCCGGGCGGGTATTGCTCTGAAGTCACCGAAGACGATGTTGCAGCTGGCGTTCTCTATGACCGCGGCGTCTATCTCTACACAATGGGTTACACTGGCCCGAACAATGACGATATGGGCCGCTCGGTCTGTAACTATCTCAGACGCAATATGCCGGACTTCAAACCGCGCCGCATTCTCGACATGGGCTGCACGGTTGGTCACTCCACCCTGCCCTATAAGGAATACTTCCCGGATGCAGAAATCTGGGGGATCGATGTCGGTGCACCGGTGATCCGCTATGCGCATGCACGCGCACAAGCCATGGGTAAGGACGTCAATTTTGCGCAGATGAACGCAGAAGAAACGACATTTGAAGACGGCTATTTCGATCTCGTTGTCAGCCACATCCTGCTGCACGAGACGAGCGGCAAAGCCATGCCGAAAATCTTCAAGGAGTGCGAACGTCTGTTGTCTCCGGGCGGCGTGATGATCCACGCGGATCTGCCGCCATTTGACCTGATGGACCCCTTCACTCAGTTCATTCTGGACAATGAGACCTGGTACAATAACGAGCCGTTCTGGGGCGCAATGCGCGATATGGACCAGATCAACCTGGCTGAAAAAGCGGGCTTCCCGCGCGATCAGGTCCGCTTTGATACCGCCCCGATGGCCGTCATGGAATTCAATGCGCAATCAGCCGGGTATGATGAAAGCTCAACCGGAGCTGTTGCTGACCGGGATTTCACAGCCGGTGAATTCGCGCCCGGTGGTGGCTGGGAAGTCCTGATTGCCCATAAACCTCTGGCCAAAAGCGAGGCAGCCTAATGTTTGACGACACAGCCGACGAACGCCCACACGTCATCAAAGACGCCAAAGGCAAACGCCCACAATTCTATAAGCCGGATGGCGTCGACCAGCTCATGTCCATGGTGATGGTTCTGGCCAATGAGATGTCCGTCATGCGTGACCGTATGGATGCGCAGGAACGGGTCGCCAAACTCAACGGCCTCGACCTTGCTGCTGGCATCGAAAAACTGGAGCTGGACGAAGCCGCTCTGAAGGAGCGCGAAACCTGGCGTCAGGATTTTCTGGACCGGCTCTTCTATCTGGCCCGCAAGGAAGCGACAGAAGCGGCCAATGCCGAAACCCGTGAGGGCTTTCGCGAGACGATCGAGGACATTGCGGTCAACTAGTCTGCCTCTACAGCAACACACAAAAAAGGCGGCCAGTGGCCGCCTTTTTCTTTATGCCGGTCAGAGCACTTCCTCATAAAGGCGCAGCGCGTCGTCATATGTCACTTCGCGCGGATTGTTCTTCATCAGACGCTCGTTTTTGGCTGCGTCTTCTGCCATGCGCGGCAGATCATTGTGATTGACGCCAACATCGGTCAGCCGCAGCGGCGTTCCGCTTTTCTGGCAGAGATCAATCATGTGGTCGATAAAGGCATTGGCATCCGCGCCAACGCCGACAACAGGACCAAGCTCAGCATACTGATCGGCTGCGACGGCCGCGTTGAACTTGAGAACCGGCGACAGCATCAGAGCATTCGATACACCATGCGGCACGTGGAAGAGCGCGCCCAACGGATAGGCCATGGCATGTACAGCCGCGACCGGCGCATTCGCAAAGGCCTGACCGGCCAGCGTGGCACCGATCGACATGGCTTCACGCGCTTTGAGATTGTCTGGTTCTTCGCACGCGGTCAGAAGATTATTCGCCAGCAGGCCGAGCGCTTCTTTGGCAAGGGCGCAGGAAACCGGATTGCGCAAAAGTCTGGACGTGTAAGCTTCGATCGCATGCACCATGGCATCAATGCCCGTCGCGGAAGTCACGCCGCGCGGTGCGGTCAGGGTCAGCTTCGGATCAACGATAGCCAGGTCTGCAAACAGCTGGTCAGACACAACACCGATCTTCTGTAGGTCATCTGACGTGACAATGGAGATCGCCGTCACTTCTGAGCCTGTCCCGGCAGTGGTCGGCAACAGGACAAGCGGTGGCCGCGCGCCTTTGACGTTATCCACGCCATAGACATCTTCGAGTGACTGATCGGAATCGATCAGAACAGCGATCAGCTTTGCCGTATCAAGTGATGAGCCGCCACCAAATCCAATCACGCCATCGGCGCCATGTGCTTTTGCTGCCTTCACAGCCTCACGAATGACAGAGGCTGGCGGATCAGCCACCACGTCGCCAAACACGAGCACATCCAGACCTTCGTCACGCAGGCTGTCCAGCGCATCATTGGTCAGGCCAGCCTTCATGACGCCCTCATCGGTCACGAAGACCGGACGCTTCATGGTTGCCCGCACCAGCTGCCCCAATCGACCGGCGCTTCCGCTCTCAAAAATGATCTTCGGGGGTGTCTTGAAGGTAAAGTTCACGATGTCCTCTTCTTCACTGCCGCACGTGGAATTGACTTGTTACAGTGAGCTTATCGCACTGCTGATCGCATCTGTCTGCACGCACGGTGAATGTTCACTGGTCGAACAAACCCCTGAATGTGAAAACCGCCCGAAAGGGAAAGTCGTTAGGTTTGCGCCAAAAGGTTCAAAGGAGCTTTCAATTGGCTGACCCTATCTTTCGTCAGAAACTGGAATCTGGAAAATTCTTCGTTGTCCCGGGCATTCAGGACATGATCACCGCCGTGATCGCCAATAAGGTTGGCTTTGATCTCGTCTATGGCACGGGCTATTGGCTCACCGCCTCTGCCTGGGGCCTGCCGGACGCTGGTATCGCGACCTATACCGAAATGCTGAACCGCATGGAAACGCTGGCACGGGTGAGCACGGGCGCGCTGATTGCGGACGCAGATACCGGATATGGTGGCCTGTTGAACGTCCACCATACCGTCAAAGGTTATGAGAAAGCCGGCGTGACCGCCATTCAGTTCGAAGATCAGGAATTCCCGAAAAAGTGTGGTCACACTCCTTTCAAACGCCTGATCCCGCTGGAAGACATGGTGGAAAAGATCAAGGTCGCTGTCGATGCCCGCGAGGACAAGGAAAACTTCCTGATCATCGCGCGTACGGATGCGCGCCAGAGCGAAGGCATGGATGGCACGCTGCGTCGTCTTGAAGCCTATGACAAGGCAGGTGCTGACGTGATCTTCCCAGAGGCGCTGACCTCTGAAGAGGAAATGGAAATCGCCTGCAAGAATTTCGACAAGCCGGTTATGGCGAACATGTCCAATGGCGGCCATACGCCGGTACCGCACGCCAGCGTGCTGGAAGAGATTGGCTATGCCTATGCGATCTATCCGTCGCTGACGAGCCTTGTGGCCTGCACAGCCATGGAAAAGGCGCTGACGGATCTCAAAGAGAAAGGGATTGGCGAACCGGACGAGCTCTTCAGCTTCAAGGAATTCAGCGAACGGATCGGTTTCGACAAGGTCTGGGAATTTGAAAAGAAATGGGCGAAGGACTGACCCGCTCTTTTCAACGGAATTGAAAAAGCGCTGCCCGAGAGCAGCGCTTTTTTTATGTCAAACAGCAGCCCGAGCAGCTTCGAACCGGTCAATGTCCGGCTTCGCGCTCAACAGAAGATCAAGCTGATCCTGTCCACTCAGAAGACAGGCCCGCGCCAGACCATCCATCTCAAAAGCCAGAACCTTGTCACCGCCATAGCGGATTTCCTGCGCTTCCAGATCAACCGTCATTTCCTGATCGGCATAAGGCGTCAGGGCTTCATATTCTGCATCCGATATGGAAATCGCGACCATGCCATTTTTCAGGCAGTTATTGTAGAAGATATCCGCGATCTCCGGCGCGATCACGGCCCGTACACCATAATCATAAAGCGCCCATGGCGCATGCTCGCGTGACGAGCCACATCCGAAATTGCGCCCGCCCAGCATGATCTTACGCTGATCAGGCGGCGTTGTGTTGAGGTAGTGGTCTTCAATCAGGTCATTATTCTTGTCGCGGCGCCAGTCATAGAAAGCGTATTCGCCGAGCCCTTCACGAACCGTGATGGTCAGAAATTTCGCCGCGAAGATCTGATCCGTATCCACGTTTTCATCCGGAACCCATACCGGTGTCTGCGTGATCTGAGTGATCGGCTCAAATGTCGTCTCGCTCATGATCTGATCTCCATCTTTCTTGGGTCTGCAACGCGTCCCTCAATGGCACTTGCAGCGGCGACGGCTGGTCCGCAGAGAACGGTTTTTGCCCCCGGGCCCTGACGTCCCTTGAAGTTCCGGTTTGATGTGGACAGTGTCAGCCCATCCGGAGATGCGACATCGCCATTCATGCCGATGCACATCGAACAGCCCGGCTCGATCCGCCAGTCGACGCCCGCTTCGATGAAAATCTGATCAAGGCCTTCTGCTTCTGCCTGACGGCGCACTTCATGTGAGCCCGGAACGATCAGCGCGCGCACGCCATTGGCGACTTTCCGGCCCTTCATAAGGGCAGCTGCCTCGCGCAGATCGGTGATACGGGAATTGGTACAGCTGCCGATAAAAATCGTCCCGATTGGCTTACCCAGCAGCGGCTTTCCGCCTTCAATCTGCATGTAATCAAGCGCTTTGCGATCATCGCTTGTTTCCGGCAATGGCACGATGCCATCTACACCCATCCCCGCAGACGGGTCGGTGCCGAATGTCACCATGGGTGGCACATCACGCGCATCAATGGTCACACGCTTGTCAAACACAGCCTCATCGTCAGATCGCAGCTCCGGCAGGCGACGCGCCAATTCCGCAAGCTCTGCATCTGACGGCGGCTTTGAGCAGGCTCTGAGCCAATCGAGCGTCGTCTGATCGCCTGCGACCATGCCAGACCGTGCGCCTGCCTCGATGGACATATTGCAGAGCGTCATGCGTCCTTCCATCGACAGGGCTTCAATCGCCGTGCCGCGATACTCGATGACATGGCGCACCCCGCCATCCGTGCCGACTTTCGAAATAAAATAGAGCGCCAGATCCTTGGCGTTCACACCCTCGGCAAGCACGCCGGTTGTGTCGACCGCCATGGTCTTTGACTTGCGCTGGAAGAGACATTGCGTGGCAAGCACATGGGCAACTTCTGTCGTGCCAATCCCAAAGGAGAGACAGCCAAACGCGCCATGGGTTGAGGTATGACTATCGCCGCAGACAATGGTCCGGCCCGGACGGCTTTCGCCAAGCTCGGGAACCATGACATGGACAATCCCGCGCTGATCACTTTCCCAGTCATGATGGCCGATGCCATTGGCACGGCAGTTTTCCAGAAACAGCTCGACCTGATCGCGCGCACGCTTATTGGCAAAGGCGCGCAGACCATCAAGGCCCGGCGGCAGGGTGGGCGTCGAGTGATCGATGACGCCAATCGTCTTTTCGGGATGAGCGACAGGAATGCCGCGCTCACGCAATTGCGTAAACGCCTGAGGTGACGACACCTCGTGAACGAGATGACGATCAATATACAAAATGGCCGGTGCCTCATCGGTTTCCGGCCGGACGGTGTGAGCGTCCCAGATCTTCTCGTACAATGTCTTGGGAGCAGACATATCTTTTCGTGATCCTCTCAAAATCAGGCGCCTGGCGCTGAAAAGCACCAGGCGCAAAGAAGAAGGTCGCCATCTTCGGGGGCAGCGACTCCCTCAAAAGCTGAAACACACATGATCGGGGAGAAAACGGTGCTTTCAGCTATTCCTATTCTGCGGCAACGCGATGCCATTGCGGCTGTTCGGGCGCCGGTAGTCCGGTTTCCGCTTCACAATTAGCACGCAGCGTTTCGATATCCGGGCCGAAATTGAAGACGGGCAGTTCACCGCGCTCATCTTTCATTTTCGCCCGCAAGGCTTCGCTGGCATCGCCGTCCACAACGCCGTCCTCATCTGCGACGACGCCGTATTTGAGGGCACCTTCCGGAGTGACGAGCCCCTGACGGATCTCTTTTCCGACGAGTTCCGGGTCACGCTCCAGCGGATCGCCCCAGCCGCCACCACCCCATGTGATGAAGTGCAGAATGTCGTCAGCCTCGACCGTCAGATCCTCGACCTTGTTCGGCAGGATGGTCTTTGTGCCATCCGGCTTTTCAAGAACCTTCTGCGCGCGCACGCCGGGCTCACCGCCATTCACGCCCCATGGTGGCACGAACCAGCGGTCATCATGGATGGCGATCTCGCCGGGCTCGAGGAAGCGATAGGACATCAGAATGCCATTACCGCCGCGGTGCAGGCCTGCGCCGCCACTATCCGGCGCTGTTTCGTATTTCTCGATGACCATCGGGAAATACCGCTCCAGAAACTCGTTCGGCACATTGGTGAAACCCGGCCAGAGCGAATGGCCATCCGGACCATCGCCGAGCGGGCGTCCCGGAATACCGCCAAAGCCGATCTGGAAGAGCTGAAAATACTCGCCCTTCTTATTGAAGCCTGAATAGAACAGGTGCGGCGACGAGGAGAAACCAGCTGCGTTCAGGAATTCCGGCGTTTTCTGGCCCAGCAGCGCACCCAGAATATCGAAAATACGACCCAACGCGTGTGTTCGACCTGACAGAGCGGCCGGGAATTTCGGCTTCAGAAGCGAGCCTTCCGGAATGCGCACATCGATCAGATCGTAGAAGCCGTCATTAAACAGAATCTGCGGGTCAAAGACCATGATCATGTAGATGCCGAAGAACATGCGCAGCATGTTTTCGTTCAGGAAGAAGTTGATGCTGGCCGGACTTTGCGGGTCGGTGCCCTCAAAGTCGAGCACCACCTTATCGCCCTCTCGCCACATGGTGCATTTGATCTTGTACGGACCAAACCCCATGCCATCGTCACAGATATAGTCTTCGAAGAACACCGGATCGTGCCCGATGGACTCCGCGATCAGCGCCTTCATCGCCTTGTAGTTTCGTTCCAGCAACTCTTCGCAGGCAGACACAAACACATCGTCACCGAAGCGTTCAGCCATCTCGACCACACGGTTCTTTGCCACGCGGCAGGATGCGATCAGCGCGTTCAGGTCAGCCGAACACCAGTCGGGTGTCCGCACCTGGTGCATAATGAGTTTGAAGACGTCCTCATTGTACTGACCCTGCTTGTAAAGCTTGATCGGCGGAATGCGGACACCTTCCTGAAAGATGGACGTCGCATCAATCGGCATGGAGCCGGGCACCTTGCCTCCAATATCGGACTGGTGACCAAACATGGAGGTGTAGGCGATCAACCGACCATCCTTGAAGACCGGCAACAGCACCAGCCAGTCATTGGAGTGACTGATTGCGCCGCCGACCGAGTATGGGTCTGACAGCATGATCAGATCGCCGTCCTCTACCGTGCCCTCATAGCCTTCGAGGAACGGACCGATATAGCTGCCGAACTGACCGACAATCATGCGGCCTTTATGGTCGGCAATCAGCGGAAAGGCATCGCCCTGCTCGCGAATACCTGGCGACATGGCCGTGCGGACGAGCGTTGCGTCCATTTCCACGCGCGCATTGCGCAGAGCGTTTTCGATAATGTCCAGCGTGACCGGATCAATGTCGATCTTCTTGAAGGGTGCGTCGTTTGCCTCAATGATCTGAGCCATGCGCCTTACTCCTTCGGTGTGATGAGAATATTGCCGACCGGATCGACCACCGCTTCGCAGTCGCCCTCGACCAGCGTGGTGGAATCCATTTCGACGATGATGGCAGGCCCCGGGATCTTGTCCTGCGCCTTCAGTTTGCTGCGGTCATAGATGACGGCAGGCACCATTTTACCGTCCATCCAGAGCTCATGATCGCGGATTTTCGCATCAGATGGATCGCCATTGCCAACCGGCAGTTTGGCGGCAGCGAGATCGGGAACCGGCCCCAGCGCAACCGCGCGCAGGTTTACGATCTCGTGCTCGCTATCCATATTGAAGGTGAAGAGACGACGGTGCTCTTCGTCAAAGCGATCCGTCAGCCAGGAAATACCTTTCTCTTTCAGCTCTTCCGGCGTGACTTCCATTGGCACTTCAAAGGCCTGACCGGAATATCGAACGTCCACTTCAAAGGCGACGGTGATGTCTTCAGCCTTGACGGCTTCTTCCATCAGTTCCTTGCGGGTTTCATCCGCCATCTCGAAGAGGATCTTGTCGATTTCTTCCTGAGAGGTTTGCGATGCCAGCTTGGAAAAGGACCGCGCCGCCTCTGTCCGCATACGCGTCGTCGCATCGCCCAGAGCACAAAGCACGCCAGGAGAAACAGGTGAGATCGCGGGCCAGCTGCCCATGAGGCGGGCAACAGAGTTGATATGCAGCGGACCAGCGCCGCCAAAGCCCATGGCGGCGAAATCACGCGGATCATAACCCTGCTGGACGGAAATCATCCGAAGCGCGCCGAACATGTTCTCATTGACGATGTCGATGATGCCTCGCGCGGCTGCGTAAAGATCAATGCCGAGCGCATCGGCAATTGTCTGAACGGCCTTTTTGGCGCCTTCACGATCGAGCTCGAACGTACCACCAAGGAGGGATTCCGGCAGATAGCCGAGCACCACATTGGCATCTGTCACAGTCGGCTGCGTACCGCCCTTGCCATAAGCCACCGGCCCAGGCACGGCGCCCGCGGATTCAGGCCCGACACGCAATGCGCCCGTCAACTCAGGCACATAGGCAATCGAACCGCCACCAGCCCCAACCGTTTTGACATCAAGCGCAGATGCACGAACCGACAAATGGCCCACCTCCGTGGTGCGGACCCGTCGCGCTTCAAGGTTTTCGATCAGGGCCACATCGGTCGATGTGCCGCCAACATCGAGCGTCAGAATGTTCTTGATGCCCGCATTCTTGCCGACCCAGATCGCGCCTGTCACACCACCCGCCGGACCCGACATCAGCAGGTTCACCGGATGCTCTTCAGATTTCTGAGACGACATCAGACCGCCATCTGATCGCAGCAGGGACAGACGTGCATTCATGCCGGATTTGACGAGATTTTCGCGCAGATTGCGGACATAGCGACCTACGACCGGGCGAACAGCGGCATTCGCAACGGTTGTCAGCGTACGCTCATATTCCTGCATTTCCGGAAGCACTTCATGACTGAGCGAATATGGAACGCCCGGCAGCACCTCTTCGATCAGATCGCCAACTGCCCGTTCATGCGCGCCATTCAGATAGGCGTTCATCAGCGAGACGGTGATCGCTTCCACATTCCGCGCCTTCAGCTTTTCCAGCTGCGCGCGGATATTGGCTTCATCAATCGGTCGAAGCTCGCCGCCCTGCGCGTTCATGCGTCCCTTGATCTCGAAAGTATCCTCGAGCGCGGCCATGGGCTCTGGTTTCGGCCAGACAATCCAGCCTGCCAGTCCGCCTGGCACAAAGCTTCGGGCGATCTGCATCATCTGGCGATAGCCTTCCGTGACGATCAGGCCGACACGGGCGCCCTTGCCTTCCAGAACGGCATTCGTTGCAACGGTCGTTCCGTGCAGCAGCACATCCACGTCCGACGGTGACACACCAGCCGTCTCACAGATCGCTTCAACGCCGGTCAGAATACCAACCGAACTGTCATGTGGTGTTGATGGCGTCTTGTGTCGCCAGAACTGGCCATCAGCTTCATTGAAAAGAAGGAGGTCGGTAAAGGTCCCCCCGACGTCCACGCCCAATCGATAACTCATATCACCTCGCCAGACTTGCGTGTTCGAGTGCCCCATCCGCACAGATTGCGTGCCGATGAAGGCTACGAAGTCAGCTCAGCAAGATTGCCTATGAGCAGCCGTCTCATTTTGAAGTTTGACCGGTATGCGAATTTTTAACGCCGCTGGCCCCGTCTAAAACCCGAGAGCGCCCGGATTCATGACATTGCGTGGATCAAAATTGGTCTTCAACTGCTTCAGGACGGTCGCAGCTTCCGGCTTTCGTGTCGAAAGGAACGGATATGCCTTTCCGATCTGGAAGTGGACCGCGCCGAACTCACCATAAAGCGCGATGGCCTTGTTCTTCAGCTCATCCATATATGCGCGCGCTTCAGGGTTTTGATCATACGCCGGAATGGACTTGAGATGATCGTCCGGCAGGACCGTGTTGTGATAGATCGAACGCTCATCCGGCCAGTAAAATGCGATCTCATACAGGAATGCATTCGTCGACATGGTCGAGAACATACCGCCCAGCGTGATGCCGTGCTTGTCCATCATCGCCTGTTCGCGCGCGACGAGTTCGACCCACGCTTTATGAAAATCACTTGCCACCGAATATGGCATGATGCCGTGCACGGGCACCCAACGCTCGCCCTGCGGGCCGAGGATATTGAACAAAGGGGCAAACGGCATGGATCGGACAACGGTCGGCACGGTGTTGGCGATCACCACACCATATTTCATGCAGATCTCACGAAGGGCTGTCGCTCGCGCACGTACCTCACCCTGACCCACGCCATCGACGAGGAAGTGGCAGGAGTAAGCGCCTTTCTTGAGAAAGTCGCGCCCAGCTGCAGCCATTTTTGTCAACGTCACTGCGCCGCTGACCGGGTTGGAGCTACCCTTAAAAACTTCCCAGGCCGTATTGAAGATTGCGCCTGAATCCTGACGCGCAATCTGGCCTTGCTGGAGTGCAGGATCGAGCGCGAAATTCTCGTCCGCGAGCCCCTCGCGCGCCACTTCCGCCATAGCGTCTTTCATCGCATCGAACGTCTCGAAGGAGAATGACTCGGCGCCCTGATACTGGCGGCGACGGATAAGGCGCAACGTGATGGAAGCCTTTACACCAAGTGTGCCCGCATCACCGGTAAAGAGCGCCGTGACATCAGGCCCCGTAAAACGGAAGAAATTGGACGATGTCTTCTGGTGCGAAGCACTGCCTGTCGTCAGGATATCTCCATTGGCCAACACAACATCCATGGAAACAACCGACTCAGCCGAACACCCATAGACGCCAGATCCATGGCTGAGCGAGTTCTGCGAAACAGAGCCGCCGATCGTCGCCGCAATACCGGAAAACGGCCCCCAGAAAGGCGCGCGCAGCCCTTTTGGCTTCAGCGCATCATCCAGCTCTTCCCAGGTCACACCGGGCTGAACCGTGACATACATGTCGGTTTCGTTGATCTCGATGGACTTCAGTCGACCGCTATCAATGATCAGTCCGTTGGGCCGGCTTGGCGTATACGCATCGGTGTAGGATGCGCCGCCCCCGCGCACGAAAATGGCCATGTCATGTTCGCTGCCCAGTTTCACCAGGGCCTGAATTTCGCCGGTCGTTTCCGGACGCGCAACAGCGGCAGCCAGCTCGCCAGACCGATAGACATCTGTTCCGTAGAAACTGCGATCTATGTCCGACGTCAGAAGGTTTTCAGCGCCGACAATCGTGGCGAACTGGTTGAGGAGGTCACTTGTTTGCATCACATCCGTCCAATCGAAATTCAGGCAAATACGGGCGGGACATAGCCAAACAGCTTGTCCATCTGCATGGCACCGTCCTTGCCAAAGGTTTGTTTGGTAGGGGCAGGGCTAACAAAGCGCTGACCGGCCGCTGCCGATTCTGTCAGAACCCAGTTGGCGCGTTCCGGACGCGTCTTCTGGTAATCCTGCAAGGCCCCGGAAATCGTCACCAGACCAGAAAAGGCATTTGCCAGAACGGCAGCATCTTCAAACGCCATCGACGCCCCTTGTCCGAGGAAGGGCAGCATCGGGTGCGCCGCATCACCCATGAGCGCGACACGGCCATTGATCCATTTTTCGATCGGTGGCCGCCCATAGAGCGCCCATTGGAAGCACTGGGCCGGATCGATCGCGTCGATGACGGCCTGAACCTTGGGGTGATACCCCTCAAATGCTGCGTGAATGTCTTCCATACGCGCTGGCAAATTCCACCCTTCAGCGGTCCATTCACTGTCCGACGCAAACATCGCGCAGTTCAGGAGGCTGGTGCCACGGAGCGGGTAGAAAGTGACGTTTCGCCCTTTCCCGATCCAGACATTGGATTGCGGGCGGGCATATTCGGCTGGCAGTCGATCCAGCGGAATAAGTGCACGCCACGCCACATAGCCTGTAAATTCAGGTTTATCCGCACCCACCAGCTGCGCGCGGACTTTTGAACGGACACCATCCGCACCGATCAGAATGTCGGCTCTTGCTGTTTCACCATTCTCGAATTTGAGTGTCACACCTGATGGGTCTGTCTCATAGCTCGACAGGCAATGTCCTGTGACCAGGCAATCAGGATCGCGCGCCAGTGCGCCTTCTGTCAGCAGGCTGATCAGATCGGCCCGATGAAGCTGATAATAGAAATCACCAAAACGCTGTTTCACCGCCTGCCCAAAGGGCGAGGTTTGAATGAGTTCACCCGTTTTGCCGTTTCGCAGAACGCCCTTCTCCGGGATATTGGCGCGTACCTTCAGCTCATCGCCCAGCCCCATGGCGGCAATGATCTTGGCTGCGTTCGGCGGAAGGGAGATGCCTGCCCCAACCTCGCCGATCTCAGGTGCCTGCTCATAGACGCGGACCCGGTGACCTGTTTTCAACAGCAGATTGGCGGCCGCGAGCCCGCCAAGACCTGCTCCGACGATAGCAAAATTCAGCTTGTCCAAGGAATGACCTCTCCAACCGCCAAGCGGATCCTAGATAACCGCGCAAACTGTTTTGGTTTCGAGATACCCGTTCAGTGCTTCCTGACCGCTGTCGCGTCCCCAGCCGGACTGCTTCATCCCGCCAATTGGCAGACTTGGGTCGAACATGGAGTGGGTATTGATCCAGACCGTGCCGGATTTCAGGGCTTCGGCCATGCGGTGCGCGGTGGACAGGCTTTCTGACCAGACACCCGCAGCAAGACCGTAATCGCTGTCATTGGCCAGATCGACGACTTCTGACGCATCATCGAAAGGCGTACAGACGAGCACCGGTCCGAAGACCTCTTCCTTCACGATCTTCATGTTAGAGTGAACATTGGACACAACAGCAGGCGACACAAAGCATCCGCTATTGCCGATCAGCTCACCACCGAAGACAACGTCGGCGCCGTCCGCCTTACTGCCAGCGACATAATCTGCGACCTTGCTGGCCTGACGCTGGTTCACCAGGGGACCAAGCTGCGTGCTTGCATCCAGGCCATGGCCAAGCTTCATATTCTTTGCGATTTCGGCGACACCTTCGACCACTTTGTCAAAAACGCCGCGCTGGACGTAAAGGCGAGATCCAGCCACGCAGACCTGTCCGCCATTGAAGAAGATCGCATTCGCAACACCTGGAATGGCTGCATCGAGATCAGCATCATCGAACACGATGGACGGAGACTTGCCGCCGAGCTCAAGCGAAATCTTTTTCAGATTGGTCTTGGCCGCATCCATGATCATTCGACCCGTTGCCGTTGAGCCGGTGAACGCAATCTTGTCGACATCCATATGGCTGGCCAGCGCGGCGCCTGCCTCATGACCGTAACCTGTCACCACGTTGACGACACCTGGCGGGAAACCCGCTTCCGTGACCAGCTCGCCAAGGCGTATCGCCGTCAGGGACGTGTCTTCAGCAGGCTTGAGCACAATCGTGCAGCCCGCCGCCAGAGCTGGCGCCAGCTTCATCGCCGTCAGAATGAGCGGCGAGTTCCACGGCACGATTGCACCGACAACGCCGACCGCTTCGCGGCGCGTATAAGCAAACACCTTCTTGCCTTCCGGCTGATAGTTTACCGAGGTCGGGATGGTAGAGCCTTCGATCATGTTGGCGGCGCCGCCGAAATAGCGAAACTGTTGCGCCGCAGCCGGGATCTCTGCCCAGCGCCCGACGAAGAGCGGCTTACCCTGATCCAGCGTTTCAAGCTCTGACAGCTCGTCGATATTCGCATCGATCAGGTCTGCCAGCTTGTGAAGCAGAACCGAGCGCTCCGCCGGTGTCATGGCAGGCCAGGCACCAGAGGAAAACGCCTTGCGTGCGGCTGCTACGGCCTTGTCGACATCAGCAGCATTTGCGCGCGCCAGATTGCCGATCACATTGCCGTTCGCCGGATCGATCGTCTCGAAATACTCACCACCGGAGGCAGCCACCCAGTCACCACCGATCAGCAGGTCGTATTTTGATCGCTGAAGGAAGGCCTTTGCGCCCTCTGTGCTCGGTTCAACAGAAGCAATATCCAACATGCCAGAATTCCCCTTCGTGGTGGCGACAGCTCAGTCATTCCGGTCGGAATGGCGTGCAGCTGTCTCAAAGCCTGGAAAGTCTTACGAGGAAGATGGCTAAGGTTGAGCGCCAATCACGAACCTCTCCGCTAGTCGATCAGAATAAAAACTGCCGCGCGCAATTCAGGCTTTGATCTCGCTAAATCGGATCGCATTTGATCTGTTCTGACGCCGCAGGTATTCTGACCATGACCACCACCGCTGCTTTTCTGTCCGGCCCTCACCATCACATCATCAATGGGCAGGCCGTACCTGCCGCCTCCGGCGAAACCTTTCTGGTTCAGAACCCGGCAACTGAGGTCGACATTGCGAGCGTGGCCCGCGGCAGCGCTGTAGACATTGACGCAGCCGTGCATGCAGCCCGGCATGCATTTGAGAACGGCTGGAAGGACATGCCCGCCCCGAAGCGGACGGATATTCTCAACCGCTTTGCCGCGAAAATCGCAAAAAATGCCGATTTGCTGGCAGACGTCGAAACATCAGAAAGCGGCACACCGCGAAGCTGGTCTTATCCAACCATGCTGCAGGGCTTTCCATCATTTCTGTCTTACTATGCTGGCTGGCCGACCAAGATCCTGGGCGACACCATACCCGCCCACCCCTTGGGACGTGATGATCAGGATTTTCTGGTCTACACTCAAAGAGAGCCGATTGGCGTTGTCGGCGCGATTACGCCCTGGAACTCACCGGCAGGTATTTTCCTGATGAAACTGGCACCGGCGCTCGCGGCTGGCTGCACGGTCGTGGTGAAATCCCCGGAACTTGCGCCTCTGACAACCGAACTCATGGTCCGACTGGCGCATGAGGCCGGACTGCCTGATGGCGTTTTGAACCTGGTGCATGGATATGGCGCCGATGCGGGCGCAGCGCTTGCCGCACACCCCGGTGTGGACAAAATCTCCTTCACTGGATCGACGGCGACGGGGCGCCTCATCCTTGATGCGGCCAAGGGAAATCTGAAGAAAGTCTCTCTCGAGCTCGGCGGCAAATCACCCTTCGTTGTCATGAAGGACGCCGACCTTGATGAAGCGGCGCCTGCTGCCGCCATTGCCTGTTTCGGTATGTCTGGCCAGAACTGCATGGCCGCAACGCGCATCTTTGTGCATGAGGACATCATGGCCTCGTTCCTCGAAAAGCTTGATCAGACCATCGACTTCCTCAAGGTCGGAAACGGGTTTGACCAGGGCGTGTTTGTCGGTCCGCTCATCAGCGCTGCACAGAAAGAAAAAGTGCTGGGCTATATCGAGGCCGGAAAAGCCGACGGCGCCACACTTCACCGCGGCGGCAAGGCGCTGGACGGTCCGGGGCACTGGGTGGAACCAACCGTCTTCACCAATTGCAGACATGATATGCGGATCGCTCGTGAAGAGATTTTCGGCCCCGTCATGACCATTCTGCCCTTCGGGGACGATGAAGCCGCGCTTGATACCGCGCTCAATGACACGAATTACGGACTTTCTGGCAGTGTCTGGTCGAAAGATATCGGCAAGGCCATTCGCCTGTCCCGCAAGATTGACTCCGGTCAGGTTGCCATCAACGCCCATGCCGCCATCAGCGCCGAAACACCTTTTGGCGGCAATCGCCAGTCCGGCTGGGGCCGTGAACTCGGCAAGGAAGGCCTTGATGAGTATCTCAAAACCAAGGCCATCAGTGTCCGGCTAGCCTAAATCAGGTCGTCCAGAAACAGGCCGTCAAACTGGGGTGATTTGGCACGATTGCTGACACCATATTTTGCCAGATCATACTGCGCCGAAACATGAGACCAGGTGAGGCGCAGAAAAACAGCGTCTTCCTGCATGACCCAAAGCTTTGCTCGCGGCCATTGCGGCTGCCAGTTCAGCTCATAATGATAGGACGGAAACGTACCGGCCTGCACGGTGATGTCTTCAGGTCCGGCAAACGTCACGCCAATCTGAATCGGAAGCGCGACAAGACTGGTCCCGCCATTCTCGTCATAGGAGCAGGTGACGCTTTCGACCATGCGCTCTTCACCGGCATTATCAATCCCGCGTGCAAGCGCAATCAGACCATCTCCGACGAGTGGATGAAGTCCAAGATAGCTCGGCGAAACAGCGAGCTTCTGTGACGTGCGCCCCATCCCCGGCGTCAGCGATTCACACTCTGTCCCCGCCTGCGAGCAGCGATACCATGCGCTACCTGCGAGCGAACCGTTTTGTACAACGCGCACATGACCCTCCACCGGCTTATGTGCGGTATCGAGTGTCCAGCTCGCATCCCGCGTCAGGTCATTTTCCGCCATTTCGCAATATGACCGGATCGTACGGCCATCATCTCGCACATCCATGGAAAAGTCTTCATAGCCAGAGACCTGTCCTTCTGCCTGATAGAGAATTTGTCCCCAGTGACGTCGTTTCGTTGACATGCCCGCTCCTCCTGAACCCGGTCAGATCAAATCTGGCGCGAATTCATCCCGAGCAGACAATCGGTCGATCCGGTCTATCCGCCTATTGGAGAGTTTTGACCAAACCACATGCCAGTCCGAATTGTTTCGCTAACGTCCATCCATGCCTAATCGAACCTTCACACCGCCCTTTCCGCGCCGCGCTTATGTCGATGGCCCCTTTGGCCAGATCCATTATCAGGTCCAGGGCGAAGGCTTACCGCTGATCCTGCTCCATCAGGCCCCCATGACCTCTGGCCAATTCGATCTGGTTTACGAACCGCTTGCGCGGCGAGGCATTCAGGCAATTGGCATTGATATGCCGGGATTTGGCTTCTCCGATCCGACACCGGACGTCGCAACGGTGACCGACTATTCACAGGTCGTGCCCCCGGTTCTCAACGCACTGGGTCTGGATAAGGCATTTTTCCTTGGTCACCACACCGGCGCGCTGGTCGCAACAGAAGCCGCAATTCTGTTTCTAGAGATGTGTGAGGCCCTGATCATCAACGGCCCACTGCCCATTACCGAGGATGAGCGCGCCGAATTCATGCGCACCCTGCACCAATGGGAAATCAAATATGCCGCGCAGCCGGAAGGTGGGCATATGCAGGAGCTTTTCACCATTCGCGAGACCTTCGCCGATGACACTGTTCCGGCAGAACGTATCAGCGACTATGTCGTGCAGGCTTTAATGGGACGCGGCAAGTTCTGGTACGGCCACCACGCGGCCTATCAGTATCGCCATGACGAAGCCCTGAAAAAGGTGACCGTGCCGTCTCTGATCCTGACGAACACAGGCGATCAGATCTATCCGCTCGCCAAGAAAGCACATGAGATCCGCCCGGACTTTGAATTCGCAGAACTTGATGGCGGCGGTATCGATATCGTCGACCAGCAGCCTGAAGCCTGGTCAGATGCGGTTGCAGCTTACATTCAGAAACAAGCGGCCAGCGCAAAATGACGGAGCGTCCTGTTTCCAACGTCATTCGAGGCACCATCTTCGTTCGTGATCTGGAACGCTCGAAAGCATTCTATCAGGCGCTTGGTTTTATCGAGACCTATATCGAGATCGAACTCGAACACCCGTCAGCCACCTCCATTATTGGCTTTGCCGAGCACTATCCGTTCCGCGTCGCCATCCTGAAACCACCCGGACCAAATTTCGGCATGGTTGGATTGTTTGAACTGGACCCGCGTCAAAAGGCTGAAAGCCTGCCCGTCGCAGAAGGTCCTGCGCGGATCGGTGAAGTCGCACTTGTGTTTTATGTCGCCGACATGATGGGCACGCTGACCAAACTTCGGGCCAGCGGAGCAAGCTGGTCACCCGAACCGGAAGCGTTCCGGATGGAGCATCGCTCGCAACTCGAAGTCTGTCTGAGAGATCCGGACGGCGTGTTGCTCAACCTCGTCGAAACCGACCCGGCAGAGCAGGAACGTGAGCGCCCGGAACTCGACTATGCCGAAAAGCGTGACGGCTAGGCACCAACCAGATTACCGCCATCCACATCGATATAAATGCCGGTAATCGCGGCATTGGCCGGATCGACCAGAAACATCACAGCGCGAGCGATATCATCTGGCGTCGCAATCCTTCCGAGTGCGGAATAGCTCGCCATTTGCTGGGCATAGGCTTCCGGTGAAGTGTCATCCGTGATGTTGCCTCGCAACATGGGCGTGTCCACCGCCCCCGGAAGCACAGCATTGACGCGCACGCCATAAGGTCCTGCTGCCGCCGCTGCGCAGCGCGTGGTCATCAGAACCGATGCTTTGGAGGCACAATAGGCTGCACCGATGGGATTGGCCTTGATCGACATGCCCGATCCCAGATTCACAATGGCGCCCTCACCCGTTTGCTTCATGTACCGGATCGCATGTTTACAGCCGAGGAAGGTTCCATCGGAGTTGACCGAAAAATGTCGCTGCCAGACGTCCAGTGGCATGTCTTCAAAGGGAATATTGGGCTGATAGAACCCGGCGACATTGACGAGAAAGTCGAGTTTTTCATGATCGGCAACAACGCTTGCGAGGACCCGTTTCCAATCCTGCTCATCTGCGACGTTCAGCATCATCGCCTGAGCCCGATCACCGAGTTCTGAGGCGATGGTATTTGCCAATGTCTGATCAAGGTCGGTCAGGATCACCTGCGCACCAGCGGCATGGAGCATGTGCGCGACCGCCCGACCAATGCCGCCTGCTGCGCCCGTGATCACGCCAACGCGGCCTTTGAGACTGTTTCCTTCAGACATGAGCCAATCCCCTCTTCTGACCGACGTCGCTGATCAAAAATCAGCCGACATTTCAGAAAATCCTATCAAATCTTATGCGCGGAAAATCGGCGCAAGGCGCTTTCATCCGTGTGGCGAATAAATCGGAACTCGCCGCTTCGATCCTCCCCATTCCAACCTCTGAACTGAGCCAGACGACTTTCCTGACATGCATGAGCAGTCAGGCAGTTGGATTATTCAGAGGGGAAAAGTCATGCGTTCATCGACGTTGGGAACATCACTTTTGCTGGCAACCGCACTATCTTTCGGTTCGCTCAGTGCGATCGCTCAGGAAGCGTCCACCGAGGCAGATGCCAGCCGCAAGCTGGACACGATTACCGTCACAGCGCAGCGCAAGGAAGAAAGTCTTCAGGACGTATCGGCCGCGGTCACAGCCATGAACGCCGAAACCATGGAAAAGCGCCAGATTCTGTCGACGGCTGACATTTCGCGGATCGCGCCAAACGTCAAATTCGACGCAGGCACAGGCAGCACATCCATTCTGAAGCCATATATTCGTGGCGGCGGTATTACCGATGGCGGCTATGTGATGTCCGAGTCAGAGGTCTCGCTCTATCTGAATGATGTTTACATGGCGCGCCTGCAGGGCGCGTTGCTGGAATTTGCTGAAATCGAACGCATTGAAGTGCTGCGCGGTCCACAAGGCGTTCTCTATGGGCGGAACTCATCGGCTGGCGCGGTGAACATCATCACGAAGTCGCCTGCCGAAGACACAACCGGCACGATCCAGGTGGGCTATGGCAGCTGGAATGAAAAGCGCCTGAAAGGGTATTTTTCCGCGCCGCTGACAGAAGATGGCAAATGGCGTGGCTCCATTGGCGGCCTGATCAAGTCACGCGATGGCGGACGCCAGTATAACGCGACACTGAACAAGGATGTCGGCGCGGAAGACCAGCTCGGTATCCTTGGCGATGTGATCTATGAGGACGACAATTTCGATATGCGTCTGAATGTGTATCACTTCAAAGGGGATTCAGACGGTCAGTGGCCCGTCAACACAATGACCGATGACAACGGCAATATCGTGCCGATTAGCGGCGATTATTATACGGTCCTCACCCCATTGGAATCTGATGCTGAACTGGAGCAATCCGGTGCATCCTTCACGCTGAATTACAGCTTTGGCGACCACAATTTCAAATCCATCACCGGATATTCCGAACTGGAAGATTACTGGTTTCAGGATTTCTCCGGCGGCGTTCCGGCTGAGTATCTCGGCGGGGCACCAGGCGATTACATCGCCCTTTTTGAACGTGACAGCGATTCCAGCCAGACCCAGTTCAGCCAGGAGCTCCAGCTTTCCGGTGACGTGATGGATGGAAAGCTCGAATACGTGACCGGCCTCTATTACTTCACAGAAGACGCTGATCAGGAGATGAACTCGGTGATCTTCTTTGCACCGTCTGCAGGCAATTACGCCATCAAGACCGACAACATCGCAGCCTATGGCCAGGTGACCTACAGCTTTACCGACAAGCTCGATGTGATTGTCGGCGGGCGTTACACGTCGGAAGACAAAGAACTTGATGCGGTGTATGGCGGCGTCGATGTGACGAGCCAGGACAGTTATTCGAAATTCACACCGAAGGTTGGCGTTGATTACAAGCTCAACGACGACATCTTGCTCTACGCTTCCTATAGCGAAGGGTATAAGTCCGGGGGCTATAACGGGCTTGCTTCCACACCGGGCCAGTTGGCAGAACCGTTTTCCCCGCAGCTGACCAAAGCCTATGAAGCCGGCATGAAAGCCGACTTCCTCGATGTGCTGCGCCTCAACGTGTCTGCATTCTTCAATGAGATCGAGGACCGCCAACAGGCTGTCAGCCTGAATGATGGCGGCTGGCTCGTGGAAAACTATGACGCTGAAATCAAGGGCATCGAATTTGAAGCAACCTGGCTGGTCAATGAGTATATTTCTCTCTGGGGCAATGGCGCACTGAATGACGGCGAATATACCGGCACGGATTCCGAGGTTGCCTCGATCCTCGATAAGGCCCTGCCATCCCTTCCGGACTATCAGTATTCGGTTGGTTTCGATGTCGACCTGCCGGTTGGACCAGGGACATTGAGCTTTGGTTCTGACTACAATTATCGCGATGATTACTATTCGACGCCGGATAACTTCCCGATCGACTTCGTGAAGGCCCAGGATCTGCTCAACGCTTATATTGCCTATGAAGTCGATGCATGGCGCTTCCAGATCGCAGGCAAAAACCTGCTGGAAGAAGAAGGCTGGCAGACCGGTTTCGGCTTCTCCTTCGTGAACCCGCGCTACGCAATCGACCCACGCAGCGTGCTCGCAACGGTTCGCTATAGTTTCTGATCCAATTTGGATCATACGATAAAAAATTAAGCGCCCGGACAAGAGCCGGGCGCTTTTCTTTTGCAGTCGGCCTGCCCGCAACCCCTGAAATATCTGCACAGTGGATATTCTCGTCTTCAGAGCATCTGAATCACGCAGCCTGCCTACGGTGCATCTCGCATTTGCATTTCACCGGCGAGGGATGGGCCAGAAATGAACACATATGATGAGGCGAAGAACGAAACGCTGACCGCGGGCGCGATGGTCCGCTACGGTATCGGCCAGACTGGGGCACAGATTTTCCGGGATACACCCGCGGCCCTGCTCCCGGTCTTCATGACAACCATGCTGGGCATTCCGGCCTGGATCGCAGGGCTCGTCATCCTCATTCCGAAACTCTGGGTGATTTGTTGTGACCCGCTCATGGGCGCCTGGTCTGACCGCGCCGCGCCGCATGTCGGTCGCACACCATTTCTGGTCACAGGCGCGCTTGCTACAGCGCTGGGCTTCCTGATCCTGTTCAGTTTCACAGACTTTCCGTCCGTAACGATCGCTGCGCTCTGGATGGGCGTCATGTTCGCCCTCTCCATGACGGCGTTCAGTGCTTTCTCTGTGCCTTATCTCGCTGTGGCTGCCGAGCTGACACCGGACACCCATGAACGCACCAAGCTTCTGGTCTTCCGTATGATCTTCCTGACATTCGGCGTGATCCTCGGCGTTGGTCTCGCCCAGCCCATGGTGTTCTGGTTTGGAGGCGGCGCCGCAGGCTGGTTCAAGATGGCGCTTGTCTTTACGGCTATTTGCGGCGGCACCATGCTGGCCAGCGCCTTGTTGCTTCGCCCGCTCCTGAAAGGCACGCACGCCAATGATGCCGAAATTCCAACCTTCCGCTCACAACTCGCAGCCGCGGCGCAGAACAAGCCATTTCGTATTCTGCTTGGCGTTCACATGCTGCAAAATATTGGCCAGTCGGTCGGCTATACGGTGATCGCATTCGTGTTCATCTATCTGGCCGAAAATATCGCGCTTCTTCCAAGCTTTGTGCTGGCCATGTCGATCATCGGCCTGTCAGCTCAGCCGCTCTGGCCCGGCCTTTCACGCAAACTCGGCAAGCAGGGCCTGTTTGCCATTCTTACCCTTGGATGGTGTCTGGTGACGATCAGCTGGCTGTTCATCGACCTTGGCGAGAACATTTCAATGACGCTTCCACTGCTCGGCCAGATTACCGGCAAGGATTTCCTCATTCTGGTGCGCGGCGCTCTGATTGGTGTGACCAATTCCGGCTTTGTGCTGCTGATCACGTCACTGTTCACAGACACGGTGCATGTTGGTCCGCGCAGCGGGAAAGCCGCTGTCGAAGGTGGCTATGCGGGCGTCTGGTCTGCGGTCGAAAAGCTTGCATTCGCGCTCGGCCCGATGGTCGCAGGCATCGTTCTGTCGGTTGCCGGGTTCCAATCCTCCAAGACAGGCGTGGTTGCGCAGACAGATGGCGCACTGCTCGGCATCACCATCGCATACTCCCTCGTCCCGATCAGCTTCTTCCTGCTCAGCCTGACGCTGATGCCAGCGTTCAACAGAGCGATGAAACAAGCAGAAGGTCCGGTCACGTCCTGAGCGGTTTCCTACCCCTTAATCCTCAGGAACTGACCACAAAAGGAAAGGCGCGCTCCGATGACAGAGCGCGCCTTTCTTGTTTCTA
Organism: Ponticaulis profundi; assembly: GCF_042659465.1. NCBI lineage: Bacteria > Pseudomonadati > Pseudomonadota > Alphaproteobacteria > Hyphomonadales > Hyphomonadaceae > Ponticaulis > Ponticaulis profundi. The sequence continues at coordinate 97,235 of NZ_JBHSSW010000012.1, read as the reverse complement.
TCGAAGAGGGTGTTCCTCAGGCGGACTGAGGTGCCTCTTCTTTCTTCGGGATGTGATAAAAGAAGAGCGGTATCGCACTGAAGAACTGGAATACGCCAGGAATGAGCGCCAGCCACAGGATCGCATTTGACCCGGCCGAGGCCATCTCACCGGCATCTCCACCTCCATGACCGCCGCCTTCAAAGCCGATAGCGGTCAGGCTCGCGCCGATTAGAACCGCCGCCAAGGCGCCTGATATCTTTTCCACGGTGGTGTAGACACCTGCAAAAAGGCCTTCCCGACGCTGGCCGGTTTTCTCAAAGTCTGCGGCGATGGCATCCGGCAACATGGCTTGTCCCGCCAGCAGGAGAGATCCTGCCGCAATACCAAGGGTGAACGCCAGAACAGCGATCACCGCCATGCTGCCTGCCGGATCGACCAGCGCCAGCGAAGCTACGCAGGCTGACCAGAGCACGGCGCCCAGAAAATAAAGGCCTTTCTTGCCGAGCGGCTTGGCGACCCGCACCCAGAATGGCTGGCTACCAAACATGCCCATGGCCTGAAACAGGAAAAAGAAACCGATGACTTCATAGCCAAGTCCGTGGTGTGAGACGAACAGAAACGGGATCAGCGCAAAGAAGAAATGCACGCCCGTCAGATTGGCCATCTTCACCAGCAGCAGAAGCAGAAACGGCTTGTTTGACAGCGCGGATGACCATTTCTGCCAGATCGACATATGCGGCGGTGGAGCCCGCTCAATATTCGGTGCGCGCCCCGTCAGCCAGAAACAGACGATGGCCGCCAGAATGATGATCAGTGCGGTGACCCAGGCCATGGCACTATGCCCGATCAGACCGCCTCCGAATGCTGCGATGACCAGTGATGTGATGGTCGCTCCGGAAATCTGCCCAAGCGCCATACCGGCGACGCGGAAAGACACAATAAAGGTCCGCTCATTTGGTTTGTCCGTCATCTCTGCTGGCATGGCCAGATAGGGGATCGTCAGAATGGCGTAGCCGGTTGTGTTGATCAGAAGCACACCCAGCACAATCCAGACAATCGCCGGTGTGGTTTCCGCGGTCGGCAGGCTGAATAGCAGGATGAAGGAGAGACCAGAAATCAGCCCGCCTGCAAGGATATAGGGCCTGCGGCGTCCCCATCGTGACTTGGTGTAATCACTTGCCGTCCCCACCAGAGGATCGATGAAAGCGTCATAAAGCCGGACAGCACTGAGAAGCGCGCCCGCCGTCACTGCGGCAATACCGATGATTTCGACGAAATAGTGCATCAGGAAGATGCCGATGGCCTGGTACATGGTGGAAGCGGCAAAGCTGCCCATGCCCCAGCCACCTGCAACCAGCCAGGTCACACGGCCTTCTTTTGCATGAAGCATGGTCGCCGGATCAGCAGCCGTCTCCAGATTTGCTTGTGTAGACATATAAAGATCGCCCAATTTGATTTTGTTATGATTATTCCGGCTTCCGCCCCTTCGTGATCCAGGGATAGGCGTGCTCGCCCATGCCGTAGCTCTCGACATCCACAAAGCCGATGTCACGCATGGTCTGATCGAGATCCATCAGTGCGGCCTGCGTGAAGAAAGGCTCGCCGCGATGGGCAGACTCCCAATCCATCAGAACGCCATTGAAAGACGGAACAGCGCGGAATGGCGGCAGGTCCGACATGATGAAGTCACCGCCCGGCTTCAGAATGCGGAAGGCTTCTCTCAGCACCTTTTCGCTGACCGAATTGGGAATCTCGTGATGCAGCGCATAGGAATAGACGAGATCGCAATTGTTATCCGGCTCGCTGACATCGTCCGCGCTCTCACGCTTCAGATCGATTTTCATGCCCTGCAATTCTGCCGAAGAGTGCCCTGTCTTCAAAAGCGTGGGCGAGGTGTCATAGCCAGCCAGCTCGGCATCCGGGTATGCGCGCCCCACGGTCATGAGCGTGGTGCACGCACCGCAGCCAAGTTCAACAATCCGCTCGTAAGATGACCTGGGGAACTGATCGACAAAAAACATGCGGTGCTTGCGAATATCTTCGCCGACCATGGCATAGGCGTATCCGCCACGCGCAAAAACGCGCGGTCCGACGGCATGGGCAAACATGGCCGGGTAAAGATCGTAGCCGTCCCAGCCGCCCGGTTCCAGATGCCATTCTGTGGTCGTATAGGCCGGCGCTTGGTAAGCTTCATTCAGATCAAGAGACCCCTTTGGCTCCCCTGAAGGCGGAGCACCAAACGTTGCGAACATGTCCCGCTTTTCTTCAACGCTTGGAATACCCCGGTTGAAATTCTCTTCAGCGACATAGCGCTGAATGAAACGCTCCAGGCGATAATACTGATCGGACTCAGCGATCGTCCGCCCCCTGACGAGCCGATCGCGCAGTGATGCCCGATCCATTCCGGATGTATCCATCTGATCAAGCTCGGCCACTTCAGGATTTGCTTCGAACCGATCTTTCCATGTGTCTCTCAACGTGCTGGAGGAAAACACCTGCATGGAACCAAGGATGTCCATGCCGGCGCGTCCACGCTGGCTGAGCGGCATGTCCTTATAGTGCTTTGCAGACGGCTGAACTTCATCGCGTTTGACAAAAAACGTCATATGCACCTCCCAAGATTGCGCATGGGACGAGCATGAGCGCGTCAAGAAACCTGACAATTTTGCTCAGGCTTGTATTCACCTGACGATCAGAACATCGCGCGAGCGTGTCAGAGTGACAGCTTTTCGTTCAGAGCGCCGAGGTTTTTCGCCTGATCAATAGACATCACGTCGTCGATGACGGCCTCGCAGGCTCCCTCACCCCAGACGGGCGCAACATTCTTCCTGAACTTCAAAATTATGTCGTCACGGCTGTAGGGACTTTCGGCATCCCCTCTGTTTGTGAATGTTTGCGCAGAGAGCACCTCTCCGGTTTTCAGATGCACACAAACGCGCGAAGGCCGTTTGTCCGGTAACATGGCTGTCATGCTGACATCCTCCCGGAGCCTCACCTTTTGGGAGAGCTTTCTCGTGACCGGATCAGCAATCGCGTCCGCGCGAAATGCATTCAGATTTGGCTCGCCGTGCTGAATCGTCGTGGCCAGCGCAAAGGGGAGCGAAAACTTTGCTGCCAGCATATTGTCCGGGTCCGAATTATTGAGCTGTGCCGCCCAGATATAAGTATCAACCTCAATCGCTTCGATTGCATCTGCAACGAGGCGCCCCGCGTGATCGCTCATGATCTGCAGGAGCGCATCAAGCGCACTGTGCGTGTAGCGACACGCCGCGTGGCTCTTGAAATAGTTTCGGGCAATCTCCCAATCCCTGCCGAGGCCATTCAGCATGACATCAGGCGAAAATTCATCGGCTACAATGCCGCTGTAAACAGATGCCACACCATCTGCCTCACCGGTAAAGCCAGACCTTTCAAAATCAGAGGCAAGAATGCCCATGAGATTTGAAAAACCTGAATAGGTGTTTCTGACGGTCGCGCCTTCAAGCATGGTCCGTCGACTGGTCGATAGGGCAAAACTCGATCCGATATTCACAGTCTGCACGAGAGAGGGCTGCGATGCTTCCCTCAAAGCTGCGACGGCCAGAGCCGCAGCCGGTGCGCCCCATGTCCCGTGAGGGTGCATAGCCACATTCAATTTTGACGCAGCGCCCAGCCGTGCACCGAATTCATACCCCAGGACCAGCGCCCGAATGAGCTGTTGTCCGGACAATCGCTCGGAAGCGGCGACCGCCAGAAGCGCAGGCAGCACCTGTATTGCCGGATGACCACGGGCGAACTGATTGCCTTCGTCGATCTCAAGCATAGTGCCCGCCGTGCCATTCAAAAGCGCGACCTGCTGTGGAGCCCCCGTCTGAGCACCACCGATCAGGGCTGAATGGCCTGTCAGCTCTGTGCGCATGACCAGAGCTTTCATTTCAGGCTCTTGCATGCCAGCAATAATGGCACCGATCGTATCGAGCAGAACCAGCTTGGCGTGTTCCATCACAGCCCCCGGCAAATCGCCAAAGGCGAGACGGTGCGCAAACTCTCCCCAGGCCGGAAGCCAGGAGCGGCGCTGCTCGGCTGCAAGCTCTGTCGCTGTCGGTATTCCCCCGGAAAGTGCCATACTGTGTCCTCCCTTGTATGATCTCATGAGGGAGCGTCAGTCTGACTCAGACCTGCCGGAAACGAATTCTGCGGCATTCTCGGCCAGCGAAGATGAAATCCGGGCATTCCAGATCCACCTGATTCAACTTTTCGTGAAGACAGAGCGAAAACCGCCGCATTTGCGTACACACTGATACATCAGCACCATGTTTCTACCCTAGCGTAAGAACATTGTGCTCAAGTGTTGAAATTCTTGCCACATTTCTGGCTCAAATGACGATCCGGACCGTCAACGAACTCGACAACTTTATGGTTTCTCCCCTAGAGGAAAGCCAAAGTCCGCGGGGGGAGACGAGAGACTGAAAAACTAACGACACAAGGCGATCCCTTTTGGCTAAGCGTGCAATTCTACTTTCCGGTGTTCTGGCTGCATTCTGCGCTGTTCTGACCGGATGTTCTGACTCATCGCAGACCGAACCTGCACGTCCTGAATCTTCGGCGATACGCGTTGTGCTGCAGGAAGTCAGTACCGGCGAAGATGTCCAGAACATTGAGTCGGTCGGTACGGCACGCGCACGCCTGGCCGCTACGATCTACCCGGAATCAAATGGCGAGGTTCAGTCGATCAATTTTCAACCTGGCCAGAAGGTGAAAGCCGGTCAGGTCCTGGCAAGGCTCGACAGCCGAAATGAGAGACTTGCCGTCGAACGCGCGGAAGTAACCCTCAAGGACGCCCAACAGCTGCTTCAGCGCTATGAACGCATTGACGTGCCCGAAGCGGTTTCAGAAAGCCAGATTGATGAGGCCCGCACCGCAGTGGAAGCCGCGCGTATTGATCTGGAGCTTGCTGAAGAAGCGCTCTCGCGGCGAACCGTCTTTGCCCCCTTTGAGGGATATGTCGGGCTGACGGATATTGATCCGGGCGCGCGCGTCACAACCAGCACCGTTCTGACTCAGCTGGATGATCGGGGCGTTTTGAAAGTCGACTTTTCCGTCCCTGAGCAGGTGTTCGGCCGCATTCAGGAAGGCACGCAGATCCCGATCACGCCGTTTGCGGCGGAACAACAGGAGATCATGGCGACCGTCGAAACGCTCGACACGCGGATTGAGCCCGAGCGACGGACCTTCACCATCCGGACAGCCGTGGAAAACGCATCAGACGAGCTCCGCCCCGGCATGAGCTTTCGCATGACGCTCAGCATTCCCGGAAACAGCTATCCTCAGGTACCTGAGGCCGCGATCAGCTGGGGCGGCGATGGCGCCTATCTCTGGGCCGTTGAAGGTGATGCCGCCAAGCGCGTCCCGATCACGATTGTTTCTCGCAAGGAAGGCCGCGTGCTTCTGAAGGGCGATGTTCAGCCCGGAGACCTGATCGTTGCAGAAGGCATTCAGAAAATGCGCGAAGGCGTAAAGGTTGAAGGTCTTGGCAATACGGCGCCAACGGTCGAGACCACGATGCGCCGTGACACAGAGACACCGAACGTCATGGGAGCAACCCAATGAAGCGTTCTGGTGGAGGCGGCATCGCTGCACTGGCGGTAAAACGCCCGCTTCTGATTGCGGTTTTCAATCTGATGATCGTGATTGCGGGGCTTGCGGCTTTGCTGGATATGGACGTGCGCGAACTGCCGGATGTCGACCGGCCAATCGTGACCGTGCGCGCAAACCTGCCTGGCGGCGCCCCGGAAACCATGGACGCCGAAGTCACCAGCATCCTTGAAGGCGCGGTCGCCCGTGTCTCCGGTGTTCGGGTGATCGAGTCACAGAGTGAAGAAAACAACAGCCGCATCCGCGCTGAATTCAATCCGGGCATCGACCTCGACACTGCTGCGGCTGACGTCCGCGAAGCGGTCAGCCGGGTCACACGGCAATTGCCGGACCGGGTCGAGAATGTCGAAGTCGCCAAAGCCGACAATGATGCTCAGCCCATCATGCGCCTGTCTGTTACCAGCACGGCGCTGGAACTCGATGAGCTGACCCGCATCGTCGATACGAACATCATCCCTGAACTTCTGGCCGTTGATGGGGTCGCCTCCATTCAAGAATTTGGCATTCGTCAGCAGCAAATGCGCGTGCTGATCGATCCCTTGCGCCTCAACCGGTTCGGCCTCACCATCAGTGACGTGGCAGACGCTCTGCGTCAGGCACCTTATGACGTGCCAGTTGGTAGTTTCCGGTCCGCTGATCAGGAGCTGATCGTCCGTGCAGAAGCCGCGGCGACGACACCCGAACTCGTCAAGAATGTCGTCATTCGCGACCCGGTCAAAGTCGGCGATGTCGCCGAAGTGCTGCTCGCGCCCGCCGATGCCGAAAGCCTGCTGCGTGTGGATGGTGAAGAAGCGATCGGTCTCGGCATTGTGCGCAAGGCTCAATCGAACACCATCAACATCTCGGATGCCGTTCGGGAGCGCGTTCCGATGCTGAATGACCGCTATGACGATATCAGCATCCGCATCACCTCCGAAGAAGCCGTTTTCATTCGCAAGTCCATTGAAGAGGTCGTCACCAGCCTTCTGATCACCGTTGCGATCGTGGTCGCGGCCATCTGGCTGTTCCTAGGCTCCTTCAAGGCCACGATTGTACCAAGCGTTGCCATTCCTGTCGCGCTGGTGGGCACGCTCGCCGGCATCTGGGCAATGGGCTTCTCGCTGAACCTGCTCACCCTGCTCGGGCTCGTCCTTGCGACCGGCCTGATCGTGGATGATGCGATTGTCGTTCTGGAGAATATTCAGCGTCAGCAATCACTCGGCCTGAAGAAATACGCTGCGGCCTCAATCGGCACCCAACAGGTGTTTTTTGCGGTCATAGCCACGACAGCCGTGCTTGTGGCTGTGTTTGTTCCGATCTCATTTCTCCCGTCCGAAACGGGCCGCCTGTTCCGCGAGTTCGGTTTCGTACTCGCCTTCTCGGTCATCATTTCATCCTTCGTCGCGCTCACGCTCGCGCCCGCCATCGCTGCAAGATTTCAATTCGTTGATCCGACGAAGAAAGAGAAGAAGTCACCTCTGGAGCGGCTCGGCCTGTTCCTGCAGAACATCTATGCCAGCTGCCTGAAATGGTGCCTGAAACTCTCGGTAGTGGTTGTCGGGATCTGCATTCTGGCCGCGGGCGGCGCTGGCCTTGCCTTCATGAATCTGGAAAATGAGCTCGTCCCACCGGAAGATCGCGGCTCGGTCGAAATCTTTGCAACGGGCCCGGACGGTGTCGGCATTCTCTATATGGAACGTCAGGCGCGGCTGATCGAAGACCGGCTCCAGCCATTCGTCGACAGCGGCGATATTACCTCTGTTTATACGGTCGTTGGTGCATTTGACCCTAACCGTCTCCTGATTTCGTCGCGGCTCGCGCCATGGGAAGAGCGCACCTTGAGCCAGTCTGACATCATCGCCCAACTTCGTGGTCCAATGGCCGATATTCCGGGCGCCAATGTCTCGGTCTTCGGACGCTCCAGCCTGCAAAGGCGCGGCGGCAGTCGGACGGGTCTGCGCGTTGCGCTGACGGGCAATGACTACAGCTATATCTATGGCGCAGCGCGTGAGCTGTCAGACGCGGTTGAAGCGCAGTCGACCATTCTCTCCAATCCGGAGATTTCCTACCAGCCGACGCAGCCTCAGCTTTCGATCAATGTGGATCGGGCACGCGCCGCAGATCTTGATGTCCCGCTGAGCGAAATCTCACTGACCCTGCGGTCCATGGTCGGCGGCGAAGACCTCATCGATCTGAGCATTGGTGATCAGGCCATCCCGATCATGCTCGAAGCGGAATCGCGGACCATTCAATCACCATCCGACCTGCACAATCTGTTTGTCCGGTCGAACTCCGGCAATCTGATCCCGCTTTCGAGCCTGGCCTCGATTGCAGAAGAAGGGGTCGCCGCAGAGCTCAATCGGATCGAGCAACGCCGCGCCATGGATCTCGACTTTGACATTGCGACCAGCGTTCCGCTTGCAGAAGCGGTGCTGGAGATCGAGCGGATAGCGGACGCCACCCTGCCCGATGACGTTCAGATGCTGCTGCAAGGCGAAGCGGAAACGCTTCAGGAAACCTCGCATGACATGCTTCTGACCTTTGGCTTTGCGCTGGTCATCGTCTTCCTCGTGCTTGTGGGCCAGTTTGAAAGCCTGACCAGCCCGATTGTGGTGATGCTGGTGGTGCCCTTCGGTCTGGCGGCGGCCATCTACGCCATGCTTTTGTCGGGTACGTCATTGAACATCTATTCGCAGATCGGCCTTGTCCTTCTGGTCGGGCTGATGGCGAAGAACGGAATCCTGCTTGTCGAATTTGCCGACCAGCTGCGCAATGAAGGCAGGAGCGTTCGCGATGCCGTCTTTGAAGCCGCAACGGTCCGCCTTCGCCCGATTGCCATGACCGTGCTGTCGACCGCGCTGGGTGCTCTGCCACTCATCCTGTCGTCTGGCGCAGGTGCTGAAGCGCGCCTCGCAATTGGCTGGGTGATCTTTGGCGGTCTCGGCCTTGCCGCGCTGTTCACGCTCTTCCTCGCACCGATCCTGTATCTCTGGGTTGCTCAGTTCAGCTCAACCCGCGGCGCGCATCATGCCAAGCTGGAAGAAGAGCTCGACCATGCTCACGACCAAAGCAGGGAAAATACCGTCTGATGTTGCGTAGAATTACGGCCCTTTGCCTGGGCGGCACGTCTGTTTTGGCTCTCGCAGGATGCATGGTTGTTGGCCCTGATCCGGTCGCCCCAGCGATCGAGACGCCGCCCGCTTATGTGGGTGAGAACCACACCGAAAGCTGGGACATGCCAGAGCCTGACGCGACCGTTCAGGCCTGGTGGGAAACGCTGGATGATCCGGCGCTGACCGAGTTGCTCGAAGCGGTTCGTTCCGAGAATCTGGATGTCGAAAGCGCATTCCTGAACCTTGCACTGGTGCGACAGCAGGAGATTGCCACACGCGCCAATCTCTTTCCGACGCTGGATGCCTTTCTGGACGAGAATCTCAGCTTTGATCTGTCGGACGGCGATGGCCTCAGTGACAATACGTCACTTGGGCTGGGCCTGAGTTACGACGTTGATATCGCCGGTCGCAATCAGCGTCAGCTCGAAGCTGCACAAGCGGCGATCGAAGCGGCCTATTTCAATCTTCAGAACATTCAGCGCCTGATCACACAGACAGCCGCGCAGCAATACATCGAACTGAAGCGCACCAGTGCCCGCCTCGCCCTGCTCGATACGACACTGGAGCTGCAGCAGCGCACACTCGACATCGTAAATGCACGATTTGAAGTCGGTATCGCACCGGCACTTGATGTCGACCGTGCGGCGTCTGACCTTGCCCAAAGTCGCTCGCAGCGCTTCACCCTCGAAGCCGCACGCGAAACGGCGCTTTTCTCGCTTAATCTCCTTCGTGCCGGGTATCCCGAACCTGTCGATACCCAGTTGAACGAGATCGACGAAACGGTACCGGTGTTTGCATCTTATCCTGACCCCGGCATTCCGGCGGACCTGATCAGAAATCGTCCGGACGTCCGTGCCGCCGAGGCTGAGCTTGTTGCAGAACTGGCGCGCATTGGCGTTGAAGAGGCAGACCTTTATCCGTCGCTCACTTTGCCGGGACAAATATCTGCGTCGGCAGGCAATGGCGACCTCCTGTCGTCAGCAATCCTGAGCGTCGGAGCGAGTCTGGACCTGCCGATTTTTGACGCCGGTCGCCGCAAAGCCGAAGTCGAAGCCCAGCGCATCCGCGCCGAAGCTGCGCTCGTGAGCTGGCGATCCAGCATTCTGACAGCTGTCGTGGAGGTCGAGAGCGCCCTGACCCAGATTGACGCGCTGGAGCGTCAATTGGAACAGCAGGAGATCGGTGTTGAACGCAGCGAGTCAGCCTACCGGCAACTGGATGCACTTTATCGCGAAGGGCTGAGTAGCTTCATCGATGTGCTGGATGCGCAGAGAACGCTGATTTCACGTCGCGAATCCATCATCAACACACGCGCACAACTCGCCTCAAGCGTCGTGGAGCTCTATGCCGCGCTTGGCTATTCCGGAGAAAACGCAGCCGGCTGACCGGTCGATACCCGACTACAAAAAACAAGGGGAGACGGCTCGAAAGCGTCTCCCCTTTTGCGACCGCGTGCGTCCCCTGCTGCGCGATTACACCTATAGTTACGGTCCAGGCACACAAAACCGGCCAAAAAAGTTTTCGACTTTCTTTATTCGGGCTGTAGGCTCGCTTCCAAAGCCATTTCAGACGTCAGATTTAAGGAAGCAGATTATGGATGAGTCCTCCCATCCATCCGCAGCTTACGGCGAAGATCAGCAAAAGCTGGCGGGCATGCTGTTCGACAATCACTATGAAGAATTGCTGCGGATTGCGCGCTCCAAGCGGCGTCGCTCACCACAGACGATTTCTCTCATGACGATCGATGTGTTGCATGAGAGCTATCTGAAGCTTCGTACGCAGAAGCAATTTGTTTCCGACGAACACTTCATGAGCAGTGCCGCACTCGCCATCCGTCACGTCATTACAGACTACGCTCGCGCACGCGTGCGACAGGCTCAGAACGGCGCAAGCAAGGCGAACGCAGACACAGCCGAACGACTGTTTCCAGAGTATGCAGAATCCCCGGAACAGATCATCGAAATCTCTGATCTTTTGCAAAAACTCGAGATCAAACACCCTCGCTGGCTACGCATTCTTGATGCGCGCTATTTCGCCGGGATGAGTGAAGAAGAGACCGCAGAAGTTCTGGGCATGTCTCAACGTACCGTGCGCAGGGATCTGCACGATGTTCGGTCATGGCTCGCAGAACAGCTGGGACTGAGCAAAGCCTGACAGGCTGACCGTTACAAAACGTCACAAATCCAGCGTTCAAAAAGGAACCATAAGCAGATAGGGTCGTTACAGCGTTCAGTCTGTTCAGTCATGACTGAACCAGAACGGAACCTGTCGAATGCTGATCAACGAAATGTCTGAAGAGGTGGATCTCGCACCTCACGAGATCGAATTCATCGAATGGCTTGGCCTTCGTGCGCACATGCATGGAGAGCCGCGCATCTCCGGGCAGATCTGGGCCGTTCTGGTGCTGGCGAGCCAGCCACTTTCTGCGGCCGATATCGCGAGAATTCTGGATGTCAGCAAAGCAAGCGTCAGCACAAACACCCGATTTCTGGAGGAAAAGCAGCTGATCCAGCGGGTCGGTTTACGCGGCAAGCGCGAACAGCACTTTATCCTGCGCCAATCCCCTTATGGTCAGCTTGCGGAAAAAAGCGTCCGGGACCTGGAGCAGCGTCTGACCTTCATTCAGTCCTGCAAGTCAAAACTCGACAATGAAGAGGCTCGCAGAAAAATGGGCGAGCTGGAGACATATATCGAACTGGGACTGGCGATGTGGCGCGGCGTAGCAGACAAACTGAAAACGGATGCACAAACGTGAAAACGATCACTTCGTTGCTCCGCAAACCGCTATTGTCTGCATCAGCAGCCTGTCTTGCACTTTGCGCGAGCGGCTGCGTTACAAAGCCGGACACGACACCCGCGCTTGATGGCATTGCCATTCCACAGGACTGGGCCGCCCCGGCAAACCCAACCCGGGTCGAAGGTGAATGGTGGCTGTCGTTCGATGATCCGGTTCTGAACCAGCTGATCGCTGAATCCTTGCTGGAAAACACCGCAATCGCGCAGGCCGAAGCGCAGGCGGCACAAGCCTATCAGCAGGTACGCCTGGTGGACGCCGACCGATTGCCTACGCTTGCCGGTGCCTTTAACGCCTCTCGGCGCAAGCAATCTCTGGCAGGCTCTGGCCTCGGCGGCTTTCTTGGCGGCGGCGAGAATGCGGCAACCTCGTTCGAGAATGACAATTTTGCGCTTCAGCTGAATGTCGACTGGGAAATCGATCTCTGGGGCCGTATCGCGAACCAGAAAGCAGCGGCCGTCGAGGAATTGCTCGCCGCCGAAGAGTCCCTTCGCGCGGTCCGCCAGTCTGTCGCTGCGCAAACCGCAAAAGCCTATTTCGCCGTAGTCGAAGGCCAGCAACAGGTCGCGTTTACGGAAGAAACGGTTGCGGCACTCGGAGAGACGGCAAGACAACTGTCCAACCGCGCCGATATCGGGATTGGGGCGCCAGCCGATAAGCAACTTTCGATCTCAAACTTTGAAAGCGCGCGTGCCGGCCTTCAGCAAAGGCGACAAGCGCTGGAAAGCGCAAAGCGGCAATTACAGTTTCTGCTCCGCGACTACCCTACGGGCGATATAGCAGTGGATTCTGAACTCCCGGAGCGCCTGAAGCCAATTCCGGCGGGCCTTCCATCCGAACTGCTACAGCGAAGGCCTGATGTGCTGGCGGCAGAAAAAGCGTTGCGCGCGTCTGTCTTTCGCCTCGAAGCGGCCGAGCGATCCTTTTTTCCATCCATTTCGCTGACGGGGTCCTACGGGACGCAAAGCACTGAGCTTGAAAACCTGCTCGACAATGATTTCTCGGTCTGGTCGATTGCCGGGCAACTCGTCCAGCCTATTTTTCAGGGCGGTCGCATCATCGCCAATATCAACATTGCTGATGCCGCACGACGCGAGGCTGCTGAAGCCTATGCGGAGGCCGTGTTGAATGCCTTTCTGGAAGTTGAGACCGCGCTCGCTTTTGAGCAGCTATTTGCAGAGCGCGAAGCCGCACAATTGCGCGCCTTTGAGTCCGCATCCGAAGCCGAACGCATCAATATGAACCGATATCAGGAGGGCCTGGTGCCCTATATCAACGTGCTGGAATCCCAGCAGCGCGCTCTGGAAGCCAAAAGCGCATATCTTGAAGCACGCCGCGCACGCCTCGAAAACAGGATCGACCTGCATCTGGCACTTGGCGGCGGCGCGTTGTCTCCCACTGCGACAGACTCTCAGCCCTCATCGGAGGACACACCGTGAAACATCTTCAACTGAGCGCGCTTGCGTGTCTTGCTGCCTTGCTGAGCGCGTGCGGCAGCGAGAGCGGCCAGCCGGACTCGACAACGACGCAGGCCGAGCAGGCCTCTGAGCCAAAAACGACTGTGCGTGTTGTCGAAACAGAGACACGTGATGTGCAAACGTTTGTCTTTGGCGAGGGCACCGCGCGCGCGGTCAAACGTGAGTTTCTGACCTTCGAAAGCGCCGGGCGTGTGGATTATATCGATCCCGACATCAAGGAGGGCGATCCGGTTAAAAAAGGCCAGCTTATCGCCTATCAACAGCAGGACCGTCCGGAAGCGGAACTTGCAAACGCACAGGCCAATGTCGTCGAAAGCCAGTCGCAACGCGCCATCGCTGAAGCGCGACTGGAAGAAGCAGAAGCCTCTCTCGAATTGGCAGAGAACACTTATGAGCGGTTCCGGGTTCTGCTCGAGAAAACCTCTGCCTCGCCCCAGGAAGTCGAAGAAGCACGCGTGCAGTTGGAACAGGCGCGCGCAGCCAAAGTACAGGCTGAACGCCAGCTGGCTGGCACATCTGCTCAGATCGCTGCGGCGAAAGCTCAGTACGACAGCGCCAATGTCGGCGTCGAGGAATCGCGGATCACCTCGCCGATCGATGGCGTTCTTGCGCGGCTCAATATCGAACAGGGCCAGTATTTCTCTCCACAGCAGGTGCAGAGCACGAACGAGGCCAGCGCCCTGCAAACCATTCCTGTCGTCATCGTCGACACCTCGACGCTCGAAATCACGGTGAACCTGCCCTCCTACACCTATAGCAGCGTTGAGGTAGGACGCCCGGTGCTGATCGTGCCAGAGCAGGAAGGCCTGAGTGTCAGCACGTCAGCGCCAGCGAACGCACCGGAGACGTATCAGGTGCGCGGCGTGGTCTATTCCAAGAGCCCGTCAGTTGATCCGGAAACCCGGACCTTCTCACTGAAAGTTCGCACGGTTCAGGGAGCAGAGCGCCTGCAGGATGGCGCTTTTGTCACCACCTGGATTCTTGGCCCGAATGCCGAGAATGCGGTGGCCGTGCCTTTGACAGCGTTACGCTTTGAGAACAACGAACCATTTGTCTTCGTCCTCGGCCCGGATGGATCGCATGTTGAACGCCGTGCGGTCACGCTCGGGCTTCGCGGACGCCAGTTCCAGGAAGTCACCGAAGGACTGACGGCTGGAGAGCAGATCGTGACCGATGGCAAATCCAGCCTCTCTGACGGTAGTGCCGTGCGCATTCTTGCCGCCGATACAGCATCATCAGGTGAGTGAGATGAGCAAGGAATCCAACGGCGAGCTCATCGAACGTGATGGCGTGAAAGAAACCCGGGAAGTCGCGAATGCCAGCTGGTATGAGCGCTTTTTCTTCCTACGGACGACGTTTGCCGTTCTGTTCACCGTCTTGCTCGTCTGTGGCGGGCTGTTTGCCTATCTCAGCCTGACCAAGGAATCGCTGCCAGATCTTGAGATCCCGATGGCCACCATCACTACGGAATGGCCGGGTGCCGACCCGCAAACCGTCGAGGAGCAAGTCACGCAGGAAATCGAGGACGAGATCGCAACACTGAAAGGCCTGAAGACCTTCTCGTCTGCGTCCTTTGATAGTTTTTCCGTCATTTCCGTCGAGTTTGAGGCCGATCAGGATACCGACTCGTCCATGCAGTCCCTGCGGGACGCTGTCGCTGATTCCGAGGCCAACCTGCCAACCGACATCGATGCGCCAAGCATTCAGCAGGTGTCCGTCGATGACCGCCCGATCATGACGGTGGCGCTTTACGGCGATGCTCCCGAAGCGACGCTGAACCAGATTGCCGAAGAGATTGAAGACCGGCTGGAAACCTTCAGCGGCGTGAATGAAGTGAACCTTGGCGGTTCGCGCAAGGAAATTGTCCAGATCCTTCTGGACCCTCAGCGCCTGCTGGCGCTCGGCGTCTCCCCCTCGCTGGTGCGCCAATCCATTTCCAATGCCAATCTGGATCAGCCTTTTGGCGAGATCCGCAGTGAAACCATTGGTGCGGTTGTTCGTCTGGAAGGCCAGTTCAAGACCATTGATGATCTTCGCAATCTGCCGATCACGCGATTGGGCAGCTATGAAAATGTCCGCCCGGTTCGCCTTGGTGAAGTGGCGACGGTGGAACGCCAGCTCGAAACCGAGGAAAGCCGCGCCTTTTTCTCAAAGTCCGGTGAAGCCTTTGAAGAAACCATCGAAATCAGCATCACCAAATCGCCAGGCTCCGATACCATTCAGGTTATTCGTGACATTCGCGAAGAACTCCAAACCATGCGAAACGGCTCTGGCTGGCCCAACGGTCTCAATTATGAGGTGACGCAGGATAATTCCGAAGACATCTGGGATTCGCTCACCAATGTTTTCGTCAACGGACTTCAGGCGATGGTGGCCGTGTTCGTCATCCTGTTCCTCATTCTCACATGGCGCGAAGGCCTGATTGCCGGGCTTTCCATTCCAATCTCATTTGCCGGAACCATGCTGATTGTCTGGCTACTGGGATACACGCTGAACGAACTCGTCATCATCGGCATGGTGCTGGCTCTGGGCCTTCTGGTCGATGTCTTCATCCTGATGATGGAAGGCATTCATGACGAGATTTATTCGCAGAAAAAGACCTTCGGACAGGCCGCACTCGCGACCATCAAAAAGTATGGCATGCCTGCCTTTGCAGGCCAGCTCACCACCATTCTGGCGCTCGCCCCGCTCGCAGCGATCAGCGGCATTTCCGGAAAATTCATCCGCGTCCTTCCGGTCACTGCGATTTCATGTCTGATCATGGCCTTTGCCGTTGCGCTTCTCGCCAGCGTTCCCCTTTCGCGTTTCCTGATGGGTCCGGTCGCCAAGCGCGGCGCAGACGTGAAAGAAACACCAGCCGACCGCATTATGGGCTCGCTCTCACGACGCCTTGAAAGCTGGAGCCTTGCGCTTCCGCTTCGGTCAAAAAAGATCGCAGGCGCCTTTGTCGCTGGCGCGGTGCTATTGTTCGTCCTCTCAATCTTCGCTGGCTCACGTATACCGGTGACGCTTTATCCAAAGACGGACGGACTGACGCTCGGCATCAATCTGGAACTTCCGCCTTCCACGACCCTGGAGGCAACGCAGGACGTCGCAGATGGAATTGGCGAAATTCTGACCGGGAAAACGTATTTCGATAGCGTGATCAAACTTGTCGGCCGCAAGAGTTCCTACGCAACCGAGGGCGCGCTCGAACCTGTCGAGGCCGAAAACTATATCGGCTATTCGATCCGCTTTAAGGAACGCAGTGAACGGGACGCAACCAGTTTCGAGCTTGCCAATGAACTGCGCTCGGAGCTCGGAGAATATGTCAGCGAGCACATTCCGGGTGCATCCATCGTGATCGCCGAGGAAGCAAGCGGCCCGAATACAGGAGATCCGATCCAGATCGAGATCACCGGCGATGACCTGTCTGAACTCCAGCGTCTGTCACGTTCCGTTCAGAACGAGTTGATACAGGTGGAAGGGGCCAGCGATGTCAGAGACAATCTCGGTGCCTCGAAGTCGGAAATCGCGTTGGTCCCCATTCGTGAGGCCGCAGACTTTTTTGGTCTCACCCAACAGGACCTCGCAGCTCAGCTCCGCTTTGCCCTGGCAAATGATCCAATCGGAACTTTTGTCACGCTGGGGCCAGAAGATGACCTCGACATTCATCTGGGACTGAACTGGCAAAGTCGACACGGCGAAGGCGGTAGCCCGCGAACCATGGAGGAAATTGTCTCGGTTCGCGCCTTCACTCAGTCGGGAGAAACGGTCGCCTTGTTCGAATTGCTCGAACCGCGCATTTCAGAAGCGCCGACCTCTGTCATCCACGCGGAAGGCCGCCGTGCCATCACCGTCCTCGCGAAGACAGAAGACAGAAGTGTCAGCGCCATTCTGAGCGACTTCGAGCCTAAACTGCAGGAGATGTCCGCCGACTGGCCGAATGGGTTTGAATATCAGATCAAAGGCGAGGCAGAGGAAACCGCCGAGACCTTTGGATCAGCCGGCATTATGCTCGTCCTTGCTTTGATCCTCGTCTTCGGCGTTCTGGTGCTGGTGTTCGGATCGTTCAGCCAGGCCTTCATCCTGATGACCACCATGCCACTCGCGCTGATCGGCACATTCCTTGGCTTCTGGCTGTTCGGCTTTGAATTGTCCTTCTTTGCCGTGATCGGTGTGATCTCCCTCATCGGCATTGTCGCGAACAACGGCATTGTCATGGTCGACACCATGAATACAGAGCTCAAATCCGGAAAGAGTGTGCAGGAAGCCGCGGCTGATGGCGCAGCGCAAAGATTGCGTCCCATCCTGACGACATCCCTGACCACCATTGTCGGTCTGGTTCCGCTGGCACTGGGCAGCCCGATGTATGCCCCTCTGTGTTACGCGATCGTCTTCGGATTGGTCATGTCGACCATTCTCTCACTGCTGATTGTTCCCTGCCTCTACCTGTTGTTGACGAGCGACGATCAACTCGACGCCGCGAGCCTCGACTAGAGGAGCTGTTGAGGGGATGGAAGACCTCCCCTCAATGGAGAAATCCAGCAGTCCGCATCACCGCTGATTGCACGAATCTGAAAATAAATACGTTTACTCTTGTTATTGCGACTTATTCGCAATTGCATAAATGGATTCACCTTGGTACGCCCCCTCCCACATCACATTGCCGTAACGGCAAAACCGATCAGAGGGGAAAACATGAAACGAGTCTGGCTGATGGGCACAGTCGGCGTGATCGCGCTGGCTAGTTTCGAAGCATCTGCGCAAAGCACGGCGTCCGAACCGGTTGATCTCGGTGAAATCGACATTGTCGAGACCGAAGCAAAAGACGATGCTCCGGCAAAGGCCTATGAAAGTTTCGATCCAATCGATACCGGCACCTCGACCATAAGTGCGAAATCGATCGAGGCGGAAAATCAGGGCGATATCGACACGACGGAGCTGCTACGCAAGCTGCCAAACGTTCAGCTTAGCCTCAATTCCAATCGGGTCACACAGTCAGATCTGCAGAACATCCGACCATCTGATTTCGTCATTTCCGGCGGCAATTACTACAATAATAACATCATGGTAGATGGCGTTCAGGCGAATGCCATCGGAGACGTGACAGAATCGAACCCTGCAGCACTCAACGAAGTCGCAGGCCAGACGGCTCAGACCTTTTACGTCGATCCGAGCCTGATTGGAGAAATCACCGTACGTGATTCCAACATATCTGCAGAGTATGGCGACTTCACCGGTGGGGTTGTCGAGTATGAGCTTAGAAAGCCAGGCAAGGAATTTGGGGTTTCGATCACCTCATCCTACCAGGACGAAAGCCTCGTCAGCTATAAAGTCGCAGATGAGTATCGCGGTGAGGACGGCGAGGTGGCAGAGGCTGAACCGGAGTTCAGCATCAAGAGATATTCAATCACCGCAGACCTTCCCGTTACTGAAGATTTCAGCTTGCTGGCCGGCTACACACGCGCGCAATCGAATGTCGGCTATCAGATGAATGAAACCTATGACGGGACGCCTTTCGATAGCAGCGACACCTCACAAAACTTTCTGCTCAAAGCGCTTTATGAAATCACCCCCAACCTGACATTTGAGGGGCAAGTGAGCATCAGCCCGTATGTTGGCGAATTTGAAAGTGACAACAGAACCGAGGATTATCAGAAAACCCACTCCGATGGCCTGTCGTCATACCTTAAACTGTCAGGCCTTCACGCGGGTTGGGACTGGGAAGGCCAGTTTTCATTTTCCAAATCCAATACGGAACGCGAATGGGATGGAAAGAACAACTTTTCCTGGCCATCTGCTGCGCCGTCCGTTGATTGGTGTTCCAGAACCAATTGCACTTCAGGAGGGTTCGGCGATCTCGACCAAACGCAAGAGGACTACGCTCTGAAATTCAGGGCAGAGCGCGCTCTGGCGTCTGGCCTGCTTCGGCTCGGCGGAGAAGTTCGCGACACCAGTCTCGAAAAAATCAGAAGTGTGGATAGCAACGCATTCCTCAGCGGCGTGGTGGCATCCCCACTTGATTGCAATGGCGATACAATTGCATGCATTGAAGATGAAGTCTTCCTGACGCGCCGTATGGTTTATCAGGCCTATGACGCCGAAGTCGATGTCACGAACGAAGCGCTCTGGGCGGAGTATGAGCGTGATATTGCAGATGTCACACTACGCGGTGGTCTGCGCTATAGTCATGACAGCTTTCTGGACAATAATAACCTCGCACCCCGTGTGTCCGCGAGCTGGCAG
Organism: Ponticaulis profundi; assembly: GCF_042659465.1. Classification (NCBI taxonomy): domain Bacteria; kingdom Pseudomonadati; phylum Pseudomonadota; class Alphaproteobacteria; order Hyphomonadales; family Hyphomonadaceae; genus Ponticaulis; species Ponticaulis profundi. Next base: position 78,027 of record NZ_JBHSSW010000012.1, on the reverse strand, counting down.
TTCCGCCCGGACTGGTTCCTCACCTTCGGTGCGAACCGCTATTACGCGAAAAATATGGTCGCTTACGCCATCCGCTCTCAATATCCAGACAGCTATAGCTATGAACGCGATGCCGTCGTCGATGAAAATGGCGTCGTATCACCGGGTGATTGGTATCTGACCCGCCATACTCGCTCAACAGACTATGCGCAGGCCGCGCTGGATACCCCGTTCAGCGACGAACTGACAGCCGCTCTGACAATCCCAACCCCCTTCAACGGCAATTTCCGACTGAAGGCGGTTCATCGCGATGGAAAGGATGAGTTTGCGCGCTCCCCCTCTGATACAGTCACCTTTGATGAGGAAACAGGCACCAGTACAACGACACGGCTGTATACAGTCACCAACAACGGTGAGAGCGAATATAATGGCGTTTCTGCCGAGTGGAGTGGAAGCTATGAGAACCATGCGCTTTCGGCGTCTCTGACCTGGTCTGAAACCCATCGCAGAGGCGGTATTGGCGACTATTTTGACGAGATCGATGAAGACGCGCTCGTCGAAGACCTGCTCTATTATGATGGCCGTATCATCACGGAGCAGGAGCTCTACGAGATCACCAACACCGAAGACTTTGCGACACCGATCCTTGCCTCTGTGATTTGGTCATCCAAATGGTTTCAGGAACGTCTCAGCACGACGGTTGGCGTCTATTATCGCGGCGAATATGAAACCATCGATGATACGTATGAGAACATCGAAATTGATGGTGTCCGCTATGATGTGTTCGATGAAATCACGATTGATCCCTACACATCCGTCAACCTGAATGCAGCGCTCGAAATCTTTGACACAGATGCAGGCCGCGGTGTTCTGGATATACGGGTCGAGAACCTGCTTGATGATCTGCCGCACACAGCAACGACATCCAGCAATCCCTACCAGATGGGACGCTCTGTCTGGCTCGGCTTCAACTATCGATACTAACCGATCAGCATAGGAGCAGCCCGGACATTCGGGCTGCTACAAAGGCTATGAAATTTATTGGCCTGATTGTTTCGGTCCTGGCCGTCATCGCACTGGCGATCGGTCTCGACCTATACCCAGAGCCCGTCGAACGCTCGATGCTCGCCGCCGACTATGACATAGCGGAACTTCGGTCCGCTTATGCCGGTTCACCGGACACCTGGCCCGCGCCAGTCATCATTCGAACCGAAGGCGAAGACGAAGACTTCTCAGAAATGGCCGCCATGCCACGGGTTTCCACGTCGCCCACCCCTGACCTCGCCGAACTTGGCGAGGCGCTTTTCTTCTCGCCCGTGCTGTCTGCCAATGAAGACATTGCGTGCGCAAGTTGCCATGTTCCAGAGCATGGATTTGCGGCAACGGACCGTCAGGCTGTTGGACACCAGGGCATGATGGGGACACGCAATGCTCCCGGCCTGCTCGGTGTTTCACTGACTGCGCCCTATTTCTGGGATGGGCGTGCGGATACGCTGGAAGCTCAGGCACTCGGCCCCATTTTGAACCCGATCGAAATGGCAGGCTCACGGACCGTTCTGGAAGAACGCCTGAACACCAGAAAAGAATGGCGAGACTGGTTTGCTAACACGGTTGGCAAGCAACAAATCAAACTTGAAGACGTCGCTATAGCCATTTCCGCCTATGAAAGAACGCTGGTTCAGAACACCCGTTTTGACGCGTTTCTACGCGGCGACAATAACGCTCTGACCGATCAGGAACTCCAGGGGCTGCACCTTTTCCGGACAAAAGCCCAATGCATGAGCTGTCATGATGGCCAGATGCTGAGCGATGGACACGCACATAATATAGGCCTGACCTATTATGGACGGCGCTATCAGGATCGCGGCATATACGAACGCTCTGGCCTTGCTGAAGATGTCGGCAAGTTCAACACGCCAAGTCTGCGCTTCATCTCACAGACGGCGCCCTATATGCACAATGGTCTGTTCCCGCATCTTCGTGGCATTGTGAATCTCTACAATGCAGGCGGCGTACGCCCTCGCCGACGCGATTCGCAGCTGGACGACCCTTTGTTTCCACAAACAAGTGAGCGTCTGAAACCGCTGGAGCTAACCAGCGAAGAACGCGACGCGCTCGTTGCCTTTCTCGAAACTCTTTAGAAAAAAGGGGTGCTCTAACCGTCCCTTTTGAGATCAAAATTGACCGAAACCGTATAGCGACGCTCGGACCACCGTACCCCATCCGGTGCCGGATCAAAGGGTGCGGCTCGCTGGAGCTGATCATGCACAGCCTGCTCGAGTGCATGCCATTCGGCATCGACCACGATGCCTGATGCGCGAACAATGCGACCCGCACGATCAATAGTGAAGCTCAGGCGAACACTGCCCTCCTGCTCGCGCCGCTTGGCCATGGATGGATAGCGCTTTTCAGCTTTCAGCGCGCGCATGACGGTGAGGTCATATCCGGCCTCCAACGCCTGTGCGCCGGCCTCATCAGCGTCACCTGTCTCGACGGTTTTGACGGTGTTTTCGGCTGACCCGCTCTTGCCCGCATCACCAATCCGCTCACTCGGCTGTGGAATGGGCGCTGGTTCAACAGGTCGCATCTCTGGCCGTTTGACCGGCTCAACCTGCTCGACCGGCATGTCAGGCACGGGCTGCTCTTCACTCACAGGCATGGCTTCAGGCGCTGGCTTTGTGACCGGCTTCACAACGGGTTTCTGTATCACTGGCTCAACAACAGGTTCAGGCGGCGCTGTGAGCGGCGCAGGCTTGGGCTCAACCGGCTGCGTCACGCGCGTCTGCCCGGCCTGGCTGGCGCGAAGACCAATCGAGATGGTGTTCGCCACCTCGCTAACGACGGCCTTCTCCATTGAGGGTGCGACCAGCAGATAAGCCGATGTCAGGGCCAGCGCATGCAAACCCACGGACGCCGCAGAAAACCCGACAAGTCCGAAACGCGCACTGCTCATGATGCACCCCCTTCAGCCGTATCTGCAATGATCGAGACCTGCTCAAAGCCGCCTGCCTGCAACATGGAGAAGGTCTCAACCATGCGCTGCACCGGCGCCTGTTCGTCGATCGAGACCAGAACCGGCAAGGCATCCTCTCTCGCATCCTGCCGCGCCCGCAGGGCCTCGAGAATGCCGGCGCGATCCAATGGATCACCATCATCCACGCGCCAGAGCTTATCATCTGCCAGTACATGCAGGACCGCCGGTTTGCTGGCGTCAGAGCTTTGCGCTGCATCGCTTTCCGGCACATCCACATTCAGTGTGTGGATCGGCACATTGATGACGATCATCATGAAGGCAATGACGGTAAAAATGACATCGATCATTGCCGTCATATCGACGCGCACCTGATCCTCGGTGTCGATCCCGATGCCATTGACATCTGCTCTGATCATGCTGCGCGCTTTGCCTCCATTTCAATGGAGGCCCGGTTCAGCACAAAGGTCAGTCCTTCGGTCCGACGTCGAACCAGCGATGAAAAAGCCGCATGTGCGACCAGACAAACCACGGCAATCACAAGACCAGCCGCTGTCGTGGAGAGTGCAATCCAGAGACCATCAGCGATCATGGCTGGCTCAACCGGGCCTTCACTCTGTCCGATATCGCGGAAAGCGTGCATCAGGCCGACAATCGTGCCGAGCAGGCCCAGAATGGGTGCAAGCGCTGCAAGCGTTGCAAGCCCGGACAAACGCGCTTTGAGCCGTTTGATATCACGTTGCAGATAAAGGCTGACCACGTCATCGCGCAGCCTGCGTTCATCGTCACGATGGGCCATCAGGGCGTGAAGGGTGTCACGAAACCAACAATGCTTCGCCTCGTCTTCAGCGCTAAAAACGGTCACACCACCCGGCTCCAAAGCCTCGGGCTTACCGGCAGAGCGGACATAAAAGCTCAGCCGCTCCAGAATAATGGTCAGCGCAAAAACGGAACAGAAGACGAGCGGCAATTGTGTGAGTATCGACCAGACAGGCATGCACTTTCCCTTGCTTGCCTAGCGGAAAGCACAGTTGCGACTAACTCGCAAGAGCAAACATGTACAGAAATCAAACGCTCTGAAATCGAACGCGTTCACCCTTCAGGAGAGCGTGAGGAGGCCAAATAAAGCAACCCTAGAGCGCGTCCGTTTCAACCCCAAGCTCTTTCAGCCGACGCCATCCATATGAGCCGATCAGACTGCGTGAAACGATCTGCGAACTCATATTCTGCTCTCGCAGGAACTGCTCGGCCTGAGCAGGGCTCTCCGCTTTTGCAATCAAAAGTGCTTCAGACATGACGAGCTTCGGATGCCAGAAACCCGCCTCGCCAAAAGCCTCATCAATGGCCTCATCTGACGTCCGCAGATAAGCCCGCGCACGGCCATAATCGCCTTTGAGCGCCATCACCTCGACCAGGTCAGCCAGAAACGCCAGATGATCAAAAGAGCCAGGTTTGAAATACGTTCCGACCGTCTCTTCAATCTCCCTGGTTAGTATATCAGCTGCATCGTCATAACGCCCCTCAAGGGTCGCGATTTGAGCCAGTTGATTTCGGGCGGTTGACTGCTGCGGACCATCGCCGACCTCGTGCGCGCTCTCCAGTACCCGATCAATCAGTTTGCGTGCTTCCTCGAAGTCTTCATTGAGGAAAATCTCGAAGCTCGCCGTATTCGAACGAACCGCATTCAGATCGGCAATTTTCGCGAATGGGTCGGCTTCAAGCGCTTCAAGATTGGCCTGTGAGGCCTGATAGGCCTCATCCAGATTCCCGAAACGCAGATGCAGAATATACAGCGTTTTCAGATAATAACCGCGCTCAGCGGCGGAAGGCTCGCCAGCCAGCGCCGTGTTCAGAAGATCAATCAGTTCCGCCTGTTTCTCTACATTCCGTTCGATCTGCGCGATCATATCGCGAGCAACAATCTGCTCATAACCCGGCGTATCGCTGGCATGAGAAAAGTCAGCGTCCGCCTCCTTCAGCAGTGGCAGCGCGTCTTCCGGATTACCGGTATAGGCCATAGCAACACCCAGATTCAGCTTTCCGAGCGGCTTGAGTTCATCTGGTCCATATCCATCGGTCAGCCAGGGTTCGAGCACCGATCTGGCCGCAACAAAATCCGTCCGGTCCACAAAATAGCGCCCGACGGACAAGGCAATCATCGCAGCGCGATCCGGGTTGCTGTCGCGATAGGTATACGCTTTTTCCGCTCCTTCCAGCATACGGGCTTTGACCTGCTCACCATCAGCTTCACCCCCGAACAGCTGATGCAGGGTTTCCGTATACGCCGTCTGCGCGGTGGTGGAGAGCTGCAGCTGGCGCAAAGTCGCTTCAGTTTCGGCGAGCGCTTGTCTCGTTTGCGCCGCGAAATGGTTGGTCACCGCCAATCCCGCAATCAGCGCCACCATCAGTGCACCGCTCAGACCCATCGCAACGCGGTGACGCTGGACGAATTTGGAAAAGCGATAGGCGCCATTCGACGCGTAAGCAGCGACAGGCCGTCCACTCAGATAGGCTTGCAAATCCTGTGCGAACATCTCCGCAGACGCGTAACGGTCTGACGGACTTGTTTCTGTTGCCTTTCGACAGATCGCCATCAGCTCTGCAGGAAGCCCAGCCTCGTCCGGCAGGCTCAGCCCGCCAGACGTGTCCCGATGAGGCAGCTTGCCGGTCAACACCTTCCAAAGCAGAACACCCAGTGAGAAAATATCGGCAGACACGCTGACATTCTGCCGGTTCAGTTGTTCCGGCGCAGCATAGGCCGGCGTTAACGGTCCGGACTCGACCTTCTTGTCTTCGTCAAGCAGAGCCGCGATGCCAAAATCAATGAGCCTGACTTTACCGCCCTGATCCACCAGAATATTGGCCGGTTTGATATCTCTGTGCAGCACCAGATTGGCATGCGCATACGCGACAACGTCAATCAGGTCGCAGAACAGTTGAAGCACCGCCTTGCGCGTCAGGTTTCGTGACGCGACATAGGCATCAAAGGCGACACCATCGACATACTCCATGACGAGAAAGGGTTCGCCGGTTTGCGCTTCGCCACCATCAATGATCCGGGAAATCCCAGGGTGATCGAGGCGCGCCAATTGCTGACGTTCCTCCAGAAAGCGCTGACGCAGGCGCTCACCTGTCCGGTCGACCAGCTTCAGAGCAACTGTCTGATCATACAACCCGTCTGCACGACGTGCCTTATAGACCTGGCCCATCCCGCCATAACCGATCAGTTCATCGATCTGCCAGACATCAATGACATCGCCCGAATTCAGAAAATCGGCTTCGCGCCCGGCATCCCCAGGAATGCTGGTCTGGAGAAAGCCCGCCATTTCCTCGTTTCTGGCAACGTGCTTGAGCACTTCCTCGCGCACCTCAGCGTCTTCAGAAACAAGGCTTTCCAGAAATGTATCGCGATCACGGCCCACAAGTGTGTTGCCGCGCTCTGTCAGTTCAATGACGCGTTGCCAATTCATCTGATATACTCTCACCGCCCAGGGTGAGAGCTTAACCAGACATCTGGAAACTTAAAGGCAGGCGCCTCTTTTTTTCCGAATTGTCAGCAGACTAGCGCCAAACGCCCGAAGTCCTCGCATGATATGCACGTGCGCGCCGCCAAAGCCGAGCGACGCGACATCAGCACGGTGAGATCAGCTATCGCGCGGCTTTCTTTTCGGACTACGCTTCTTTTCACCATTCGGACCACGAGGCTTTTTTGGCCCCTTCCGCGCAGGCTTCGTTGTCCATTCCTCATCGTCACGTGAGGCGCGGCGCTGGCGCGGTCGCTCACCACGATCAGGCATGTCACTTTTGGTGATGGTTTCTGATGGTCCGGACACACGCTGAACGAAGAGACTTTTGTCGATAATCTGCCGCTCGCCTGCCCGTTCCATCAACTGGTCGGCAGCCTGCGGGCGCAGTTCGACATGTGTTTCGTTCGGGCTGATATTGATCACGCCGATGCTGGAACGCGGAAAACCGCCATTCTTGCACAGCATGGGAACCAGCCATTTCGGATCAGCGCTCTGACGACGTCCGACACCCAGTGCCACCCAGGCGCTGTCTTCAAAGTCAGGTCCGCGAGACCGACCAGGGCGCTCGCGCTCCCGGTCGCGTCGATCCGGGTCATATTCACGGTCGCGGCTTCGTTCTCTTGGTGCAGACACATCGCCCGGATCCTGAAGATCCTCCGGCAGAGACTGACCGGACCGCGCCAGACGCACAAAGGCAGCAGCAAGCTGGTAGGGCTCAAACCGTGCGACCAATGTGTTGACGAGATCGCTCTCCTGCTCCGTGACACCGTCTTCCAGAACCGGATTGGCCAGAATGCGCGCGTCGAGTGAGTTGCGGATATCTTCCGGTGACGGCGCAGTGCCCCAGCTGGCGGAAACGCCTGCGCTTTTCAGAACGCGCTCGGCGCGGCGGCGCGCGCGACCCGGTACAATCACCACAGACGCGCCTTTACGCCCGGCACGCCCCGTCCGCCCGGAACGGTGCAGCAAAGTCTCCGGATTGCTTGGCAGATCGGCATGGACCACCAGATCAAGGCCTGGCAAGTCGATACCGCGTGCCGCCACATCAGTCGCCACACATACGCGTGCACGGCCATCCCGCATGGCGATCAGAGCGTTACTGCGCTCTTTCTGGCTGAACTCGCCAGACAGGGCAACGACAGCAAAGCCGCGATTGTTCAGCCGCGCTGTGAGCTTGTTGACGCCTTCGCGGCGCGCACAGAACACCAGTGCGTTTGGCGCATCATGCTGAAGCAGAAGGTTGATGATCGCCTTTTCCACATCGTCAGGCGCAACCACAACGGCCTGATAGTCGATGTCACCATGCTGTTCGCGCTCTGTAATCGTGTTGAGGCGCAAAGCGTCTTTCTGGTAATTCTCAGCCAGACGCGCGATCGGTTTGGAGACGGTTGCCGAGAACAGCAGTGTACGGCGCTCTTCCGGTGCAGACTCCAGAATTTCTTCCAGCTCCTCACGAAAGCCCATATTGAGCATCTCGTCAGCTTCATCGAGGACAATCGCCTTGAGCTGGCTCATATCCAGCGAGCCACGGTGAATGTGGTCGACAAGACGCCCCGGCGTTCCCACCACGATATGTGGGCCACGATCAAGCGCGCGACGTTCGTCCCGCATATCCATCCCGCCGATACAGGACGCGACCTGACCGCCTGCTGGCGCATAGAGCCATTCCAGCTCCTTTTTCACCTGCAGGGCCAGTTCACGCGTCGGCGCAATAATGAGGGCATGCGGCGCTTCAGCGACCGGCAGCACAGGCGCGCCATCAAGAAGTGTGCTGGAAAGGGCAAGGCCAAAGGCAACCGTTTTACCCGACCCGGTCTGAGCAGAGACCAGCAAGTCCTGTTCACCGATTTCCGGATCAAGGACCGCGCTCTGCACGGGTGTGAGGGTATCAAAGCCTTTTTTCTGCAACGCCGTGGCCAATGGCGCCGCAATTCGCGTGTCTTCAGACATCTGGTTCTCTCGAAAATTTGGAAAACCTCGACGCAAACACCGCGGCACATAAGGCTCCGGGCGCCCTCATACGCTGTTTGCGCCATAATTCCAACAGTTGAAGCGAGAACTATCTGATGACGCGCAGGACAAGCAGCCGTCAGGCTGCCTGTTTGCGTGCGGCCAATCGATCCATATCCATGGTTTCATTGACCGCCAGATGACGCAGCATTTCGGCGCGGTCGGGCCCAGCGATAGGCGGATAGGCCTTGGCATTCCGTTTCTTGCCACGCGCCCAGAAGTAGAGCACCCGCGCGAAATTCGCTGGCTTACCAAGCCATTTGTCAGGATGTTCCAGCATGTGAAACCCACGCATGGCCTGACGCATCAGCCGAACATCCGAACGAAGCGCAATGCGGACGCCATCGTCAAAGAAGCTCTCTATCAGCTTGCCGCGAAAGCTCTTACGGTAGCCGGGGGTCAGCGCTTGCTCTGCGCGTCGGATCGCGGCCCGGTCCTGGGTACGCTGGGTGATATAATAAGGGCGAAGCTCCTTGCGCAGCCGTGCATGATACGCAATCTGCCGCTCGGTCGGGTCACGCGTTTCGTCCAGTGTTTCACGCAACATGTCTGCACTGACCGCAGCAAAAGAACAGCCGCGACCATAGAGCGGATTGGTCCGGATCAGCGTGTCACCAAGTGGATAGTAATTGCGCGTCGCTGGCTTCTCATCGATCACCATGTCGCGCCAGCGACTGATCAGATCTCCCATGCCATGCACCTTCCCACGCGGCTCGGATCGACGCGCATCCGTCCATGGCGCAAGACCTGGCAGTTGCAGCGTAATGTCATGAAACACATCAGGGTTCATGATGGCCTTGCGAAGCTCTATTTCCACTTCAGGCACGGAAATCGTAATGGAAAAACAGCCATTATCGCCCGGGAATACGCCGAACTTGATATAGCCAAGATCGCCTGACCCAGGCGGATTGTCCGTTCGGGACGGCTCTTCCATGCCGGGCAATAATCGATAGTGGCGGGTGAAATACAAAATGCCCGCCGATTCATTTTCTTCTGAAATCGCAGCGCCCTCATCCATCAGCTGTTTTATGAGGAAGCCGGATTTGCCGCTCGCATCAACAATGGTCTCGGCTGTGAGCTCGAGTGCCTCGCCGCCTTCTTCTCCGGACACACCCAGCACGTCGACAACCCCGTCAGGCGCGGTTTTCGTGATGAGCTTGCGCACGAAAAAGCCTGATCGGATCGTCACATTGTCCAGTGTTTCAACATAGCGCCGCATGGCCAGTTCGAGCGTGGTACGACGACTGGTGATTATGGTCAGGTCTTCGTCTTCGGGTTCCGGCTGATACTGCGCCAGCTGCTCTTCAGTCAGCATCATATCGAAGGTGAGATCACGCACCCCCAAGGCCTTCAGCTCTTCAAGCAGCCTTGGGTGAGAGGTTTTGATGATCGTCCGCAAGCGGGCGAGAAAGGCATGGCTCTGGCGCACATGGCCTGCCCCCTGACGATGCCAATCCAGAAAGGTGACATCCGGATCATCGCTCGGCGGGGCCTGATCACGTTCGAGAATGGTAATCTGCCGCCCCGTCGGGGAAAGCGAAAGGGCCGTGGACAGCCCTCCAATCCCTGCACCAATGACAAGAACGTCTTCGCTCATCCATCGATCTCCTTCAGAAATTTGAGGATGATGGCGTTCACAGCTTCAGGCGCTTCCTGCTGCGTCCAGTGACCGATGCCGGGGATCATCTCCATAGAGCGCAAATCCCGAACATAGCTCGGCATGGCCTCAAGCGCCTCACCTGCCATCATGATCACACCGTCATTCGTTCCCGCAGCGAAGAAGGCTGGCTGGTCAATATGCTCTGGTGCGTCCTTGGTGAGTTCCCAGTAAAGGTCATGATTGCGGTAATAATTGATCGGGCCACGCAAGCCTGATCGCTTGAATTCAGCCGTGTAGAAATCCAGATCCTCTTCGCTCAGCCAGTCCGGCAAAGTGTCCGGATTGGGCAGGCCTGAGAACATGTCATCATCCGGCCCTTTCACAGGCAGCTTCGTAAGGTCTGTTTCACCACCAGCCATGACCAGGAACTTTTTCAGGTTCGTGCGCAGATCAGATTCAAATTCGGCTTCAGCCACGCCCTCATCAAAGAAATAGAGCTGGTAGAAGAACTGTCCTTTGAACATTTCACGCATGGCTGGCATGGGCTGAACCGGCGAGCGCGGCATGAAGGGCACCGACAGGCACCCGACTGCACGCACCTTGTCCGGATGATTGAGCGCGCAGGCCCAGGCCGTTGGCGCGCCCCAGTCATGCCCGATCACAATGGCTTCGTCATAACCTAGCGAGCCAATCAGACCGATCGCGTCCTTGACGACTTCTGCCTGATTATAGGCTGTGATCTCGTGCGGCTTATCGCTCTTGCCATAGCCCCGCATATCCGGTGCCACGACATGATAGCCAGCACCCGCAAGCGGCGCGAACTGGTGTCGCCACGAGTACCAGGATTCCGGAAATCCGTGCAGCAACAGCACAAGCGGTCCCTCGCCCGCTTCTGCAATGTTGAGCTCAATCCCGTTCGTGGCGACACGCCGCTGCGTCACCCCCTCCCAACTCATTCAGCTGCCACCAGCTCAGGCTGGTGCTCCTTCTCACCCGGCAGAACCGCGCCGCGCGTGTCCTTCTCCTGATAACCACCCTGACTGGACCAGGCGATGCCGCCGCTGACGATGACCGCATCGACCCCATGGGAGTCGCGCACATAGCGGCTGCCATCACCAGGCACGTCCTGGACGAACTTCTCAGCACCGCGATCAACCGTCTCTGGGTCAAAGATTGTAATGTCGGCAACATAGCCAGGCTCAAGACGTCCACGCTCCGGAATGCCCCAGATGGCTGCCGTATCCGACGTGATCTTTTTCACAGCATCCTCAAGACGCATCTTCTTCAGATCACGGACGAAGTGTCCGAACAGATAGCCTGTGTCGCCATAAGTGGAGAATGACAGAATGTGCGCACCACCATCGCTGGCGCCGATATGCACACGTGGGTGCTTCAGCAGATTGCTGACTTTTTCGTTGTCATTGTGCCCCATATTGGCAGCAAGGAAGTGAGCGTCGAGATCCTCTTCGAGCGAGATGTCGATCATCGCTTCGACAGGTGTCGTTCCACGCATTTTGGCAATCTCTGCGAGCGTTTTGCCAACATATTTCTGGTTCGCATCTGTCTTAGCGAGACGCAGCAACAGAGTCGGCCAGAGGTCATTATAATCCTTGGCTTCCTCAATCAGCTTCTTGCGATTTGCCTTGTCAGAGAATGCGGCCTTGATGTCGTCAATCGAACCAAACCGCATGACGTGATACCAGCCCGGAAAGCGCATGAAGAGCAGGCTCGGAATGGCAAAGCAGAAGGAAATATCAATCGGGCGTGTCTGCACCTGCGGCCAGACGCGAGCGCCGCGAGCGAACTGCTCGTCTACGCGCGCCATCACTTTTTCAACGGCGTCCACATTGTCATTGTTGACAAAAAGCGGCGAGAAAGTCGTCGGGATGGAATATTTCACCGACAGTTTCGCGAGCTGATCAAGGCGCGCAATCGTCAAATCCGGATCATAGAATTCCGGCACAATCTGAAGCATGCGGCCATAATCACCCAGAACTTCCGCCATCGCCTCCACCTCACGGGCATCGGCATAACGGCTTGGTACCGGCTGGAGCTTCTCATCCATATCGACATAGCTCGTCGACATGCCCAGCGCGCCCGCATCCAGGCATTCGCGCAGCACAGACTGCATTTCGGCAATTTCTTCATCGGTTGCCGTGCGCTCAGTAGCCGCCTCATTCATCACCCAGAGACGGATCACGCTGTGGCCAACCAAAGGCGCCACATTAATCGCGAGACCTTTGCGAATACGGGTGATGTACTCAGCGAATGTCTCCCAATCCCAGACAACGCCTTCGCGGAACGCCTTGTAAGGCATTTCCTCAATCTGGTTGAACATGCCAACCAGGCGCATGCGGTGATCCGCTTTCAAGGGCGCCAGAGAAAGCGAGCAATTCCCAGGAATGATGGTCGTCACACCATGCGTGAGCGCAGGCTTGGCATACCCATCCCAGAGCAGCTGCGCATCGAAGTGCGTATGCGGATCAATGAAGCCCGGTGATACCACTTTGCCGGCGGCATCAATTTCCTTTGCCCCAGTTTCGGCAATACGGCCAATCCGCGCGACACGGTCGCCGCGGACTGCGACATCGGCCTGATAGGCCGGCAGTCCGGAGCCATCAACAATAGTGCCATTTCGGATAATCAGATCATACATTGTGGCGTTTCCTCAAAATCTTATATGTTTTCTGTCATGTAGCGGGCAGATGATGCGGCCAGCGCGTCTCGAACATGCTCCCAGCCTGTTCCGACGAGCGCTTCGGCTTTTTCAACGCCGCTCAACTCCATCAGGCGGTGCGTAGCGTAGTCATCCAGCGTCACGAGAGACCGACCGCCATTTTCAAACTGCAGCGTGACAATCAGCTCGGCGACACCATCATGCGCCGCTGCCACCTGAATGTGCTGGATCACGGCGCCGCTCATGCCGTGGCAAGTGGCGCTTCGACGAAAATGACATCGCTTGGCAGGATCTGATTTCCAGCACGCGGGCTGCCTTCCGGGGCGGGTGCGCGCATGAAGACATGCAGATTCCAGCTCTGAAGATCTGAAATGGCCTTCTTGGAATCCGTGCCCGGGAATTCCCGCTTTGCAATGCTCTCCCAGGTGTCATCACCCAGTGGCAATATCGATTTTCGCACACGCGATAGTTCTGCGATGCTCATCGCTTCCTCCCTCTATAATTGTTTTCTTGTTTTTATTAATTAAAACACGTTCTGTTTTTTTGACAAGCCGTGTTCTGAGGGAAATGAAATGAAAAATAAATAACGGACCTGATCAGCCAGCCCCTGTCACCCACCTGTTCGAAACAGTTGAAGACAGATCAAGTAAAGATTGCCCGCGCAATCAAGTTGCGCCCTGAGAAAAAACCTTCACTAAAGGTCGCCATGTCGATCAGACGGCATGCAGGACGGGCCTGGCATGGTTCTGAACAGCGCATGCCTTCCGAAGCCTTCACGTCATCGGAATATGGATCGTCGGGTATAAAAAAGGGCGGATACAGGGATCCGCCCAATATGTTGGTGTCGCGAACTGCGGTCTATTCGAAAGCGGTCTTGAAGAAGTTCACCAGCTTATCGAACGGGATGACGTCGGTTTTGTCATAGAGGTCGACGTGGGTCGCTTTCGGAATGACAAACAATTCCTTGGGTTCAGCGGCAGCTTCATAGACATCCTCGCTGAAATAAAGCGAATGCGCGATCTCACCCGCAATCAAAAGGATCGGACGTCCGGCCAGCCAATCGAGATCATCCAGCAAAGCAAAATTCATCCAGCTTGGCGTGCTGGTCACGGTAAACTGCGTAATGGAGTTTGGGTGATAACCACGCGGACGAGAATAGAAGCTGCCGAATTCCTGCGCAGCCTGGGGCGCGTCATCATCCCAGTCCAGAGGCGCACCACGACCGGTCAACGCTGGCGATGCGGCCTCAAAGTCCGCATATCTCTGCTCTGCAATCTGCTTGAGTGATTTCTGGCGCTCTTCATCACTCATGGAATCGTTCATGCCGAGCTTTTGCATACGGGAGATGTCATACATCGAAGTCGTTGCAACCGCCTTGATCCGCGGATCTACTTTTGCTGCTGAAAGCGCAAATCCACCCGATCCGCAGATACCGATCGCACCAATCTTCTCCCGCTCGACAAAATCACGCGTACCCAGGAAATCGACAGCCGCCATGAAGTCTTCGACAAACACATCCGGCGACGACAGATGACGTGGATAGCCACCTGAATTGCCATTGAAGGACGGGTCGAACGTCAAAACGACAAAGCCTTTCTGTGCAAGCTGATTGGCATAAACGCCAGGCCCCTGCTCTTTTACACCGCCATATGGCGCGCCAACGATGAGCGCCGGATAACGTTTCGACTCATCGAAATCAGCCGGTTTGTAGAGGTCCGCTGCGATCTCGATTCCGTAGCGGGTTTCATAAGTGACCGGCGTTCGCGTCACGTTTTCAGCCAACTCGAAAATATAATTGTCCTGGGCCATCATTCTTTCCTTTGTCATGCATGCACGCTGAAAAAGCGCACAGCGGTGCCGCGTGCTCTCCGAGGAGAGCACCAGCTCTTGTTCTTTGTTTTCCTTGAGAGGTACCGCCTCAGCTGCGCCTCAACGCGGCTAAGGCTGGAAGCGACCTAGTCCTTGCGAACCGGACCGCTCAGATACTCTTCGTCCGAGACGTGCTCGAGCCATGTCACCGCGCTGCCATCCAGCACCTCCTGAATCGCGATATGCGTCATGGCCGTCGTCGACGTCGCACCATGCCAGTGCTTGTGGTTTGGCGGGCATTGAATGATATCCCCCGCGCGCACTTCAACGCGTTCTTCACCTTCGCATTGGGTCCAGCCGACACCGGATGTCACGATCAGGGCCTGACCGAGCGGGTGCGTATGCCAGGCCGTCCGGGCACCGGGCTGGAACGTCACGATCGCTCCGGACACGCGCGCCGGATCTTCACTGCCAAATTGCCAGTCCAGACGCACATCGCCGGTGAAGGTTTCTGCAGGCCCCTTTTGGGCTTCCATTGATCCGTTTCGAATGATTTTCATTCCAAATTCCTTTCAGTTTGCGAGCACTCGATGCGCGTAATCGCGAGCCGCTCGTGGTTAGTTCACTCCGGCGCGGGACCAGAGCATTGTGTGAAAAAGTTCAACCATATCGGCGTCCATGTAAGGTTTGACGTCGCTGGTCACGTTGAGATGCATGCTCGCTCGACTTTCCGTCGTGTATTCTGGCCAATCCGGCAGCGCGCTATTTCCTGGGCGGCCTGTTCGAGCAAATGTTACCCATGCCTCTGACACCGTCTTGCCCAGCATTGCAGCTTCGGCACCGCCCCCGGTCATAACCTGACCCGCTTCAGTCCGAACATTGTCAAAGACAAAAGGAATTTCGATGGTGTGCGGTGAATAGAGTTTTCCGTCTTCAATAGGTGTCTGCCAGTTGAACCGGTAGGCATAAACGGCTGCAGCGCCCGAAATGGATCGCTGGTCGAGCACTTCGGAGCTGAGGGCCCCCATTGCGTAATCCGAGAAGATCCGAAACCAGAGACCGGACGGATCATAATCAGGAAAATCCCGTCGATAGGTCGCTAGAATTCTCGTCGCATTTTCAGCGCCGAACATGCCTGCCACACGTTGCTCAAGCTGAGCTTCGGTCTGAGAATAGGCAGCCTTGTCTCCCAGCATGAAAAGCGTAAATTCAGTGCCTGTTTGACCGACCATTAGCGGCACATCCAGGCTGGATGCCACAGCTTCCGGATCATACACATGTTCTGGCAACAGAGTGTCATTCAGGACCGGCCAGAAACCTGTCGGAAAGCCGGGAGCCTGGAACGACATAGGTGCTCCTGACATGACAGCTGCTTCCGCCGCGAGGACGTCTTCAAAAGAGATGCTGTTCAGCTTATCCGCTGTTTCGGGCGTAATTCCGAGACTTTCGAGAACAGACCGCGCAATCTCGTCTGCATCTTCATGCGAATGAAAACGTGTTAAAGGTCCACTTTCAACAATGGCACGGTGGAACAGTCCTTTTGCCGCCGGACTACCCAATAGCGTGTTGACTTTCCAGCCTCCGCCGGATTCACCAAAGATTGTGACCAGATCAGGGTCGCCACCAAAGGCCTGAATATTGTCACGCACCCATTCGAGCGCCGCAATCATGTCCTTGACGCTCAGATTATCCGAGTCAGAGAACGCTCCGCCAAGCACCCGAGAAAAATCTGTAAGGCCCGAGGCCCCCAGACGATGGTTGATGGTGACGACGACCACATCACCCCGGCTTGCGAGATTCTGCCCATCATAGATCGCACATGACCCACTTCCGCTCGTCCAGCCTCCACCGTGTAGCCAGACCATGACTGGCAATCGTCGATCGGTATTCGCTGGTGCCCAGACGTTCAGAGCAAGACAATCGTCGCCCGAAGTAACATAATCTGGCGGATCAAATGCGGGAGTAACCGGAGACCCTCCGGTTGGATCTGCTGCCTGCTGGGGTGCATTGTCGGCATACCGGAGCGCTTCCCGCACACCGGACCATGCATCGACGGGTTTCGGAGGCGCAAACCGATTGGCTCCGTTAATCGGTTGCGCATAACGAATACCAAGGAACCGGTTCACATTCCCAAGGCGCTCCCCCTGGAGTTTCCCTTTCTCGGTCCGTGCAATTGGTGTGCTTCCACCAACTGCTTCCGATGTGGCACAAGCCGCAGCAGCACTAGCGGCAGATATCGCCAGCATGGAGCGTCGTGTCATCGGCATGCCGGTGAGGCCAGACGCGGGGTCATGTTTTCCATTCATGTTCAGACATCTTCTTTCTTATGCAAGGTGATCCTTAGCGTTCAACGGCAGTGGACGATCGCGCGGTTCGAGGTGGACCCGCGCACCACTTTCTGAGGCACGCTCGATCGCATCGATGACTCTTTGCACACCGACGGCATCATCGAATGTAGAGGCCGCTCTGTTCCCAGTGCGAAAGTCCTTTGCCATCCTTGCATAGTTACGAGCCACATTGCCCGGCACAGGATCGGCGGTCAGCCCTTCGCAATATGTTTCGGGCACCTCTAATGGTTTCAATTCCCCGTCGCCTGCTTTCGCGCCTGACAGGGACAATTGCGCCATCTGACTGTGACCAAAAGGCGCTGTAACCCGAAGGTCACCATCTGTACCATGAATGTCCCAGACAAACCCTTCGGTGCCGTTTGGCATGCCACCTTGATAGTGGATCGACAGCGGCACATCCTGTTCCAGACGAGCGGTCACCAGAATTTGGTCGGGAGCCGTTTGCTCAAGAATCTGACCGTCGTCTTCCGATTTGACGTTCCTCACGCGCGTATCCAGCATAGCCGAGATTTCAGTAAAATCCCCGAGGACATCGCAGACGGCGGCAATGGTATGTCCTAATGGAATGGTGAGCATGGTCGCGCCGTTGGACTTATCCAGCAGATATCCCAACCGCGAAATGTTGCTCGCCGTCGCTCCCCAGTTTCCACCCCAGCCAGACAGGCTCGATGACAGCACGCGTCCAACAAACCCTTCTGCGATTAACTTCCGCATATAGAGCACAGGCGGTGAAACGCGCGCTTGCAGCCCGACGACAGCGACAAGGTCTTTCGAGCGCGCGAGATCAGCCATCTCTTCAGCTTCAGCAAGACCATTGCCAAGCGGTGCTTCGCAATAAACATGCTTTCCAGCATTCAGAGCGGCCCTTACAACTTTGATGTGCTGAGGAACCGTGATGGTTACAGTGACGGCATCGATGTCAGGTGATGCGATCAAAGCGTCAGCATTGTCGAAAGCGTTCGGTATGCCAAGGGCCTCAGCTGCGGCCTTACTGCTTTCCAGATTGCTGTTCGCGACACCTGTGATCTCGTAATCATCTGACAACAGCTTCAAGGATGGAACATGAGCGACACCCGCCCAGCTTTCATCTGGTTTCAATCCGATGATGCCAATTCTGATTTTATCCTGCGTCATAATAAACCTCAGTCATATCAAAGAAATGATGTCATTCAGCTCGCTGAAAGCGGGCCTTGTAAGAGTCCGCTTTCAGAAGCGGCTCGATAGAGCCATCAAAGGCGCCGAGCCGAACAAGCCCTGCAGTCGTTCCAAATGATTTGTAGAAAATCGCCATATTGCCCCAGGGCGCATAAAGCGTGATGTCACCGGGCTTGGGTGTGTAGCTTCGCGGGGCATCCGTTGTGTCGAGCTGGCGCGGCAGATCAGCAACTTTCTCCATGCCGTGATAGTCGCTGAGCTCCAAATCCAGCGGCAACAGGCTGAGAAAGTCACGCCCGATGCGGGTGTCATCAATCACAGCCTGCAATGTTGCGTTTTCGAGAATGACCTGAATTTTCATCTTGTCCACGTCAGCTCCTGATATCTCTGCGACGCTGTTAAGATGGACATGAAAAAGCCGGGAGATTAGTCCCGGCAAATTCCTTATTCTTATGAATTATTGTCATAAGTCAGCGCGGAACCCGTGCTGCATGAGCGCGTATCATGCGCTCGTCATATCAATCACATAGCGGTAGCGAGCTTGTTTGTTCACGACTTTTTTACAAGCCTCACCAATCTGATCGGGTGTGATCAGCTCGTACTCTGCAGAAATGCCATGACGTTCCGCGAAATCAATGACGCGCTGCGTTTCCGCGATACCGCCTGTCATTGAACCTGCGAGGCTTTGCCGACCAAAGCCCATCATCATGCCATGTGCCCCCTCAATCGGGAAAAGCGCGCCCACATTCACGAGCGTCTTGTCGAGCTTCAGCATGCTCAGAAACTGCTGCATCTGGAAGGCAACCGGAACCGTTGCCAGCATCAGGTCGAAACTTGCCATCTGGCTTGCCATGGCTTGCTCGTCGGACCAGAGATAAGCTTCCTTGGCTCCGAACGCCTTAGCATCTTCGAGCTTGTCTTCAGACGTCGTGAAGACGACGACTTCAGCGCCTTTGGCTGCGGCGAATTTCACGGCCAGATGCCCCAGACCGCCCATACCGATCACACCAAACCGTTCGCCCGGTTTCAGGTCCCAATGCACGATGGGCGAGAATGTGGTGATACCTGCGCAAAGCATTGGCGCGACACCTGCCAGATCCATACCCGGCGGGATGCGCAGCACATAGTCTTCGTCCACCACAATCTTTTTGGAATAGCCGCCATACGTCACGCCGCCCAGATGCTTGTCCGGTGAGCCATAAGTGAATGTGGTACCGTTCAGACAGTTCTGCTCGCGATCTGCCTTGCAGTTCATGCATTCACCACAGCTGTCGACGATCGTGCCGACGCCTGCAATATCGCCTTCGCGGAATTTGACAACATCGGCGCCAACGCCGACAACGCGGCCAACGATTTCATGCCCCGGGACGAGCGGGAAGTTTGCAGGCCCCCAGTCGCCTTTATAGGTGTGAATATCCGAATGGCAGATGGAGCTGTACATAATGTCGATGACAACATCTTTGGCCCCTGCCGCCCGGCGTGGAATGGTATGAGGCGCGAAGCTGCCATTTTCATCAAACGCCGCCCAGGCCTGGACATTGCTCGCCGACAAGTCTGCCGGACCAGATGTTTGCGCGGACGCTGATCCATTCATGACGGAAGCTGCCAGCGGCGTTGCTGCGGCCGCGGCAATCGTGCCCGAGCGAAGAAAATCCCGGCGGCTCTTGCCGTCACGGGTTAGTCGTTCTGATTTTTGATCACAGGATTTGCACATGCTCACGCTCCGCCGCCGTAACAGGTTGGTCCATTTGTGCTGAGTGAGATCCCAGCCACATGCGCATTATTCCTGGATGGCCTGGTTTGATAATGGTGCTGGCTCGCACACCGCTAATGACCCTGACTTATAAATCTTCGTGGAAGCGGCCCCACATTCATGAGCTTTGCTCATGGGTGGCTTGTCGGAGCCACTCTCGAAGCGAGCCGTTTTCTATCTAGATTCTGACCACGTTCACCGCGAACACGTCCGATCTTAAAAAACACCGCTCAAACACGATCAAAAGGTCTGCTGAATGAAACGACTCGCTGCAACCGCCGCCATCCTGCTGACAGTACCGTGTGCTGTTGCTCAGTCCATGGAACTCACCAAGGCAGACGATCGTGAAGGTCGTTTTGTCAGTGAAGAGCGGTTCACCGGAACTGTTTTTCTGACACCCGTGTTCGGCCCCAACATGAACAATATCAGATCGTCGGAAGTGACATTTCTGGCCGGCGCACGGACGGCCTGGCACTCACATCCCGGCGGACAGCAATTGGTGATCACCAGTGGTACAGGCTGGACACAAGTGCGAGGCGGCGAACGTGTCGTCATGAAAGTGGGCGATGTCATCTGGTGCCCGCCAGATGTAGACCACTGGCATGGCGCCACAGACAAAACCTCCATGACCCATCTGGCAATCTTTCCGAACGCAGAAGGTTCAGGCGTAGACTGGAAGGATCATGTCAGCGACGTTGATTATCTTGGCGAATAAATGATCCGACACGCCAGAAACTTTGTTCCGAATAACGCGGTAAGACGCAAACCCATGCCCGCACCTGGAACGAAGTCAGCCTCACGGCCTTACTTTAACAACCAGCGAATTTCCGGCCCTGCCGATCGAACAAAGAAACTCTAAAGGAGACCCAATCCATGAAGTATGCACTCGCGACACTCGCCTTCGCGCTCGCCGCGCCAACGGCGCTGGCTCAATCTATGGAGATTACCAAAGCCGAAGACCGCGCAGGAAATATCGGCGGGGATGAAACCTTCACAGGCACGGTCTATGTTGCACCGGTCTTTCCTCCGAACATGAATGATGTGAGCGCCGGTGAAGTGACCTTCATGCCGGGTGCACGCTCCGCATGGCACACCCACCCGCTGGGCCAGCAACTGATCGTGACGTCTGGCACAGGATGGGTACAGGAACGCGGTAAAGAAAAGCTCGTCATGCAGGCTGGCGACGTGATCTGGTGTCCTCCGGGCGTCGAACACTGGCATGGCGGCACGGACAAGACATCCGTGACACACTTCGCCCTTCAGGCGTCAAAAGACGGCAAGGCGGTCGTTTGGGGTGACAAAGTCACCGACGAAGAATTCCTCGACTAACCGACTCCTTCGACGTCAAAGCCAGCCCCGTCGCAACATGCTCTGCGGCGGGGCGTTTTGCATAATCCTTGGACTTTATGAGTAATTTGCATATATTATGTGGGGTCGAGAATGACGCTTGCGTCCAAGGCTGAAGGCCCCCTCATGCTCCGTGACAATCTGAACGACCTCATCGCCCTAGCTGCTGTTGCCGAAGAGCGCAGTTTTACGCGCGCGGCAGCGCGGCTGAACGTATCTCAATCTGCACTCAGCCATACAATCAAGGGACTGGAAGAACGCCTTGGATTGCGGCTATTGACCCGGACCACCCGCTCCGTTGCTCCCACACTGGAAGCAGAAGATCTGCTAGCCACCATCACACCGTGCTTTGAAAAGATCGAAGCGCGGCTGAAAGCGCTGAATGACAGTCGCGACCAGCCCACAGGAACCGTTCGCATTGTTGCTACCGATTATGCCGCCGACACCATACTCTGGCCCAAACTGTCTCCGGTCCTGAAACAACACCCCTCCGTCAATCTCGAGATTGTCATGGACTATGGCTATACAGACCTTGCGAGTTCGCAGTGTGATGCTGGCGTCCGGTATGGCGATCAGGTCAGCGATGGAATGATCTCCATGCGCATCGCACAGGATGACCGCATGATCTGTGTTGGCTCCCCGGAGTATTTCGAACAAGCCGGACGTCCAGACGTGCCGCATGATCTGGAAACACACCGTTGCATCAATCTGCGCCTGTCAAACCATGGCGCACTCTATGCCTGGGAATTCGAGGACGAAAACGGCCATGAAATCCGCGTCAAAGTCAGCGGACAGGTGTGTTTCAACACCATTCAACCCGTTTTGACCGCAGCGCGGGATGGTCATGGTCTGGCCCTTGTTCCGGAAGGTCTGGCAAAGACTCACCTTGAAGCCGGAACACTGGAAACATGTCTCGATTCCTACTGCCCGTCTTTCCCCGGCTTTCACCTGTACTACCCAAGCCGGCAGCGTCCTTCGTCAGCATTTCAGGTTGTGCTGGATGCCTTACGGGAACGCGGCTGATATTCATGAAAGTCACTCATGGGTGGCTTGTCCATTCCGATCCTTCTCCACTGGCAACCAAGTCCCACATCGAACGTAGAGACACCAGAATAGGAGCTCAGAATGAAAAACCACATTGCCGCGTCTGCATCCGCCCTCGTCCTGATGTCTCAGGCAGGCACCGCCTCTGCATCTGAGAGCGCTGCCCCCGAGGCACTCGCCAAAGTGGCGCCAGCGCTCGAGGCCTATACAAAGGAAGATGTGTTCGGCACCGTCTGGAATGATGAGCAACTCTCCAAGCGTGACAGAAGCCTTGTGACATTCGCTGCTCTGATGACGCGACATGAAACCGACCAGCTTGCGCAATATATCAAGCTCGCACTGGATTCAGGTGTCACGCCTGCAGAGCTTTCAGAAACCATTACGCATCTCGCCTTCTACACAGGCTGGGGCAACGCTGTAGCAGCGGCGGAAGCCGCCGCCCCGATTTTTGAAGAACGCGGGATTGATCCAGCCGACCTCCCAGCTGCTGATGTCGAACTTTTACCGCTTAACGAAGAAGCTGAAGCAGCGCGCCAGAACAATGTTCAGAGCAATTACGGCGATGTGAGCCAGGGCGTCGTGGACTATACCGAAGACCTTCTCTTCCGGGATTTGTGGCTGCGTCCGGATCTTGCTCCGCGTGACCGCAGTCTGGTCACAGTCGCAGCTCTGATTGCCGCAGGCCAGCCGGAGCAGATGACGTTCCACCTCAACCGCGCCATGGACAATGGTCTGACGAAGGATGAAGCGAGCGGCGTTCTGGCTCACCTGGCCTTCTATGCGGGCTGGCCAAAGGTCTTTTCGGCCATGCCAGTTGCAAAAGATGTCTTCGAGAGCCGCGCCGAAAAAGAAGCTGAATAGGACAACCGGATGAAGATCGGCATTCTTGGCTCTGGACGTATGGGCGCCACGCTTGGGCGCCTCTGGGCCAAGGCCGGACATGTCCCGATCTTCAGTTATTCTCGCTGCACCAACAAACTCGAGACCCTCTCCAGAGAAACGGGCGGCGAGCATGCCTCAGTCGCCGAGACTGTTGCGGGCGCTGACGTTTTGCTGCTTGCCGTGCACTGGTCCCAGATCGAAGATGTGCTGGAACAGGCTGGCGATCTGGACGGCAAGATCATTCTGAACTGCTGTGTCCCGCTTAATGACAGCGACACAGAATTGGTGATTGGCACGACAAATTCCGGTGCCGAAACACTGGCAGAATGGCGATCAGAAGCGCGATGGGTTGCCTGTTTCAACACCTGTCCATCGGAAAGCCTGGACGTGGTATTTTCCCGCCGGGAACAATCAGATCGCCCGCATCTACTGACATATGGTGACGATCCTGGCGCCAAGGATACGGCAAAGGCACTGATACGCGATATCGGCTTTGAACCACTGGAAGCAGGCGGTTTGCATACCGCACGCTTTGTAGAGCCTTTTGCCATGGTCACGGCAGAACTCGCCTACGGTCAGCCGGGTGGAGCTGAACTGATCTATCAGTTCAGTCGTCTCGATCGCGATGGCAATCGCATTTGATGAAGATTCCTCATCAATGACAGGACGTGTCCGGGGCTAATCTCCTCAGCCAGACATGTTACATGAAGACTGAGCGAAGCGCGCACTCTGTTCAGCGATTTGCACCGCCACCAGTATTTGAAAATGAGCAAGCACATGCAACGCCCGGAAATCATCTGCCACATGGTCACGTCACTTGATGGACGCCTTTTGCCTGACCGGTGGCCGTTTTCGGAAGACCATATCATGTCCATGTACGAAGCAACCGCTGCGAAGCTCGATGCGAGCGGATGGGCGGTCGGGCGAGCCACGATGCTTCACTATGTTGATGAAGGTGAACCGGACCTTCTGGATGCGCCCCGCTCACGCCAGCCCATTGTTGCCAGATCGGACGCCGAAAAGATTGGGATCTGTTTTGACCGTCTCGGGCGCCTCCGCCCGGAGAGCGGCGATATCGATGGCGATCATCTCGTCATCGTTGTGTCGGACAAAGTCAGTCAGCGCCATATCGATCGCCTCGTCAAATCTGGTGTCTCTGTCTTCTTCTCCGGGCCGGATGGCGAAGACATCGAGACGGCGCTTTGCGACATTGCCGCGTCCTTTGATGTAAAAAGGCTCCTTCTGGAAGGCGGCGGCGAGATGAATGGCGCCTTTCTGTCCAAGGATCTCATCGATGAAACCAGCATACTGATCCTGCCTGTCCTGGACGGCGGACAGGATGTGCCAGCCATTGTCGCGCAACCGGATGGTCACAAAGCCCGAAAGACCGGATTGATTTCTTCCGAGACACTGGCTGATGGCACGGTGTGGTTACGTCATCGCCTCATCAAAGAGGTTTAGACGGTACTATGTCCAACGAAAAAATAGCGCTTTTACCCGGGCCGCTTTTCATCATCGCATTCGCGACCTTTCTCGCCCTTGTCGTGTTCACAGCACCCCTCACCACGCTTGACGCGATGACGGAAACGCATGCGCTTTCTGCAAGCGGTCAGGCCTGGGTCATGAGCGGTATGCCCCTCGGAGCAGCCTGCGGCCTCCTGACGGCCGGAGCGCTAGGCGACACATTGGGCCGACGGGCAGTGTTTGTTGGTGGCCTCTGGCTCACGGTTCTCTCTTCCATCGGTGCTGCTTTTGCCCCGAACGGTCTGATCCTCATCCTCATGCGGATCATTCAGGGGCTTGGAAGCGCCGGTCTTATGGCATGTGGCCTCGGCCTGCTCGGGCAAATCCACACCGGCCAGGCCAGACAGCAAGCAGCTGGCATATGGGCGGCGTCACTCGGAGGCGGCGTTGCGGCGGGCCCAATTCTCGCATCGCTTGCCATGATGACAGCTGGCTGGCCCACCATTCACATTCTGATCGCTATCATCTCTGCGATCCTCGCCCTGGCAGCTCAATCCCGACTGCCCGAGAGCCCACGGAAAGAGGAACCGGTAGATCTGCTCGGCAGCCTGTTACTGATCATCGGGTTGGGATGTCTGCTATCCGCACTCACCGAAGTTCGCTTCGGTCTGACACCTCTTGTCTGGAGCTTACTGTGTGTCGGGCTGGTTTTGCTCGCAGTCTTCTTCGTCCTGGAAAAACGTCTGTCCAATCCAATTCTTCAGGTCGAATTGTTTGCGCGGACTGACTTTTCGGGGGCGACGCTGGCTGCATTCGCATCCGGCGCCGGAGTGCTCGCGCTCATGTCGATGGTGCCGACCGTTTTGGTACGTGGGAATGACGTTGCGCCGATGATGACATCTGTCATCCTTCTTGCCTGGTCTGGCGTCACCGTCTTCTCAGCCATTGGCGCAAACTATCTGCCTGCAGGCTTAACCCCGCGAAACCGAGTAATACTGGCAATTTTTGGATGCGCAGTCGGTCAACTCCTTTTGTTGGTGATAAATCCCGGAACCAGCTGGCTATGGGTGTTGCCGGGATTGTTCATTGCAGGCATTGCCAATGGGGTCCTGAACGCTTCACTGGGCCACGCTGCCGTCGAAAGCGTGCCAGACGACCGCTCCGCGATGGGGTCTGCTGCGAACAACACCGCGCGCTATCTTGGTTCCGCACTCGGGATTGCGCTCATCTCCATCCTCATTGCGAATACAGGTGGAGAGACCCTCTTTCTACGCTGGCACGAAGCTGTTCTCGCAACGACGGCATTCAGCATTGTCGGCGCGATCGCAATGATACTGATGGCAAGGCGTCGGACCAGGCTGTCCGGATCCTGATTGGCTTACCAGAGGTCGAGCGTCGCGCCCTCAAAGACGACGACCAAGTCACAAAAAGCCCTGCCAGCGCTGACACGCACGCAGGGCCCGAAATCCTGATCTTTTACGAAGACTCACTCAGTGAAAAACACCTCAAAGAGCGTGTCGGCCGTGATCTCGCCGACACGTTCTGCCTCTGAACGTGAAGCGCCATCGCCAAGCTCAATCGTCATGCCCGGTGTCCGGAAGGTTTGAAGCGCCCAGTTCTTCGACGTGCCCTTTCCGTCATTATGGCTGGAAATCCAGTCAGGTGACGGCTCAAAGGCTTCGTCCAACGCCGCTTTCAAAGCCATGGGAAACGTAGAATCCGTATTTGGCGTACTGAATGGATGGAAGTAGACCAACGTGCTCCAGGTTGAATGGAAATCCAGAAAGGCCAGCATATCTTTCCCGGCGGCTTCGCGCTGGATGAGCTGTTCAGCTGTTCGAATTTCCGGCTGCTTGAGACTGAACCAGTCACGGTTCAGATCCACACCACCCATATTGTGGCGCCAATAGCCATTCTCGACGCCATCCGGATTCAACATCGGGAAAAACACAAACCGCGTGTTCGCAAAGGATGGCTCGCCCAATCGCGCGACAACCTTCTCGACGAAAGCTTCAAAGGCGATTGCTCCATTCAGCTCCGGTGGATGCTGCCGCGTCATGGCGATGACCACACTCCCGGCATCCTCAGGACCAGCGGTAAGTGCTGTTAACGAACGCCCCTCAATGGATTGCCCGTATTCCACGACCTCAAGCCCGTGATGTTCTGCAATCTCCCGCGTCCAGACATCCGTATCCGCTACAGAAACAATCGGCAGACCTGCAATAATCTGATTATGATCCGAGGCAGGCACAGTGAGCACAGCGATACGCCCCTCGTCGCGCACATCGACCTGCGCGTCTTTCATCTTCCGCCAGTCACTGTCCCCTGACTTTATCCAGGGGGAATAGCGGTGGCGGTGTGATCCATAATCGAGCGTTATGTTGACCTCAGCCTCCTCATTTCCCTCGACCGAAAAAGCATACCAGGGACTTGGATTGATACGCGCATCGACAGCCGCTTCCGGCCAGACTGTCAGAGCGAAGCCATCCTCCCGGAGCGCGCAGCCATGCTGCCCGCCGACGGGGAAGTCAGTTCGAATTGATACCTGATCACGCACACAAAGCGCCTCTGTGCGCGCAGCAGTTTGCGTCTGAGGATCCGAAACGGTTGAACATGCACCGAGCGCACAGACAAAGACAGCGCCGGCAAGCCGGCGCTGTCTGAAGTTGATTGGGGTTAGGTTCATTAGAAAGTTTTCCGAACACTCAGATAAACAAAACGACCTCGTGAAGAGTGCAGTCCACCGATATAGCCATAAGACTCATCTGCGAGCGGTGGCTCTTCG
The DNA here is from genome assembly GCF_042659465.1 of Ponticaulis profundi. NCBI lineage: Bacteria > Pseudomonadati > Pseudomonadota > Alphaproteobacteria > Hyphomonadales > Hyphomonadaceae > Ponticaulis > Ponticaulis profundi. The sequence goes on along the minus strand of NZ_JBHSSW010000012.1, from coordinate 50,676 downwards.
TTAAAGACATTTCGCATGCCGAGACGGACACGGGTTGGTGTCTCGGTTTCGTCCGCCAGTGTGTACTGGATGTAGGCATTGTGGCGCATGGCAGAGTCCACGACCCAGTAGTCACCTGTCTCATCATTCGTCGCGCTGGTATCAAGCACGTCATCGACGAAGCTCGTAAACCAGCCCGCTCCGAACGGCCCTTTGCGCCAGGTTGCTGATGCGCTCCAGCGCCATTCTGGCAGGCCATCCTGACGGATCAGATCACCCACGCCCTCAATGGAAACAACTTCGCTGATCTGACCAGATTCCTGAGCATCCAGGATACGCTGCTCAATCGGCGAAATGTCCTGATAGAAGGTCAGAAGCTGGGCGACATTGGCACGAAGCGAGAAGTCACCCCAAGCCGTATCATCGATGGAATAGTAGACACCGAAGTCCAGGCCTTCTGCTTCACGCGGCAGGAAGTTGTAATAGTTGTCATTGACCTGGATGATCTCGCCAGCAGGAACCAGACCAGCATCGATGTAAGCCTGCGCTTCTTCATCAGACAACGTTTCACGCACGACCGCTGGGTTGGTTTCGCCCATCGTCCGAAGCAAATAGTCGTACAGGATGTGATTGTCGTCACCGAAAATGCCGACCACATCTTCCTGTTTAATCGACCAGTAATCGACAGTCAGCTGGAGCTCACCGAATTTCGGCGGGATGAAGAGCGCATCGAATACCATACCGGCAGAGAAGTTTTCGGACTCTTCCGGTCCAAGCTCCGTCGAGCCCTGGCGTTCGCTGACAACGGATTCTGAACGATCACAATCAGAGAAGCTTGCAATGACGCCTGTGCGCAGATCATACTCACACTGCACATAGTCCGTCCGTGAGTTGGACCGGCGAAGCGCGCGGTTGAACTGTTGCTGCAGGTTTGGAGCCTTGAAGCCTTCTGACCATGCCGCACGGAAGAGCAGCGGCTCGACCGGACGCCATGCCAGTGCGATCTTCGGCTTGGTCACACTGCCGAACAGGTCATAGTCCTCATACCGCACAGCCAGTTGCGCATCGAGTGACTGAACCAGCGGGATGTTCATATCCTCGGAGATCAGAGGTACTGCAAATTCTGCATAGGCGGAGAAGACATCTCGATCACCCTCTGAATCGAGCGTTGGGCTGGAGCCCATCACATCGCTGGTCGCTTCGCCCGTACGCGGTGAGATGAACTCAATCGTGCCATCAAGCCGTGGATCTCGGTCATCCTCATACGTTTCGCGGCGAGCCTCAACACCCAGCGCCACACCAAGTGGACCGGCTGGCAGCTCAAACAGATCCGGACGGCTGAGCTTGAAGTCCCAGAGCGCGAGACTTGTGCTGCTGATACGCGAAACCGGAACGATGAAGCCGGCCATTGTGTCAGCATTGCTTGGCGTGCCATCACCTGAATCAGACAGTGGCAGGCCGCCACCATTGAATGGGTTGTACGCATCAGGCGTTGTTAAGCTGAGGGCCTCGGTGAACAGCGTGTTTGAGATACGCGTCGTCGTATCATCGGTTTCTGCTTCTGAATAAAGCAGTGCCGTTTCCCAGTTCCAGTCCTTGAATTCACCACGCAGGCCACCAAGCAGGCGCCAGTTTGTGTTTTCAACCTGGATTTCACGCGGGCCAGCATCCACAACGCGGTACCGACGCAATTCAACGTCATACCCTTCATCAGGTGTGCCGATGCCATCAATGCGATTTGCAGATCCGACCGGACCAAACGGGTTCCAGTAGTTATTCGCCGGAATGATGGTCCGGTCAGCTGTCAGGTTAGCCGAGCCTTCGCGCTGAGATTTGGAAATCGCGCGATAGAAGCCTGCTTCAGAGAAGAAACGAACACCGTTGGTGAAATCGTGGTTGAAGGTACCGAACAGGTTGAGGCGCTCAACTGCTGAGCTGATTGTCCGGTCGGAGTTACGGTTATAGCGCTCTGGAATATTTGATGATGCATCATTGTCATCAATACAAATACCGTTGCCGAGATCGATCAGGCATCCGGCCATATCATCTGGCTGAATGTGGAAATCCTCGCGACCAAGCGCTGGCGAATCCACCTGTTGACCGGTGGTCGGGTCGTAGAGAATGAACGCACCCCACGGCGTATTGGTCGAGGTGTTGCGAAAATCTGTGTCCCCGGCCCAGTCGTCTGGCAACTGGTCACGCAGGTCTTCATTCGCAGCGAAATCGCGCTCTGATGCAAAAATTGCATCACGGTCGGTGTAGGAACCGAACAGTGCGATGTTGGAGCGGTCATTGTTAAAGTTCTTGCCGGCCTGGAAGCTGAGATTGATTTCCTCGCCGCCATCAATGTCAGGCTCGAGACCATAGCGGAATGACGCGGTCAGACCGTCAAAATCATCATCCAGAACCGTGTTCACAACACCGGCAACGGCATCAGAACCATAAAGCGCGGCTGCGCCATCGAGCAGGACCTCAACGCGGCTGACACCCGTGACCGGGATCGCGTTCGAGTTCACAGTCGTGACCGGAACCAGATTTTCAGACTGAGTACCCGGGTGATTGACCATGCGTCGGCCATTCAGAAGCGCCAGCGTGTTGCCAGTGCCAATGGCGCGCAGATTGATGCTGGCCACATCACCGCGTGCGGAGTTCACACCGCCCACAAGATCCGTTGCCGTATTGAAGTTTACGTCACCCATTTGCGGGATGGAACGAAACAGGTCATCGCCGTCGATCGAACCAACACCGTCGATCTGATCTTCGCCAAGTACAGTCACAGGAAGCGCGCCATCGATCTGAGCGCCAACAATCTGAGAGCCGACAACCTGAATGCTGTCAAAGACGCGTTCTTCGTCAGCAGGCTCAACGTCAGAGACCGGAGCGGCGGTTGGCGTATCCAGTTGCGCAAGCTGGATCGGTTCAGGAGAACGGCGCGGCGCTGGTTTGCGGACCGGCTTGGTTTCAGCACTCGCCAGGATCATCACCGCGCCAGAGCGGTCCGAGCGGGTTTTCAGGTTGGAGCCGGACAGGAGACGGTCAAGCGCTTCTTCGCTGGTAATCGCACCATCAACCCCCGGTGCCTTCATGCCCTGAACCTGATCTGATTTGAAAATCAAATCCTTGCCGGACTGAACACTCCAGGCGTTCAATGCCTGATCGAGTGGTCCTGCTGGAATATCAAAGTTCTGCCCTGCCTGCGCGTGCGCTGCGCCAAAGCTGAGAAAGGTCGTCGCCGCAGCAATCGCCGCACTGGATAGCAATCCGGTTTTGAGTTGTGCCATTGGATTTCCCCGTCAATTGGCTGAGATCTTGGTTTTACCCCGTTTGTACCTGCTGACGGACGATTGATAAAAATCCATCAGTGTCTGGATAAAAAAATTATCTGTCGCTGAGTTGGACGCGCTCACCGGACCTTTTGACGGTGAGCCCCAAACCGGTTTCGGCCAGTCGCAGAAACCCTTCAACATTGTCGGTCGCAAACGTCCCGCCAATGCGCACATCTGCGGCCTGCCCGTCTTCGACCGTCAGCTGCAGGCGGCTGTATCGATTAAATTCAGCGACGACGTCGGACAAAGGCATATTGCTGAAACGCAATCGCCCGGATCGCCATAAAAGACGGTTTTCGACCTCTGCCATACCAACGGTTTCCGCCATCGCATCCTGTCGGTTGGAATAGCCGATCATCCCAGCGGTCAGTTCAACTGACGCATCAGGGCTTGCCGTCTCGGAGGTCAGAGAGACATGTCCTTCGGACACCGCAACCTCTATCGCATCCACCTTCATTTCAACGGCAAAGACGGTTCCGCGGACAATAATGTTGCCATCCGGCGTATCGACCCGGAAAGGACGGTCCGGATTCTTCGCCACTTCAAACAAGGCCTCACCGCGGACGAGTTCAACGTCTCTGAAACCGTCACTATAGTGGACATCAACGCGCGAATTCGTGTTTAGTGTGATGATACTGCCGTCTTCCAGCGTAACGGTCCGCGTCTCCCCGAGCTGGCTGAAGTAAACGACGGGCTCATCAACAGGCGTTGGAGCCAGCCAGCCTGACAGAGGCAGAAAAGCAGCCACACAGATGGCCGCCGCCATGGCAATGGCAGCACTGACAAGCGCCGTCCGCGCACGTCGCGGCCACGCATGCTCAGGAACATCCACAGTATCGGATCGTAGTGCCGCCAGACGATGAGTGCGCTGCCAGGCTGAGAACGTCTGCAGAAAACTCACACGGTGTGCCAGATTCTCGCTGATCCAGTGTTCAAACTCAGCGGAGATCGAGCACAGGTTTTCGATATCCAGCTCCGCATCGAGATGTCCTTCCCGATCGAACTGCGCAATCCAATGGGCCGCTTCCGCTTCAGTATCTGTCGAAGAGGTTTGACGATCGGGCCCTTGTGTTTCAGGCGAAATCATCTCGGCGGGCCTCAGACTTTCTTGTTTTGCCTGCTGACCTGACCACGCCATGTCTGCGGAAATATTCCATCAACAAAGTTACGCCCTTGCTGATATGTCTTTCGACAGTCGGCTCTGATATTTTGAGCTTTTTCGCGGTTTCTCTCTGCGAACACCCCTGCACACGGCGCATGAAAATCACGTCCCGTGTCCTCTGAGGAAGATCGTCCAGCGCGTCTTGCAGCATTCGCAATTCCTGTCTCGCAGATGTCGTTTCAAAAGGATCAGCTTCATCTGTGGAGACGGACAAGCTTTCAAAATCCATCACAGCATCGATCGTTACCACACTCTTTTTTCGAATCCGGTCGATCATCAGATTACGTGCGATACGAAACATCAGTGCGCGAGGCTGCGTCGGGCGGTTCTCCAGCGCAAAGCGATAGAGACGGGTCAGGACTTCCTGTCGAAGGTCTGCAACTTCATCAGACTGGCGCCAGTGCCGACGAATAAAATTCTCAAGTTCTGCCTCTAGTGGGAGAACTTCTGTCATGAACCATTGGTCCGCACACGAATTTCCAGTGTCAGAAGATGACATGACAGGCCGAAATGAAAGAATGGAGCTCGTAAGGGTTGCAGTTCAGCTTCTTCGCAAATGCAACACATGACAGTCAATAAGCAGTACGAAGCGGGCAACTGCCCGAAAATTCACCAGCGCCTTAGTCGCACCCGTGAATATCACTCCGTTTCAGCTGATGGCATTTGTTCAGGGGCCTGGCACCCTTCGCAGAGGATATTATCAACGCCTTCGCCAATCGCCAGATCTGCGACCCAGTCACGCAAGCGAATGTCGTTGACGCTCAGACTGTAAAAAGCCTGCTTACCAAGAACTGTATGCGTATCGCTGGGGGCTATAAATGTCCGGAAATCTGAAAGGCTTTTTGAAATATCCGCATTGTTTTCATGAAGATTTTCCAGAAGCGTTTCGTTCTCGCTGTTTGATCCCAGAAACCAAGACTGAGCTGCGTCGGAAGCAAAATCAAAACGGGCCAATGTCATTTCGGGGAAAGCCTGTCCGGCCTGAATATAGAGTTGCTCAAAGCTCCAGTTTTCTGGCGTCAGGTCACCAAAACCTGGCACCTGGGTGACAAAGTTGAACATCTGCCAGCGGTCTTGCTGCGATGTGACGGGACTCTCGTAACGGTAGCCACCTGCTCCATCGCCCAGAGAAACGATACGCGCATTGCCATATTGGTCTGCAAGCAGGCTCGCATAAATAGGCGTCGGGATCGCACCAGCGGATTCACCTGTTACAAAAATCGCGTCCGGCGCAAATGACCGATCAAACACCCAATCCAACGCCGCCTTTGCATTTAGCCAGCCTCGGTGATGAACAGTGAAGGTTTCACCATTGGGACGCTGATAAACAGCGTCGTTATCACCAATATGCACATCGCCGGTACAATAAGGCACATACACCATGCTGTAGTCCGAAAATGGATTTTCGGAATTATCGAAATCGAAGATACCCGTTGCCGGCATCGGCTGATCTTGCAGTGTCATTTTATAGGTTGGCTGGCCTTCCGGATCGCATGAACTGCTTTCAGAGCAACCTCCGCCACCTTCCAGGAAGAAAACCAGTTTGTCGGGATCACCTGCATGCGTCAGGAAGAAAAATTCCGAGCCATCCGAACACATCGTGTCACCACCTGGCGATACTCTGTCCCAGACAGCCTCCGATTTTGTAGCAGTTGGCTCTGTCGTGGATGTGGGGGCATTGCCAACTGAGGGGTCTGAGCAAGCTGTCAGACACGCCAGACTCACGAAAATCGAAAGGGTTTCACTGCGCATGTGTTCTACCTCAGCCAAATACTGTCTGGGAGTGTGCACATCTGGCGAGACAGTGGCCAGCGTTTTAACAAGTATCCCTGGAGCGAACGCCAGGCATTCGCTCCAAAGCTATGGATATCAACTAGCTTTGCAGGACGGCACGGCCCGTGATCTTGCCTTCGCGAAGCGCTTTGAGCGTTTCGTCCGCAGCATCCAGACTGCAGGTCGAGATCGTGATTTCCGGTACCTTTCCGGCGCGGCCGAGCTCAGCCAGCTCCTTCAACTCTTCGAGAGAGCCGACATAGGAACCAGACAGGGTGATCGAGCGCATCGGAATGGTTGCCAGTGGCATTTCGATCGAGCCACCAAACAGGCCGACCATGATCTGTTTGCCACCTTTGCGCAGCACCGACATGCCAAATTCGGCTGTTGCTGGCGCACCGACAAAATCGATCACGGTTGCAAACCCACCGCCCGTCGATTTCAGCAATGCCTTGCGGGACGCCTTGTCGGAAGGATCGACCGCTTCTGAGGCGCCGAGCTTCAGAGCGTCAGCGCGGCGGTCTTCGTTGATCTCAGCCACAATTGGCGCAACGCCGTAAAGTGCGGTGCACAGGGCAATCGCAGACTGGCCCACACCGCCAGCACCGATGATGAGGATCGGATCTTCACTCGTGACGCGTTGTGCTTTCTTGAGTGCACTGAAAGCTGTCAGACTAGAGCAGGCATACGTGCAGGCAATCGCATCTGGCACATTGCCGTAATCCACCAGATATTTGGAATCAGGGACCATGACATGATCACTGAAACCGCCCGGCGCAGACAGGCCAAGCACGTTTCCGACCGGGCAGAGATGCTCTTCCCCATTGACGCAGAGGCTGCATTTTCCGCAACCAATCCATGGATAAACGAGCCATTTTGAGCCCGGCTCAATACCTTCGACGTCCGGTCCGGTCGACACGACTTCGCCGACAATTTCATGACCAAGCGTGTGAGGGCGTTTCGTGGTCTGATCGAGTGGCAGTTTGCGCCCACCGCCAAGATCGAAATAGCCATCGTGAATGTGAATATCGCTGTGGCAGACACCGCAGGACGCCATGCGGATCAGAACCTGTTTCCCGGTTGGTTCAGGGGTTGGTTCTTCGACGCGCTGAAGCGGTGCACCGAATTCTTCAAACTTGTAGCTTTTCATCAGAGGTCTCCTGTTCGGTGAGACATACACTCCGGATCGGGTGAATGTCGGTATCAGTTGTTCGGATCATTCGCCTGCGGCGCCTCGCCATCAGACGGAATTCGTAAGAGTGTTTTCGAAACACCTTTGCCTGACAAAGCGAAGGTCAGAGCCTGTTTGTAATCTTCGAAGTCGAAGACACGCCCTGTCGGGACAGCCAGTTTTCCGGATGCAACAAGGTCCAGCAGGTCGGTCAGCATGGCATCAGCTTCACCCGGTTCGAAAACCTGCGAAAACTGCCGATAATCAACGCCAAGCAATGCAGCGCCTTTCATCAGAGGCAGGTTCACACGAAGGGATGGAATGTCGCCGCCGACAAACCCAACGATCAGGTAACGGCCGCGCCAGCTGAGGCTACGGAAAGCAGGCTCCATCAGAGCGCCGCAGGCCGGGTCAAACACCACATCCAGACCATCAGGAATAAGCGCTTTCAGGCGGTCACGCCAGCCATCTTCCTCACGATCAATAACGAGGTCAGCCCCGGCATCAAGGACGAGCTGACGCTTTTCTTCACTCGATGCGACACCAATCACGCGGGCACCAAGCGCTTTGCCGACCTCGACAGCTGCAAGTCCGACGCCGCCTGCCGCACCAAAAACGAGCAATGTCTCACCGGCTTTCAGAGCGCCTCGGTCGCGCAGTCCATGCATGGCGGTGACATAGTTCACCTGAAAGCCAGCCGCCTGAGCAAAACTCATCGTCTCCGGAATACGCTTCACCGTCTGCGCCGAACTCAAAGCATATTCGGCAAAGCCCCCGCCGACCGTAGCAAGGACACGGTCTCCCACCGCCACAGCGGTCACGTCTTCGCCTATGGCATCGATCACACCTGCGACCTCGACACCCGGCGTATGCGGGAGCTTTGGCTTTACCTGGTAGCGACCCAACGCAACGAGGGAGTCCACATAACCAATGCCGCACATTTCCACCTGGACGCGGACCTCTCCCCTGCGCGGTTCCGGCCGGGGGGCTTCCACGATGGCATAGTTATCAATGGAGTCGGTATTGGAAGACTGGATCGTTTTCATATCGGCCTACTCGATCATTTCTTTCTCAAGCGGCTTGGCAGCAAACCAGTAGCAAAGCGCTGAAATCGCGCTCACACCTGAGACAATAATCATCGCCCAGCGTAAGCCATCTGCTGCGCCCAGGCTAGCAGCCAGCGTGTCGCTGACGAGACCAACGGAAAGCGGGCCAAGGCCCAGACCGATCGCGTTGAGCAGGAACAGGAAAATCGCAATCGCAGTGGCGCGCGAACGCGGGTGAGAAAGGCCCTGAATGCTCGCATAGACAGGTCCGTACCACATGCTCGACAGAACAGATGGAATGATCAGGAAGAGCATGGCCCATCCGGCAGATGGAATAACAAATGTCAGCGCATAGGTCGGCGCGGCAAGCAAAGCGCCAATGCCCGGCGTAAAGGCATAGACCTTTTTGGACTTCCAGAAATCACCTGCGTGACCACCAATCAAAGTACCAAGTGCACCGCCAAGGCCAAGACCAATACCGAGTCCCAGACCGACAAGCGACGTTGGACCTGGCAGGCCCATGCTGGTCGCAAGCTCTGCCAGACCTTCGGCATGGACGCGCAGGAAGAATGGCGCGAGGAACGCGTGCATGCTGTAGCCAACGAATACCGTGAGGCAAGTGCCGAGTGTCATCCAGATGAAGGCCTGTTTTGAAGCCAGGCTTTTCGCGACTTCAGACATTTTCGGCACATGGTCTTCAGGCTCCAGCGCGGCTGCCGGGTCTTCCAGCGGATTGACCGTTTTCTTCTTCGAACGTGGGTCCTTGATGAACAGGAAGATCACGATTGCGAGCAGGATGCCGGGCGGACCGACGATGAAGAACACCGCGCGCCAGCCGACGATATCGACGAGAAAGCCACCGAGCATCATACCGAGCAGCGCACCTACCGGCACACCGAGATTGTAGATGGAAAGCGCCTTGGAGCGTTGCTCCGGCTTGGTCACATCAGCGATCAGAGACATGGCAGGCGGCGTACAGCCGGACTCACCAAAACCAACACCGAAGCGGGCCAGCGCGAGCTGCCAGAAGTTCTGCGCAAAGCCAATGACGGTCGTACAGGCACTCCAGACAATGAGCGCAACACTGATCAGAGCACTGCGGTTTGTCCGTTCTGCGATGCGCGCAACCGGAATACCAAGCGTCGCATACAGAAGGGCGAAGGCAAGACCCGAGATAGCACCAAGCTGCCAGTCGGCGAGCTGAAGATCATGCTTGATGTGTTCAGCGACAATGTTGACGACCTGACGGTCGAGATAGCTGAGCGTATAGGCTGCGCCCATGGTCAGGACGAGGCCAATCGGAAAGGCAGCGCTGCCTTTCGATTTTGCAGGACGATCCTGTTCGATATTTTGATCAGTCATTGAGGCTTCCTCGCCAATTTCATTTATCTTTGACCGGGGCGACAGACCTGCCGCCCACGCCCGCATTCATCAGGGCTCAACGATGTTGAACCAGAACTCCGGACCATCCAGCGTTTCGATATAGGCGTTGAACGCCGCCTCATCGCCGGACACAGATGCATCGCCTGACGCGATCAGGTCCGGGACGGTCGCACTGCCGGAAAACAGTGTGACGAAAGCCTTTTTGGTGGTCGTCATGGTGGCTGCAGCCTCATCCGATTGCACACCCGTGCGTGGGAAAGCTGTCGCTTTGCCGACCTGAATGGTCGCCATTTCTTCTGTGTCAGTGAACACGATGTTCAGATCGTATGGCTCACGGCTCATCCGCTCCGGCGCATATTGAACCGCCAGAAGATCCAGAAGACGCGCAGTCGGCAGACTCGCAAAGTAAGACGCATTGCGGCTGATGGAGCCCTGTCCCGGCGGTCCATTGAGGACTTCGCGGGCAGCCGTCAGAAAATAACTTCGCCATGTGCCGCTTTCCGCCTGAAAGCCAAGCTGCTCATAGGTTGCTGACAGCCATTCGCGTGCGAGCTTGTTATCGGGCGCAGCAAACACCGCATGGTTGAGAACTTCGGCACTCCAGCGATAGTCACCGGCTTCGAATGCCTCAATGCCTTCGGCAATGACCGCATCTATGCCGCCCATCGCATCCACAAAGCGCTCCGCTTTCTGAACGGGTGGATGTTGGTAATAGTTGGCCGGATTGCCATCCCACCAGCCGTAATAGAACTGATAGACCGCTTTGGTGTTGTGATTGTTCGTGCCGTAATAGCCGCGCGTATCAAAGTTCTGCTGCTGGATTTCCGGTTCCGGAATATCCTCGGCGATCTCGATCATCGTCTGGCCTTTGTTGGCACGACGCAGCACCTGATCATGGGTGTATCGGTAAACATCACGCTGGCGGCGCAGATAGTCCTGGATGTTTTCCTGATCCCAGACTGGCCAGTGGTGGGATGCAAATGACACATCAACCTTATCGCCATATTCCAGAAGCATATGATCAAGCACTTCACTCCAGCGCAGGAAGTCGCGCACCTTAGCCCCGCGCGGTGTCAGTGCATTGTGGAGTGTTCGTGTGGCCACTTCAGCGGTGCAGATCGCATCAAACTGCGGCAGGTAAAACATGAATTCGGCAGGTGCCTCTGTGCCAGCTGCATCGACAAACACGAACTCGATGCCATCAATCGTTCGTTTGTAGTCGTCGCCGCCGATCTCCTCCGTCGGAGCAATCATGCCGATCTTGCCATTCGGGAAGCGCGGCCCCAGACCGGATGAAACATGCCCGATCTCGGAGACTTCCAGAGCGGTTCCAAGCATTGGCACCGCCCGGCGCGACATGTGAATGCCAGCAACCGCACTTTCCGCTGAAATGGAATCCGCGAAACCGAGCGGCGCAATGATCGGCACACCCTGGGCTTCTGCCTCTTCCGGATCGATCACACCGGCCGCACCGCCATAATGGTCTGCGTGTCCATGGGTATAGATCAGACCGGTAATCGGACGTTCGCCAAGCGTTTTCGTAACGAGCTCCATCGCAGCGGCCGCCGTCTCACGCGTCGACAACGGATCAACAATGATCCAGCCCGTCTCGCCGCGAATGACCGTCATCACCGAGATGTCATAGCCGCGAACCTGATAGATGCCATCTTTGACTTCGAAGATGCCATGCATGGCAGACAATTGCGCCTGGCGCCAAAGAGATGGATTGACCGTGTCCGGCGCTTCACCGGTGAAGGATGAGAGCTTCGCCATTGGCCAAACGACCTTGCCGTTCTCATCATAGATCGCTTCGAGGTCTGGTTCGCTCGCCAGAAAACCACGCTTTGCGTCTTCATAGTCTTGCTGATCATCAATCGGAAGGCGGCTCGCAACCGCCGCATTGGCGGTGGCCGTCGCCTGTGTCGCCTCACCTTTTGAAGACGGCGAAGGTAGCTCAGACGCCGTGACATCCTGAGCATATCCAGGCTGCATCAGTGTGCACAGAATGACGGCGGAAACCGCGCCCTTGAGTGTGTGCTTCATCTCGCTACTCCCTTACAAATGGCTTTTGCCAATCATTATTTTATGCGTTCGCCCGGCACACAGACCGAGGCTGAGCGACCTGTTCGCTCATTGCTCCAAAAGCTGAAACTTTCCCTTCATGGTCGCATCACCTTCGCCGCGCTCGATCCACGCGGCGTCATCAGATAGTCGAAGATAAGCGTTCTGCCCGGCAAACAGCGGCGCCGTTCCTCGATAGGAAAATCGGAAATCGGTATGCCCCAGCGTCCCGGCGATGTGGTTCATGAGCAGGCTCGCCTGCATGGGACCATGAACGACCAGTCCCGGATAACCTTCCTCGCGCATCGCATAGTCGCGATCATAGTGAATCCGGTGCGTGTTGAAGGTGAGCGCAGAATAGCGAAACAGCAATCTGCTGTCGGCCTGAAAGGCTTCATCAGCCTTCTCTTGTTCTTCCAGAGGCTGGACCTCTTTTGGCGGTGGCGGGTTACGATAAACCACCGTTTGCGTCTCACTTATCACGGCCTGCTGGTTGCGCTGATACTCATGCGCAATTTCGATGAACAGCAGGTCCCCGCTAGAACCGCTTTTTAGGTCGATCGACTTTAAAGTGGAGGTTCTTTCAATGCGGTCACCAACCTTAAGCGCCGCATGAAATGCGACCTCGCCACCTGCCCACATTCGTGTTGCAAAAGGCAATTCCGGCAACAGAGTGATCCGCTTTGGATGACCGTCCTCGCGCAGCTCGCTACTGGCATTCAGAGGCTGATACATTGTCCAGTGAAAGCCGGGAGGCACGACCGCCACGTCCTCAGAAACGAGATAGGATTCCAGCGTTCCGCGATACTGCTTCAGAGCGTCTTCGGAAACGATATCCGTGCGGCTTTCTGTGTTTCCAATCCACTCCTGGAGTTTCGCCATGTTCAATTCGCTCATGAGGCTACTCCCTGTCGTTCCAGAATACCGCGTGCGCGCTCCAGCACAGGCGCATCGATCATCTCGCCATCGACGGCGACCGCGGTTCCGTCTTTTGTCGAATCGACAACCTTCCGAGCCCAGATGATATCCGCTTCTGATGGTGCGAAGGCCCGCTTTGCCGGGTCCAGTTGTCGAGGATGGATCAGCATTTTCCCGCCGAAACCGAGCGCCAGAGCATGCTCTGCGTCTGCTGCCACGAGATCGGGATCATCGGTTTTGGTTGTGACGCCGTCGAGTGGCGCAAGCTGACCCGAGACCCGCGCTGCAAGCGCCAAAGCCGAACGCGCAAACAGGAAGGCCTCTCGCGTAGAAGCGCAATTCATATCGAGCGCATAATCGACCGAGCCAAATGCCATCCGGTCTGAATGAGCAGCAATTTCAGTCGCTTTATGAATCCCTGCAGCCGTCTCTACGAGTGCAATAAGGGCGACATGGTCCGGAAGTGTCGATCGTATCGCCGACAACATGTCTGCGCCTTCGGCCTTCGGAACCATGACACCCTGAATTGGAAGACCGTTCAGAGCCTCCAGATCGCCTTTGTGCCATGGCGTTGAAACACCATTGATCCGGATCCAGACAGACGCGCCGGACAAACCAACCATTCCGTCAGAGAGGCCTGAACGCGCTGCCTCTTTATCAGCAGCACCGACCGCATCTTCCAGGTCGATGATGATCGTATCCGCGCCGGACGCAGCCGCCTTGGCGAACCGTTCCGGGCGCGTGGCAGGGACGAAAAGTGGAAAAGAATACCTGCCGAGGCTGTCGTCTTTTTTCGTCCCGCCCGTCATTAGAATGACCGCGGCAGTCCGAGAATATGCTCGGCGACGTATGACAGGATCAGGTTGGTTGAGATCGGTGCAACCTGATAGAGGCGTGTTTCGCGGAATTTACGCTCAACATCATACTCCTGAGCGAAACCAAATCCGCCATGCACCTGCAGACACTCATTGGCGGCCTTCCAGCTTGCGTCTGCTGCCAGCAGTTTCGCCATGTTGGCCTGAGCGCCACAGTCTTCATTGGCATCGTAGCGACGGCAGGCCTCGAAACGCATCAGATTGGCCGCTTCAATATCGACGAAAGCGCGCGCAACCGGGAACTGAACGCCCTGGTTCTGCCCAATCGGACGATTGAAAACGACGCGATCTGTCGCGTAACCGACAGCGCGATCAATGAACCAGTAGCCGTCACCGATGCATTCTGCGGCAATCAGCGTACGCTCCGCATTCAGACCATCCAGAATGTAACGGAAGCCTTTGCCTTCTTCACCAATCAGGTTTTCCGCAGGGATTTCCAGCTCATCGAAGAAGACTTCGTTGGTTTCGTGGCCGACCATGTTGTCAATCGGCTTGATTTCCATGCCTTTGCCGAGCGCATCTTTCAGCTCAACGATAAAGACAGACAGACCTTCCGATTTCCGCTTCACCTCGCTTAGCGGCGTTGTCCGCGCAAGCAGGATCATCAGATCGGAATGCTGAACCCGGCTGATCCAGACCTTCTGACCGTTAACAACGTAACGATCGCCCTTTTTGACGGCTGTTGTTTTCAGCTTCGTGGTGTCTGTGCCGGTTGTTGGCTCGGTGACAGCCATCGACTGCAAGCGCAGCTCGCCGGACGCGATTTTCGGCAGGTAGAGCTCTTTTTGTGCCGCCGATCCGTGGCGCAGAAGCGTACCCATATTGTACATCTGACCGTGACAATGTCCGGCGTTGCCACCATTGCGATTGATTTCTTCCATAACAATGGAAGCTTCTGTCAGGCCAAGACCAGATCCACCGAATTCCTCCGGGATCATCGCCGCCAGCCAGCCAGCGCTTGTCAGCGCATCAATAAACTCTTCAGGATAGGTTTCAGCCGCGCCGTGCTTGCGATGATACTCAGCAGGAAACTCTGCGCAGAGTGAGCGGAGGGCTTCGCGAAGTTCATTGTGTGTATCAGGTGCGCTGGTCTTCAACTTTGATTCTCCTGTCAGTTTGGCTGCTTCGAAAATCGTATGCTTTCTGATCCAATCTTCCTAGCCAGCCAGACGTTGAGCTATCCTTCGAATGTCATCTTCATGTCGTTTCACCCTAAAAAAGCAGAGGGTCTCCCAGCAGGACAGGAAGACCCTCTATGCAGTCAGGGAGGAACTTATTTCATCATTTCTGATGGACGAACTGTCAGTCGGATCATGACGTCACGTGGTGGATTCGGCGATACAGCGTACGCACGGCGTCCACCCAGAGGCGCAGTCTGGCCCCAGTTATAGATGCGCTCATCTGTGATGTTGCGCGCAATCAGGTCGAGCGCCCAGCTGTCGTCATCTGCATAGATGCCCACACCGAGGTTGAGCTTCCAATGTGCATCATTGACCATGAGCGGATCGCCGATCGGGTCAGCATTGTGCTCGTCCGTCCAGACCGCTGCACCGTTCGCACGGATGCGGAGCGTTTCGGTCAGACGTTCGTCATAGACAGCGCCCAGCTGGAACGTCCAGTCCGGAGCATTCCGCAGTTCGTCGCCATTACGGTCCTGAGCTTCAAAACCCGTTCCGGCAAGAAGACCGCCAACGTCCGTTGCAGGGTTGTTGTCCACGTCGACATTACAGCCCGCAGGATCAACCGTGATCTGGTAAGCCGTACAGTCTGCGTCCCACTCTTCGTAATAAGCGTCGAGATAGGCGATGTTGGCCGACAGTGTCAGAGCGTCGAAATTCTCCGGAATATACATGGATTCAAATTCGATACCGCGCGTTTTTGCAGCACCCGCATTAAAGACACGTGTTGTCTGGAGCTCTGAATCGAACGCAGACAGCTGGAGGTTAGAATAGTCATAGTCGAACCAGACGAGGTTCAGACGCAGCCGATTGTCCAGCCATTCTGTTTTCGCACCGATCTCGTAGCCATCAACTTCTTCTGGCGCAAAGTCCGTTGCAGTCGGAATGACAGACAGGAAGCGAGAAGCTGTCTGAGACATCGAGAAGCTGCCGGACTTGAAGCCTTCCTTGTAAGACGCAAACAGGTTGATGTTTGACTGCGGCTTATAGCTCAGCGTGATTTCGGGCGAGAAGTCGTCGGCGCTGATATCCGGATTGACGATCAAGAATGGGTCGCCCGCATTCACCGGCACACCGCCGACTGAAAAGCCGTTGCCCTGAGTCATCACACCACGGAAAGACTTGTCTTCCTCGGTGTAGCGACCACCAACAGACACAGAGAACTCGTCGGTTACGTCATACTCGAACTGAGCGAAAGCAGACCAGGAATCGGCCGTGATTTCCTGCGTGTTGAATGGCGTGATGCCACCAGCCAGGACCACAGCGGAATCCTGTGTGATCGTACGATCATCGTAATACGCGCCGACCATAAAGTTGAAGCGGTCATACGTACCGGACAGGCGCAGCTCCTGAGAGAAAGTCTCTTGTTTCTGAGCTTCGCCGAGCGTGATGAGCGGGATTGTGCCGCCAACAATGATGTTGTCGAAGCGCTGGTTATCAAGGTCGCTATAACCGGTGACGCTGGACAGAGTCAGATCATCATTGATGTCATAATTCGCTTCAACGCTGAAAATGGTCGTGTTGTACTCTGAGTACGGCTCATCGCGCCACAATGGGGAGAGCGAAGGATCGAAACCTGGCAGAGCATCCGGATCGACAGACGCGCCTTTGCCGTTCAGCTTACAATCAGAATACGGAGACCATGTTTCAACAGCGGGCGTACATTCAACCAGCTCCTGATACGCGTGGTCATCACCGCGGTTGCGGTGGTAGGTCAGCTTGGCAGTTGCATCAAAATTGTCGGTTGGCTCGAATTTCAGCGTACCGCGCGCAATCATTTCATTGTAGTTCGGAAGCTTCTTGTGAGCCACACCAGGAACCTGGTTTTCCCACCAGCCGTCGGCGTCCGTGTATGACACGGCAAGTCGACCACCGACCGTATCGGAAATCGGTCCGGACAAAACGCCTTCAGCGAACCAGCGGTCTGCGCCTGAAGCATAACCCGCTTTGATTTCTGTATAGAGCTCGTCGGTCGGATCTGCCGTTTTCAGAGCAATGATACCGGCCGTGCTGTTCTTACCGTTGTAAAGCGCCTGCGGGCCTTTCAGGACTTCCGCACGCTCCAGGTCGAACTGACCGACGCGCAGGAATTCGGAGTTGCTGAACTGAACGCCGTCAATGTTGACGGAAACAGCCTGATCAAAGCCAACGCCGACGTTACCGGACTCGATACCGCGCATGTTCAGAACGTTCTGAACGTTGTTACCCTGAACGTTGGTCGTCAGACCCGGTGTCATGAAAGAAATGTCTTCGATAGTCGAAACCGCGTTGCGCTCGAGCGTGCCAGCATCGAAAGCCTGAACAACGACTGGAATATCCTGAACCGATTCTTGACGCTTACGCGCGAAGACCTGAACCGTATTCAGAACGGCGCGCTCATCTTCAACGACTTCTTCAGCGGGTTCAGAACCTGCTTCCGATGCTTGCTCCTGAGCAAGTGCTGGAACGGCAAACAGGATGGCGCCAAGCGCAGTGCAGGCGCGGAGGTACTTCAGATTCATGTCTAATTTTCCCCTATGACACTAAGTCTTTTATCGAGAGATCAACGTCGAGGTTGATCATTATGGACGTCGAGTAGCACGCTATAAATAAAACCGCAATATCGCTGTGCGAAATTTTAATTGTATTTAGTGGAATTCGAAGATCGCCTTTTGTTATCGAATTGCGGCGTGCGGTTTCTTTCCCTTTTCACTTTGCGTAGCCTGCCAAACGCACGCCAATACGCGCATCCGGCAGAGCCACTTGCTTACGTCTTTCGGTAACCGACCTGACTGATCAGACCGGGTCCCACGAGAAGACGTCGGCTGAAACTTCCAGCGGGAAGAAGCTGGACCGCAGCGCGGGCATGGCATGACTTGCAATTTTGTCTTCGGTCCAGCCGTCTGACATCTGCACAGAACGAACCGGACGCACCTGACTCATCAGGAACAATTCATTGTTCCGGACACAGAAGACCTGCCCGTTGACGTCTTTACCGTCATCTGATGCGAGATAATTGACGAGCGGCGAAATCTTCTCCGGCTTCATCTCTTTCAGCTTGGCAACACGCTCCATCTGATCTGGCGTTTCAGCCTTGATGTTCGATGTCATGCGGCTCCACGCAAACGGCGCAATGCAGTTCGAGCGCACATTCCAGCGCTGCATATCAAGCGCAATGGACTTGGACAGCGCCATGATGCCGAGCTTCGCGGCCGAGTAATTTGCCTGAGCGAGGTTACCGATCAGGGCTGAAGTCGATGTCATGTGGATCATCGATCCACCATTCTGCTCCCGGAAAACCGGCGCAGCAGCACGTGCTACATTGAAGGAGCCGTAGAGGTGAACCTTGATAACAGCGTCAAAGTCCTCGAACGACATTTTGTGGAAGAAACCATCGCGCAGAATGCCCGCATTGTTCACGATGGCATCCAGACGACCGAAACGATCCGTTGCGGTTTTCACAATGCCTTCCGCGCCTTCTGTCTCGCTGACGCTATCGGTGCTGGCGACAGCCTTGCCACCAAACGCTTCGATTTCATTCACAACTGCTTGTGCTGCGCCGACATTTTCAGATGTCCCGGACAAGGTTGCACCGATATCGTTTACAACGACCGAAGCCCCGGCCTTCGCTGCACCAATCGCCAGCGCTTTGCCGATGCCGCCACCTGCGCCCGTTACGAGAACGACTTTTCCGTCCAAATTCATCTGAAGTCTCCGCTGGATAAAGACCTCCCGCTTTCACGCGTGAAACGTGAAACCGGGGGACTGTGTTGTTGTGAACTCGTGTCGAGAGAGGCGCGCTTAAGAGGCGACCGCTTTCAACATGTTGCGAGCAATGATCATCTGCTGAATCTGGGTCGTACCCTCATAGATGCGCAGTAGGCGCACATCACGATAAAGCCGCTCAACCGGATACTCCGCGATATAGCCAGCACCGCCATGAATCTGCACCGCGCGGTCCGCAATCCGACCAGCCGCCTCACTGGAGAAGAGCTTCGCTGCAGATGCTTCCAGAACTGCACTGCCTTCTGCATCATATTTCTCAGCAGCTGTTTTCGTCAGGCTGCGCATGGCAAGCAGCTCAACCTGGCTATCCGCCAGAAGCCCCTGAACAAGCTGATGCTGGCCGATTGGAACGCCGAACTGCTGACGCTCAGCAGCATATTTCGCTGACAGATCAACCATGCGCTGCGAGGTACCTGTGGCACAGCCAGACAAGTGGATACGTCCACGGTCGAGCACCTTCATCGCAGTGCGGAAACCCTTATTGAGATTCTCCGGACCACCGATGATTGCCGTTTCCGGCAGTCTTACGTTCTCCAGAATAACGTCACAGGTGCGCGTACCACGCTGCCCCATCTTCTTGTCTGTTTTGCCAAGCATAATGCCCGGCGTGTCAGCTGGCAGCAGGAAAGCGGAAACGCCGCCCGCGCCTTTGTTGTCCGGATCTGTCCGGGCAAGCAGCGTAAACATGCCTGCGCGAGATGCGTTCGTGATGTAACGCTTCGTGCCGTTGATGACGAAGTCAGATCCGTCGCGAACCGCAACCGTCTTGATATGAGCTGCATCCGATCCGTTGTCTGGCTCCGTCAGCGCGAAGGAAGAGATAATCTCACCAGTCGCAAGCTTTGGCAGCATCATCTGCTTTTGTTCTTCTGTACCGTCCATAACGATACCCTGCGAGCCAATGCCAACTGTTGTACCAATCAGCGAACGGAAAGCGAGCGACGCATAGCAAAGCTTCTCAAGAACCTGCGTCTCCTGACTCATGCTAAGGCCGATCCCGCCATATTCTTCCGGAATGGAAATGCCGAAAAGACCGAGCTCACGAATTTCCTGAACAATCTCCTCAGGGATTTCGTCATTCTCTTCGACCTGCTCCTCGGCAGGAATGAGACGCTCGCGCGTATATCGATCGACCGTATCCAGCAGTTGTTGGAAAATATCGTCGTCAATTCCAGGATTGCTCATAGCTACTACCTTCTCACTCCATTTTGCCGAAAGAGATGCCTCACGGCAGCTCGTTTCGGTCCGGTGCTCATCTGTCAGGTCCTGCGAGGCGCGGCAGCTAGCGCCTTGGCCACGCGTTTCCTGAAATGCGTTCGGTGTTTGGAACGGAAACCACCGGCTTTCAGACAGCCGATTTTCGGTTTTCCAGTTTCAACTCCCCAATTTTTTTTGCCTTGGTAGCTTCGAAAGCAGTCGGCCGCAATACCGCAGAGCAAAATTTTTATTTCATTTTATTCGATGCACGATGTTGCACTGGAGATACACGCCTAAATGGCTATCTGTTATTGCGGAGATCTTGTCCCGCTTGAGCGCGTGAGGATCACCTGCTCTAATGAGCGCGGTGAAGGCATTGTTCTATGAAGCAGTTCAGCGACGAGCAGACAGCCAGCGAAGCTAACGAGGCCGCGCAGATCAGTTTCGCCTGACAAAATTTCTTTTTTGCCGTGCGTGTTTAAAATTACAAAATTGCTTGTGTAGTTGTGCTGTCATTGTCAGAATGTTTGCGGGGAGAAACGCTCGACGCATTCAGAATAGCAAGATGTCGACGATAAACGACCACCAAATCGATAGAAAGCTGACTTTATAGAGGCAGCATTGAAGGGGATCTCGCAAGATGTCAGAGGCGCAGACGTCAAAAATTAAAGATAAACGTTCGCCAGAGGCACGCCAATACGAATCATTTTCTGAACTTGAAGAGAAATATGAGAACGATCGAAAGTTCATCTGGTCTGTTGCGCGGACTTTAAAACTTCTCCAGGCGTTTCGGCCCGGCCATGGCGCGCTTGGAAACAATGAATTGTCGGAACGGTCAGGCATCAGCAAGGCGACCGTGACACGTATCACCTACACCCTGACTGAACTCGGCTATCTAAAGAAAGACGCGTCTCGGAAGTACTTCCCAAGCCCGCGGCTCTTATCGCTAAGCTATTCCGTCCTGGGAAATCTGCATATTCGCCAGCTCGCACAAGGCCAGATGCAGGAGCTTGCCAATATCTCTCGCGCCTCAGTCGCGCTCGCCTGGCCGGATGACGACATGATGATCTACGTCGCCGCAAACACAGCGACAGCCTCGGATTCTCACCTGCTCGATATTGGTACGCGTGTGTCCATGGCCAAAACAGCCACCGGACGCGCAGTACTCGCGAAACTTCCCAAAGACCAACTCGATGAAAAGTTCGATCGCTGGTCTGTCCTTTACGGCGCTGACTGGCCCGCACTGAAGGACCGCATTCTGAAATCCATAGACGAGGTCAACACGCGCGGCTTTTGCCTGGTGGACGGAGAATGGCGCCCGAACGTCCGAACCGTCGCAGTTCCGATTTATGATCGTCGCCACGAAACCTATCTCGGACTCAATTGCGGCGCCCCCGTCTATAACAGCTCTATCGAGGAGATGGAGAACCAGTACGGCCCACGCCTCGTTCATATCGCTCAGACACTTCGATAGTTGATTTTAACGAGCGCCTCGGGTGCTCAGGCTGACCACGCGAGGACTCCACAAGCTTTCGCTAGCCGCAACAAAGATTTTACTCTGCGGTATTGCGGCCAGCGTTTTCGCATGATAGCCATCCCAAAAAGAAACTCCGGAAAGGAGACGGGGAGGATCGCGACAGCAAGCCTTCCGACAATGCAATGTCGGTAAATGGCCAGCTCAACTTCCACTTCGCTCTTCTTGCAGACGATAACGAAGCCTTTTGCCCGATAACGGCGGGAGGTTCATAGAGAGGATTGAGCCATGCGCCGAGCAGCTATTGTCAGCCCGAAACGAACCGCCGTGGGTGGCTTCGGGAAGTCCTTGCGTGACGCACCTGTGGAATTGCTCGGTTCAACCGTTGTCAAAGCCGTACTGGAAGAAACCAAGCTCGATCCTGCGCTCATTGAAGACGTCGTCTTTGCTCAGTCTTATGCGAATAGTGAAACACCTTGCGTCGGACGCTGGATTGCGCTCGCCGCTGGGCTGCCGATTGAGGTGCCCGGCATACAGCTGGACCGCCGTTGCGGCGGCGGACTTCAGTCGATTGTGACGGCGGCCATGATGGTTCAGTCCGGCGCATGTGACGTCGTTCTGGCAGGAGGTGTCGAAAGCATGTCGAATATCGAATACTATTCGACAACGCAGCGCTGGGGATCACGCGCAGGCAATGCCACCCTTTATGATCGCCTGGATCGGGGCCGCGAGCGCTCACAACCCGTCGAGCGCTTTGGTTACATTTCCGGCATGATCGAGACTGCTGAAAATCTCGCAAAGGATTACGGCATTTCCCGCGAAGAAGCGGATGCCTTTGCTATCCGTAGCCATCAGAATGCGGCGAAAGCACAAGCTGACGACAAATTTGCCAACGAAATCGTACCAGTCGCTGTCCCGCAGCGAAAAGGTGACCCGATCATCTTTAGCAAGGATGAAGGCGTTCGCTCAGATAGCACGCTGGAAGCCATGGCAAAGCTGCGCACCATTGCTAAAGACGGCACCGTGACGGCCGGCAACGCCGCGCAGCAAAATGATGCTGCGGCCGCATGCCTGATCGTTTCTGAAGAAAAAGCCAAAGAGCTCGGCCTTGAGCCCCTCGCCTATCTGGTTGGCTGGTCTGCAGTTGGTTGTGAGCCCTCCCGTATGGGTATTGGTCCTGTGCCAGCAACGCAAAAAGTGATGCAAAAGGCAGGCCTGTCGCTCAAGGATATGGGGCTTGTCGAAATCAACGAGGCCTTCGCAGTTCAGGTTCTGTCTTGCCTGAAAGCGCTCGAATGGAATGACTATCAGGACAAACTGAACGTGAATGGCTCAGGCATTTCGCTTGGCCACCCGGTTGGCGCGACAGGCACGCGGATCATGACAACGCTGCTTCATGAGATGAACCGGCGCGGTGTTCAGTACGGTCTCGAGACCATGTGCATTGGCGGCGGACAGGGCATGGCTGCTATTTTCGAACGCGCCTAAGCTCATGCGCCCCGGTAAGGAAGTCCAGATTGCAGATCTCGATTGGCCTTCGCTGATAAGTGAAGGCCGTCAGGTTGTCTGGTCGCAGGGAACCGCAGAACCGGTCACGCTGACGCAAAACCTGATGGCCGCGCGTGAGCGTATCGGGTCGTTTTCAGCCTTCGTCGGATTTTCCTTTGGCAATTCTGTCAGTCCCGATCACACCGACCGCGTTTCCTTCCAGTCATATTGCGGCACCGCCAACAACAGTAAGCTCCGTGAGCAACTGGATATCCTGCCGATCCATTATTCGGAGCTCTCTTCTGAACTCGGACAACGTAAGCCGGTTTTACTGCTGTCGCTTGCAGAAGGGCAGGACGAAAACAGTTTCAGTTTCGGACCGGCAGCTGATTTTACAGCAGATCTCATCAACTCCGCCCATCTCGTCATCGCCGAGGTCAGCTCGAAAGCGCCAAGGACCAGCGGAGGCAATGATGTTCGGCGCGACCAGATCGATTTCATCGTGCGCACCGATACGCCATTACTTGCCCCACGGGCCGTATCTCCGACAGACGATGAAGCCAAAATCGCAAGCCTGATTGCAGGCATGATTGAAGACGGCTCAACGCTCCAGATTGGTCTCGGCTCTCTGCCAATTGCCATTATGCATGCGCTGCGCAGCCACAAGGACCTCGGGTTTCATTCCGGCGTCTTCGTTCAGGAAGTGGCCGATCTGATGGATTCAGGCATCATCAACAATGCGCGCAAGCGTTTGGACACCGGCATCAGCACTGCCGGCATTCTGAGCGGAGACCAGTCTCTGCTCGACTGGTGCCATGATCGTAAGGATCTGCAGTTGCGGCCCGTCAGTTACACGCATGACGTTGGTGTGCTGTCACAGATTGATCGTTTCGTCGCATTGAACTCAGCCATTGAAGTCGATCTGACCGGACAGGTGAATGCCGAACTCGCTGCCGGGCGCTATCTGGGGGCTGTCGGCGGTGCGCCCGCATTCATGAGAGGCGCCGCGCAGTCGAAAGGTGGTCTGGGCATCATTGCGCTTCCTTCAACAGCAAAAACCAGAAGCCGCATCGTCAACAAGCTGTCCGGCCCTGTGAGCACGGCTCGCAGCGATGTCGGATTTGTTGTGACGGAAAATGGCATTGCCGACCTTCGCGGCGCATCGCTCAGCGAACGACGGGACAGACTAATGGCCATTGCGCACCCCGATTTTCAATCTGATCTCGATGCAGGATTGCTCTGACCAAGAGGGCGTTTTGCTGATGACAGGCTCGAACCAAACTGCCGCAAGGCCACAGACAGTCAAAAGCTGCTGACCAGAAAAAACTGATACAAGCCCGGAGGAAATAGATGCACCCTCGTATTTTTGCCGAACAGACCCCCGACAAGCCAGCGGTTGTGATCGCAAATGGCGGCCCGACGCTCAGCTATGGTGAGCTCGAGGCCCGCGCCAATCAGGCTGCACACCTCTTCCAGTCACTTGGCGTCAAGCGCGGCGACAAGGTCGCAATGTCGCTGGAGAACTGCCTTGAAGTGTTTGAGTTCGCCTGGGGCGCACAGCGTATTGGTGCACTCTATATCGCGATTTCTTCCCGCCTGACCGCAGACGAGATTTCCTATATTCTGGATGATAGCGGATCGAAGCTCTTCCTCGGTTCAGACTATATCGGTGAAGCACTGGACAAAGTGCCTGAAAAACTGCCTGGTCTGGCCTACTTTACAAAGGACGGCGCTCACGGGGCGTACAAATCCTGGTCTGAGGCACTCGACGCCCAACCAACCACGCCAGTCGAGCATGAGAGCATCGGCCTCGACATGCTCTATTCATCGGGCACGACGGGTAAGCCGAAAGGCGTCCTGCCAGCACTGCCGCCCGAAGACACACCCCTGATGACGGAAGACAAGCTGGCGCTGTTGATCAAAACCTTCTTTGGCGCTGACGACTCGACGGTTTATCTTTGCCCTGCACCACTCTACCACGCAGCCCCTCTGCGATGGTCGCAATCCATTCACCGACTGGGTGGCACTGTGGTCGTGATGTCAAAATTCGACTCCGAAAATGCGCTTGAGCTGATCGAGAAGCATAAAATCAATGTCGCTCAATTTGTCCCGACCCACTTCAACCGACTGCTGGCTCTCGATGAAGATGTCCGAGCCAAGTACGACGTCTCGTCCCTAAAAGCGGTAGTCCACGCTGCAGCGCCTTGCCCGATTCCGGTCAAGGAGAAAATGATCGATTGGTGGGGCCCGATCCTCTTCGAATACTATGCCGGTTCCGAAGGCAATGGCATGACCTTCATCAACTCTGAAGACTGGCTGACCCACAAGGGATCAGTCGGCAAAGCCATAAAAGGCATCATGCACATCTGCGATGAGAATGGTGATCCCCTGCCACAGGGCGAGGAAGGTCTGATCTATTTCGAAAAGGGCGATCAGTTCAGCTATTACAACGATCCTGAGAAAACGGCTGAGGCAACAAACAGCCGCGGCTGGACCACACTGGGGGATGTTGGCCGACTGGATGAGGACGGCTTCTTGTACCTGACCGATCGCAAGAGCTTCATGATCATCTCCGGCGGCGTAAACGTCTATCCGCAAGAGATTGAGAACCATCTGATCACCCACCCGAAGGTCGCGGATGCCGCAGTCATTGGCGCACCGGATGAGGATATGGGTGAAAAAGTGGTCGCAGTCATCCAACTGCATGATCACGATCAGGATCATGACGAGACACGCACGGAACTGACGAAGTATTGCCGCGAAAGCCTGTCTGGCATCAAGACGCCGCGTCAGATCGACTTCCGAAAGGAACTGCCTCGCGCTGAAACCGGAAAACTCTACAAGCGCCTGCTGCGCGATGAGTACTGGAAAGACGCCAAGTAACCAGCAAGAATGTCAGCTGAACATAAAAGAGCAGAGGGCAAACGCTCTCTGCTCTTTTTATGTGTCAGCGCCCCCCTTAGTCGCCAACCAGACGTCCATCCGGACGCGAAATCGCAACGATAGACGGTCTCGGCGGAAGACCATCATCAAAGTCGGGCCAGCGTGTCGACACATGGCTTAGGGAAGCTGAATCCTCACCGGGATGCTGGATGCCCAGCAGCAGCGTTCTTCCTTCTTCGATAAACGTCGGACTGCAGCATTCAGCTCCTGACGGCGGCGCATAAAAAAGCTTCGGCAATGCGCGCGCATCCCCCACCAGATCCATCGCATAAAGACCATCATGACCGGAAGGCTGAACACCATCTGTACATACCCAGAGCCGTCCGCCCGGATCAAACCCAATATTGTCCGGATCTGTGAACCAGCCATTCGCTGATGTCTGCCCGTGAAACTGAGCGCCGTGCCCCGCATTCGAAGGATCCCCGCATAGCGCCAGCACCTCCCAATCGAAGACATCAGCAGCATGATCCAAGCCGCCCCCGGTCTGCGGCGGCTTCAGTTCCAGAAGATGGCCGTAGCGATTATTGGCGCGCGGATTGCCAGGCACGGCTTCGCTGCGATCGGCGTTGCTTGTAAGCGCAACGATCACCGTTCCCGTCACAGGATTAGGGGCAAAGCCCTCTGGCGAATCCATCGGCGTCGCACCAACCAGATCTGCTGCGTGTCGGGTGTTGATCAGAACATCAGCCTGAGAGTGAAAACCATTATCCGGCGTGAACGGTCCCTTCCCGAAAACAAGCGGGATCCATTGCAGCAATCCGCTGTCGGTAAACCGTGCAACGGAAAGAACACCTTCATCGAGAATGTCTGCGTTTTCCGTCGCTCCACCCGGTCGGACCGGCTTGTCGCTGACAAATCGGTAGCAATACTCAAACTCCCAGTCATCGCCGAGATACACAACGACGCGTCCATCAGGTGCAAGCGCCGTCGCAGCGCCTTCGTGTGCAAACCGCCCCAGAGCTGTTCGCTTGACCGGGACCGAGTTAGGATCGTTCGGATCGATTTCGACGACCCACTCAAAGCGATTGGGCTCATTTGGCTCGTTCGCGAGATCAAAGCGCGGCTCAACCCTTGCCCATCCCCAGCGATCATTTTCCGGTTCATCATAATAGTAGCGACGCAGAAGCGCTTCATCCGGCAGACCATCAACCTTGCCATGGAAGATCCAACCGGCCCCCTCTTCGCATGTGAGGATTGTTCCCCAGGGGGTCACGCCGCCATTACAGTTGGATAGCGTACCAAGCGCTGTCAGACCTTTGGGATCATACCCGGTTTGCAGCTTCGGATGCCCCGCAGCAGGACCAGAGATACGCATTGGCGTGTTCGCCGTAATCCGCCGATTGAACCGCTCGGATTTCACCACAGTCCAGGAACCATCCTGTTTTCGCAGTTCAACAACCGAAGCGCCCACACTCGCGATGGTCACGGCGACCTGCTCGTCGCTCATATCTCTTGCAGCGGTTTCTTCGGTCAGTCCCGGCCACATCAGATGCGGATTTGGGTATTCATGGTTTGCAAAAAGAAGTCCGTGGTCATCTGAATTATCGAGCGGCAAAAATGCCAGAAAATCATTGTTCACACCGAATTGCCGAGCCGCAATCTCGGCGGTCAGCGCTGATGGCGAAAATGCCGGCGCATCGTCGAAAAGCGGGTCACCCCAGCTTATGATACGCTGCGACCGGTAGCCTTCGGGGAGAACTTCACCCGGCGTCTTGAGTAACTCAATTTCGCGAAAGGTCAGACTGGATCTTGCGTCTGGCACCGCACAGCCACCGAGCGCTAGCCCCATCACACCGAGACCAGCGCCCTGTAGCAATCGTCGCCGGGAAACGAGGCTGCCCAACGGTTCAGCCTCTGTTCGTTTTTGATATGGGCGGGAAAGCCCGCGATCATTTGAAGCCAACATGCGATCCCGCCCCTAAATCGCCTAGAATTCCAATGTGACGCCGAAGGTCACTGTGCGACCGTTAAAGGTGATATCCTCCGGATATCGACCCCCTTTTCCGAGCGTTTTGTGAACGACCGGATCAAGCCCATCGTCCAGAATATCGATGGCATTCACATAGAGATCGACTTTCTCGGTCAGGGCGTATTTGAACTGACCATCCAGTGTTTCATAAGATTGCTGGTATTTATCGATGAGATATGGCCCGAGCTCTTCCAGGGAATCTCCGCGAAACGTGTAAGCCAGGTTCGCTTCTACACCGTATTTTTGGTAGGTCAGCGCCACGGTGCCAACATAGTCAGGCGCATTGAAGAATGGCACATCATCGCGTCCTTCAAGGCCTGTATCGGCTGATGTTTCCTGCAGCGTCAGGTTGGCATAAACGCCGAGGCCGCCAAATGGTCCTTTCAGCCCCGTGAACTGGTTCATGTAAGCCAGCTCAAGGCCGTAAACTTCGGCTCGGTTCCCGTTAAAGACAGTCTCAACTTCGATGTTGTAACCCGGGAAGCGCGCTTCGAGTTCGGCGCTCGTGGTTTCACCTTCCGGTGCGGAGTCGATGAAGATGAAGTCCTCAATCGACTTGTAGAAAACACCGCCCGAAATCATACCGATACTGCTGAGATAATATTCTGCGCTGAGATCAAAGTTCCAGGCGTAAGCCGGCTTCAGATCCGGATTTCCAAGGAATGCTTCCAGCGAGTTGTCATCTTCGATCTCGATTTCCGTTGCCGCATTCAGGAATACGAACTCCGGACGTGCAAGTGATGTGAAAGCAGCACCACGGACCACGAATTTGTCAGTCGGACGGTAGTTCACCTGTATACGCGGCAAAATCTGCGTGTTGTCAGAAGTGGATGTGCGTGCCTGAACGGTTTCTCCGTCCTCATCTTCGATGACCTCAAAGCCATTTGAAGTGAAATCCAGGTATTCTACGCGAACACCGCCGATGAACTCAAAATCACCGTGAACAGCCTCAGCCATGAGATAAGCCGCATAGAGATCTTCCTCCGCCTCATAGCTATCCTCATCCGGCGGGTCTCCATCATAAGCATTCTCAAGAATGCCATCAGCAACAAGTTGCTGACCGATGTTGCGCCAATTGCGGATGTAACCCGGGTTCAGCCGTAGAATCTGCCCGTAAGGCGAGCCAACATCTGACGTATCCAGATAACCACCCTCGAAGCCGGAGCCGACAAGCGCCAGATCACCTTCCGCTTCGAGTACGTTTGCTTCAAAGAGCTCACGCTCAGATCTCTGATACTTTGCCCCGGCCTTGATGTAGGAAAGCCATGTGGAGTTTGGTTCATACGTCGTATCGAACTGAGCGATGTATTTCTCGTCCTTGGAATCGTCGAGATCGATATCATTCCCACCCAGCACGAAGTTCGATGGATCACGGATGGCAGCCTGATCTTCCTCGCTCAGGATTGGCTGCGGGAAGTAATTATCCGAGTAGTCGTACAGAACGGGACCAGACAACTCGTATTCGAAAGCGACTTCATAATCGTTCGGTTCTTCGAAAATCCCCCGGGCATAACCGACCGAATAGTCGAATGTGAAATTGTTGTGCGACGTCGTACCACCGACGGTCAGCGTGCTGTTCGTAAAGACCGATTCTTCGTACTCACTGCGGACCTGATAGACTGTGCCGCCTTCCGGATCGAAGACACCATTCTGATAGAGCTCGTCATCGTCAGCAATGATGAAGAAGCCGCTGCTCAGCTCGATATCTTCCAGACGGTTATAGCTGCCTTTCAGATACAGGCTGGTGTTTTCATCCAGACGATAATCGAGTGCGATTGATGCGCCGATATTCTCGCGTTCATTGTCGAAATTACCAAGACCGAACCACCAGGGAATGAGCGTATTATCGCCGCTCATATCGATCGGTTCACCTTCATCCTGCTCAAAATAAGGAATATACTCCTCATCCTGCAGGTTGTTGTAACCCATTGTCTGGCGCTTGTTGTACGTGCCGGAGATCAGCACACCAAACTCATCACGCGCACCAAATGTATCACCGAATGTCGCGGAAACCTTGCCACCGAGATCTTCCGCGAAATCGTTGTAATTGCCCTCAAGATTGAAACGGATCAGACGTTCATTCAGGTCAAATGCCGAACCGGTTTCAAGCTCAACGGAACCACCAATGCCGTCCCCGTCCATATCCGGCAGGAGGGTTTTGTTGACGACGATCTTGGACAGTGCGCCTGCCTGAACCACGTCCAGCGGGACACGACGTGTGTCTGTGTCTGTCTGCGCGACATTCACACCGTTAAGCTTGAAATTGTTCAGACCGGAGTCGAGCCCTCGAATAGAAATATAGCGGCCCTCGCCGCCTTTTTCTTCCCGGTTGATCGCCACGCCAGGCACACGTTGCATCGCTTCAGCTGCGTTTGAATCCGGAAACCGACCGGCCTGGTCGGCGGAGATCACGTTGGACAGATTGGACGCCATACGCTGTTGGTTCAGGGCAGATGCCTGAGACGATCGCTGCCCTACGACAACAATACCTTCCAGTGTCATGGTGTTCGGCATAACCACGCGAAGATCTGTGGTTTCGGCTGCCGAAACAACAACCTCCTGCGCATAGTCGGCCAGACCAATATAGGAGACGGCGAGTGTATAGACCCCCGCTGGAACATTCTTGAACTCGAAGCGTCCTCCGTTTTCCGTTGCAGACACATCCCCGGTCTCAACGATCATCAGCTGCGCACCCGTCAGCGGAGTTCCGGTCTCACCGTCAATCAGACGCCCGCGCACCTGACCGGTTTGTTGCTCCTGCGCATAGGCAGCACCTGGCACCAGTCCCGCCATCGCCAAGGGCATAGAGGCAAGTGCGAACACGCTGGCGCGCAAGACCTGCCTGAATGAATTTCCGAATACTCTGTCCACCATCTTCCGTCTCCCACTTAGCATTCCCGCAAGGTGTTTGGAGACGTCCCAGGCAGAGCAACAGCTACAGAAGACCTTCGGGCATCATCCAAACTGGATATTGCCTCGAACTTCTAAGCCCTGGTCTCTTGCAGATTTGAACGAACGCATTGGAGCGTCTCTGCAAAAAGAAGTTGCCGGTAAGCCGAGCAAGGCCTGATTACGCAAGCTGCTCTCAGCGAACAATGTTTTTTATGTGAAACTTTTTTGGCGGTCCTTCAGGCTCGTTTTGGCCGGGATGAACGTCGTTTCTGCCAAAGTTCCCAAAGCGCAAAAGCAATGAGATAGAGGCCGCACACCTGATAGACTTCCAATACTGTCAGCCTACTGAGCAATACGGCGATCACGATATTGAACAGGACCGAGAAGCTCTCAATCACAGCGCTCATGACGGAAGTGCTGGTCGCCCGGCTGCCGCCGTCAAGCGCGCGTTGAAAACGTGCCATGGTCAGCACGAACAAGGGCGCGAGCAAGATATAGGAAAAGGATAAGCACAGAAGCGAAACCAGCCCTGAGCGATCACCTGAAACCGCAAGTGCACAGCCACTCAGTAACGGGATGAGCCAGAATATGCAGGGCAACCGTTCGAGATGACTGGCGAAATAGGCAAGCGCCGTACGGGCTGTTCCCATGACCGCCACAGCGACGCCAATCGACCAGACAGGAAGCCCAATGGCCAGCAGGAACAATTGGTTGAAGTCTTCCAGCGTGCTTAGGAAAGTGACGCCCAGAACGACGTAAAGTGTCACGTACCGAAGTTCTGGTTTTGAGGCGTACTCCTGCCATGTATCAAAGATAAGGCCCGGCACACCGCTGAAAGAGCCCCCGCCTGACAGGCCTTTCTGCTTTCGAACGTCGACAAGAAACAATGCAGCGACCGCGCAAACGGCAAGCGGCAAAAGCGACACCCAGAAGGCAAGCTCCAGATTATAGCCTGCGATAAGCCCGCCTATTGCCGCACCTGATAAAGTCGCGCCATCCTGAAGAGCGCGCTCCTTGCTGAGTATATTGCTGTAGCGATGCAGTTTGTCCGCAGCTGCAACCTGCTCATAGAGCAAAGCTTCCTTTGTCCCCGAGCGAAGCGCCGAGGCCAGGGACCAGAAGATGATCCCCACGAAAAAGAGATAGGGAACGCCCTGTGTCCCCGCCAGAATCCAGATCACAAAGCATGTGCCTTTCAACAAAGGCGCAAGCGTGAGCAACAGACGGCGGTCGACAAGGTCGGACAACAGACCCGCAGGAATCTCAAAGAGGATGATACCCGCAGCCCAGAGCGCCAGAATAATGCCTATGAGTTCCGGGGCTGTGCCCTTCAGTTGAAAGTAGGCCGGGAAAATTGCGTAACCGAACATGAAGTCATAGCAAAAGACGTGCAGAAAATACGCAATCAGGGTTCTTTCGAAACGGTGCGTTGATGCCACGACCCTGATCCCCGAAATTGCTGCGACCTCACCGGCGCCCCTTTAGTATGGCTTATGTCGATGCACCAGTCAGTTGTCGACACACTTTCTAACGACCTAGCCTGAGTGGGCACGTTCAGATTGAAGCATTTCAGTTAGCTGGAAGCCTAAAGGATCATCGCTCTGTAAGGGCTTCCTGACGGGCTTTGTTGATCGGCTTCAGGAGGTAGGACAGGATTGATTTGCGCCCGGTGAGGATTTCAGCCTGAGCAATCATGCCCGGGATAATCGGGTATGCCTGTCCGTTTCGCATCAATTGAGACCGGTCTGTCTCGATCTGCACGATATAGAAAGCTTCACCGCTTTCCTTATCAACGAGACTATCAGCAGAGACATTGGACACTTCGCCATCAAGGCCGCCGAAAATCGAAAAGTCATATGCCGTGATTTTCACAATGGCTTTCTGACCGGCACGTACAAAAGCAACATCACGCGGTGAAATGCGGGCCTCAACAAGCAAGGTATCTGCCGTTGGAACGACACCGGCCAACACAGAGCCAGGCTCGACATAGGCACCAATCGTATTGATGTCCAAAGTGTTCACCACCCCGTCCACCGGAGAGCGGATGTCGGTTCGACGCACACGATCTTCAGCGCCCTCAATTGTGTTCTTCACAATGGACAGATCAGCAAGGACCTGAGCCTTTTCAGCCAGCGCTTCCTGACGCAGTTCAATCATCACATTGTTGGCAGTCAGTTGAGCTTCGTTGATAGCTTCGCGAATACGCGGCAGGCTTTCCCGATAGACGCTCAGTTCGCCCTTGAGGTCGGTCAGCTCCCGCTCTGTCTGAAGGACTTCGCTTTCCGCGATAAGCTGTTTGGCCTGCAAAGGAGCGAACAGTTCCAATTGGCGCTCCACGCCGGCGATATTGTCCTGCAAGCGCGTGATATTGGCCTGGACCTCGGAGAGCTCGCTGCGTTTCTGAGAAACACGCGTCCGAAGCACCCCAACGTCGTTATAATAGGCTTCACGGTCTGCGTTATAGAGCTGGGCTTCATTCAAACATACAGATGGATCAATAGCCTCAATCTGCTCCGGACACTTAAAGTCCGCATCCAACTGACCCGCTTCCTTCAGGGACAATCTCGCGAGCTGAGCTTCCAAAGCCCTGCCCCTGGCAGCGGCCTCGCCCAATGTGGACTGTGTGGTGACGTTCTCCAATTGCACCAGCAAATCACCTTTGCTGACCGCCTGGCCAAGGCGCACTGAAATTTCCTGAACGATTCCGGGTTCAGATGTCTGTACAATCTGCGTTTTTGAAACGGGAATGACCTTCCCTGCGCCGCGCGCGATCTCATCGACCTCCGCCCAGGCAGCCCAGAGCAGAAAACTGGTGATCGCGAGGCCTGCGAACACCAGAATAAACCGCGCAAAAAACGGAGCAGGCTCAGGCTTCTTCATCCCTTCCCTCCCCGCTTCATCGCGGCAATGACATCCCGCTTCGGTCCATCAGCAACCACTTTGCCACGATCCATCACCACAAGCCGGTCAATCAGTTCCAGCATGGAATGGCGGTGCGTCGCCATAATCAGGGTTGTTTCAGGCGTGAAGGCGTCTTTCAGGCATCGGATCAATTGCTGCTCACTTGCCAGATCCATCGCGCCGGATGGTTCGTCAAGGAAGACGATCTTAGGCTGCGACAGTAAGAGCCGCGCGATGGTGAGGTTCTGCTTTTGCCCGGTCGACAGATTATTGCCCCGCTCTCCAACCGGCATATCGAAGCCGCGCGGATGGGACTCAATCAACTGGTCCACACCTGTCTTTGCGCAAACTTCCAGAAGTTCCTCATCGCTGACATCTGCGCGTCCGAGGACCAGATTGTCCTTCACGGTTCCGGAAAACAGATCCGAAGATTGCCCCGCAATCGACACAGCAGACCTGATTTCCGCAACATGATACTGGCGACTGTCGACGCCATCGATCAGCAGATGCCCCCCGGTTGGAACGTAAAGCCCTCCCAGCAGGCGACCAATGGTCGTCTTACCAGAGCCGATCCTGCCAATAATACCAACACGCTCGCCCGGTGACACCGACAACGAAAACCCATCAATGACGGCGTGTTCTGCGCCCGGGTATTCAAAAGACACGTTGTCGAACCGGAAACCGCCCTGCCTCACCTCACGATTAACAAAACCCGTTGTCGTCGGCGTGTCTTCTTCGAGTTCCATAATGCCGTTCATGATACGCAGCGAAAGAAGCGCCTGACGCAGACGTGCGAGCGTCATGGCAATCTGTGACATTGGCGCGCTCGCCTGGCTGGCCAGCATCACTGTCGCGATGATTGCGCCCATCGCCATATTGCCTTCCGCGAAGGCGTAAGCGCCCCCAATAATGATGGCAATGCGCGTCATCTGCTGAACAAAACTTGTCGCATGGGTCGCATTGGACGAAATCTGTTTGATCTGTTCAGATGTCCTGCTCGCATTCAAAGACAGCTCACGCCAACGCCG
Source organism: Ponticaulis profundi (assembly GCF_042659465.1). Classification (NCBI taxonomy): domain Bacteria; kingdom Pseudomonadati; phylum Pseudomonadota; class Alphaproteobacteria; order Hyphomonadales; family Hyphomonadaceae; genus Ponticaulis; species Ponticaulis profundi. Next base: position 16,147 of record NZ_JBHSSW010000012.1, on the reverse strand, counting down.
AAGCATCAGCTTCTCTGCACGCAGACTCTTGAGCGTTTCGATCGTCGAGATCGATTCGACCAGAAGCGCCTGACGGCGGGCACTTTCATTTGCTGCTGCGTTGACGCGCTTTCCAATGCGAGCCTGTGCGACAAAGCCAATCAGAATTGAAATGATAAGTGCGATGACCGGAATAATGACCAACCATCCACCGATCAGATATATCACCGCCAGAAAGATAAAAATGAACAGGCTGTCGATAAGGACGCTGATGGTGTTGGACGTAAAAAACTCCCGCACAAACTCATACTGCGTGATGCGGCTCGCATACTCCCCGGTAGAAAGCGGGCGATTGCTCAGCGATGTGTTCAGCACCTTTTCAAACAGCACATGCGAAAGCCGCAGATCTGCCTGGCGTCCGGCGTGATCGATCAGCTCTGCACGGGCTGTCTTGAGAGCAAAATCGAACAGGAAGGCAATACAGATGCCGGCTGTTAGAACCCAGAGCGTAGAAATAGCGTTATTTGGCAAGACGCGATCATACACATTCATCACAAACAGAGGTGAGCCAAGCGCGATCAGGTTGATAAACAGAGCGGCTATGCCCACTCTCACGTAGTTGCGCCAGAAAGGTAAAAGGCAGGCAACGAGCCAGTGCCGACGGTCAATACGGCCCGCTTGCCCGACAGTCATATCCTCGGCGTGATCTGCATAATGCTTGCGAAACGCGAACCCGTGCGTTGGTTTGCGTCCCTCGGGAATTTGCGTTGTTTCAGCTACCTCATCAGCTTCGTCTTCGAGAAACGCGGCGGCGTCGCCGTCTTCAAAAAGAAAGATCGCAGGCGCCTCAAACCGCCCGGATTGACAGTCGCGGGCCGTCAGAAATTCGACGTCCAACCCAATACGCTCTGCAAGACGTTCGACGTCTTCAGTCGATTGTCCTGTCAGCGTTTCTTCTGGACAACCCGAGAACAGGACCGTTTCAGATGTCGGCCGCTCAAACCACCGCGCAACCTGTTGAAAAGCAGTCTTGAAACCGTCTGTTTTTGGCGCGTCCGGGACTGGCGGGACGACAAGAGTGGCATCCATGCGTTAGCTCGTCCTATTCCCCTTGCGCTTTTGGCTGAAGGCCAAAGCGAAGTGGTGCCTGTTCAGACGACTTACGTTTGTAGATCTTGTCCTCATCGGTCTCAGCGACATTAAAGGCCTTGCGAGCATAAGGCTCAGCCTGAGAAATCATCTGGCCTTCGAGAATATTTGTCAGCTCCCCCATCGCCGCAAGGATCTTGTACTCTGCAAACATGGCTGAAAATTCAGACGTCTTTGCGAGCGTTGCGGTATTCAGGCGTGCATTCTGGGCATCGAGCACATCCAGAAGTGAGCGACGGCCAACACGAAACTGTTCCTGATAGGACGAAACAAGCCGGTCATTTGCATTGGACTGGCGCAGCAGGGTCTCGCTGAGCTCTTTCTGATTTGTCCGTTCGCTCCAGGCCATGCGGACAGACTGTTCGATTTCACGATATGCGATCTCAAGCCCGAAGCGACTTTCACTGGCCCGGCGGATTTTCTCTTGCTCATTGGCTGCGCGAACGCCGCCGTCATAGAGTTTCCAGCGCGCAACAATTCCCGCTTCAAACGATTCATTGTCACCCTCGAAACCGGTGGTGTCCTCACCGGCAGTAGCACTCAGTTTCAGACCGATTGTCGGCAGATATGCGCTGCGCGCGCCTTTGACGGCGGCATCAGCTGCATCGATATCAGCGCGCCCTGCCTTCACAGACGGATTATTGAGATGCGCCACGGCGATCGCATTTTCCAATGTGAATGGGATCGCACCGGAGATCGAGACAGGCATGCTTGTTTCACCGATCGGCTCGCCGACCAGCGTCGCGAAACGAATAGCAGCACTATCGAGGTCCTCCTGTGCCTGCACCAGACGCGAATTTGCCGCTTCATAACGCTCAAGCCCCTGAAGACGATCTGCGTCCGTGAGCGCGCCGCCTTCAATCGCGGCGTCAATATCTGAGAGGAACGATTCGTGGAAGGTTCTGTTCTCTTCCGATATCGCAACAACTTCGGACTGCAGCAGGTACTCAAGATAGGCCTGAACGGTTTCCAGCGCGAGCACTTCTGAACGCTCCTGCACGCGGAAGGCAGCACTATCAACGCGAGCCGCAGAACGCCGAATTTCGGCCTGAGACACGCCACCGTCATACAGTGTCTGACTGAGTGTTGCCGACGCATAAGCCGGCTCAAGATTGCGGTAGAGACCACCTGTGGTCGGGCTCTTAAGGCGACGTTTGGCATAACCGGCTTCGAGACCGACACTCGGCAAATAGCCCCCTCTTGCCTGCCGAAGCTCAAACTCGGTTGCTTCGCGGTTCTCTCCAGCCTGGAGAATCTCCGGGTTCGTCGTCAGCGTCTTTTCGACGGCCTCAGTCAGGCTCATCGCAGAAGATGGAAGCGCTGCAGCAGCAAGGCCAGACAATGCGCAGGTCAGGAATAGAGAAGAGATCTTGGACATGCTGATACTGTTTCCTAAGACTGAATTACGGGATGCGCGCCGAAAAGCGCTCTGGAAATCGGGCCGACGCATCATAGAGACGCCTCCACTGGCTCATCGGCATCTGAGTAAAGGAGCTCTAGGCCGGTTATAGTGAATTGCGGGCTCTGCACATCGCCGACGCCCGGCTCCTCCCCCTGGACGTAGCCAGGTGAGGCCAGTGGTTCGGATGATGTAGCACTGACGTCAGATTCTGCCCCCAGAAAGGCATCAAGCAGTGCTGTGATGTCCGACGCATCCACATCGTCGCCACCGCCGATTTCATCACCCGTGAGGAGCTCTCCAACTGCCACATCGAAGAGTGCGTGATTGTGACCCGATAACAGGCCTTCCTCGCCTTCGAGCATTGATGCACCGCTATCGTCTCGCGAACCATCCCGCTGCCAGCTCGTGCCGCTGATGACGATATCAGACGCAGCATCGTCGTTTGGCAGAAGATCGGAGAGATCATCTTCGATGAGATCAATACTCAGCGTCGCATGAGTTTGCTCGGTTGGATCAGAAGGTGCCTCGATCAAAGGTTCAACATCGGTTTGCGTGACAGCAACACCAAAGGATGCGTCGTTCGATCCCGGCTTGGCCATAGCCGACTGCCCATCTCTGGACGCATCCGGCTCACGCATTGGCGTAGCTTCCAACAGGTTCTGCTCACCCTCGCCCGACACATTCAGCCCGCCACTGCCGTTAAGCTCCACTTCCATCAGCAAAGATCGTGTCTCTGGTGCGAAGATCGTGTCTGAACTGTCTGACACAGGTGATGGCGTTGGCGCAGAACTGGATGACATGGAAGGTGTCGGCGTCACGAACTCCTGAACGATGACGTCGATGTTCTGGGTGTCAAATCCGCCATTGCCATCTTCAACTGCAATGGTCACCTCATAGACGTTATCACCGTCGAAATCGCTCGGCAGATTATATGACGGCGTGGAAACGAAGCTGAGATATCCGTTGGAGGGGTTGATTGTGAAGCGTGATCCATCCAGCCCCGCAAAAATGGACCAGGTTATTGCGCTATCGTCAGGATCCGACGCGGTGATTGTGTCAACGGCAGTCGTCCCTTCAACGACATATACATCTGCCGAAATTCCTCCTCCACCGAAGGTGATCCTCGGGGCATCGTTCCGGCCAGTTACTGTGACTGTCACGGTGCCTATATCGGTGCCGCCATTCCCGTCTGAGACTGTGTAAGTAAAGCTGTCTGTTGCCTGCTCACCGGTCGCCAGATAGTCATATGCGCCATTCGGGTCGTAGCTGATCGTGCCGTCACCATTCAGCGTGACTAGGCCGTTTGTGCCCGTGGTGCTGACTGAAGTCACAGTCAGGCTATCGCCGAAGTCGATGTCACTGTCATTGCCGAGAACGCTGATGATGACCGAGCTGTCTTCATCCGTGGCGCTCAAGTCCGTTACCGCCACCGGATCGTCGTTCACGCCGGTCACCGCCACCGAGATTGTTGCGGTATCCGTGCCGCCATCTCCGTCCGAAATCGTATAGTCGAACCTGTCCACGGTTATATCGCCGGTGGCAAGTGATTGAAGCGTCAGAGACGTGGACGGATCATAGGTGATGGTGCCATCGCCGTTGACGGTAATCGTCGCGCCGTTCGGGCTTATGGCAGCTATGTCGGAAATGGTGAGTGTGCTGCCCGTATCAGGATCGGAATCATTGTCCAGCACGCTTATGACGACGGAATTATCCTCGCTCGTCAACTCGCCGTTGGGCGTCGCAACAGGTGCATCATTTGCGCCATTTACAGTGATGGTCACCGTGGCGGTGTCTGTGCCGCCATTGCCGTCAGAGACCGTGTAGGTGAAGGTGTCGTCCAGAGTCTGACCAACGCCGAGCGCCTGAATGGTTGCAGAGCCGGTCGGGTCATAGCTGATCGTGCCATCGCCATTCAGGGTGACTGCCGCGCCATTCGCACTGGTGCCGCTGACCGCCGTGATTTCAAGCGTATCGCTATCGCTGTCTGTGTCATTTGCCAGCAGTGTTGCTGTATCGATCGTCGCCACGCTGTCTTCGCTATAGCCGCGAGGCGTCCCATCCGCGTTGAAGAAGCGGGCGCGAATTCCGCCTGAACTCGGATCGTCTATACCATCATAGGATCCCCAGCTGGCCACGAAGCCACCATCTGGTGTCGCTACGATGTTAATGTCGGCTTGCATGCTTTCGATCGTTGCGTTGATCAGGAATTCTGCAACGCGCTCACTTCCATCAGCATTGAAAATGCGCGCTTTGATGCCGACACTTGATGTGTCGCCCTGTTGAGGGTTTGAAGATTCCCAGGCAATCACGAAGCCGCCATCCGCAAGAGCGGTGATTTCGGAACTGTACTGGCTCCCAGCCGTCAGACTATTGGCCTGAAACTCGGCTGTGACAGCATTGCCATTGGCGTCAAACACGCGTGCCTTGATGCCATCTGCGGCCGTGTCTTCCTGCTGCTGGTCGCTCGATGTCCAGCTTACAACAAATCCGCCATTTGCCAGCGCGGTGACATAAGTCGAACGCTGGTCTGTATTGGTGAATTGATTGACCTGGAACTCCGCGACGCTTTCCGTGCCGTCCGCATTCAGAATTCTGGCTCGAATACCTGTTCCGTCGGCATCGGTTGTGCCGTCGGCTGAGCGCCAGATGATAATGAGCCGGCCATCGCTCAGGGTTGCGACGTCCGCATAATCCTGATGGCCAGTGGTGACATCATTGACGAGGAGTTCCCCATCGCGTTCTGAGCCATCTGCATTGAATATACGCATTTTGACGCTGAAGCCATTTGGATCATCCTGGCCATCCCTGGAATGCCAGACAATCGCAAACCCACCGTCATTCAGCGCCGTAATCGTTGGCCAGAATTGTCCACTGGCCGCTTCTTCATTGACCAGAAACTCTGCCTTGCGTTGGCTGCCGTCGGCATTGAAAACTCGGGCCTTGATTGCGCCGCTATCTCCATCCTGAGCCGCATCTTCGGTCTCCCAGACGATGGCAAAACCGCCATCGGCCAGCAGGGTGACTTCGGGAAGCTCCTGAGTTGCGTCAGTTTCCTGATTGACCAGAAATTCACCCATCCGATCCGTGCCGTCGGCGTTGATCCAGCGTGCCTTGATGCCATCGCCGGAGGTATCCGCCTCACCATCGCCAGACTGCCAGACAAACAGGACGCTCCCATCTGCAAAGGCAACGGATTCAGACCGTATCTGATTGTTTGCAACCGCCTGATTGACGAGAAAATCGCCACTGTAAAATGTACCGATGGCGTCATCATTGGCGACAGGTGCCGTATTGTCATCCGCGCCGTTCACCGTGATTGTGACGGTCGCTGTACTGGTGCCGCCATTTCCGTCGGAGATTGTGTAGGTGAAGGTGTCGTCCAGCGTTTCGCCGTCATCAAGCGCCTGGATCGTGGCCGAGCCCGTCGGGTCATAGCTAATCGTGCCATCGCCATTCAGCGTCACCGTCGCGCCATTTGCGCTCGTGCCACTGACGCCCGTAACCGATAGCGTATCGCCGTCAGCGTCGGTATCATTGCCAAGGATGTCGGCGGCCGCAATCGTGATCGGCGTGTCCTCATCAAAGCCTGAAGGGGATGCCGGGTTGCCACTGGCGTCGAAAATCTGCGCCTTGATACCAGAGCCCGACGTATCGTCGACATTGTCAAGGCTGGTCCAGACGATGGCGAAGCCGCCAGTATTCAGGGCCACAACATCCGGCTGCATCTGCAGGTTATCCGTCAGTGTATTGACCAGAAATTCACTTCCTACGGTATTGCCGCTGGCATCAAACATCTGCGCCTTGATGCCTGAGTTCGAGGCGTCTTCCACGCCATCATAGCTTGACCACACGATGACAAAGCCGCCACCGGTGAGTGCTATTGTGCGCGGGGCAGATTGGTTATTCGTTGTCTGGGTATTGACCCGGAATTCACTGCCTACGGTATTGCCGCTGGCATCATACATCTGGGCGCTGATGCCGCCGGAGCTGCTATCATCTAGTGTACTGTAGCTCTGCCAGGTTACAACAAAGCCGCCGCTCGCCAGGGCTGTGACATCCGGAGAGCCTTGTGCGCTATAGGTTTCCGTGTTGACCAGAAAGTCATTGGCGACAGGGTTTCCGGAATTATCAAAAATCCGTGCCCGGACGCCGGAGCTGGAAAGGTCATCGACACCGTCATAGGTTTCCCAGACGACAACGAAGCCACCCCCGTCAAGCGCCGTGATTTCTGCATCCGTCTGGTCATCCATCATCCGGCTGTTGACGAGGAATTCGCCGCCGACTGTATTGCCGCTGGCATCATACATCTGCGCCTTGATGCTATAGCCATGGATATCATCCACCTGGTCTTCACTTTCCCAGGTGATGACGAAAGCGCCATTGGACAGCACGGCAATCTTGGGGGCGTACTGAAAGCTGGTCGTTTCGGTATTGACGAGGAATTCGCTGCCGACCGGATTGCCGCTCGCACCGAAGATCTGGGCTCGGATGCCCTCGCTGTCGGTGTCGTCCACCCCGTCTTCGCTGTCCCAGGCAATCACGAAGCCGCCATTTGGCAGCGCCGCGACAGAAGGGTAGCTCTGAGCGCCACCTGTCAGGGTGTTCACCAGGAACTCACTGCCGGACGGGCTGCCGTCAGCATTGAAGATCTGCGCCCTGATGCCAAGGCCGTCATTGTCATCCACCAGGTCCAGGCTTGCCCAGACGACGATAAAACGTCCGTCTGCCAGAGTTGCGGTCAGCGGATATTGCTGGGTGCTGTAAGTTTGTGTGTTGACGAGGAATTCGCCTTCAGGGGCATTGCCGAGCATATCATCGCTCGCAACCGGCCCGACGTTCGCTGCATTCACAACCATCTCAACCGAGCCGGTATTGCTCGAGAATGGTGTTGAGCCACCATTTGTGGTCACATCAACTTTCTGGCCCTGTGTGCCGCTGCTGCGGTCCCAGGCATGGAAGGTCAATGCATCAGCCAACGTACCAGAATAATTAGAGTTTGGCTCGAAATAGAGACGATAAGACCCAATTAGAAGCAGCGCATTTGCTTCGGAGACGGACCCTACAGAGATCCAGTTGGCGCCATCATTCGGCGACCAATACCAGGTTCCCTGGCTCGTATCAGTGCCGGAAAGGGCGATACCTGTAATCAGACCGTCCGCATCGACGATATTGTTGGTTCCGCCGCCAGACGAAAGGTCCGCAATATCTGAAACGAGAAAACCAACGGCGCCCGAAGGCGGCCCGGCGTCTTCTTCTACGCTTTGGGTCAGTGCAATTGCCTGATTTACTGTCGGGGCATCATTCACCCCGGTCACGGTCAGACGGAGCGCGTTGGTCGATGTCGAATTGTCACCTGCAAGGTCATACCGGACCGTGAGATTGAGACTTTGTCCGACAGAAAGCGCATCCCAGTCAGAGCCGAGCAATTCGACAGAAATCTGGTCATTTGAGCCGATTGTGACCGAGAGATCACTCGCGTCTATGCCCAAGCTGTTCGCTGAGACAGAGACTGAATTGATCGACAATGCGTTTGACGCCGCTGCGTCAGCATCCAGTGTGTCGTTGGCGAGGACATCGAAGCTTGTGGCTCCGTCGTCCTCGGTCATGCTGGCATTGTCCTGAACGGCGGTCGGGGTGTCGTCGGCCCCGATAATCGTGAAAACGATGGACTCGCCAGCCGCCGACGCAGTGCCGTCGCTGACCGAAAGATTATAGGTAATCGTCAGCTGATCACCCTGATTGAGGAAGTCGAGGTCAGCCGCCGTAGGATCCCACGTCCAACCCAGCGATTGGGACATCCCGTCCGCCGTGATACTACCGTCGAATGTGAGCCTTCCTGTCCCGAGCGCAGCCAGCAGTGCAGCTTCCTCGCCAGCTGTCAGCGTGCCGCCATTCCAGTTTATCGTCGGCGTACCGTTGACGCTCGCACTCAGCGTGTCGCCGATGTCAGCGTCCGATACAGTCAGGCTCCCTGTCGTCGACAAATCCTGCGCGGAGGCATCTGCGACTTCAGTGAACGTACCACCTGTCGGAACGGTTGCGAGGACCGGTACATCATTCGCACCATTCACCGTGATCGTCACCGTCGCGGTGTCTGTGCCACCATTTCCGTCGGAGATCGTATAAGTGAAGGTGTCGTCCAGCGTTTCGCCAGCAGCCAGCGCCTGAATGGTGGCCGACCCTGTCGGATCATAGCTGATTGTGCCATTGGCGTTCAGAGTCACGGTTGCGCCATTCGCGCTCGTCCCGCTCACGCTCGTCACTGTCAGCGCATCGCCATCAATGTCGGTGTCATTGCGCAGAAGACCTGCTGTTGAGATCGTTGTGACGTTATCTTCGCTATAGTTTCGCTGCGTGCCATCTGCGTTGAAGATCAGGCTTTTAATGCCCGAAACATCTGGATCGTCGATGCGATCCTGAGAATACCATGTGATTACGAAACCACCGTCAGCCAGCGCCTGGACATGCGTGTCCATCTGAACATCATTCGTCAGATTATTGACCTGGAATTCGCTGACGCGTTCGCTTCCATCTGCGTTGAAGATCCGCGCCTTGATGCCAATATCCGGGTCGGACTGTTCCCTGTCTGACGAAAACCATGTGATCACGAAACCGCCATCGGCCAGCGCGGTTACGCTGGGGTAGTTCTGCGCTGAGGTCGTGAACTGATTGACCAGAAACTCAGACACAATCTCATTGCCATCGGCATCAAACACGCGCGCCTTGATGCCCGTTCCGTCATTATCTCCCTGTTGTGGGGTGGTAGACTCCCAGGTGATAACAAATCCACCGTTCGCCAGCGCCGTTGCCACGGGGGTGGTCTGGTTTCCATCTGTGAGGGAATTGACCAGAAACTCATCGCTGCGCGCACTGCCATCTGTGTTGAAGAGGCGAGCTTTTATGCCAGCCTGATCAGGATCGGCGCCATCAGCAGACTGCCAGGTTATAATAAAGCTACCATCCGCAAGCACCGTCGCAGACGGGTAGAGCTGAGCGCTATCGGTTTCCTGATTGACCAAAAATTCGCTGACAAGCGTCGTGCCATCAGGATTGATAATCCGGGCTTTGATGCCGAATGAGCTCGGGTCAGCAAGACCGTCGGAGGAGCTCCATGTCAGAAGAATGCTGCCATCATCAAGATTTATTGCATCCGGATAGGACTGCATGCCGGAAGACACTTCAGTAGCAACAAACTCGCTGACACGCTCAGTGCCGTCAGCGTTGAAGATGCGGCCCATGACATTGAAGCCATCAATCGTTTCCCAGAAAATGATAAAGCCGCCATCACTCAGCGTGCTGGCTGTCGGGTAGCCCTGCGAGTTGAAAGTGCTCTGATTGACCAGAAATTCAGCAACACGAACGCTGCCATCCGCGTTCAAGACGCGTGCCGCAATCCCGTACGAACTGCCATCCAGCAGGTTATCAGTCCACATATAGAGCATGCCGCCATCACTTAGTGTGACCATTGACGGCTCATACTGGCCCCCTGCTATTGTTTCATTGACCAGAAACTCGCCGGTTCGTTCAGGTATCAGAGCCAGCGTCACATCATTGGCAACTGGCGCCGTATTCGCGCCATTCACCCTGATCGTGACAGTCGCGGTGTCTGTGCCGCCATTTCCGTCTGAAATGGTGTAGGTGAAGGTGTCATCCAGCGTTTCGCCAACAGCCAACGCCTGGATCGTGGCCGAACCAGTCGGGTCGTAGCTGATCGTCCCATCGCCATTCAGCGTGACGGTTGCGCCATTCGCGCTCGTCCCGCTCACGCTCGTCACTGTCAGCGTATCGCCATCCGCATCTGTGTCATTGCCCAGAAGGCCCGCTGTTGAGATCGTCGTGACGTTATTTTCGCTATAGTTTCGCTGCGTGCCGTCTGAATTGAAGATACGGGCTTTGATGCCGTAGCCATCGGTATCCGCCTGTCCATCATTGGATGACCAGGTGACCACGAACCCGCCATCACTTAGCGCGGTAATGTTTGGCTGGGCTTGGGTGTTCAGCCCGGCATCATTCACCAGGAATTCAGCAACACGCACGCTGCCATCTGCGTTGAAAACACGTCCACTTATCGAAGAAGATGAACCATCGTGCGTGGTATCACCGTTCAGCCAGGTGATAACGAACCCGCCATCAGCCAGAACCGTGACATCAGATGTCTCCTGTCCAGCCGATGCTCGTTCATTGACCAGAAACTCGCCGATACGTTCGCTGCCGTCTGCGTTGAAAACCCGCGCCTTGATGGCCGATCCGCTTCCATCCTGAGAGGTGTCAAAGGTTGTCCAGGTGACGATGAAGCCACCATCCTGAAGTGTTGCGATCGTCGGGTTGATCTGGTCGCCGGTGGCACTGTCATTGACAGAGAATTCCGAAATCCTAACCGATCCATCATTGTTGAAGACCATTGCCTTGATGGCCGAGCCACTTCCATCATCGCTGGCGTTTTGCGTTGTCCAGGTGATGATGAAGCCGCCATCATCGAGCGCTGAAACGTCGGGCGCGCTTTGATTTCCAGCTACCTCATCATTGACCAGAAACTCGCTGATCCGAACCGAACCATCAGCGTTGAAAATCCGTGCCTTGATACCGAAGTCGGGGTCTCCGGCGCGTTCGTCAGACGACCAGGTGGCAATAAATCCACCATCTGCCAACGCGGTGATGGAAACGCTGGTCTGCAGATATCGCGTCGTCTCATTGACAAGGAACTCTGCCACGCGTTCGGTGCCGTCAGCGTTGAAAATGCGTGCTTTAATGCCGTCAGCGTCAGGCTGATTATCCCGCGACTGCCATGACAGGACAAATCCGCCATCGGCCAGCGTGGTCACATCGGGGGCGGTCTGTGCGTTGTTCGTCAGACTGTTTGCCAAAAACTCGCTGACGCGGACGGTACCATCAGCATTCAGAATCAGCGCTTTAATGGCGTTATCGTTATCGCCCTGTGCGCCGTCCGCTGATGTCCAGACAAAAACATAGCCGCCATCGGCCAGTTGCCCGACAGCCGGTGAAACCTGATCGCCACCTGTGAAGCTATTGATCAGGAATTCGTTTGTGGCCTCGGGTGCGAGCGCGAGCAAATTATCAACGGCAACGGGTACGTCATTCTGGCCGCTTATCGTGAAGGTCACGGTTGCCGTGTCTGTGCCGCCATTCCCGTCAGAGATCGTGTAGGTGAAGGTGTCGTCCAGGGTTTCGCCGAATGCCAGCGCCTGAATGGTGGCAGAGCCTGTCGGGTCATAGCTGATCGTGCCATCGCCGTTCAGTGTCACGGTCGCGCCATTCGCGCTGGTACCGCTCACGCCTGTTATGGTCAGCGTATCGCCATCAGCATCCGTATCATTGGCAAGCAGTGTGTCGACGTCGAGTGTCGTTACGACATCTTCGCTAGAGTGGCGTGGTGTGCCATCGGCGTTGTAATAGCGCGCCTTAACACCGAGGTTGTCGGTGTCGTCAGCGCCATCGCGTGTCTGCCAGGTCACCAGAAACCCGCCATCCGCTGTCGTCGTGACGGCTGGGCGGGACTGCGTATCGTACGTCTCCTCATTCACCAGGAATTCGGAAACCCGCACTGTGCCGTCAGCGTTATAGACCTGAGCCTTGATGCCAGAGCCGCTGACATCGCCTTGTTGGTCATCAGTCGATGCCCAGACGACCACGAAACCGCCGTCCGCCAGAGCTGTTATGTCCGGATTGGTCTGGCTTCCATCCGGGATGGCGTTTACACGAAATTCGGCGACAGTTTCACTGCCATTTGCATCGAAAATGCGTGCCTTGATCGCGAAGAATTCAGTGTCGCCCTGCTGTTGATCGTAGGAGCTCCAGGCCACGACGAAGCCGCCATTGGAAAGGGCAGCGACCACAGAAGATTGCTGAACGCTCAAAGTCTCTGTGTTCACGCGGAACTCAGCAACCCGTTCTGTTCCATTTGGATTGAAGATGCGCGCAAGGATGCCTGTATCTGAAGTGTCGTTGAGACCATCAGCCGAGCGCCACACAGCAAGGATGCTACCATCAGACAGAGTTGCGATGTCTGGAAGTTCCTGGCCATTCGTCATCGTGGAATTGACGAGGAATTCTGGGATCCGTTCGCTGCCGTCTGCATTAAAAACGCGCATTTTGATGCCCCAGCCATCAAGGTCAGCCTGGGTATCGTTTGATTGCCATGCAATGGCGAACCCGCCATCGTCCAGGGCGGTCAGTTCCGCCATTGACTGATTACCGCCGGTGACCGAATTGACCAGAAACTCGCCGACCCGTTCGGATCCGTCAGCGTTAAAAACTTTTGCTTTGATCGAGCTGCCAGCGCCGTCCTGTGTCGGATCCTGAGAAACCAAGGAGATGACAAAGCCGCCATCGGGCAAGAGCAGAATCCGCGGAACGGACTGCAATTGATCAACTTCGTCGTTGATCAGAAACTCTGTGACGCGTTCCGTGCCATCGGCATTCAGCCAGCGTCCTTTCACGGCACCATCAGTGTCTGCGGATTGGCCGTCGCGCGAGTGCCAGACAAAGAATGAACTGCCATCAGCGAAAGAGATGGCGCTGACATCACTCTGGCTATTATTCGTCAGGCTGTTGACGAGAAATTCGCTCCCGGCTGCGATTGTATCACTCCCTGCAACCGGAGCGTCGCTCACGGGTCGGACGGTGATCGTGACCGTTTCAGTGTTGCTGTAGGTTGAGCCGTCAAATACCCGATAGGTGAACGTATCCTGTCCATTGAAATTAGCATCAGGCGTATAAGAGAAGGACCCATCTGCATTGAGTGTCAGCGTCCCGTTGGAGACATCGCTGACCAGTTCCGCCGTCAATGTGTCGCCGTCGATATCGGTGTCGTTTCTGAGAACCCCAAGTGCGGCGCTTGCGTTGCCGGTCGTGTCTTCATCCACAACGTAATTGTCGCTTGACGCCACCGGCGCATCATTTGCGCCCGTCACTGTAATCGTCACGGTCGCGGTGTTCGTGCCGCCATTTCCGTCTGACACGGTGTAGGTGAAGGTATCGTCGAGTGTCTCGCCATCATCCAGCGCCTGAATGGTCGTTGAGCCCGTCGGATCATAGCTGATCGTGCCATCGCCATTCAGCGTGACCGTTGCGCCATTGGCGCTCGTGCCGCTGACGGCTGTCACACTGAGCGTATCGCCGTCGACGTCCGTGTCATTTGAAAGCAGTGCTTCGGACGCAAATGTGAGTGCACTGTCTTCGCCGTAAAAGCGCTCCGTTCCGTCTGCGTTGAAGATACGTGACTTGATTGCAAAGCCATCACTGTCACCGCTTTCAGACGTCCAGCTGATCACGAAACCGCCATCTGTCAGACCGGTGACACTCGGTAGAGCCTGATCGTCTGTGATCAGTTCGTTGACCAGAAACTCTGCAATGCGCTCAGAGCCATCTGCATTGAAAACCCGCGCCTTGATGCCTTTTGCATCTGTGTCAGAGATCCCGTCCGAAGACTCCCAGGTGAAGACCAGACCGCCATCGGCAAGCTCGGTAACATCCGCATACCCCTGGCCATTATCGGTGACCTGATTGACCAGGAATTCGGCGATGACTTCATTGCCGTTATTGTCGAAAACACGCGCCTTGATCGCGGCGTTTGCGTCGCCCTGTTGGCCATCATTCGACGCCCAGGTGACGACAAAACCACCCGATGCCAGCTCATGAATGATCGGTGTCTGCTGGTTTAAAGCGGTGGCGGAATTCACCACAAATTCGCTGATACGTTCTGTGCCATCAGCATTGAAGATTCTGGCCTTGATCGCGCCGCCAGCGGTGTCAGATTGTTGCCTGTCATTTGATGCCCAGATGATGACAAAGCCACCATCGCTCAGGGCAGCGACGTCGGGGTCCTGCTGATCGCGCACATCGAACTGATTGACCAGGAATTCATTGTCTCGTGGCGTGCCGTCCGCGTTGAACACCCGCGATTTGACGCTGAAGCCGTCGGGATCGGCTCCCCCGTCCGCCGATGTCCAGGTGAAGACATATCCGCCGTCGGTAAGTTCTGTAACTTCAGGAAAGATCTGATCATTATCCGGCACCTGATTGACGAGGAACTCTGCGACCCGCTCAGACCCGTCGGCATTGAACACCCGCGCCTTGATGGCTCTGTCGTCACCATCCTGCGTTGGGTCGGTCGTGAACCATGTGACGATGAAGCCACCGTCAGACAGTGCGGATATGTCGGGCCCTTGCTGACTAAAGGTCGTCAGGCTGTTGACGACAAATTCACTGACAATTTCATTGCCATTCGGATCAAAAATACGCGCCTTGACCGTGTAATTGTCGAGGTCTTCCTGCTGACCGTCCCGAGATTCCCACACCATAACGAAATTGCCATTGGTGAGGGCCATCACATGCGGTCGATACTGGCTGGTCTGCTCGAACTCATTCCCCTGGAATTCGCCAAGCGTCAGGCTATCATCTCCTGCAACCGGGGCGTCATTCACACCATTGATGACCAGGGTTGCCGTATTGCTTGTTGTGGCTGTGCCATCAGACACGTCATAACTGACTGTGATCGTCCGACTATCGCCAACAGCGAGTGAGTTATATTGGCTCGGGTCAATCGAGATCGTCCCATCGCCATTATTGGTGAAAGCGACCGGATTTCCGAGATCGTCCTGCACCGCGATGTTCGAAACGGACAGGGCATCGCCATCAGGGTCGGTCTGACCAGATAGCAGATCGACAATTTGAGCCGCGTCGTCTTCGGTTGCGCTGCCGGCGTCGATCACTGATACAACAGGTGTGTCATTGGCGCCGGTCACAGTGATAGTGACGGTCGCCGTATCCGTGCCACCATTGCCGTCTGAAATCGTGTAGGTGAAGGTGTCTGTCAGCATCTCACCGACAGCCAGCGCCTGGATAATCGCAGAGCCGGTCGGATCATAGGTGATTGTTCCATCGCCATTCAGCGTGACTGTCGCGCCGGAGACGCTGACTGCGTCTACGCTGACAACAGTGATCGTGTCGCCGTCGGCATCCGCGTCGTTTGCCAATACAGAAATGATCGTGCTGCTGTCTTCATCTGTCGCAACGGCGTCAGCCACAGCGACCGGCGCGTCATTCACCGCGCCGACATTGAGCGTCACCGTGACAGTGTTGCCGTCATCCGTGCCGTCATTCACCCGATAGGTGAAGCCGTCCGTCCCATTGAAGTTGGCATCCGGCGTATAGGTGAAGGAGCCATCCGCATTGAAGCTCAGAGAACCGTTCGACGTGCCGGAGACCAAGGCAGCCGTCAGCCCATCACCATCCACATCTGTGTCATTGGCCAGGACACCGCTCGCAGCCACGCTCAGCACGCCATCCTCATCGATAGAATAGCCGTCGGCGACACTAACCGGCGCATCATTCACCGGTGTCACCGTGACCTCAATCGTGACGGTGTCTGTCCCACCATTGCCGTCATCGATCAGAACATCAAAGCTATCCGTGCCATTGAAGTCGGCTGCTGGCGTGTAGGTATAGCCATTCCCAGTCAGCGTCACAGAGCCATTCGCCGGACCAGAAGCCAGCGTGTAGCTGAGGGTGTCGCCGTCCATGTCGGTGGCACTGATTGCGCCAGTGATAACACTGTCTTCAGCACCAGAAGCAGAGCCATCCGTACCGACCGGTGCG
>NZ_JBHSSW010000011.1:0-6505 GCF_042659465.1 Ponticaulis profundi | reverse complement strand
CCATTTGAGAAAAATGTGCACTTCCCCCGGCAGGGGCGAACGGTATAATTTGGACGCAGGACAAATTGTCTAGTGAGTGCACATTTTTCTCAAATGGGGGCGCGACATGTCGGATGTGGTGACGGACTTCAGCAAGGGCATGCACGTGCGCAGCGGATCGCGCCCGCCCAGGAGCTTCGCCATCCTCCGCGTGGGCAAGATCAAGACCAAGGGGCATCTGGGCGCAGCCCTCGGCCACAACTACCGTGAACGGGAGACCCCGAACGCCGATCAGTTCCGCATGGCCGAGAACCTGGTGCTCAAGGGTCCCGGCACCGCCCAGGGCGTCATGGAAGCCTGGGACGCCCGCGCCCCTGAGAGGATCCGCAAGAACGCCGTCCATGCCCTTGAGTACTTCGTCGGCGGATCGCCCGAGAAGGTCCATGCCATGGGCCGGGACGAGCAGAACAACTATTTCCGCCGCGCCCTGGACTGGCTCAAGGACCGCCACGGTGCCGAGAACGTCCTGTCGGCCGTAGTGCACCGCGACGAGACCACCCCGCACATGCAGGTCTTGGTGATCCCCCTCGACGCCCGCGGCAAGCTGAACGCCCGCGAGCTGGTCGGCGGCAAGGACAAGCTTCGCCAGATGCAGACCGACTTCGCCCACGACGTCGGCCAACCGTTCGGCTTGGAACGGGGTCAGGAACGCAGCCGGGCCACGCATCAGACCATTCAGGAGTACTACGGCAGGGCCTCTACCCCCATAGAGGCCGATTTCAGCCTCCCAGAGCGCCGTAGAGGGGCCGTAATGGGTTTGGGTGGGGAGAGTGACCGGGAATGGCAGGAACGGGCCTCACAGGCCGTCACAGAGCGTCTCGCGCATCTCACGGCCCATCTGACCGAAGCTTCCGGCACCCTGCGCCGCGAGATGGAGGCCACGGAGGCGGTCCTAGACCAGACCCAGACTGAGCTTGCACGGGAACGGGCCGTGTCCGAGGCCGCCAACAAGCTGGTCCTGACAGCGCTCCAGATCCCACAGATCGAGGACGTCACCGAGGACGACAAGCAGGACCTGCTCCGCGACATGGCAAGGTTTCACAACCGCCACGCCTCCCATTTTTCGGACATGCAGGCAAAAGCCACAAAGGCGGCCCTGAACCATACCGGCATTGCAGTCATCGAGCTGAGGGACGGCAGCTATGCCCTGCCCTGGCGCGACTTCGATGCCGTGGGCGGCCAGCGTCTGGCCGGCACCGATCGGCAGGACGCCGATGCCATTCTGAACGGCTTGCGCCAGGCGGAACGGTCCCGCCAGCTGGCAACAGAGGCCATGCAGGAAAGCGAGGCCCGCAAGACGCGGGAACGGGAGCGCGGACAGGACAGCGGGTCGGACTGGGGCTGACTCATTCCCCAGCAAATCCTGACGGTGCCACGGGCGTCACAAATGCGGTCACGTGCCGCCTTTGTGGATAACCCTTTCCCCTTCTTGCCTGATCATCCCCATTCCCGCGTGGCTCTCGCCGATGCGTCCCGCACCCCACGACCGTAAGCCAAAGTCGAAACCTCGCTGACAGGTAAAAACCGGGCCAGTCCGCGCCGGTCGGCGCTTGCTCCCCGGGGGCTGCTTCGCCCGACACGGCCCGTCCCGGTTGTTCCCTGTAGATCATTAGAAGGCGGAAAAAATAAGCGTCTGTAATCATTTAATAAAAAACGGCACCCCCGGCAATAGCTATTGCCGGGGGTGCGGCAGTCTAGACTGCCGGGGGTGCGGCAGTAAGCTTCCAAGGACTTGCATGTCAATTTCCAGTTTTTGGAATTGACATGTCGCCGGTCGAACGTCACCTTACTTCCAATTATTGGAGGTGAACTGCCCAATGTCTAACTTGCAAGCTCTGGAAAAGGCCCCAAAAGGCCAATGGGTGCAAACAGAAAGAAAAGCCCACGAAGCTTGGGCAAAATTAATCAGAAAGAGTCCTCTGGCAGCTCAAATCATGCATGTCCTCACCGCACGTGTGGATACGCACAATGCAGTAGTAATCAGCCAGAAAAACCTCGCTCGGCTAGTAGAAGGATCCGAACGTGGGGTGAGGGATGCCCTCAAACTTCTAACTACTGATAATTGGCTAGAAATCCGTCAGATTGGCGGGCGTGGCACTGTTAATGCTCACATTATAAACGACCGTGTAGCTTGGTCAGGTAAACGTGACGGTATCAGATATAGCCTCTTTTCAGCTGCGGTAATTCTATCTGATGATGAACAGCCTGATGCTGATCACCTAGACAACCAGGAGCCTCTGCGGCGATTGCCGAGTGCGTTTGCTGGAGAACAGCAACTCCCATCCGGTGATGGCCTGCCACCTGTTTCGCAACCGTTCTTTGATGGACTTGAACCTGATTTGCCTACCAAACTGGAAGAAAAGTGATACCGTTCTGCGTTCCAGTAAGAACGGCATTTTTGATGCACCACGCAACTAGGGGCGTTCAATGACGGGTCTAACCCTTTCCCAAGCTGCTAAAGCCCTAGGGAAAAGTAAATCTACCCTGAATAGGGCAATTAAAACAGGGCGTTTAAGTGCAACAAGAAATGAGGATGGTACATTCTCCATCAATCCGGCCGAACTATACAGGGCGTTCCCCGAACCATCTGAGAACGCGCGTCAGGAACGCCCTAGAGAACAGGATAGAACGGTAGTTCCAGATGATTATGGTAGCCGCATCAGCTTGTTGCAGCAGCTTCTTGAAAGAGAACGTGAAGCCGTTGCAGATCTGAAAGAGGAACGGGATAGATGGAGGCAACAAGCTACCAGCCTTCTTGCTAATCAAGAGGCTACACCTTCCACACAGCCGATAGAGAAGCGCCGCCGGTGGTGGCCTTTCTAGGACTGAGAAGGACCGCTATTCTTCGGTATGAGCCTCCTTTCCCCAAAATACCAGACATGGCTACGGGGTAGTGGACACGGAAATGGAGATATGGAGCTTATTAAGGCGAAGAGATAGGTCGTGGCGCTAAATCTATATTTAATTGAAAGATTAAGCAGTGGGAAAAAATAAGTTTTGGCAAAAAAGTTTTAACGCTTCTGACATTGCGTTTATATTAAAAAAGATAAAATCTCAAAGGCACGTATCCGATGATGGGAAAGTATCCTTTTCTGGATCTTGGGGCTTCGAAGGATTATTCTCAATAGTTTCCTCTGCTATACCTGAAAGTGAAATAACGGAAGCCGCAAAGTCCCGGGTTGTGGCGGAAGGGGTGGAAACCCACGAGGCGCTGGAATCGCTGATCGGGTTGGGCTGCGATGAAGCTCAGGGATACTTCTTCTCGCGACCGATCATAGCGGAGCAGATCCACCGGTGGCAGCAGGCGCGAGACGAAACGGTGCGCTCTGCCGCGTGATTGTCGTAGGCGGGTTTACACCATCGTCTGCTCCGCCAACCAGGAAATTACACCGCGAATAGAGCCCGGCTCACGATGATGTGGGGAACCGAACGACCTCGGCAGCCGGGAACGATCGCCGATCCTGAGCGTTCTTCGGCAATAACGCCGGAGAACAATAATGCGCGCACTATGTTGGCATGGAAAAGGTGACGTTCGGGTAGACACCGTTGCCGATCCCGAGATCAAGCATCCTCGCGATGCCATCATCAAGGTCACGGCCTGCGCGATCTGCGGATCGGATCTCCACCTGCTCGATGGCTATCAGCCGACCATGGAGAGCGGAGACATTCTGGGCCATGAGAATATGGGCGAGGTTGTGGCGCTCGGCTCGGAGGTGACGAACCTCAAGATCGGCGACCGCGTGGTGGTGCCGTTCACGATCAGCTGCGGCGAGTGCTGGTTCTGCAAGAAGGGACTGTTTTCGGCCTGCTGCACGACCAACCCCAATGCCGAGGTGGCGATCAAGGCGATGGGCCATTCGCCCGCCGGCCTGTTCGGCTTCAGCCACATGCTGGGCGGCTATTGCGGTGGCCAAGCCGAATATCTGCGCGTGCCGATGGCCGATTTCGGCCCGATCAAGGTGCCCGACAACGTCACCGATGAGCAGGCGCTGTTCCTCTCGGACATCTTCCCGACCGGTTACATGGCCGCCGAGAATGCCAATATCGAGGAAGGCGACACCGTCGCGATCTGGGGCTGCGGTCCGGTCGGCCAGTTCGCGATCCGCTCGGCGCTGATGCTCGGTGCCGGTCGCGTGATCGCGATCGACGAAGTGCCCGAACGCCTCGCCATGGCTGAAGCCGGCGGTGCCGAAACGATCAACTTCGCCGAAGTCGACAATGTCTATGACGAGTTGCAATTTCGCACCAAGGGCCGCGGGCCTGACAGCTGCATCGACGCGGTGGGCGCCGAAGCTGCAGGGCATGGCTCGGTCGATGCGGTTCTCGACAAGGCCAAGGCCACGGTCGGCCTCGCCACCGACCGCATCCATGTGCTGCGCGAAGCGATCATGAGCTGCCGGATGGGCGGCACCGTCTCGATCCCCGGCGTCTATGTCGGGATGGGCGACAAGGTCCCGCTCGGCGCGATGATGAACAAGGGGCTGACGATCAAAACCGGCCAGACCCACGTCCAAGCCTATACCGCGCCGCTGATGGCACGCATTGAAGCTGGCGAAATTGACCCCAGCTTTGTCATTACTCACCCGGCCAGTCTCGAGGACGCTCCCGAGATGTACAAAAAGTTTCGGGATAAGGAAGACGGCGCCATCAAAGTAGTGATGCGCCCGCACGGTTGAAATGACTTAGAGCCCGCGTACCGTCAAGCGGTGCGCGGGCTTCCTTATGAGCCGTGGTTTTGGCGAGTGTCATAACCGGACGGTTGTGACACCAGTCCCCCGCTCTAGCATTTTCAAGGGTTTGCAGGTGTCACAAACCCGTGTCAGAACGTATGGTCCGCCCCGTCTGCAAGCGGCAATTTTTGATGACATGATCAGTCTGCACAAACGTATCCGGCATGTCGGCACAAAGGCCGCCGCCAAGATGGAGATCCGCGCGTCACAATCCTCATAAAGGGGCCGGCCTCGGTGGGCCATTTTGCGCCGGAGGTTTTTGCAACGCCGATCAACTGTCAGGCCATCTTCCTTTCACCACTCGCAGCTCGTTGCGCCCGGCTGTGTTCAAGACGGGCGCGTGTTCCTCAACCGGCCGCCTGCGGCACGGCTTCATAATTTCGCCCGTGCCGCAGAAGCGCCCAGACAGTGCGGGCCATCTTCGCCGCAAGGGCGACAACAGCGATGTTGGGATGGGTGCGCACAAGCAGCGCACGCAGCCAGGCGCCTATTGCTGTATTCGCCTTCGCCAATGTTGGCATGGCAGATCGCGCGCCTTGGATCAGCATCTTGCGCAGGTATCGACTGCCGCGCTTTGTGATCCCGAGCAGCTTTGGTTTGCCGCCTGTTGTCGCCTGCCTCGGCACCAGACCCAGCCAGGCGGCCAGATCGCGTCCTTTCGTGAATGTCGCGGCGTTGCCGACAGCGGCGACCAATGCGGTGGCATTCAGCGCACCGATGCCCGGAATGCTTGTCAGCCGCCGTGCTCGCTCATCGGTCCGAGCCATGGCCGAGAACTCGGCGTCAAAAGCGGCAATGCGGCGGTCAAGCTCGTCCCACCGCGTGCGCATGTCGCCGAGCAGGAAAGCCATGCGGGCACTGAGGCTGCACGTGGCGGTGTCCAGCAGGTCAGCGAGCAGGTGGCGCAACCGGGCATGGCCCTGTGCCACGACATGTCCCCGTTCCAGAAGAAGGCTCCTGATCTGGTTGGTCAGCGACGTGCGCTCGCAGACCAGCCGATCCCGCACCCGATGCAGCGTCTGGACGTCGAGCTGCTCCTCGCTCTTGAGTTCGACAAAGCGCATGGTGGGACGGGTTGCCGCTTCGGCAATTGCCTCAGCGTCGCGATCATCATTCTTCTGCGCCTTGACGTAAGGCCGGACATATTCCGGCGACATCAGCCGGACCTCATGCCCCAGTGCTGCCAGCGACCGTCCCATGTGATGAACGCCGCAACACGCCTCCATGGCCATGATGCAGGCCGGCAGCTTCGACGCGAACGCGATGACGCTGTCACGACGCAATCGCCGTCGAACCACCACTGTCCCCAGGCTGTCGAGACCGACGATGCTGCAGCTGTTCTTGCCCAGGTCGATGCCAACGATCACAATGCTCATGGTCCGCTCCTTCCTCCATTGAACACCGACATCCTACACGGAGATCGGCGGGAGGGGCGGACCATCCATAAAGGGGGGGAAGGGGTGTGTACGTGCGGCAAGAAATGGAACCGTAATTTTTTACACTCGCTACACCCCTCCGATCCCCGGCCCGCAGCGCCCCCGCAAGGCTGGCAAGGGCCGGGGATCGAGCCGCTATAGGCGGCTTCTCTTGCTCTGGGCACGACAGCTGATCCATTTGAGAAAAATGTGCACTTCCCCCGGCAGGGGCGAACGGTATAATTTGGACGCAGGACAAATTGTCTAGTGAGTGCACATTTTTCTCAAATGGGGGCGCGACATGTCGGATGTGGTGACGGA
>NZ_JBHSSW010000010.1:0-18262 GCF_042659465.1 Ponticaulis profundi | reverse complement strand
GCCGGTCTGCCTTGCCGATCCTGGCCGCACTGGCTGCGCTGGCCGTCATGTCTCAGGGTGACTATGGCGATTTGCTGGACGATCTGACCGGCAAGGCAGACCGGCGCAGCGCCCCTTCTGCTGACGGATCGCGAGTAATCGAGGGCATTCCGCGCATTGTGGATGCAGATACCTTTGTCATCAGCCTCAAAACTATCCGACTGCATGGAGTTGACGCGCCGGAGGGCGATCAGCTTTGCCGGGATCGTTCTAGCCGGTCATACCGCTGCGGCGACATGGCGACACGCTGGCTAACTGAGTGGATTGGCGATCAGCCCGTCCGATGTGAACAGCGTGATATGGATCGCTACGGGCGGGTGATTGGGCAGTGCTTTGTCGGGGAGGAAGATATGAACGCCGCGCTCGTTTACTCAGGCCAGGCCGTCGCCTATCGCCAATATAGCGGTGAATACATTGCCGCCGAGAATGCTGCCCGCAGAGCCAGGCGCGGCATTTGGGAGGGGAGTTTTGACATGCCGTGGGACTGGCGGCGCAGGTGGCGCGTGTCCCGCGAGGTTGACGCATTGCGACAAATCTCGCATTGCTGACACCAGACAGTTTTCCTCGTGGCGAGGAAACAACTTGCCGCCCCTTACGGGGCGGTTTTTTTTTGGGTGCCAGTGTTCTTACCAGTGCGAGGGCGGTTTTCCACCCTGGCCCTTGGGCCAGGGCTTGCAGCCGCCGAGCCGGACGCGCCTTCATGGAGCGAAGGGAGGCGAGGCGGCTGTGGTAAACCGCTGGCGCGGCCGATGTAGTTAGGCAAGATCCGTGTGGGAGAAGTCGTTGCCTTTGTAGAGCAAGGGCACGGCATGGGACTTGGCACACGCGTAAGACAGTGCGTCACCCATGTTTAGCTGCGCCGGATGCCCTACTAGCTTCCCATAGGTCGCAAGCGCCTCGATCGCCGCATTTCCCATGGCTGACGAAATCATCATTTCCTGTGCTTGGATGGCTTCAAGCAAATCGTTGACCAGCTCTGCGGCAATCTTAAAATCTTCGGCCGTCGCCGGGCCTGCGCTTCGCGCATCCCGGCGTATCCGGGCAATGGCAAGAGTCGCTTCAAGCCGAACGACTGGCGACACACGGAGCTTCCCACTCGCCGCCTCCATCGCCTTCAGCAGAGCTGGAGCGTCTGGTTCATTTTTTAGGACGGCGACAAGGGCACTTGCATCAACGAACATCAGTCTTCATCGCCCCATATAGCGTCCATGAAAGCTTTGTCATCGGCACTGTCAGCCACGATGCCCAAGGCCGCTGCGCGGTTCTGGATACTGGCGACTCGATCAGCGAGGCTTTCCTTTTGCGACAATGCAGAAATTTGGGCGGCCAGTGCTTGGCGCACGGCTTCGCTCTTGTTCCTCACCCCAGTTAAAGCGCAGTATTTCGCCACAAGGTCGTCAATTTCATCGCCTTTGATAAGCATTGTCATAAGTATATCCCTGCCTGTATTACCTATATATACCATGCGGTATATACTAGTGCAAGACAGGCTATAACCCTGTCGGCTTACAGCATCGTCAATGCACGTTGCTCTTGGACGGTCATGGGTTCTCTGCCCTGGGAAGTGGGCGAGATGGGAATTTGCGTTGCCATGTCTCGATAAGGAATAGGGCAGCGGTGCTTGCTGCATGGATTGATAATCTGGCAATCCGCGCATCTATTCGGGCAAAGCCTTTTTCTCTGCCGTGTGCATCCCCGCCATGCGTGCGAAGCGCCCCTACCCCTGCAATAACCGTGGCAAGCCCTGACAGAATTTGCCGTACATCGCCTGCTATCAGAGGGTCTATGTCTGAACGATCAGGAGACAAGCCAAGAGGTTGCTTCACCGCGTTATAAAGTCCCTGCACGTCTTTTTTCGCAGGTAGTGGTTGCCCTAGCTCGATGAGAATGGATCGACATACGCTTTCCACAGTGCTGCAGGCTGCAGTGACGGCATCCTCTGGGTCAGTCTGGCTGCTGACTAGCGCGCGATCTAGATCCCGGCTCACCGTGTCGAAGTCGATTACTCCGGACAGTCCGGCCAGTTCTGCAATGACGGCCCCGCCCTTACCAGCTTCGATAAGACGCATGCGCCCGCCATGTTGTTGAACCTCATAGCCGTCGAAGCCTAGCGCGCGGTTGAGAAATTCGAGAACAAAGGCATGCCGCTCTGGGTCATGAAAGAAGTCACGGGGATCAGCTGATGCTTCAATGATCCTGGAAAGCTTTAGCTGGGCCTCCGGGCTGTTGTTAAGCTCGGTAAGGCATTGGACAAGGGAAGGTACGCGAGAGCCATCAACCTCAAACGTGACGTTGCAGCTCCGCATAAATTTCTCAATCTTGGCGGCGCTGCGATAGATGCCAATTGGGGGTGTTCCGTCGCCAGATACGCCCCCGCTTATTACGTCAGCAATTGCATCAATACTCTGAATTGACAGCGGAAACGGCATGGGGGAAACCTCCTATCTGGCTGTGCAGACATTTGCGAGGCTTTCTGCTTGAAGTTGGGCAGCCACGTCACCTACAGCGACGTTGACCCCCCTGCCCCCGAACAGCATGTCCATAGCTGTATTCCAGTTCTCAACATTGCCAGTTGGAACGGCGGCGGCCCCGATGATCGGAAGGTTCACCGTATCATCACCCTCAGAAACTGTCAGTTGTCCGGTTTCGACACGTTGGCCGCGACGTTCGACAAAGAGGTAGTTTTGCGGCGGTGAAAATGCCCCCTCGGGGTCGCATACGACTGTCATGCGAAGATCAGTGGCAGCAAGACGATGGACTACGAGGCTCTTGTCCTTTGTCACGTCCCATTGTTCGGCGCCCGCTGGCACGGCGGCTGCAGCAAATAGTGCGGCAATGGCAATCAGGGCCGAGTTTGACATTTTTCTTCGCTCCTTGAGGGATACGGCAAGCATCACTGAGCTTTTGTCAGCTCAGAAATGATGCGTCGGGCACTGCGATTAAATGCGTGTTGAACAGCATTATAGGCGATTTCACCGGGCTGTTTTACACCGAGGGGATCAAGTTTCTTCGACCATTTGTTGAGCAAGGACGAGGACAGCTTGCACTTCACCCGCAGAGTATAGTCGATCGGGCGTGAGCGAGTAGGCGCAGGCCATAGCGGTTTGGCTTCAAAATCAGCATCCGTGACGATCATCTTGCGGGCTGCAACGCCGACCAAATCAGGAAGAGCGGCCCCCGTTGCTTGGCAACATTTTTCCGCCAGTTCCCTCACCTTGGGCTCAAAACCCAATCGGATTGTGACGAACTGCGTGTCCGCTGCCGCCGAGGGGGCGGCATGACGCGTCGTTTCTTCGGGCGCTAATGGGGTATCCCCCTGCCCTCTCGTGAGATTGCGCCTTGAGCCGGTCTGTTCAGTCTTACGGGTCTGCTTGTCTTGCGGCTCTTCAGCCGCTGCTGGCGCATGTTCTGGTTTCTGTTCGACGGCTTCTGCTTTCTCTTGCTCTGGCAAGGGTCGAGTAGAAGCATTGGCTTCACCGTCTATCTCGCTCTTTGTGCTGACCTTCTCGAAGCTAGGTGGGTCAGGCAACTTAGTGCCTTCTTTGAGCTGCAAGCCACGTCGAGGGGAGCGATCCGTGCGGGGGGGCGGCAGACTAGCCATTGACGGTAACCTCCTCAACTGCGGTTAGTAGTTCTTTCGCCTCGTCCATTGCCTGCGTCATGTATTTTGGCATGACTTTTCCAACCGACGTTGCTTCGACGCGTTTAGCGTATTCCCCTAAAAGAATGCCCTGATCGGTCTGGTTATACACATTGCGCTCTTGCAGGTAGAAGCGCAGCATTCTGTCATGACTTGCAATTTCATCAAACAAGTCACGAAGCGAAGCAGGATATTTGACGCCTGGCTTAATCTGATTCAGTAGGAACATAATTGGCGGCAACTTGGACGGGTCAACTACGGCATCACGCAAAGCGACGTATCGTTTGTAGGTTTCCAACTGCACTGTAAAATCGGTTTCAGAAACCTTGACGGGTATGATTACCCTATTAGAAAGCTCAATCACATCATCTACCCAATTCACAAGGTCGCCTTGGGTGTCAATGATGCAGTAGTCTATATTTCCCGTTTCATCGGCCTCGATGATATGACGTTCCATTTCTTCAGTGTTGGCACAGTGAAAGGCAGTCACGCTTTCTGCCGAGGTCGGATCGTTCCGCATCAGCTTTTGATAAAAGGAGTAAGTGCTTTTGTTTGGGTCGCAGTCGAGCATCAAAACGCGCTTACCTTCGAGAACGGCTGCGGATGCAAGAACGCGGGCGACAGTGCTTTTTCCTGCGCCCCCTTTTTGCCCGATCAGTGAAATTACTTTCATCTTCTGTCCCTCACGTCCCTATTTGGTGGCGTTGCGTGATGCCACATCGCCACATTACCGCTTTACCACATCACCACTTCGCCATGATGCCGCGTCGCCATGATGCTGCTTCGCCATGTGACCATATCGCCATAATGCCGGATAGCCATCAAGCCGGAAAACCGCATCGCCGCATCGCCACTATGCCATGTTGTCATATCGCCACAATGTCGTATCGCCGGAATGCCACTGCGCCACTTCGCCTAAATGCCACATAGCCGCTAAGCCGCTATACCGTAGCGCCGCAATACCGCTACGCCATAGGACCATATAGCCGCAATGCCGCTGCGCCGCTTTGCCGGAATGCCGCAATGCCGCAGCGCCACTTTACCGGATTGCCGGAATGTCGCTAAGCCATGTTGCCACTGTGCCACTTCACCATATCGCCATATCACCATGTTTAGGCTGTTTCTGTTGGCGTGGAGCCCGCAATCTGTTGTTGGTTCGGATCGCCAATCCAACCCATAGCCTAAACGCGCCGTGTGGGCGGAAAGAACCCTTGGCCGCACCCACCCTAGCTGGCAGGTCCGGTATGGGCACTCAGCGGCCCTCCTGTGGCCTCTGAGAAGGCTCTGCGCCTGTTGGGAAGGGTGCGGATGGGCAATAGCATGGCTCACCCGAGAGGATGCAAGGCGCGATCTGCGATGCATATCGCGGCTTCGGGCTGATCGCCCGAACCTGTCCGCCCTGGGGGCGGCCACCGAAACGGACTTCAACCATAGGGCCTTTCCGCGGGCATTTTCTTGCCAGCGGTGCGGAAACGCCCTATGGTTGAAGGGAAGAATATGGCGGGAAATGTAACATGTTAACTTCGCCACCATCTAAACGGCCCCAAAGGCGTTTAAATGCTGACGAAAAGCGGCGACTGGTGCAGGATTTGGCGAAGAACATCTCGACAGGTGAGCTTGCCAAAACCTACGGGATCAGCCGCCGCGCCGTTCAGATGATTGCGGCCAGGCTGCATCGCGATCCGATAGCAAGGATCGAGACAAAGGTTCTTGGTGTTCGCTTGGAAAGCGACGAAATGCGCGCCCTTGATGTTCAAGCGGGGCGGTTCGGCATGACCCGAGCAGCATTTGCAAAGAAGGCTCTGCGTCGTGCATCGGGCTTTTTTGATCCAGACGATGACCTGATTGAGATCGGAGCCGAGCTATCTAAGGAGGTTCGCCGCGTTGGCAACAACCTAAATCAGCTTGCCTATCACGCTAATCGTAAGGCGCTTGTCTCCGGCAGCGCAGAAATTTCGCCACATGATCTGGCTACAATCGTCGCCATGAGGGATGAGCTTAAGGCTGTATCTGACCTCGTTTCAAAGCTAATTGTGACGAAAGCCCGCCGCCGCAAAGCTCGCCTTGATCAAATTTTGAAGGCGCTGGACTGATGGCACAGCGAAGCAGCATCGTCACCAATTTCCTTGATGATCACCATGTCCGGTCTGGTCGGCGGGTCAAATCTGGGGGTGGGGGCGGCTCCGTCACGCGGCTTCTTAGCAATGTTCGCAAGGCAAACACTCCCCAGGCTGTGTTCAAGATCATCCGCAGCGGAGGATGCTACAACCGTGCCGACATAAAGGCTCAGATGAATTATGTCTTGGGAAAGTCGGATCACGTTATCGACCCCAGTTACCGGCACGATGGCGGCAAGGAGCTGACAGGTCGCCAGGTTTCACGACTTGCTACCGATTGGTCTGAGGGTTGGCGCGGTAAGATCGAGAACGGGAACTCGATGCACTTGATGATGTCATTTCCCAAAGGGACTGACACCGAGAAGGTTAAAGCCATCACGCGTGGAGTATGTGATGAGCTCATAGGGCAAGGATATGGCCGTTGGAATTATATCGCTGGCATACATACGGATCGTGATCATCCGCACGCCCACATTATTGTAGACCGGCGCAATCAAGAAAATGAGCTTTTCTATCTAGAAAAAGACGGAGAGCTTTCTTATGACCGCTTTAAAGATGCGATGGTCGAATGGGGGCGGGCGGCTGGAGTTGAAATGATCAACACTAGTCGGTTTTCGCGTGGCATTACCGAGGACGCGCTTAGCTCGATAGATTTACGAAAGAGTTTGCGCGGTGAATTGATCGAGCATGGCAAGTCCCCTTATGGTCATGACCCTAAGAATACACCAAGTTATTACGTTAAGCTGGCTACTGAAAATGGTATTAAGGAAATGTGGGGCAGTGGCTTGGGTCGGGCAATGGCCGAGGCAAATGTTGACACAGGACAAACCATTGCAATCACCAATCGAGGGAAAGAAGTTACCAGCTTTACTAATCGTGCCGGTAAGGACGTGGCCTTTACTCGCACGCAATGGGAGGTCCGTGCGATTGGACCTAGCCAGACCCAAGATCGCGCGGCCGAGCGCGTGGACAGCGATTTTATCAAGCAAAGACTGTCCGAGGTTGCAGACACATATCGCAGCCTTGGCAGCATAGCTGACCGACTTGGGAATACCCTTACGGCAAACGCATTGGAGCGCATGGCGCAGCAAATTGAGAAAGGTGAAGACATGAGCGATAGGGCAGGGGCCATTGAGGCCAACCCGGCATTGGAGCGGGACGTCGATCAATTCGAGGCAAAGCTAATAGCATTGCGCTCTACGATCAAAGAAATCGACCGCAGCATTGATCGAGCGCCACCTGAGCAACGGGCGCAAATGGATAAGGACGTGGATGACATGCTGCGCAGCGTCCGAGAGTTGAATCCTCTTGGGGAGCAGACCCGCACCCTGACTAGCCCTGCATCTGACAGCATCTATGCCGAAAAGGTGGCGCGCGACATGCAACGTGATCTGGCGCCGGACAGGCTGGAAGCTGCCCTGGAAGGTAGTGGCATTGACCCGCGGGAGGTTTCAGCGCGCATTGAAATGACTGCCACCACGGCGGCGCTGGAAAGCCGGTGGGTTGAACGAGACTTGCATGCCGTCGCTGACAAGAACGGCTATGACCTCGCGACCAGTGAGGGGCTGGAGAAGGCTCGTGATCATGTCAGCGATATTTATGACAGGGTTGAAGACGCGCTACGCGATCAGAGCATTGACCGCACTGAGGCAGTCGATGTGCATTCGACTGGCGAGCGTCAGGACTTTAGACGCCTTGTCCAGCAGTTCGAACGGACTGATTTCAACTGGCCTTATTCAGAAGACAGCCAAGCGAGACAGCAGGGGCAGAACGAGGTCGCAGCAGCCAGCGACGCGTTCACTGATTTTGCTGACAGGTCGCGGGATCATGCGGAGCTTGCCTCCGAGGCATGGGACCGGAACGCAAATGACGCGCGCGGTCCCGAAGGCTATGTGCCTGCGACAGAACGCAGGATGCCTGACGAGGATATTCAGCGAGCGTTCACAGCTATCCAGATGGATCGTGTGCGAGAGCAAGAGGAACGTGCAGCACAGAGTCAGGAGCGCGATAAAGCCGCCGCACTCGATGAAGCCAAGCAACTTG
Source organism: Ponticaulis profundi (assembly GCF_042659465.1). Classification (NCBI taxonomy): domain Bacteria; kingdom Pseudomonadati; phylum Pseudomonadota; class Alphaproteobacteria; order Hyphomonadales; family Hyphomonadaceae; genus Ponticaulis; species Ponticaulis profundi. The sequence goes on along the minus strand of NZ_JBHSSW010000010.1, from coordinate 10,423 downwards.
CGGCGAGAGGTGGCAACATGACTTTTGACGAGTCGCGCCGGCTTGTCGATGCAGTCGAACGTGCGCTTGGGCAGGATGCAGTTCGTGACATGCAGAACGGAAGAGCGCCCGACATTCCAGGAATGGGCACGGCTCAGCGGCATGACTTTGCCATCGCTTACCTGAAGGCTGACCAGAATATCGGTAGCAGCCGTGATCACTCCCACGCAATCGCGCAACACAATGTTGCGGCCGTCAAGCATGAGCAAGCCCTCCGTCATGAGCGGCGTGGTCATGAGCAAGACGGTCACGATTTTGGATAAGGAGTAATCCCATGACCAGACTTGAAGGCAGGCTGCGCCAACTAGTAGGGGTTCTCCTTATTGGTTTCTTCGCTTTTCTGATTGGCTACGTGCTGGCGTCGGGTCTAGCCCAGTACCGCTACGACTTGGCCGAACTCGATCTCTTTTTTATCGCTACGCAGTACAGTGACATCCAAGCGCGTGATCCACGCGGCTATGTCCTAATAAACTTTGTGGTCATTGCAACCACCCTGGCGGGCTTCATGCTGGCTGCTAAGGTGACGACAGAAGACCTTACACGCTTTGGGAAGACGAGCTGGCAGACGAAACGGCAAATGAAGCGCAAACGCTTCTTAACCAATCCCGCCAAAGGCTTTGTTTTGGGAAAGACGGGTGACCCAGGCTCAAACCAACCCTTTATTGTATCTGCCGAGCATCCACATGCCCTAATCGTTGCGCCTACGGGACGTGGTAAGGGCGTGGGCTTCGTTATTCCCAACTGCCTAACCTATGCAGGCAGCAGCGTAGTGCTGGACGTGAAAGGCGAAAACTTCGAGCTAACGTCACGCCACCGGAAAGCGCGGGGCGATACGGTCTATCGCTTTGCACCGACCGATTGGGAGTCGCCGTCGCACCGATACAACCCCCTCAAACGCGTCGGCAAGATGAAGAACCCTGCGCAGCGCATGATGGAGCTTCAAAAGATCGCCAAGCTGTTCCTGCAAGCCGGGCAGGGGGCAGAGGAGTTTCTACCGGGCGCGACGGATATTTTTGTCGCTTGCGGGATGCTGGCTTATGAGAAAACCCGCGTCACGTTGGGGGAGATTTACCGCTATGCGGTTCAAGGCGGGGAGACAAAGACGCAGTACGCTTACTATGCCCGAATAGCGGAAGATCCTGCCACTAAGATGATGTTCAACAAGCTCGCGAATATCACCGAACGCACCCTGTCGGCATACCTCTCAGTTCTCAGCAGCTCGGGCCTTGGAACGTGGGCAAACCCGCGCATTTGCGCTCTGACTGATGATAGTGATTTTGAGTTTGTGACCTTCCGCAAAAAACCTCAGACTGTTTATCTGGTTGTGCCGCCAGATGACGTTGCTGCAATCGCACCGCTGATCAGATTGTTTTTTTCCGATCTCATTTCTTCATTGCAGGGGGCTGGTGAGCCAGGTCCGGACGAACCCTGGCCGGTCCTAATCATGCTGGATGAGTTCGACAAACTTGGAAAAATGCCGATCGTAGCTGAATCGATCAAAACTCTGCGGTCATACGGCGGCAACTTGGCAATTGTTACGCAGACGGTTCCAGCGCTGGACGAGATCTATGGGCAGAATGTCCGCCTGTCGCTCCAAGGTGGCGCAGGGATAAAATTATATCTGACGCCTTCTGAGGAAAAAACGGTGTCTGACCTGTCTCGTGCCACAGGCATGACGACGCGGCGGGTCGTCAGCAAGAGTCGGACTATTGGTCAAGGTGCTTTCAATGGCGTCAATGTCAGCGAACGAACAGAAGAACGGCCTTTGTTGTCAGAGGATGAAGCGCGCCGGCTGCCCAAGGATGACGTGATTATCATTGTTGATGCCGACATGCCGATCCGGGCAAAGCGTATCAAATACTTCAGTGATGCAAAGTTGAAGCCCATGTTCGAGGCTCAAACCGGTCCTATGCCGATGCCTCCGCATAACCCTGCTATGGATAAGTACGTTTTCCCCGACATTGGCTTGATGGAAGCGGACGCCGCCCGCGCGGCAGAAAAAGCTAGGGTACGCTTGTTGCCACCCCCGGAGAAGGTGAATGCCGAGGCGTCACCTGAAATCGTTGAGCCTGTTGCGGTCGGGAAGGATGCCAGCGTTGAAACCGCTGACAGAACGATCGTTCAGGACGTCGAAATTGCAGCGCCTCAGATCGTAGAGCAAAACGATCCGGCTCCGGATGATAGGCCCAGATCATCACGCAGGTTGGCTCGAAAAGCGCCTTCAGCTGACACTTCCGTTTCCGCTGTTCGCTCGACACGGAGGCCACAACGAAAAGCGGTGGCAACTGCACAATTAGATTTGGCCTTAAAGGACGTGCCCGACACTCCAGAAGCCCGCGCGGTCGTTGACCGCACGTTGAAGAAGGGGCGGTCAATGCTGGACGATCTGCGAGACAAATTCACTGATATGGACGTAATATCTCAGGTTGAGGTTTGACGTATCAAGTACCTACCCGAACAAAAAAAGCCCGCCGTTAAGGCGGGCTTTTCTGTTATGGGATCAGGAACGGTCCCGGAACCTATTTGGCATGTTAAGTTGTCGCTGCACGCTTGGCTGTGCCTGATGCGGGGAGGCGGGGCTTGCCCCCGTACCCGGTCCGGGCCCAGGTGCGGGAGGTGATGACCCTGCATTGCCGCCGCTACCGGCACCGCGGAACGATCTCGACAGAGCTGCAGGGCCTGCCATCGACCCGGACAGGTTGCGATACACGCCAGCAGTAACTGCAGCCGCCGCTAAAGGACCAACGGCCGCAACCATCCCGCTTAGGCCGCTCACAATCATCGGTATCAGGACAATGGTGAAAATCATCATAAAGAGGATCGTCAGAAACGGGACCAAGCCAGCGATGGATTCGATGTTTGTTGGATCAAGGTTATCAACAACACCTTGCGTAAGCCTGATCATTGAACCCAGCACAGCGGCGATGACGATAGGATAAAGAACGTAACTTAGAGTCGAGCGAAGCCACTGAAAAAAGAAGTCGGACGTCGCTTTGAAGACTGAAAGACCAATAAAAATGGGCGCGAGGCCAAGATGGATCGTGATCATGACTAGGGCGAAAATCAAGATCAGTCCCGCCACTGCCGCCGTGAGGGAATGTAGGATGAAGAAAATGCCGCTCATTACGGCACGGCTCATGTAACTGAGGTTGTCCATTGTCGTATTGGCGCTGGTTGCGAGGCGGTCCAGCATATCATCGAATGAGGCTGCAAGACCCATGTTCGGATTAGAGCTGCCTGACAGCATGGCGCCTGCAATTGAATCCATGCCGTTTATGACCGCACTGGCTATGGCATTGAATTGGCTCCACACTGTCGCGAACTGGAAAATTAAAAGCAACTTTACGACCAGTATCAACAGATCTCCGACAGGCTGTGGCCGAATTTGCAGGAGCGCATTGATAAATACGAGGATGATAGCCAGCGATGCTGCTACTTGGAGTGTGTCACCGATAGCTGCGGCGGTAAGGCCAAACTGCGATTGCGCGGCGTCACTGAGTTGCTGCTGTCCAATTTCCACCAGTTCCGAAACTATAGGCATTATAGGACACCACTTTCTTTGCAGATTGTCCGCACTTCGGAGGATAGGGCATTCGTGGCCCTGCTGTTTTCAAGCCGAACGCTTGCCCACTCATCGAAGTGTAGCCCCTCAAAAACGGCCATCATTTCATCGAGCGCGCTGTCCCAATCCGAGAAATACATGTCGCACGAGCAGGCTTGCTCAGACACAATCCGCTCTGCGTTCTGGCGCCTGTAGACTGATAGCAGGACAGAATTCGCTTGATCCGGGTTGGCATTGACTGGCGCGTTTCTTGGGTTTGGAAGAACAGGACGTGGTGGGATTGAGCAGCCGCGTTCTGAAATTTCTGGATTTCCTGCGCTCTGCGTGTCGAAGCGCAGAAACTTACGTTCCTGATCTTCCGTCACCTTGTCTGCGTGGGCAGTAGCGGCAGTAGCGGCAACTGCGATAGCAGCGAGAACAATAGACTTCATCATCCCGCTGTTCCCTTCGCTGTCGGAAGGTAAAACTCGGCAATGCCGCGCTTTCCGTCTTTCCGACCTGTCTGAATGATGACGTCGATAGATCGGGTGATGTATTCACGAATTTCCGAATAGCTCATGGGCACATCTGATCGGCCCGCTTTCATGGCAAGGGCATCTAAGGCCAAGGTTGGCGTTTCGGCATGAACGGTAGTCGCTGAGCCGCCATGCCCTGTGTTGATAGCTTCAAGGAATGTCATCGCTTCCTTGCCGCGCACTTCGCCAACGATCACTCTGTCAGGCCGCATTCGGAGCGAAGAAATCAGAAGCGCGTCAGGCGATCGCACGTCGCTGTTCCTGTCGGCAATCAAGGACACTGTATTAGGTTGGCTAGGCAGCAACTCAGCGGCGTCCTCAATAGTGATGACCCGTTCAGTTGGAGGAATGAAGGTCATGATTTTGCGAAGGGCTACAGTCTTGCCCGTCGAGGTTCCGCCTGACAGGACCATGTTCAGCTTTTCACCGACACAGAACTCTAGGGCTTCATCGAGGGTGCCCTTTTCTGCGATTTCTTTGAGCTGCAGGTTTCGTGCAGCGCGCTCCTCATCCAATGATCGCTGTTCTCCATAGAGATAGTCTAGTTTGACCTCATCGAGGGGCAGGGACGAGAAGAAGCGCATTGCGATAGCATGGCCTGAGAGTGCCGCAGGTGGTGCGACGACCTGGACCCTGATCGGACGGCCGAGATACTCAATAGAAGCCGAGATAAGGGGTTTGGCTTTGCTGATGGTCGCTTGGGCCTGGCCGACGATACTAGCGGCTAAGTCAGCCAGCACATTTCTTGACAGATGCGCCTCACACTTCCGCATGAAGTGGTCACCACGAGTTTCTGCCCAAACTGTTCCATCAGGGTTGATGCACAGCTCCACAAGGTCATCCCGCGTGACTACATCGCCTAGCGCGGCCATCGCCTGATTAAAGTAGCTGTCATCTTGCATCAGAAAATCTCCAGATCACGGTCAACCATGATCGTCACACGGGCGCCTTGGGCGACACGGATAGTTGGCTTGATGCGTAGGGACTCACTCAGCACGGAGGTTGTTGCGTTGGTTAGGTTCTGCCCTACGCTATCCGCCATGTCATTTGCGCGGTCATCATCCGTGTTTTCCGTCGCGAGTGCCGGAAGGATCGTCAGGAAGCTAACGAGAGCCGCCGAACCAAAACGCTGACCGAAATGATTGTTAACCCGTCCCGTAAGCCCGGACTGTCCTATTTCATCGCCACCATAGGCTGAAATTGTGACGGACTGATTGTCCGGCATGATGATGCGTTCCCATGCCACCAGCGCGCGGCGCTGGCCCAATTCCACGCCTTCAGAGTATCGTCCGATCACTTGCGATCCCCGAGGGATCAAAATGCGCGTCCCGTCATAGGAATGCACATCCTCGCTTACGACCCCCCTAATCGCACCGGGAAGCTCCGAATTAATCGCAGTTTCCAAAATAGCTTGGATCATCGTTCCTTGCGTTACAGTGTTTGCGGGGTTCACTATTACGGAAGCCCGCTCGACCTGCGCCGGCCTTCCTGCATCGCGCACGAACGCCTCGTTATCTGACAGCCGCGCTTCACGCTGTTCAGCAGCACCGGAGGCTTCGCCACCGCCTCCACCGCTTCCCCCAAAGGCAAGCATACCCGAAGAACGGCGACGTTCCTGTTGCTCTTGGGCTAGGCGTCGTGCTTCTTCGGCTTGTCGGGCACGATCATCTAGCGCGGCATTGCCGGACTGGTCGTAATTGTCACCCCCACCAGACAGCCGGGCAAGATCCAGCTCGCTTTGCAGTCGTTGCATTTCACGCGCATGGTCCTGCGCGATCCGCGCCGCTTCCGAGTCACGTTCCGCATCGCGAAGACGCAGTGCTTCAAGTTCCTCTGCAAGCTTCGATAGCCGGTCATCATCCACAGGGGTTTCCGTGACGACTTCGGCATTATCTGTTTCGCTGGCTGCATCCCGCGCCGCAATCTCAGCCCGCAACGCTGCAAGTTGTTGCTGCATTTCTTCATAGCGAGGATCAGGTTCTGGCTGCTGCGGCTCCTCCGGCTCCGGCTGCAGGTCTGGTTCAGCGCCTTGGGCTACCCGCAGATGGCCGTAGGCGCTTGTACCAATATTCTGGAAAGGGTCAGACTGTCCTGTGCGAAGGCTGGAACCATCCGTTGAAGACTGTGAAACTGTATAAGCAGCCAAGCCTAGCCCGCAGATCGCAATCAGTCCCGTGACCAAGATCGCAGGTGACCGTTTGCTCTCAGTTTTTTTTGCACCCTGACTCTCAGCCTCAAGCGCCTGAAGGCGCTCATTGAGCTGTTCTTCGGGATCGCCCTCAGTGCCTTGCGCGCCTTGCTGTTGATCGACTTTTGCGTTGCTCGTGTCGTCAGTCATTTGCTGCCTCCAAGCCTCGCAATCGTGTTTTCGGTTTCCCCGGCCCGCAGCACCCAATACTGCGAGACACCCGAAACCCTGATTGTGCCATCGTCCAAAGTTTGGCTGTTCACAGTGCGCTCCCGACCGCCCGAAACGCGGAAGATTGCGGGCAGCGAGGCATTCCGCGCGAAACGGAAATACGTGAACGTCCCATCATCGAATACTTCGCGGGGCGTGATTTCAGTCAGCCGGTTCGCGCCGTATGTGTCGTACGGGGCAGTTGCGACAACTTGCTTGTTGGCAGGAGGCGCAGAGCGAGTGCGTGGGCCATCGAACCGAACAACATAGTGCGTCGCAGAATTGGTTTCTGTGACCGCAAAGTAGTATGCCCGCTGATTGGTATAGACGATGATGTTCGTGGTGACGCCCGACATCATGGGTTTGACGAGCATTGCATGGCCGCCAGGAACCGCGTCGAACTGGAATCCTTCGGTATCACCCGCAGCGATTGATATGATTTCCTCGCCCGATCCAAACTCGATTGAGGTGACTTTCATGATCGTTGTATTGATCCGGTAAACCTGCCCATCGACATACTGAGCTAAGCGCACCCGACTATCATGTGCGCCCGCGCGGGGGGTAACCTCGGCTTGAGCCACAGTCGAAAAACCGGCGAGGCAGAGTGCGGCGAGGAAGCTAGTTTTTTTCATTCCGTGAACCTTTCCGACGAGACCACGTATTCCCGCACCGAAAAACCGAATGGGTTTTGCCACAGGGCTTCGAGAGTGCGCTGTTCTTGAGGCTGGAAGTTGAAGACAAGCGACACAGTGAATGTCCCTTCGGTCGTGCCGTTGGGCGTCACGAGCCGCTTCACAATCCGGGCCGTTGCCCTGTCATTGCTGAGAGGGGTGACGCTGATAACCTCCACATCCATACGGGAGTTCTCACCGTAGAGCGTCGGGGGGAAATCTGGATTATCCGCTGTCCACTGTTCGACTAGGGAGCCGCGTGCATTACCTTCAGAGCGATTGAGGAGCGTCTGAACGCGCTGATCGTTATCGATCCGATTGTAGGTTTCCCGGTCGCGCACATAGGCGAAAACAAGAGATTGCACGACTGCCTGCTGTTCATTCAGGCTGATGGTTCCCACGCTTGCCATTGGCAGCGCCATTCCAGTTGCAGGGTCAAATGGCACGAGGGCGGGTGCAGGTCGCTCGGTAAAGACTGCGACTGCGGCAGCAGACAAGCACCCTATGATGCCAAAGCCCCAACCCGTGAGGGCCAGCTTGCGCCAGAAAGTTTCGCGCTTGCGCGCACCGAAAATCAGCTCTTCTTCGATAATTTCCTTTTTTTCACGTGCCATTATTCGATGTTCCCGAACGTGAGGAACGCGCGCTCTTCGGCCATCGTGGCAGCATCCATCATCCCTGCCATGCCCGAATTTACTGCGGTTACAGCTTCAAGTTCGATGAGCTGCGACAGCGCAATGACGACTTCCGCATTTACGCGCGTGTTAAGGTCAATCGACGCCTTTAGATCCTCTGTCTCGCCAATCATATCGACCAGTGCACCTACGCGGCCGAGGCTTTGTGCGGTGTTTGCATGGGCGCTTTCGCCCGCTGCGGCGACGACAGCTCCTCCGGTTGCCGCGGATGCGACACGCCGAGCGCCTGGCACACTTGATCCTGCCAGTTCCTCAACGGTGCCCTCTCCAAACCCTGCGCTTTCCAGGGCTGCGGTCATAGTGGTCCGCATGTTCACCGATCGCGGGCCAGTCAGCCCGCTCCAGTCACCGTTCATTCCGGCCAGGATCGTCCCGAGGACGCCGCTCATGTTTCCTTCCAGCAGGTCATTCAGATCGCCGTCCATGGTCAGCCCGACAATGTCGCGGGCGCCAGTCAGGGAGGCATAGAGATTGTTGGCGGTCTCTAGGTGCCCTTGAAGAAGGGTCACTTGAGAAAGAAGCTGGTCGAGCTGCGCGTTTTGCAGTCCGGCATCTTCAAGCATGTTTTGAAGTTGCCGGATGGACTGAGCGATATTCTGAGTATCTACCGTCGGAACGCCTTGCGCGTAGGCTGCATTCGAGTGTGCGTAGGGCAGAACCGTTGCAGCCACGACAGCAATAGCAAAAGCTTTTGGACGAGCGAACTTTCTGAGGTCACGCATGGTCATTCTCCAAATCTTAGGAAACGGCGCTCTGAAGCCTGTTCGGCTGCGAACTGCATTGCTTCAGCACTAATAGGTTGTGAGTTCGCTGCCCGCAGACGGGTCAGCAGAACCATGACGCGCGCGGTTTCAGCGCGCATGTATGCATTGAGGGCCATCGCCTCATGCGGTGTGTCTGTAGCCTCAATCCGCTCTATTATGGCGCGGACGCGTACGGCTGACTGACGCACCATTTCATAAGCATTGTCGCCATAGAGCATCGCGCCATCGCTCATCATGGCAGTGTGCGCGCCAGCCGCTAGAACAGGCTCGATCGTGCCAAGAGCATCAACACCGCCGATTTGCGCCAGATACTCGTTATACTTGGCCGGGATGACCTGGACGTAGTGCCGCGTCTCGTTGAATGGCGGGACGCCGTTGTGACGCCGAACATTTCCAGGGCCTGAATTGTATGCTGCCAGTGCCAGAACAATGTCGCCATCAAACGTATCAAGCTGGGTTGATAGATAACGTGCGCCACCTTCCGCCTGCACGTAAGGATCACCGCGATAGGTTTCACCAATCCCTAGATCGACTGCAGTAAGCGGCATAATCTGCGTGAGGCCATAGGCCCCGACAGGTGACTCAGCGTGAGGGTTGAACCGGCTTTCCTGCCAGATCATGGCTTGCAGCAGTGCGCGCCATTGGACCGGCGACAGACCTGCTTTAGCCACACCGGGACGACTGTAGGTGGCTTGGGCAGCCCGGATGATGACTTGCTCTACAGTCACCTGAGCATCACCAAAAAGTTCCGGTGTGGCTGTATTGGCATCCTCGGCGGAATAAAGATTGGGCGCTGCTGAGGAAGGAGTTTCCCCTTCTTCCAGATCAGCAATCATGTCTTCTGAACTGCCTGTCGGACGAGTGCTGCCAATGATGGCATCAAGCGCGGCAAGCTGTTCTTCATGCAGCTGTTCAATTTCCTCAAGCCGCCCTTGTTTATTGCGCTGGCGTTCGAGGTCAGCAAACTGCTCCGTCAGGATTAGGAGGTTCTGCTGTAGCTGGTTGACGTCAATTACGGGAACGCCTTGACCCACGGCGATCGTGCTTGTGCACGATATTGCCGTTGCCAGCATGACTTTACGGAGCCGACTAGACACTGACTCCACCCTTTGCGTGCAGCTCAGGCAGCGGCGTAAAGTTGCAGGTCGGACGGCCGGAGGATGAGAAGCATTCCGATGAAACTGGACGCGTTTCACCAGCGCAGGCCGATAGTAGGCCGGACAAAGTAAGGGCGAAAATCACACGCTTCATTTCAGGGCTCTCCAGAATTCAGGATCATAATCAGGTGCGGCCAGTGCTGCGCGGCCTGCGGTGCTGTTGCCGATCGACATGAGGAGTTGGCCCAGGTCCGTGAGGTCCGTATCCAGTAGAACAGACCCTTGATCGTCTCGAACCAAGGCCACGCGCTTGCCCGGAGGGGTTTCAAGCATGATGGTCAGCTCTTTTGCGTTTAGATTGAGGGCCGCAAAGTCCTGTGCCGATGCGTCATCGTTCGGCAGAAGAATTTGCGTTTGGACGCCCTGCAAAATGGACGCGCCCGCCTTTGAGTTGGCAATTTGGGTGGCGAACTGTGTCACGAGTAGGACAACACAATTGAGCTTGCGCAGCGTGACTAGCCAACCTTGCAGCTTGTCCGCAAAGTAGTCTGTGTCGAGCGCCCGCCATGCTTCATCCACAACAATGATTGTGGGGCGGCGATCTTGCATGGCCCGCTCTAGGCGTCGGAAAATATAGCCAAGAACCGCTGCGCGCTCTTTGTCATTTCCGTTGTCTAAGACG
>NZ_JBHSSW010000009.1:107758-374994 GCF_042659465.1 Ponticaulis profundi | reverse complement strand
AGCCGGGAAACCGTTCAAAGTGGTCATCATCGCCCTCGCCAGACGCCTGCTCACCCGGCTCAACAGCATGGTCAAAGAGGATCGAAACTACCGGTTCAAACCACTTCCGTGCTAACAGTTGCTACATGGTGCGACTGGCGTTCCGCGATAATCTACGGCGCAATTGTCGCAACAGCTCATGGTAGTAGTTTCAATGCCGGTGAAACCAGCGTCGTGTTCATCAAGCTCAATAGCATACTGCAAACGCAAGTGATGATCGCCTCCAAGCGTCAGAAAACCTCGCGTTCGACGCGGAAAGTCACAAGAGCGGAGATAATCGGCATGGCCGTGCAAAGTCGCAAATCAAGATTGTTCAAAACAGTCCAGATTCGCAAGTGACGTGCCAGTCGGGCGGATGTAATCCGTACCCAAACAAAAGGGGATGACATCTCTAGTCGGCGCTTTGGGCTTTCGATGCCCGGTCTTTATCGGTCTGGGCGTCTTGCAAAATGTCCACGCCGCCATAAGCCGCTATTGCCGCAACGGCCAGACCAACGATCAAATCGGGCCAATTGGAGCCGGTCCAAAGGACGACCACTCCCGCGACAATAATTCCGCCATTTGAGATAAGATCGTTGAAGCTGAATGTTGTTGCCGCGCGCAGGTTCACGTCCTTGTGCTCGATTCTCTTCAGGAGCCAGAGGCAGATCAAATTTACGACAGCGGCTATCCCCGCCATGCCCAACATCACCAAGCCGAGCGGCTCGGACCCTTCGATAAACCGTCGAACGGCGTCGAACACCACACCGACTGCGAAGAGAAGCAGCATTATTCCCGAAAGACGCGCGGCGCTCCGTTTCCAAATCGCCGAGCGAGTTAGTGCAAGCAGACTCAACGCATACACAATTGCGTCCGATGAATTATCAAGTCCATTCGCAAGCAATGCATTCGAGTCGCCGGCCCAGCCGGAGGCAAAAAAGCCGATTGCTATCGCTACATTCAGCCATAGAACGATGTGCAGTGTCCTGCGCTTCTCTGCTGTATCGATACTTAGATTTTCACCGCTCATTGTCTTTGTCCTGCGCTTTAATCAGCCCCTGGCTGTGGATTGCGATGCGTGTTCTGTGAGGTCTGCCCACCTGCCTCTCGGCATAGGGATCAGGATGCCGAAAATCGGGGTCCGACTTGGGGGCCGCCATGGAGAGAGCGTCCTTCGCCAGATTCCGACGCCTGCGGAAAGTGAGCCATCGCCCGGTCCGTCGGCAATATTGCTCATACTGATCCCCAAATTTCCGCCGCAGAACCTGTTCTTCCGGAAAGATCTGCAATTTACTCAACGTGAAAACAAAGAGCGCAGGCATCATCAACGCCAGGATGTTGTTAGAATAGATCGCGATACCGGTGAGCTGGAGCGCGAAGGCGAGATACATCGGATTTCGCGTGAACTGATAAATGCCTGCCGTTACCAGTACGGCCGCGTTTTCAGGATTGATGGGGTCTACTGTCGTCGACGCGCGTTTGAAAGACGAGAGTGCCATGATCAGAACCGCTGTTCCAGAAACAAGACAAACAGTGCCGACGACTTTGCCTGTGACGCCAAGACCCAATCCAAACGATGGAATCAGGATGCTTGAAAGCCAGGCCAGCACACCAAAGCATGCGAGTATCAGGACAGGGGTTATACGGAGCGTCATGAAGGCGCCTTCGCTTCAGATACGTTTCTCCTGCGGGCTCCGGCGAGTTCGGACAAGGCTTGAGAGGAAATTGCCAAAGACGATTTGAGGAACAGTCCTGCAAGCGCGAAAGCAACGAGCAGATCGGGCCAGAACGAACCCGTGAGCGCAACCAGACCACCGGCGACGATGACGGCGACATTTCCGATCGCGTCATTGCGTGAGCAGAGCCAGACCGACCGGACATTGCTGTCACCGCTGCGCCACTGAAGAAGTATGAGAACACTTGATAAGTTGGCTGCCAGCGCGAGGACTCCGATGACGCTCATGGTCATGGCTTCCGGGGCCTGATCTGCGAAGACTCGAACCAAGGTAGAGATGAGAATGAAGCTCGCGATGATTGCCAACAAACCCGCCTTCAAGAGGGATGCTATCGATCGTACCGACACGCTCATTCCGATCACGGCCAGGCTGATGGTGTAGGTCGCAGCATCTCCACCGAAATCGAGCGCGTCAGCCTTGAGAGCCTGGGAGTTGGCAACATAACCTGCGGATAGTTCGGTTACGAACATTATGGCATTGATGGCCGTCACTGCGACAAGGGCACGCCGGTAAGCCCTGGATGTTCCGTCGAAGGATTTCTGGCCGCAGCACTCACTCATGATGCGCCTCCTCTTGGGAGGTCGATGAAGCGTGGCGTCGACGTCCGATATGTCCGGCAGGCCTCGCTATACTTGTCTTCCAGCCATGGTTCTTGTGCAGGGGACACCGTCGCAAGTGAGGCTGGGCGGGGGCTGTAATCGGAAGTGGATCCACCGACGCGGGTAACAGACACCATCCCGAGAACCTGACCATGTCAGCTAAATCGAGCAGAATGGACACGGCGGCTAATCCATCCAACCGAATGATAGGGGTTTGCTTTTCCATAGGCAGTTCGTTCTTGATTATCGAATGTGTCCTTCTAATTGCTATAGTAACTGTAGGGGCAAGAGGTTAGGTGAATGGCTTATCTGAGCATAGGACAGCTGGCGCGCCGTTCCGGCGTGAAAGTCACGACGATCCGATACTATGAAACGATCGGCCTTCTGGAAGAACCAGAAAGGACCGAAAGCGGTCAGAGAATATTTACCGACAGCGATGTGCAGCGTTTGTCATTCATCCGTCATACGCGGGATCTCGGATTTCCTGTTGAGGATGTGCGTGCGCTTGTTTCCCTGCAGGCAGATGCGGAGAAGGACTGTGCATCAGTCGATCGTATTGCCCGCCACCAGCTGGGAGCCGTGCGTCGCAGGCTGACAAAACTGGAGGCACTTGAAGCTGAACTGAAACGGATGATTGCGGCCTGTGAGGGCGGAACTGTCGCGAGCTGTTCGGTTCTGGCAGCACTTGGCGATCATGATGATTGTCTAGTCGGGGAACATGAAGGCGCAGAGCTCATGGCCGTACCTCCATCAAAAAGGTCTTGACCCTATAGTGACTGGAGGTGCTAAGGGATTTAGAGTAAGTGTTAACCAGATAGCCAGAAAAGCCTGAGACAATCCGAGAATGGACCTTATCGGCTGGATACGACCCATCAGAATGCTCATGGCGCTCGCCGTCATGGTTGCATTCGCTTTGGTCCCGCTATCTGCCGCCGCCAATATTGAGCATGCCTGCGATGAAGGCGGCATCGTCTGCAACGACCTGACAACATTGGATGTTGCGCCTGACGAGGCCCCTGATCACGAAGGTCATGACCATACAGCCCATCATTGCGGAAGTTGTCATGTTCACCTGATGGGTGGCGCCGCTGTCTCGATTGCCAATTCCAAAGAATTGTCCGGCCCCATCCCGATGCCGCTCAATGAGCGCTGCCCAGTTTCTGACCCGGACGGTCTCTATCGACCTCCCAAGGTCTGATTCAGCAAGTCGCGGCGGGTCGCTGACGCGGTCCTCCTTGTTGAATTCTAGAACTGGACAAGACACAAAATGAAAAGTCTATATCGCGGCGCATTGGCGTCGCTTGCCCTGCCGATTCTGGCGGGGGCGGCACAGGCGGAGCCATGCCTGCAGGTGCCTTCAACGACCGTCTCGACGGTTGAGCGTGGGCCTTTGACGCTGGAAGGCGCAGTATCGCGGGCGGGAAACGCCTCGCCGGAAGTGCTGCTGGCTGCACTCGAAGCGCGCGCAGCCTCGGCTGATGCCGATCAGGCGGGCCGCCGCCTGAATCCTGCCATCTCCCTGGAAACCGAGAACTTCGCTGGTTCAGGTGGCTTTCAGGGGTTTGACTCTTACGAGACCACACTCGCGTTCGAACAGACCTTCCGGCTGGGCGGCAAGCGCAGGCTATCGGAAAGAGCTGCCCGCGCAGATGCAGTGCGTGCACGCGCAGAGTGCGGTGTCCAGCGTCTCGAAGCGGAAGCCCTGGCAGGAGAGCTATTTCTCCAGCTTCAGGCCGCAATCGATCTTGCCGATGTCGCTGACTCATCGGCGGCACTCTCCGGCGAGTTCGTCGATATTGTTGCCAGGCGAGTGGAAGCGGGCGCCGGTGCCCCTCCGGAACTCGCTCGGGCCCGGGCCGAAGCCGCTGCATTGAAGGCTGTTGCGGACAAGGCACGAGGCGAAGTTGAAGCTGTCGCACTTGCGCTTGCTTCGATCTGGGGAAGCTCGTCAGTGGATTTCGAGCTTCCGGCAAGGCCCACAGACGACCCAGGCTCCGCCTTGCCACCTGAGAGAGCAAACATGTCGGGTCATCCCCGTCTGGACGCCGCTCGCGCCAATGCTGCAGCCCGGCTAGCGGCCACTGAACGCGCAAGAGCTGGCGCATGGCCGGATGTGACGGTAACGGCAGGTGTGCGGCGGTTTGAAGATACCGGCGACAGCGCCTTCCTTGCCGGGATCAGCCTGCCACTCCCAGTGTTTGACCAGAACCGCGACGCTACGCGGGCAGCAGGCATCAGGGCCGACGGGGCAGAGCTCAATGCCAGGGCCGTTGAAGCGCGCCTTCGGGCGGAGCAGGCAAGCCTGGTCGCCCGAATCCGTGCGGCTCAGCAAAGCTTTCAGCGCCTGAGAGATGAAGCTCTGCCGCTTGCCGAGGAAGCCTATGCCTCCGCGGCGGAGGGCTACCGGGTCGGTAAGTTTGATCTCACCACGACCCTCGATGCACGCCGTAGCCTGATTGAAACCCGCGCTGACGTCATTGCGTCGCAGCTCGTCCTTGAAACAGAAACCTTGCGGCTGCGCGCTCTGATCGGCGCAGCACCGTTTAACGGAGATACACAATGAACAGGAACTTATTATATGCGGCGCTCCTGACGCCTGCGCTCTTTTACATCACCGCATGCAGCGGTGATGCATCGGGGTCTGGACTACCGGCCGATCGTGAAGCTGGCCATGAAGACAGCCACGATTATGATGGGCGGCCGGATGAAGCTGGCCACGGCGATGAAGCCGGCGCGCATGACGAAACGGATGCCCACGATGAAGGGGATCATGTTGAACTCAGTCTGGATGAAGCGAAGGCGGCTGGCATCAGAACAGGAAAAGCGGAGACGGGCCGGATCGCGGGTGGGATTGAACTGCCTGCTGAAATCCGGTTCGACGCCGACCGGGTAGCGCGACTTTCTCCCAAGGTCGAAGGTGTTGTCTCCCGTCTCTACTCGGGAGAGGGCGATACCATCAAGGCCGGAGCTACTCTGGCGCTTCTGACGAGCCGCGAACTCGCGGGTCTCAAGGCGGACTTTCTCAATGCCCAGACAGCAGAACAGCTCGCAATGGCTGAACTGGAGCGAGAGGAACGGCTTTTTAAGCAGAACATCACAGCCGAGGCCGACGTCCAATCTGCCCGCGCTGCCTATGCGGCGGCCAACGCTCAGCTTGAAGCTTCCGAGAACAGGCTCCACGCTGTTGGGGTCGGGCATGAGGTTCTCGATCGATTGGATGACGTTGCAGACGGAGCTTTGTCCCACGCCTATGTGACGTCTCCCATTGCCGGAAAGATCATCCGGAGAACCGTTTCGCTGGGCGAAACGGTTTCAGCTGGAGATGATCCAATATTTGTGATCATCGACGACAGCGTCGTCTGGGCTGATATCGCCGTCTACAAGGAAAATCTCGGCGAAATAGATGTCGGACTTCCGGTCTCACTTCGACAGGAGACCGGCGAAACACTCGCTGACGGGGTGATTGCCACTGTCCTTCCCGTCATCGACGAGACTTCCCGCACAGCAACGGCACGCGTTGTCGTTGACAATAGCGAGCACCGTCTGAAGCCGGGCCAGTTCGTGACGGCGCACATCGAGACGGGTGGGACCGCAACGTCCGTTCGCGTCCCGTCGGGGGCTATCGTGGAAGTTGAGGGCACGCCCTCCGTCTTCGTCCCAACTGATGATGGATTCGAACCAAAGCGGATTGTGCCAGGCGACAGTGCAAATGGGTTCACACAGATTCTGTCGGGCCTCGAAGCGGGGGACGCGCTCGTCATCGAGGGCGCATTTACCTTGAAAGCCCAGCTTGAAAAAGACGCTTTTGGCGACGGCCACGCGCACTAGGAGACCAAGTAGATGTTTAACCTTATGCACCGACTCGCTGGTGGCCAGCTTCTTGCGGCCATTGCGGCGTTTGCCCTCGCAATCGGAGGATTGTTTGCTTTCCGAAGCCTTCCGGTGGATGCGTTTCCCGATCCTTCCCCGTCTCTAGTCCAGGTCTTCACCGAGACTGAAGGACTTTCACCCGAAGAGGTGGAGCGGTATGTCACCTATCCCATAGAAACAGCCATGTCTGGCCTGCCAAAGGTCGAGGAAATCCGTTCAACTTCGAATTTCGGTCTGTCTGTCGTCAATATCTATTTTGAGGATGGAACGGATGTCTATTTTGCCCGGCAAGTCGTCGGAGAGCGGTTGGGCGAAGCGGCGGAAGCGATTCCCCAGGGGTTTGGTACGCCCAAGATGGGCCCGATCTCGACCGGTCTCGGGATCATCATGTATTACCGCCTTGTCGATGAGACCGGCGAGCGATCGCTAGTAGAACTGCGCGAGATTGCAGACTGGATGATCAAATATCCGCTGCAATCGGTTGAAGGCGTGACTGAAGTCCTGTCACTGGGAGGGTTCGAGAAGCAGTATCAGGTTCGCCTTGATCCCGATCAGCTGACCTCATACCGCCTGTCCGTTTCAGAGGTGATCGCTGCGCTCGAATCGGCAAACCGGACTGCGGGCGCCCAGTTCATTGAAATAGGTGCAGAGCAATACACCGTTCGCGGCGTTGGCCTTGCTCGCACGCTCGACGATCTTCGCGAAACGCCCGTCAGAACGGTTGATGGCCGGACAATCCGGGTCCGCGATCTTGGCCAAGTGGAGATTGGAGGGGGCGTCCGGCAGGGTCTTGCGACCGCCAACGGAGAAGGCGAGGCCGTTGCTGGTCTTGTGCTCAAGCTTTACGGTTCAAATACGTCAGATGTCATTGAGAACGCCAAAACAAGATTCGATGAGATCAACGCCTCACTTCCGGCTGGCGTCAAGGCAATCCCCTATTACGATCAGGGCACGCTTGTCCGGAAAGCCGCGGCAACGGTAACAACGGCGCTGTGGCAAGGGGCTCTGCTCGTTGCAATTGTCGTGTTTGCGTTCCTGGGCGGGTGGCGGCCGAGCCTGGTTGTTGTGTTTTCCATTCCGTTCTCAGTTGGATTTGCCTTCATCGCGATGAACCTCCTGGGCATAGGTGCGAACCTGATGACGCTGGGCGGTGTCGCCATCGCAATCGGCATGATGGTCGATGGTGCGATCGTGATTGCGGAAAATGTTGATAGGAGCTTCAAGGAACGGCAAAGCGGCGAAGATGCTCGAACGACCGTGGCGCGAGCCAGCACCGAAGTCATCGCTCCCCTGATTGCAGCAGTCGCTGTCGTCATTATCGTTTTCCTGCCTTTGTTCTCGCTGCAGGGCACCGAAGGAAAGACGTTCCGCCCCCTCGCCGCGTCAGCTGCGCTGGCGATGACCGGGTCGCTTTTGTATGCAGCGTTGATTGCACCAGCCATGGCGCTCGGTCTGATGCGGCCTTCAGACAAGGCAGAGTCCGGCGCAGAAGGATGGTTGACGCGGTTTGTTAAACCGCTTGCGGCCTTCTTTGTTCGCCAACGGATGGCTGCGATCGGCCTGGCTTGTGCGTTGCTGCTCGCTGGCGGGCTGTCTGCGACACGGCTCGGGTCAGAGTTCACGCCCGCACTGGAGGAAGGCGATGTCCTGCTTCGGGTCACGATGGCACCCTCGATATCGCTGACTGAAGCCAAGGCTACTTCGACACGTATTGAAAGCCGGTTGCTCGAAGCCTTTCCGGAAATTGACTCAATAGTGAGCCGGATCGGGCGCGGCGAGGTTGGCGCACACGCTGACCCCGTCAACAGTATCGAGGCCTTTGTTGCGCTCAAGCCGAGAAGCGAATGGCGGGATGGAATGAGCCCGGATGAACTGCGTACCGCCATTTCGGACAATCTGGGTTCGTTTCCTGGTGTCCGCGTCAATGTCGGCCAACCCATTGCGATGTCGGTCGATGAGCTGCTCACGGGCACAAAGGCTCAGTTGGCGGTCAAGATATTCGGGCCGGACTCGGATGTCCTGCTGGACGGCTCTCAGAAACTGCAATCCATCCTTCAGGATGTTCCGGGTGCAAGTGATGTCCAGGCGGACCAGATTACCGGCGCGCCGCAACTTGTTGTATCGCTCAACCGGGTAGCACTCGGCCGTTATGGTCTCAGTATCGAAGACGCGCTGGAGGCCTTGCGATCAGGGGTTGGCGGCGCAGAAGCAGGTGCTGTGTTTGAAGGCGTGCGCCAGTTTCCGGTCGTCGTCCGCTTCGCGGAAGACGATCGAAACACGCCGGCAGCGATCGGCCGTATCATTCTCGAGTCCGAAAGCGGCGCACGTATTCCGCTGGAAAGCGTCGCTGAGATACGGGAAATCGTCGGACCGCGGCAAATCACGCGCGAGAATGGGGAGCGGTTCATCACCGTGCAACTCAACGTGCGGGGCAGGGACATCGGTAGCTATGTCAGCGAAGCCCAGAATGCGGTGGACGCGAATCTTGATTTGCCGGCCGGGTACCGGGTGGAGTGGGGCGGTCAATTTGAACTGCAGCGGGAAGCCAACAAGCGGTTCGCGGTCGTGATCCCGATCACGCTCGCCATCGTCTTCCTCATCCTTCTGCTGACATTCGGCCGCATGAAATCTGCCGTCCTGATCCTGCTCAACATCCCGCTCGCCCTGACTGGCGGCGCAATGGCGCTTTGGATCAGTGGTCTGCCTGTGTCTGTTCCGGCGACCGTCGGGTTCATCGCCCTTTTCGGGATCGCGCTTGGCAATGGCATGGTGCTCGTCAGTTTCATGGACGATTTCGCACGTGAAGGGCGGGATCGCGATGAGCTTGCAGTTGAAGCCGCCGGCCTTCGCGCAAGGCCGGTTCTCATGACGGCGCTGACGACCGCGCTCGGTTTGGCGCCCTTATTGTTCGCCACCGGCGTTGGTGCGGAGGTGCAGCGACCCCTGGCGACGGTGGTCATGGGCGGATTGGTGTCGTCGACCGTTCTTACGCTTCTGGTTCTGCCCGCGCTCCATCGCTGGTTCGCGCCGAAGCCGGAAAGCCATCATTCCATGCTGGAGGCACGCCATGTCCATGCTGAGTAAGAGGACGACGACTGCGGTTCTGCTTGCCGCGACTGGTCTGAGCGCCTGCGTCGCTGCGCCAGATTGGGTAAAACCAATGACGGCGGAACAAACGGATGCTGTTCGCGAAGCGTGTGGACCGATCCCCTCCCGCTCAAGAGTTCGCGCGGGCGGAGAAGCCAGATCTTTGAAATACAGGATGTGCAAGCAGCACGTGCTTGAAGATCCCTCGCTCTGATCTGAGATACGCGAACCCGAAGCCCGGCGACACCCGCGAGGTGTCGCCGGCGCCTTCACAAGTGGGCGACACTGACAGGTGGCATGCCGTCTATCTCAGAATGCGCCAAGGCAGTTCTCTTCCTCTGAGGACTTTCTGCAAATCTCCTGGATGCGGTAGGAGCCGTCGCGTCCGCGCTTGACCTCGAACATGACCACATCGCCTTCGGTGAAACCAGAAAGATCGGTGTCCCCCATCACCTCAAACCCCATCGTCATGGCGCCCATGTCGATGCCGTCGAAGGGGCCATGATCAATAGTCACAAAGTTGCGGTCTGCGCCGATAGACTCGATTGTCCCGGTAGCCTGCCCGACCCCGCCGTTCAGCACCGGTTCCTGTGTCGCATCTTCTGCCATGCTGTCTTGCGAGGCGTCCATCGATGTCGACGCGTCTTGCGCTGGAGGGGGGGAGTCTCCGCAGGCGGTCAGGAGCAATGCGACCGCTGCGAGCGGTAATGTAAAGAGGGGGGGCATTCCAAGATCCTTCTCTGTAAGCAATGAGGTCCTGTCCCATACTCGCGGATGGGACAGGACGCGCGGTGCCGTCCGACTAGTGGTCGGTGCCGTGATGATCTCCGTGCGACATGCTTTGGGTGTCGTCGCCGTGGGACTTGCCGTCACACATCATCATGTCGCCTGATCTCATGTTCTCCATCATGCTCTGCTTGAATTCCGCACGGTCGCCTTCAAACGGCATGAGCATGGCGATGGTCTGGTTGTTACCTTCTTCTTTGAGCATGAAGTGGACATTCGTCCCGGCACTGATTTTATCAAGATCGACCGTGTCCACGACTTGGAAATCCATCGTCATGGCGCCCCAGCCAAGCTTCTCGATGGGGTCATGGGTCATGTTGAGCCTACGGCCGTCAGCGTCGATACTATTGATGACACCATATCCCGGCGCCATGTCATCGCATGAGGCCATCATATCCATATCGTGCCCCTTCATCCCGTCCATCTTCATGTCGTGACCCTGGGCAAACGCAGATCCAAACAGGGTTGCAGACAGGGTGGCTCCTGCCAGAAGGATTTTCAGACTGGAAACTCGCATGTGTATTGTCCTTTGGTTTGAAAGTGTTGGCGCGTCTCTGGGAACGGCCCCCGTCATGCGCCGGGGCGGGGGAAGGGGTTGGATGGATAAGGGGCTATTTCGATCTCAGATACTTGATGAGAGCGGCGATCCCGAGGAGGAGGAAAAGCACGGCAAGCAGCATGAGGATCATGCCGAACAGCCCGCTGCCCATCATGCCGCCATCCATCATCATCCTGTCTGGTGCACGCTCCTGTGCGGCCGCTGGCTGGAGCGCTCCACCCATTAGTAATGGGATAACAAGCGATATTTTCGGTAAGCGTCTGGTCATGAGGTTTCTCCTTTGGGGGCGAATGAGCCGGACCGGTCATCCGGTTGGGCTGGGGGTCGATCAGATGGAAGCTGTAATCCGACCCGAATGTAATAGATGGCGGGGATCACGATGAGGGTGAGGACCAGCGTCGAGGCCATGCCGCCGATCATCGGCAGGGCGATGCGGCGCATCACATCGCTGCCCAATCCATCTGTCAGGAAAATTGGCGCGAGACCTGCAAAGATCGTTGTCACTGTCATCAATTTCGGGCGGACGCGCATGGCAGCCCCCTTGCTGACTGCCGCAAACAGGCCGGGCAAGTCGTCCGGCCTGGCCTTGCGAACTTCGCTGTCAATGTAGAGCAGCATGACCACGGCTGTTTCGACCGCGATGCCACCTAGGGCAATGAAGCCAACGGCAACTGCGACTGAGAGGTTGTAGCCAGCCAGCCAGACCACCCACAAACCACCAATCAGGCCGAAGGGCAGGCTCGCCATGATGATAAGTGTCCGGTCCAGCCGGCCAAAGTGGAGCATCAGCAGCAGGAAGATCAGCCCAACCGCAGCCGGAATGGCCACTCTCAGGCGGGCATTCGCCTCCTGCATCTGCTCGTACTGACCGGAAAACTCCACGGCGTAGCCGGGCGGAAGATCAACCGTAGAGGCGATCCGTTCGCGCGCTTCGGAGACGTAACTTCCTATATCGCGATCTGCAATGTCGACGAAGACCCAACCTGTGAGGCGCGCATTCTCCGACCGGATCATTGGCGGACCCTCCGTGTACGAAATAGAAGCCAATTCACCGATAGGGATGTGCGCGCCTCCTGGTGCTGGAACGAGGATGCGGTCAAGATCACCAGTGTCCTCACGGAACGGACGATCGTAGCGCAGCATGATATTGTAGCGTTCGCGACCCTCTACCGACTGGGCAAGGGACATCCCGCCGAGTGCGGTCTGCACGACCGACTGGAATGTTGCCATGTCGATTTCGCGCCGGGCGAGTTCAGCGCGGTCCGGCTCGATTTCGAGATACTTGCCGCCCATGACCCGGTCCGCAAAAGCGGATCGGGTGCCGGGAATATCCGTTGCGACCTGTTCGATCTGGCGGCTGATCGCCTCGATCTGATCGAGATTGTCTCCGGTTACCTTGATGCCCAGCGGTGTTCGAATACCGGTCGAGACCATGTCCATCCGGATCTTGATCGGATAACCCCAGGAGTTAACGAGACCCGGCATTTCAAGGCGCGCATTCAATTCGTCCGTGATGTCGTCAATTGTGATGCCGGGCCGCCATTCAGACTTGGGTTTCAGCCGGATCCAAGTTTCGATCATGGTAAGGGGGGCAGGATCGGTTGCGGTATCTGCCCGCCCGGCTTTTCCGAAAACCCGCTCGACCTCTGGCACTGTGGAGATGACCCGATTGGTCTGACCAAGGATTTCGCGCATCTTAGTTGATGAGGCGCCGGGCAAGGTTGTCGGCATGTAGAGAAGTTCGCCCTCGTAAAGGGCCGGCATGAACTCCGACCCAAGGCGCTGAATGGGCATGATGACGCTGGCCGTCAGCAGCACCGCCAATGCGATGGTGATCCACTTGAAACGCAAGGCAAGGTGCAGGATTGGCTTATAGGCCCAGACGAAGAAAGCATTCAGCGGATTGGCCTCTTCTCGCCTGAACCGTCCGCGCATCAGATACAGCATGAGCACGGGGACCAAGGTCACCGAAAGGATGGCGGCAAATGCCATCGCATAGGTCTTTGTATAGGCCAGCGGGCTGAACAGCCTGAAGCTTTGTCCCGTCAGCGCGAAAACGGGCAGGAAGGAAACGGTGATAATGAGCAGGGAAAAGAAAATCCCGGGGCCTACTTCCTTTGACGCCTCCACAAGCGCTTCGCGGCGAAGGGCGGGATCCGGTTTCGGACCGAGTTCGGATAATTTGCGGCTGGCATTTTCAACGAGCACGATGGAA
The DNA here is from genome assembly GCF_042659465.1 of Ponticaulis profundi. Taxonomy (NCBI): domain Bacteria; kingdom Pseudomonadati; phylum Pseudomonadota; class Alphaproteobacteria; order Hyphomonadales; family Hyphomonadaceae; genus Ponticaulis; species Ponticaulis profundi. Next base: position 362,124 of record NZ_JBHSSW010000009.1, on the reverse strand, counting down.
GCGTCGACCATTGCGCCGATCGCGATGGCAATGCCGCCGAGCGACATGATGTTTGCAGTGACACCTTGCCAGGACATGATCAGGAAGGCGCCCAGAACGCCTAGCGGCAGCGTTATTATTGCGACCAGCGATGAGCGCACATGCAGCAGGAAAATCAGGATGACGAGGGCAACTGCGAGGCCTTCCTCCACCAGCTTATGCTTCAGATAGTCGACGGAACCTTCGATGAGGGGCGCGCGGTCGTAGACGGTGACGATCTCGACGCCTTCAGGCAGACCACGCTCCAGGCTGGCAAGTTTCGCCTTCACCCGTCCGATCACATCCAGCGCATTCTCGCCATCTCGCATGACGACGATGCCGGATACCGTCTCGCCTTCACCGTTGAGCTCAACGATACCACGGCGCAGTGCAGGTCCTTCGACGATGCGTGCAAGATCGCGCAGCTGAACAGGTGTGCCACTTTCGGATTTCAACACAACCTGTTCGAGATCTATACGGTCATCGACATAGCCGGACGAGCGGATGACAAACTCAGTCTCGCCCTGCTCAAGGACGCGGCCGCCAACCTCCCGCGAAGCTGCGCGAATTGCGTCGACCAATCTTGCGATGGATACATCGAAGCTGCGCAACCGGTTGGGGTCAATTAGGACCTGATACTCGCGCACGAATCCGCCAACCGAGGCAACCTCCGCAACCCCATCGACACCAGCCAGCTCCAGCTTCAGGAACCAGTCCTGCAAAGAGCGCAGCTCAGCAAGGTCCGTCCGGCCGGTCTTGTCGACGAGCGCGTACTGGTAAACCCAGCCGACACCTGTTGCGTCCGGCCCGATCTGGGGTACTGCGCCCTCCGGTAATTGTGAGCCAAGCCGCGACAGGGCTTCCAGCACGCGCGAACGCGCCCAGTAAAGATCAACATCATCTTCGAAGATGACGTAGACGAAACTGGTGCCGAACATGGACGAACCGCGAACATCCTTCGTGCGCGGCAGCCCAAGTAAATTGGTCGAGAGTGGATAGGTAACGAGATCCTCGACAATCTGCGGGCTCTGTCCGGGAAACTCGGTCCGGATAATGACTTGTGTGTCAGTCAGGTCAGGCACCGCGTCCAAGGGGGTGCGTTGAACGGCCATCCAGCCGGTCACCGCGAGCGCCGCGGCTAGCATCAGGACGATGAGCTGGTTCGTAACCGACCAGGAAATCAGTCCGGCTACCCAGGATTTCGACGGATCATTGCCGGCGAGCTGGTCTTTGTCCTGATGTGTCATTGGGGCGCCCCGTCATTTTTGAGGGCATTTGCACCTTTGCGATCGCCCGCGTCGCTCATCGGGTTGGGCCACGGCAGGCGGACGGCTGCGCCGTCGCCGTAAGGGTTCATGACCGGGGCACGGTCCTGCAGCCAGAGGCGTCCCGATGCCTCGTCTCGATGAAGCGTCAAACCGGCATTGCTGTAATGTTGTGGTGCGCCATTCAGGAGCCAGGGCTCCAGCGCTTTCACCAGTTGAGCGAGCGCGTCGGCGAGCTGCTGGCGGGATCCGGCCGCTTTTGCTGCCTCAAGCGCCGTCACGCTCCGCTCTATCACAGGCGTCAATCGCGTTGCAGCAAACTGGGAGGACAAGTCGGCCGACAGTGTCAGAGCGGGATCTACAAAGTAGGGGTCAATATCATATCCGTCCGTCACCGCTTCGTGAAAGTAGAGTGCCATATCGGTGAAGTGATCGAGCTTCGCGAGTGTCCCGGCATCCATCGGAAGGGCGTCCAGTGGGGTGTCAGGGCCAAAACCGGTCGAGCGAGACGGATCAAGCTTGGCAAGTCCTTCGCGCAGGCTGGCTTCGCTATCGAGAAGAAACTGGCCGCTCGCGACGACCTGTTCTCCAACACTCAGTCCAGAGAGGATTTCCGTCCGACCGCCTGCCGAAAGTCCGATCTTCACAGGTCGACTCGCGAAGCGGCCACGACCTTCGGCGATGACAACCCGTGCTCCGTCGCTGCCATACAGGATGGCCTCTGTCGGAACAGACAAGCGTTCTCCAGCCCCGAGGTCGAACGCAATGTCCGCATAGGCCCCAGGCCTCAGCATGCCGCCTTCATTTGCGAGTTCTATCCGCACCTTTCCGGTACGGGTTTGTGGGTCAATGGTCGGGTAGATGTAATCAATACGCCCACCGCTGTTTGCGTCTGGCGCGCTCGGAAAACGTAGGTCGACGGGTATATCTGTGTTGATAAGTGCAAGGTCGCTTTCAGGTATCGAGGCGATGACCCAGACGCCGGCATAGGATTGAAGGCGCATGATCGGCGTGCCGGGTTTGACATAGTCTCCGTTGCGGATCTGCAATTCGGCGACCGTGCCGCTTGCTTCAGCGTAAACCGGCACGCGTTCGATGATCTTGCCAGAGTCCTTGACCTGCTGAATGGCCGCGTCCTGCATGCCGAGCGAGCGCAGGCGCTGTGTGACAGACGCTATTCGCGCTTCATTTCCAATCTTGAGTGAATTGAGCAGATCTTTCTGCCCGGCCACGAGGTCCGGGCTATATATCCGGTACAGCAAACGACCGCGGTTTACAGTGTCACCAACAGCGTTGACGGAAAGGTTTTCGATCCAGCCCTCGAGCCTCGAGACAGCGGCGTTCTCCAGACGCTCATTTGTCTCGACAGTTCCAAAGGCGCGAAGTGTTTCTCCGAGCGGCGTCAGCTCCACAGGAGCGGTTCGGATCCCCATCGTCTGGACCATTTCCGGAGCAACGGTCACGCCGCCTCCAGCTGGCTCGGCATAGACGGGGATATAATCCATGCCCATGGAGTCCTTCTTCGGCACGGGCGACGTGTCAGGCTGCCCCATCGGATGCTTGTAATAGAGGATCTCACCCTTTGCCGGCGGCGCAGCGGACGCTGTGGCTGGCACAAGGTCCATGCCGCAGATCGGACACGATCCGTCCGGGTCGGTTGAAACGTAATGGGGGTGCATCGGACAGGTGTATTGCTGCACGGTCTCGGTCGGCCCATCGGTGCCCCCGACATGCGGAGTGGACGACGAGGGCTGCGCGCCACATCCTGCGAGCAAGGCGGCTGATGCGGCAAAGAGAATAAGAGCTGATTTGTTCATGGCTGCACCAAAAGCGCGTTCGATCGGGCCGTAGCGATGTCCCTGCGGGACTGCTCGGCCGCGATCTCCGATTTGAGTTTGAGAATGGCGATCTCGCCGTCGATAATGGGGGCATACCCGCCGACGCCTGATTCATAGATCGTCAGCTGCGCAGCGACTTCATCCTCGATCGCGCTGATCCTTGTCTGGATGACCGACATGGACCGTTCCGCGGATCGGATGGCGGCGTCGAGAGCTGAATATTGAACTGCAGCGGTCCGGGCCGCAGCCTGGTAGCGCTGCTCGGCGCTGGCCCGTTCAGCTTTGGCAGCGCGCAGCCTGGGCGCCTGTTTGCGCTCGGCCCAGATCGGTACCGTAAAGGTCACCATTCCCGAGACCCAGTCGTCGCCAGCGAACATGGCGCCTGCGTCCCGTTGCTGATAGGTGAGCTGAGCGCCCCACTCAGGCTTCCATTCCGACTTCGCCTCGTCGATCGCGTAATCGGTCACCTCGATTTCGCTCTCGGCAACACGCACGAGGTGAAAGTCGAGGGCGCGGCCCGACCACGGTTCAAGTGTCACTTGCGGATCAGTTCCGACGGGCACGAGCCCGACGAGATCGATGAAGCGGGCATTGATTTCGGCTTCCTGCTTGTCGAGGTCGACCAAGGTCCGGTCGACCTCCGTGCGTTCACCTTCGATCTCGGCCAGGCGATAGACGACGGGGCGCCCGGAATCGATTTCGGCTTCGGCGACATCGAGCAATTCATCATATTTTGCATTCCGGGCATTCGCGAGCGAGCGTTGCGTCTCGATCCGCCGTTTCTCGATCAGGAGCGCCAACAAATCGCTGCGGAGCGCGGCGTAACGAGCCTCCAATTGCGTGCTGGTCTGATCAGCCATGGCGCGCGCCTGGCCTGCCCGAGCTTCGCGCCCAGCCAGGTTCGGAAATTGTTGCCGGATGCCGACCGCCTTGTTGGTTGGCAGATACGCGTTGAACGAAGGATCATAGATCGGGAAGTTGTTGATCCCCAGCGAAACGACAGGATCAGGCAGGGCTATCGCGGCGACGGCGCGTTCTTCCTGGGCTGACGCGCGATAGTCCATCGCGATGAGGCTGGGGTGTCCGCGAAGTCTGGCTTCCAGATCTTCGAATGTCTGGGCTGTCGCGAATTGCGGCACCGCTGCAGCGATGCACATCGCGAACAGCGAATATCTGAATTGGGTAGGCAAGGTCGCGTCCTCTGAACTGGTTGAAAGGATGAGTGCGGCAGGCCATTCAGCCAGCCGGATTCATCGCTCTCAATTCAGGGCGCGTTGTTTCAGGGAAATTGGAGTTTCGGGCTGCAATACCGCATTGGGGGGTGGACCTGTCGAGCGCGACGGTCTTTCCGGCGGAAACGATACTGGAGCGGCTGCAAGAATGACTGGAAGAGCAGGCGCGGGATCAGCATTTGGTGCGATCGGCGTTGTTTCCGATTGCGCCTGAATGAGCATTGGCGCGCAATCAAACCCGGCAGGGCAGTCAGACGACGAATCCTGCTGGTGGTTATCCTGACCGGCAGCTTCCATCGCCATATCGTGACACGGATGCGCTGTGCTGATCTCGCTCGGCGCCGCAACGCCTGCCCCGGTCATGAGGGGACAGGCCAGCACCGGCTGTGCGACGATAAACGTCGCAGCAATCAGTGTCAGAAGGCGAGTCAGTATTGGCATCGATCGGTTTATTTAGACCAAAAACATAAAGAAGTTACTTCAAGACTTTGTGAGGGGTGTTCATTTCTTGCGCCCGCCAAGGACTGCAACCAGCTCTTCGACCTTTTCCCGCCGATCTTCGACGCTATCTCCCGTCAGTGCATGTTCAACACAGGTCGATATGTGATCGTCCAAAATAGTTGCTTCAAGACCGGTCAAGGCGGCCTTCACCGCCTGCACCTGCCGGATCACATCGATACAATATCGATCCTCGGCGATCATTTTGGATATCCCCCGGACCTGGCCCTCAATACGGGCCAGCCGCCGGGCTGCTGCGTCTTTTGTTTCGGTCTTCAACATTCAACAATACCCCATACAGGGTATCTATTTGGGAAGAAAGTTAAGATATTTCCAGTCTCTTTTGCAGAATCCTACTGTTCACCTTTATGCTAAGACTATTGCTCTGCTACTTCTGAGCCAGACGGGACGGCAGGGTCGAGTTCGCCCTCGAAAGGAGGCACGGGTCTGGCCGCTGCCTCGGCCTCTGTCGTGGCCGGACCGTTGGTAGCGATATCCCTGATCAACCAGTCCATCTCCTTTATCTCACGGCGCTGAGCCTTGATGATTTCATCAGCGAGCTTGCGAACACGCACGTCTTTAATTCCAGCCCGTTCGCTCGTCATGATAGCAATTGAGTGGTGCGGGATCATCGCTTTCATGTAAGAGCGATCCTCGACCGTCGCCTGGCTGCGCACAAGCCACAGGGCAAGCAGGAAAACGAGGGCGGAACCGCCAAAGATCGCGAGATTGATCCGGCTATCCTTGTACATGCTCAGCATGAAGCTCAACATGACCACCGCCATGCCAGCGCCCATTATAAAGGTCATATAAAAGCGCGTTTCACTCCACCGCACGTGCTCAAGGGCGTAGGTGTTGAGATACATCAGTCCAAACATCACAATCATCGACGTGCCGATCATTGCGCCGAACTTCCAATAGTTGCTTTTGCTTTCCATCTTATGCGTCCTCCTTATACGGCGGTGGGGTATATGAAGGTTGAAACGGAGCGGGCTGACCAATGTTCCGTGAAAAATTAGAACGCAACGTCAGCTATTGCCTGGCTGGCTAAAATTTTTGTGCATCAGAACGAACACCAGCGAGGCTGAGCAGGAGATGAGCAGAAAACCATTCAGGGATTCCAGCCCAGCCATAAATCTCGAATGTCCCGTGGGGTAGATGTCACCAAGGCCGAGCGAAGTGTAATTGACCAGAGAAAAATAGAAGATGTCCATGAAACCATCGCTGTCGCCTCCCTTGAATCCGCCTAGTCCAGTAGCGTCCATGACGGCAAAGCTGAGTGCGTAAAGCATGGCTTCGAGAAGGTGAGCAGCTCCTGCGCCGCAGATGCCAGCCAGCACTGCCGAATACCCCGGCTTCATTCGCGCCGTGATTACCCCGTGCAGCCGGGTCAGCGCAAAATAATGGACCGTACTTGCGAGGCAGAATGTGAGAATGCCGATGAGAATGGACCCGGTCACGACGGTTTCATGTGATCGTGCGGCGTACTTTGATCAGACCTTTGGCTTCGCAAGTGACGAAGGAAGAATCGTTCGAAAGCGAACACGATCACCATGCCGACAATCGCAATGACGATGATCATAGGGTCGGCCTGCCATTTCAGCACTATGAAAGCAGACAGCGCGATCACATCCAGGCCAATGGCGACAAGAAGCACAATCGGTGAAGCCTCAACCTCTTTGCGGAGATACCGGAACACGCCCCAATGGATCATAATATCCATCACAAGGTAGAAAATCGCACCGAGTGAAGCGATACGGCTCAAATCAAAAAACACGGCAAGGAGCCCCGCAATTACTGCGGTATAAACGAGTAAGTGCTTCTGAATGGGACCTGGCATGCCGAAATGACTATGCGGGATCAGCTCCATATTCGTCAGCATGGTCAACATGCGGGATACAGCGAACAAGCTGGCTAACAACCCTGATGCTGTTGCGATCATCGCAATCGCAACGGTGAACCATAAACCGTAATTGCCCAGCGCAGGTTTTGCGGCCTCGGCTAATGCATAGTCTTTCGCTTCAACGATTTGCGAAACACTGAGTGTTGCCCCAACGGCGAGACACACGAGCAGATAGACAACCGTACAGATCGCCAATGAGATCATGATTGCTCGGCCAACATTCTTGTTCGGGTCTTTCACCTCGTCGCCGCTATTGGTGATGGTCGTGAAGCCTTTATAGGCGAGGATTGCAAGAGCGACCCCGGCAAGAAACCCGCCAGCAGATGTCTTGTCGGCCAGGCCATTCTCCATGGGCTGGAAACTGAAGCCACCAGCCCAGAGCGCGATCACGGCGAATACCAGAATGCCGCCAATTTTCAGAAATGCCGTCACCTTGGACACACTGCCAATAACATTGTTTCCGGCGATATTGACCAGAAAGGCCAGCAAGATCAGGCCGACCGCCAGAATGGGAACCCAAATTCCTCCTTCAATGCCAAATATCTGGAGCGTGTAGGTGCCGAACGTCCGCGCCACGAGGCTTTCATTGATGATCATGGAAAAAGCCATGAGCAGCGCCGCACCGCCTGTGATCATTGACGGCCCGTAAGCCTTCTTCAGAATCATAGCAATGCCGCCAGCGCTCGGAAACTTATTCGATACCTTGATGTAGGAATATGCACTGAAGCCGCTGATGATCGCGGCAAGCAGGAAAGCAGCAGGATATAAGTCACCGGCAAACTCTGCGACTTGTCCGGTGAGCGCAAATATGCCCGCGCCGATCATGACACCAGTGCCCATGGCCACGGTGCCCGCGAGAGTCAAAGACCCTTTTTTGTAGTCGTCATGCTGCATTCTTATGTCCAATCTGCGGAACCAGTTCTGATCCCGCGCTCATCGAGTTTTAAAGTTTCAGGGATCGCAGCCGCAACGCGTTGCCGATGACCGAGACTGAACTCAAGCTCATGGCGGCGGCAGCGATCATGGGTGACAGAAGTAGCCCGAAAATCGGGAACAATACTCCAGCCGCCACGGGGATGCCGAGTGTGTTGTAGCCAAACGCAAAGACCAGATTTTGGCGGATATTGCGCATGACAGCCCGAGACAACTCAAGTGCCTGAGCTACACCGGTCAGGTCTCCGCGAACCAAGGTGACCCCAGCACTCTCGATGGCAACATCGGTGCCCGTTCCCATGGCGATCCCGATATTAGCCTGTGCAAGAGCAGGTGCATCATTGATACCGTCTCCGGCCATGGCAACAATTGCACCGCTATCTTGGAATTCACCAACGATGCGGTGCTTATCTTCTGGCGAAACATCGGCCCGCACGTCGTCAATGCCAACTTTCTGGGCCACTGCCCTTGCCGTGGTTTCATTGTCGCCGGTCAGCATCACAATCTTCAACCCATCTGCTTTGAGCCGTGAAATCGCATCAATCGTTGTCGATTTGATCGGGTCTGCAACGCCAATAAACCCTGCAAACGCACCATCAATTGCAGACAGCATTACAGTCTGGCCATCCGCACGAAGAACGTCAGCTTCCCGGCCGATCTCTTCACTATATACGCCAAGCGTTCGCATAAGTTTCGCGTTGCCAATGGCGACTTTCCGTCCATCGACTTCTGCTTCAACACCTTCACCGGTTGTGGAGGAGAAATTCGAAGCGTCAGAAAGCTTCAGGCCACGTTCGCTTGCTGCGTTGACGATGGCTTGTGCGAGGGGGTGTTCGCTGGAGGTTTCTACGCTCGCAACGAGCTGGAGCAACGTGTCTTCCATCATGTCGTCGGATGGCTTGAGGCTTTGAAGCTTTGGTTTTCCTTCGGTAAGAGTGCCTGTTTTATCGACAATAAGTGTGTTGACCTTCTCAAAAGTCTCAAGAACCTCGGCGTTCTTAATGAGGACACCGAGCTGCGCACCTTTTCCGGTGCCCACCATAATCGACATCGGGGTGGCAAGACCAAGTGCACATGGACAGGCAATGATCAGGACCGCCACTGCGTTCACGATTGCAAACGCCATCGCGGGTTCAGGGCCAAAGATTGCCCAAACAATAAAGGTCAGAATAGCCGTCAGGATGACAGCAGGCACGAACCAGGATGACACAATATCGACCAGTTTCTGGATGGGAGCACGGCTCCGCTGAGCTTCAGAAACCATTCGCACGATTTGAGATAGCATGGTGTCTTCGCCGACTTTAGCGGCTTGAATGATCAGCATGCCCGTGCCGTTTACGGTTCCGGCTGTGACCTGACTTTCAGCGTGCTTTTCAACCGGCATTGGCTCTCCGGTGATCATGCTTTCGTCTACAGAAGAACGGCCTTCCAGCACCGAGCCATCAACGGGAAGTTTTTCCCCCGGACGCACGCGAATCTTGTCGCCCTGTTTTAAAGCTTCGACTGGAACCTCTTTTTCTTCACCGTTCTCACCGATGAGGTTTGCGGTTGGCGGCGCGAGTTCAAGCAAGGCTCTGATCGCGCCCGATGTCTGAGACCTGGCACGGAGTTCGAGCACTTGTCCCAACAACACTAGCGCTGTGATCACTGCCGCTGCTTCGAAATAGACGGGAACATTTCCGCTATGATCACGGAAGGTTGGCGGAAAAATTTGAGGGAAGAATAGCGCGACGAGTGAATAAACAAACGCAACCGACACGCCGAGACCGATCAGAGTGAACATATTCAGATTGCCGCTGCGAACAGATTGCACCGCGCGGACCATGAAGGGATAGCCACCCCACAAGACGACCGGCGTCGCCAAGATAACCTGGAACCATTTATTCCAGTCGCCGGAGAAAACATGTCCGAAAGCTGGGATCATTTCCCCCATGGTAATGACGAGCAGTGGAAACGCGAGGAACGCGCTCACCCAGAACCGTCTGGTCATGTCTTTTAATTCACTGTCATCCTCGGGTGTGGCACTGAGCGTCTCGGGTTCGAGTGCCATGCCGCATATGGGACAACCCGAGTTCCGTACATCGCGGACTTGCGGGTGCATTGGGCAGGTCCAGACCGTGCCTGTATAGCCAGATGGTACTTTATCATACTTGCCATCTGCGCCTGCGCTCTTCTGTTCAGGATCGGTGGAACAGCAAGAGTGGTCGTGGTGATGGTGATGCTCGTGATTGTGATGATCGGTCATGGTCGCCTCAAGTTTCTTAAAATACATATACCCCCTATAGGTATTTATTCAATACGTCGCACCTTGAACTTAAGTGATGGCTTTTCTACGAAATGCCACGAAATGGCAGAAACGATGATGATAAACGGGAGCCCGATCAGGAATAACGTCGGCGCATTCGTGAGAGAAAACGTGATTGCGAGGCTCTGCATGACCGGGAAATGCCAGATATAAATACCGTACGAGTAATCAGGAATTTTGGCGATCCGTGCGTTTGCTGACCGTACCAATCCGGCGCGCATCATGATCAATGCAATCGCGATGTTAGCGAATAGTTCGCCTAAGAACGACCACCCAAATACCGCGAACAAGACGACTGAACAGCCTAGGCTCCATAGAGGAGGATGTCTTAAAACCGGAAAATACCAGAGACACATACCCATCAGGAAAGTGCTCATGAAGCGAAGCAATGAAATTACTCCACCCGGAATGGACAGATTCTGTTGCTGCAGGACTGGGGTCGCCAGATACATTATCTGAACCAGCAAAAAAGCGATTAAAACGCTGCGCGCTGACCGAAGCACACCGACAAAGAATGCGGCACCGGCTAAAATATACGCAAGAACTTCATATCTGATAGTCCAGAGCGCGCCATTAAAGTGAGGGTCTGATGATGCGTGGAACACCCCTCCAGGCCTACCCAAAGGGTCACCCATCGCGAGCGTTTTTGCGACATAAGCCCAAGGCTCACTCTGCGTCAGGTAATCAAAGCCGGTCTTTTCACCGTAAACTGGTCCAAAGAACAGGATGAGTGCAATTAGAAGCACAATGAGTGCGGGCGCTATCCGCAACAACCGTGAGATAATGTATGGCAGAAGTTGGGGGCGTGTGTTCAGACTCTTTGATATCAGCAATCCCGACAGAATAAAAAAGCCATTCACTGAGAGATAGCTCAGGGTCCACTCATGTATACGGGTTACTTCATAACCCGTCGTAATCATGAAGGCATGACCTATCACCACGCCAAGTGCCAGAGCCCATCGGAGCAATGTGAAGTAATTTGCTCCAAAGAGCGGGTCCGTTTCCGGTCCCGCTCCCGTGGCCAGTGTCGCCGTCAATTTCACACGCCCATATGGGTGTGCAGATTGTGTTCAGACTCGAAGTAATAGACATTCCCGTCTGCATCAGCGCCGATGACTGCTGTCGCCTTGTCGACTTCAGCGCCGCTGACAGGGTCTGTCGCCGTTCTCAGGCTGGCATCAGATTCAAGGCGGTCTTTGCACATTGGGCAGCAGCCGTAATAGGTCTTTCCATCGACTTCGACAGCGATCTGATCTTTGTCGAAAGCCATATCGTTGACCATGCAGACTTTGGAGGCTTCAACCTGCCGCACACTTGGCATAGCCTCTCGCTCACCGTCCTCTGCAGCATGGCCCATGTGCTCGCCATGCATACCGCCCTCCATATGGGTCATGTCATGTCCCGGCATATGTTCATGTTCCTGTGCGAGGACAGGCGTTCCAAACAGTGCTGAGATAGCGATAATCGTCATGAATTTTTTCATTGTCGTGTTTCCTTTCTTTTAGTGTGAGTGATCATGATCATCGTGGTCGTGATCATCATGATTGTGGGGTTCAGACTCCATTGGTATGTTCGATGGAGTATTCGTTGGTTCCGTCGTGACACCTGACATGTCATCTTCAAGCATGACGTCATGCTCATCTGAGTCATGGTGGTCGTTTGCTTCGCCGTGGTCGTGATCATCTCCGCCATGGTGATGACTGCCATGGCTTCCATCGCCTTCGACTTGCGGGAGGGAGATGACGCCCAGCCCGTATCGATAGACTGCTTCGCCGCCTTTAAACGCCGTGACTGTGAGCAAACCTGCTGCTGCAAGCGTTGCAATCAGAAAGAGCCAGCTACGCCGGAAGCCTGATTTTTTCGCTCCGAAGCCCGCCCAGATGGCCAGTGCAATCCATACACTGGCCGTTGGAAGCGCCCAATTTCGGTGATCCGTCATCGCCGCGTGCGATGGGCCGTCATGTGCAACGGTATTGTACGCGTAAAATCCGGCAAGCACGGTGATGAGCGAAAAGCCTGCACCCAGCCAGAGATTGACGTGCGCAGTCCCGCTCAAAATCTCCGACCATCGCGATTTGCCTGAGACTGTGGTTATCACAAACAACAGCGTAGCAATGAGCAGGAGCGCGACGGTGAAGTGTACGAACAAAGGGTGCCAGTTTGGAATGATCTCAATCATATTGTTCTCCTAAAACCATGCGCGCACACCGATGACCCAAACCGTGTCATCTTTGCTGCCGCCAGCTGCTTCAATCATGTTGGCTGTGTCGCCCAGTGCGCTGTGATATTCGACACCGACATAGGGTGCGAATTCTCGCTCAAACTCATATCTGAGACGCAAACCCGCCTGTAGGTTGGTGAAACCAGATCCGATGTCCCGATCCGGTATGTCCTGTGCAGAGAACTGCAATTCAGCACGCGGCTGAAGGATAAGCCTTTGCGTCAGGAAGAGCTCATACTCACCTTCCAGATCACCAGTCAGATCACCTTCTTCGCTCAGATATGTCGCGCCATTGAGTTCAAACCAGTACGGCGCGAGCCCCTGGAACCCGAGCACAGCGTGTGCCAGTCCATCTGGTTCAAAATCGTAGCGGATACCTGACTGTATATCGAAGAAAGGTGAAACAGCTCGTGACCAAAGAACCTGAACCTCAGCCTCTTCAAATTCATCGCTTTCAAAAGCGTATTCGCCTTCAGTACTGATGAAGAGCTTATTTACGTCACCGCCATACCAGAAGGAGCCATCCCAGACGCCGACTTCCTCGCCGTCCTTGAACTGGACCTCAGCTCTGTCCAGAGAAAACATGTAAAAATGGTCGTCGCCATTGTGATGCAATACGCTTGCGCGCGCAGCGTCCATTTCGTCTGCATCATAATATTGATCGGCCTGCGACCAGAGCTTCTCTCCATCGGAGTTATAGCCGTGATCTTGCGCGAATGAGGGAGCCGCAGACACCAATGCGCTTAGTATGCTTCCCATCAGAATGGTTTTCGAGATCGTGCTCATGAGCGCACCTCCTTTCCCATTTCGCCGTGCATGTCTGAGTGATCCGTGCCGTGCGAACCATGAGGATGCTCCATACCCGGCATCGACGATGAACTGTCCGGCAGGACCGAAACGACCTGCATCATACCTGCATGCATGTGGAAGAAGAGGTGACAGTGGAATGCCCAGTCACCCACATGATCAGCAGTTACATCAAATGAAAGTTTCTCGCCCGGTTTGACGATCACGGTATGCTTTCGCGGCTTATTGTGACCGGCTCCGTTGACGAGATCGAAGAACATGCCGTGCAAGTGAATGGGATGCGGCATCATCGTATTATTGATGAGCGTCACCCGCACGCGCTCGCCTTCGTGGAATATAATCGGCGCTGTGATGTCAGCAAATTCGACACCGTTAAACGACCACATATAGCGTTCCATGTTGGACGTGAGATGGATTTCCATTTCGCGTCCGGGCATTCGATGGTCGGGATTTGGCGCTAAACTGCGCAATTGAGAGTATCGCAAAACACGATGCCCGACATTGTCCAGACCGATGCCCGGCTCATCGAGGCGACTGGTCGGCATCATAGCAATATTTGTAACACCTGGACCCCTCTCAATTGTTTGTGCCTCCACAGGCCAGCTGCTTCCGCCCGTGCCCGCCATCATCCCATGGTTGGAATGATCCATTCCGCCCATGGCGCCGTGATCCATTCCAGTCATCGAACCCGATCCCGAAGGCATTCCACTCATTCCGTCATGACCCATACTGTCATGGCTCATACCCATGTCGCGCATGGTGAGCGTTGGAACGATGCGTAGCGCTGGAGCCTCAGCGCGCATGCCCGGACGTGGACCGAAAGTGGCGACGACTTGACCCGAACGGTCAATGCTTTCCGCCACGAATGCGAACGCCCGTTCTTCCTTCGGTTCGATAATGACGTCGTAAGTTTCGGCATTGCCCATCTGAAATTCATCGACTTCAACGGGCTGAACATTTAGGCCATCGGCTGCCACTATTGTCATCGGCAGGCCTGGCATGCGAACGTTGAACATTGACATAGACGACGCATTGATGATGCGGAGCCGTATCCGCTCGCCGACATTGAAGACGCCATTCCAGTTGTCCGATGTGGCGTGACCATTGATCAGATAAGTATAGGTTTCGCCCGTGACATCAGCGATATCTCGCGGCGACATACGCATCTCGCCCCACATGGCGCGATCAGCCCATGCTGCATCCAGTCCTCGCTCCTGAACATCCCGCAAAAAGTCAGGTACAGTTCGCTTCTGGTAGTTCAGCGTATCGCCCGCTTTTTTCAGCTCAGAGAAAATGCGGTAGGGACTCATAAAGCTCCAATCCGACAGAACGAGTACGTATTCACGGTCATACTGCACGGGATCAGTACCTGCCGGATCGATGATGATCGGTCCGTAATGCCCAAGTGGCTCCTGAAGGCCTGAGTGAGAGTGATACCAATAGGTGCCTGATTGGGGCACAGCATATTTATACGTGAAGGTTTCGCCTGGACGAATGCCGGGAAACGTCACGCCGGGCACACCATCCATTTGAAACGGCACCAACAATCCATGCCAGTGAACTGAGGTGTCTTCATTCAGCGTGTTAGTAACATTCAGCGTAATCTCGTCGCCTTCACGAAAGCGTAAGAGTGGTGCAGGAACCGTTCCGTTCATGCCGATAGCTTCGCCTGCGCGCCCATCGATACGGACAGGAAAACGTCCAACTGTGAGATTGAAATTTGTTGCCGTTCTTGTGGAGACGCCTGTGTTTCCGTTTGTTGCAGACTGCGCCCAACCGGGGAGCATGGACGACATCCCCAGAACCAATGCACCTTGCGCGCTGGTCCGGATAAATTGTCTTCGGGTGACCATAATATATTCCTTTGAAGTGAGTTTTCGTGCGATCAGTCGAAGACCAATCGCGCCATACGAGAGGCCTCGCGCTCAGGCGCAGGCCAAAGGCATGGAACTCAATTCAAAAGGCGTGTTTTCAGAGAAACAGGGGTTTGCCTCAGAGGCGGTCCGCGTGTTGAAAGCGGGCTAAAATACGCATTACCGATCAGCGCAACCGATGAATGCGCGACAGGAAACGCATCAAGGATGGCGACTTTCAGAGGAGCAGGAACGAGCGCGGCTCTGGAATCGTCCGCCTTCAGCAATTTCAGGCTGGTGTCGCAATGTCCGCACGGTTGGCCGTTCTCGTCCGTTCCGCCTTTGGAGTGTTCCGCGCATGGATCATCCACGTGCGGCTGAGCATCAGCGGAAGAATATGGAACGGTGATCTGGGAAACTGAGAGTTCACTTGGGCATGCACAAAGCGCCTGTTGCGCTCCAAACAGGAGCGCCAGAAGCGTAACGACAAATGTGCGAACTGCTGGCATGCATTGACCTTTCAGGTAGAAAAAAGCTTAATACCCCCCAGAGGTATTTGTCAATGTCAGAAAAAGTCGTTGCCCGGCTCAAGAGAATTGAAGGACAGGTCCGAGGACTTGTGCGTATGCTCGAAGAAGATCGGTATTGCATCGAAGTTCTACATCAGATGCAGGCCGTCAAATCCGCGCTCTCACGGGCTGAGAGCGAACTTCTGAAACAGCATGCCTCACACTGTGTGGAGGATGTTATTGCAACTGGCAACACGACGGAACAGCGCGAAAAAGTCGCAGAGCTGATCGATCTTTTCGACAAGCTTAAGCGCTGAGCTATTGCGTGTTTGAAAGCTGCGAACTTTCTTTCCGGAGATCTTGAGTCTATTCGGGCATCCAGATGCGACGATGTCGCGAATGACTGGTGGCTACAGATCGGCGTGACGCCCTGACCAAACGGATTTGTGAGCTTGTGCCATAATGGTGGATTGGATTAATCGTACAGGCGTTGCGCTGTTTTTATGGTCTGGATGTTGTGTCAGCAGCTACCTTCATTGCATCGGTTGGCGATCTGGCGCGCTTTGACAGCCCGAGACAGTTGATGGCCTATCTGGGCCTCACACGTCTGACTATACTTCCGAAAACAGAATTTGCCGCGGCGACCGGCAACCGTGAGGCAAGGCGCATGATTGTCGAAGCATCATGGAGCTATCGCTATCCGGCACGTGCGGGGTGGGGGTAATCGGAGTGACTAATGGGAAATACGATTTTTGGATGAAGCTTGTCCCGCGACCTTGGCGTATAAGCTGGAACATAAAAAGTGAGGCTCTGGTATCACCTATCTGAGCAGTCCAAACAATATGGCCCTTTCGAGGAGATGTTCGAACTCACGATGCGCTTCCATTTATGTCCTTATATTTGGAAAAAGGCGACTACATCGCACATCCAACAGTGCTGAGATTGACGCTGTTATCGCGATATGATCGAATCTGATGCACATGAATTCGAAGATAGTCCAATTTTTTCAGCAGGCTGGGAGAAATAATTTGCGCTTGAAAGCATGGCGCACCCGACAGGATTCGAACCTGTGGCCTTCGCCTTCGGAGGGCGACGCTCTATCCAGCTGAGCTACGGGTGCATACCGTTCGCGAGGTGCTTACGCTATGCTTACGCGAGATTTATATCGGTCTAAAGAGCGAACCCGACATCCGCTCAAACCGTTGTTTAGTCACTTCTTTCTTCCAACACCAGAAACCATCGCCAGACTTGACATCCGCCTTCGGAGGGCAGCGCTCTATCCAGCTGAGCTATGGGTGCTTACCTGTTACAGACCGGCATATTGCCAGAGCGGTCTGGATATGGCGAGTAGGTTTGAAACGCAAGTGATAGCTTCACCTTCTCCGGAAAAAGCAGGCCTCCATGACAATTTTCACCCATACGCTCACTGCCACCCGTAGCTGGGTTCTGGGTCTGGCCTGGTTCGTTTGCGCCTGCGCCGCTGTAGAGCCAGCCACGACGAACCATACACCAGAAACAAGCGGCCCGGCGATCTGGCGCGTGGCCGATGATGATACCGAAGTGTTTCTTTTCGGAACCATCCACCTGCTTCCCAAAACGCTGGCCTGGCAAACCGAGAAGCTTGAAGACACACTTCTGACATCTGACATCGTTTATCTGGAAGCCATTCCTGAAGATGTAACGCTGGATGATCAGCGTCTGTACGGGCAATTGGCGAAGGCCGAGCCAGGTAAATTGCTTTCGGACCTTCTGAGTGAAGAAGACTATGCCCGTCTTGAGATCGCGGCTGATGAGCTGGGGCTGCCTTTCGCAAAGTTGAATGGACAACGCGCCTGGCAGGTTTCCATCCTGTTTGGACGGATGGCACTGGAGCGTCTCGACTTCGATGCACGATATGGCAGCGAAGCCTGGATTCAGGACCTGATCGACAACAAAGACATTGAGAAGCGCGCACTGGAAGGCAGCATGGTTGTGCCGGTTGGTCTGGCCAGCCTGCCCGATGAAACCCAGCTTGAGTTTCTCATGCAGTCGGTCGACGAGATACCTGACCTGAAGGAGGAGTTCAGCGAACTCATTGCCGTTTGGGCGGCCGGCGACGCTGAAAGCCTCGACGCCTCGACCATGCAAAACATGCGTGAAATGCTGCCAGACGTTTATGAGATCCTGATCGTTGAACGCAACAAGGACTGGCGTGACACCATACTGCACCTGCTGAACACCGAGCGCGGTCGCATCTTCATCGCCGTCGGTGCAGGACACCTTTCAGGGCCTGACAGCCTCGTCCGGCTGCTCGAGGAAAAAAAGCTAACGGTCACCCGCTTCTGAGCCGTGAGCAGACGCAGCCTTTTTCCGGCCAATCAACCCCATCATCCAGCCTCTCGCCTCCGTCAGGCCCGCGCCGTGCACAGCACCGGCCCGGTAAACACGCGTTGCTGCCCAGAGCACACCGGTTGTAAACAGGCCCATCCAGAGAATCTGCACAAGCACCTGCCAAACCGGCGGATCGTTTGGTACCTGAAGAATGAGCAGGAACGGTGTCAGCAGAGGAAACCAGGCCAGCCCTTCCAACAGAGGTGAGCC
The DNA here is from genome assembly GCF_042659465.1 of Ponticaulis profundi. Taxonomy (NCBI): domain Bacteria; kingdom Pseudomonadati; phylum Pseudomonadota; class Alphaproteobacteria; order Hyphomonadales; family Hyphomonadaceae; genus Ponticaulis; species Ponticaulis profundi. The sequence goes on along the minus strand of NZ_JBHSSW010000009.1, from coordinate 344,162 downwards.
AGGATTGCTGATGGCAACCGGTATCATCAGCAATGGGATCATCATGACGATGAAAACGGGACTGAGTAAGGATTGTGCTTCCTGAATGGTGTCGCAAAGCGATCCGAGCGCCAGAAACATGGCACCATACATCAGGTAACCGAGGAAAAAGCTGACAACAGCGGGAGCCAAAAGGCGCGGGTTGAGAGCTTCGGCGAGGGCCTGAGAAATCTCCGGCGGCAGCGCATCCTGAAGTGCCAGACTGAAAATCAGCGAGGAACAGGCCCAGACCGAGACGAGCGTCAGGCTGAGAAACAAGACACCCAGGAGTTTGCCCGTCAGCAATTGCGGCAGCGAAACACTGGTCAGAAGTGCATCAAAAATCTTGTTGGAGCGCTCTTCAATCGTACCGGTCAGCAGATAATTGACGACCGAGAAAATCAGCAGCCAGAGCAGAAAGGAAAGCCCGATCGCCATGAAGAACGGTGCTTGGTCCGAAAATGCAATCTGACCGGTTTCGCTTTGTGCGGACGGGCTACGCAGTTCAATTTCAAGTGCATTCGCGCGTGTCTCAGCAATCAGGCGCTCGTCAAAGCCTTCCGCATCGAACATGTTGCGAAGCGCCATCTGTTCGCTGACCCGCATACCCATGCGTGAAAAATCCGTCGATACGACATCGTCACTCCAGTATTCGATCTGGTCGTTGCCAACGATGAAGACTGCATACAATTCGCGCGCTCCGAGTGGCCCCGACACAAGCTTCTCCCCTGTGAGATAAGCCATCAGATCGTCAATGCTTTGTGCAGGCGGCGGAACCTCAACAAAATCATGTGCGGGAATGGCAGGAACGAGCTCCGGGGCAACCTGCAGAACGGCGGCCTCAAGGGCCGTGCCCTGAGCGCGCAGACTGCGAAATTCCTTCAGCCTTTCACTTGCGTCCGCATCTTCGCTCAGCCCTGATACTGGTGAGAGGAGGCGTTCGATCTCGCGCGCACGCCGATCATTGAGATATTCGGTAAGGTGATCGGAAAAAGTCGTGCCCGTTTCAAGTACCGTATAGTAGCGGGCGGGCTGTGTCTTCTCGATGAGCAGAGGCAGCCCCATGGCAAGCGCCAGAATGAGCGGCGTAAACAAAAGGCCGAGCCAGAAGCCCCATGCCGTCACATAGGCCAGATATTCGCGGCGAGCGACCAGCAGCAATTTACCCATGGCGCATCGCTCCATATTTTTGTTCCGCTTCCGAAACAAGAGACACGAAGACGTCACGCAGGCGACGCTCATCCGGATCGAAACCCTCGATCAGAATCCCCTTCTGGATCACGGTGGTGAGCACATCCTGACTCGTCGCACCACTCGGAAGCGTGACTTCCCACCATACGCGCTGGGCATCGTCCTCTTCCACTTGCAAAGGCGCGACCTCAAACGCAGTTTCCCGCATCTCAGCTGCCAGGTCCCGCTCTGGTAGCGTTGCAAGTCGCACTTTGTGAGCCAAAAGCGAAAACGCTTCCTGCATACTACCGTCGAACATTTTTCGACCGCTCGCCATCATGACGAGCCGATCACATAAACGCTCAGCATGTTCCATCACATGTGTCGAAAACAGAATGGAAGCACCGCGCGCGTGCTGTTCACGGATCAGAAGCTCCAGATCAGATTGATTGACGGGGTCGAGACCGGAAAAAGGTTCATCGAGGATCAGGATGTCCGGTTCGTGTGCGAGCGTGGACAGGATCTGAACTTTCTGCGCCATCCCTTTAGAGAGCCGAGAAATGCGGGTTTTGCGAAAGTCAGAAAGATTGAACCGTTCGAGAAGCTCATCGGCCCGCGTGAGCGCGTCACTGTTTTTCATCCCCTTCAGACGGGCGAAATACGCAATAACGTTTCGCGCTGTCATGCGCTTGTAGAGACCGCGCTCTTCCGGAAGAAAGCCAACCCGATGAAGATTTTTTAGTGACGGCGCCGCCCCATAGATACGCGACTGACCTTCATCTGGCTGCATAATGCCAAGCGCCAGTCGAAGACTGGTAGACTTGCCCGCACCATTGGGGCCCAGAAAGCCGAGTATTTCGCCTCCCCTCAATTCGAAGGAGACATCCTGCACGGCGCAGAAGCTGCCAAATCTTTTGGTGAGATGGGAAACTGCCAGAGGCAAATCAGACATAAAGGGCACTCAAATCAGACGAATTATCAATTTGGGGCATGGATTTCCCAATGAAGCATGAAATTTTTTGCTTGCGGGAATGATTTTTCATGAGCAGCATACATTTTGTGGGAAAGCGAACAAACTCTTCTTCGCCTGTTTTGCCAGGCTCGGTGTCCAATGGCCCAGCCATTGGTCATGCTCCGCGCGTGGGATTCGACCATTCGCATAAACTTCGAACGCCGCGCCCTCTTGCGCAGCCTGACATTCTGTTTCGGGTCGAGCTCGCTCTGTCTCGGCTGGAAAACGGTGATTACGGCTACTGCGTGACCTGTGATGGTCCGATTTCCATTGCGCAGCTGGAAGATGACCCGTCTGCAGTTGTCTGCAACACCTGCCGACCCGTTCGCGTCTGAGCATAAAAAAAGGCCAGGCAATTCGCCCGGCCTGATTTCTCTCACCCGTGAAGCAGCTCTATAAGACAGCGCTCGCGAACATGATGATCAGCTGAAGGATGACCGCGAAAACCGCCAATCCGATTACGGTGACGATCCAGGCGCTACCCATGCCCATGAACAGGCCACCTGCAATGCCGAGGACAGCCATCAGGCCGAGCGCAACCATCCAGTGCATGCCCATTGTGATGGTGAAGACCGCATAGCCGAGCGTGATGATCAGGATGAAAGAAGCCCATTGGGTCACTTTCATGAAGCCATGCCAGGTATTTTCTTGCGTGGAAATGTCCATTTCGCCGCGAACGTAATGATCGCTCATGCGGGTGCCCTTTCAGCCTAAAACCTAGTTTTTATCGGGATAGTGGCTCCGGCGCATTCTCGCAAGCCCCAATCCACTCAATACATCTATTCCTTACTCGGATTTTCTCGATGGGGCGGAATGATCCCAGTCTGCCAGGATCGCACGCAGAGCCGACACAAAGGCGAGCGGCTGATCCAGCATGACATGGTGATATGCGTGCGGAATGGAGACGAAAGGGACCTTTCGGTCCAGCAATTGCTCCATATAGTCCTTCACCTCGTCAGGCATGAGCTCGGAGTCCTCACCCCTGAAGAGCGCGATCCGGCAAGCCGTCTGCTTCAGGAGCTCGCTTGCAGACTTTCCGATTTCAAAGCGCTGCCAGATGTCTGGATCAAACCGCCAGGTCCATCCCATACCGCTGTCCGTCTCGACCTGTTTGAGACTCCAGCGGGCAATATAATCCATCGCAAAATGATTTTCGCAAGGCTGTGCCGGCGCAAGACGGAAGCGGCCCAGAGCCGTTGGAAGATCTGGATAAATCTTATGGCTGCGGATCGCCCGGCTCTCTTTGCGTTCGCGATGAGGCGGATTCACAGGACTATCCACAATCACCGTGCCAGCAAGCCGCTCGCCATATTCCGCCCCGGTCAGGATCGTTACAAAGCCACCAAAGGAATGCGCCACAATGATGGGCTTTTGTTCATGATCGAACATGCCTGTCGCTTCACAGACGGCTATCTGCTCTTCGGCGAAGGTCGCCATGTCGTATTCAGAACGCCAATCAGACTCTCCCATGCCGGAAAACGTCATCGCTACAACATTATAAGTCTGCGCAAAATATGGCGCGATGAAGTCCCACCAATGCGCATGCGCGCCATTGCCGTGCACGAGCAGCAATCCCGGCTTGTTCGGAGAGGACCAGCTTTGATAGTGAACGCGCGCACCTTTTACGCGCACGAAGCGCGTTTCATACCCCGTCGCAATCGCTTTGGTGAACCAGTCAGGACATGGAGGAATGTCGCCATTGTATGACGACAATGGGCCTGCCTCACGCGGCAAGCCCTGCACATCTCGGTGAAGTGTGTTCGACGTTTCCATGACAACACTTTCAGACCAGTGACCTTGGGGCAATCAATCGGATTTTTCTGAAATCTCATTCCGACTGATTTTGGTTTCCGGAATGTAAATCTGACACGTTACGAACCGGTCCCAAAGGATATTCTGCTTCGCTGACATAGCGGGATGCATTTTTTCCACTCCAGCTCGAATAGAGGTGAAAGCGATCGGCCCAGAAAGGCCCTATGTTGAGCAGTGCATGCTTCTGCGCAAATGACATCGCATCGTGCAGGGTCGTGCCATGACAATAAGCCAGGGTCACATGTGGACGATAGGCTCGTTTCTCTGTAGCAAGCCCAACCCGGCGCGCCGCTCTCAGGCAATTTGCAGCCAGACGGTTCAGCGCCTCATTTGGCTCAACACCTGCCCAGAGTGAATGGGGCTCGGACGCACCAAACCAGCCCGCCGACTTCAGCCTGATCTGCATTTGTGTTGCATCAATCCGGGCAAGTTCATGGTCGAGATCTTCAGCGATCGTGCCGTCCATCTCTCCAAAAAAGCCAAGCGTGATGTGATAATTCTCGATTGGTCGCCAGCTGGCACCATCAACCTTCTTGGATATGACCTGAAGCGCTTCGCCCACGTCATCGGGTATATCGAGTGCCGCAAACAGTCTGTACATGTGCGAAGATGTGGCACCAGCCAGCAGACAGAGCAAGACTTCTCACAATTACCCGCCCGTGCGACAGATCGAGCGCTTGCGATCACCGAACGCACGGTCAATCATGAAGACAATTGATTCGACCTTAATGGAGAGGCATTCACATGAGCTCGTCCCCACTCGGTTCCAAAGCCAACCCGTCCCAATTTGACGTTTACAATGAGCTGCCAGACGACGAGCCATACTTCGTCATCCGCGCGCGCGATCCTCTGTCCTCAGCCCTTGTCGAGCTGCATGCCTATATCGGTGCGGGCCAGTCCGGCGCGGCACACAACAAACTGGCTGAAATCATGAATATGACATCAACCAAGCCACCGCGTCCGTCTGACAGCCCGAAATACCGTGAGACCTTTCAGATCTCGCTTTCCATGGAAAAATGGCGCGAAGGCTGATCAGTATTTTTCAGCAAGCTTCCGGTTTTCCCGTCCGGCTCCAAGGCGCAGACGCGTCGCCAGCGTCAGAGACTTTTTTGTTTGTTGAACAATTCGGTTGAGATGTTCATCCGAAAGGCCTGCACGCTGCGTTCTTGAATATGCGACCCGCAAGTCCTCGCACAATGAAGAGATCGTCTCCCGGAATGCCTTGGATGCGTGATAAGCATCTGGCATGGTCGTGACTTCAGATCGCGATACAAAGTCGCGTTCCAGAGATTCACAGGATGAACGCGCTATGGCCAGACGCCGCGCGAGCGCCGCCTTCGGGATCACTGCGACATTCATTTCAATGTCAGAGATCGCTGCCTGAATATTCCGGAGCTTCATATCGGAGTAAGCGAAGCTACTGCCGCGAACAGTCAATGCGGGCGTAGGCGTGCGTTGAGATATGTCAGGCAGTGCAGGATGCGCGACAGGTTTCACACCGCCCGCATTCTGCGCTGCGGCCGGCAAGGCAAACAGCACAAACCCCAATATCCAATTCTGCAAAACTCGCATAATCAGCTCCCATAGGAGCTGAATCCTGACGAATATCACCTGAACGGGACATGAAGAGAGCGCTCAGCTCGCTTCGGCTTCAGTTTCTTCCGGCTTCACGCGAAGGTCATGCTCGCGCACTTTTCGGTAAAGCGTCGAGCGGCCAATGCCAAGCTTGCGAGCGACTTCAGACATATGTCCGGCGTAAAAGTCGATCGCATACTGGATCAGATCTCGTTCCACTTCTTCAAGCGGACGAAGCTCTCCGCCGGAATCGGTCACGCGAACCGGCATGCTCGTCTCATCGGTAGCTTCAACCGGCATAGACAACATCGAGGCCGCGACCTCTCGGGCAGGCACCTCTGCCTGAACAGGCTCAAGTTCGGGCAGTTTGTCCATCAGGCTTGCAAGCTGCGGGAAATCCTGAGGGCGAAGCTCATCGCCTTCACAAAGAACCACCGCCCGGAAAATCATGTTCTCAAGCTGGCGAACGTTACCTGGCCAATCAAAAGCGCTCAGAAGCGTGGCTGTCTCTGGCGTCACGCCTGTGACTTTCGTGCCTTCCGAGGCATTGATCCGCTTGATCAGATGCTGCGTCAGCGCAGGAATGTCTTCCTTGCGCTCGCGAAGCGGTGGCATGTCGACCGGAAACACATTCAGACGGTAGTAAAGGTCTTCACGGAAATACCCTTGCTCAACCAGTTGCGCGAGGTCCTTGTTCGTTGCCGAGATGATGCGGACGTCCACTTTTGTCGGGCGACGGGACCCAATGGCATCCACTTCACCTTCCTGCAGAGCCCGAAGCAGCTTTACCTGGATGTCGAGCGGTAGCTCGCCGACCTCATCAAGAAAGAGCGTGCCGCCATCGGCTTCGACGAATTTACCCGGCGATTTCGAAACGGCGCCGGTAAAAGCCCCCTTCTCATGGCCGAACAGAATGCTCTCGACCAGATTTTCTGGAATCGCACCACAGTTCACAGTCACGAATGGGCGACCAGAGCGTTCCGACGCGCCTTGAATGCAGCGGGCAATGACTTCTTTACCGACACCTGATTCACCCTGAATGAGGATCGGGATATTGGAAGATGCTGCACGCTGTCCCAGACGCACGACCTGACGCATGCTTGGGGCTGACGCGATCATGTCATCAAAAGACAGTTCACCGCTTGCCGTTTTCTTCAGACGTTTCACTTCGCCCCGCAAATCGGTCATCTGAAGGGCGTTGCGAATGGACACCACCACACGCTCGGGCGATGCCGGCTTCACAAAGAAATCTATTGCGCCTGCGCGCATGGCCTGAACGACCGTATCAATGCTGCCGGAAGCCGTCAGAACCATCACTGGCAGATCCGGGCGAACTTCCTGGATCTTTGACAGCACATCCATGCCAGAAAGGCCGGGCATGATGAGATCCAGCAACATGACGTCCACGCCGTCGGATGGATTTCGTGCCATTTCCAGACCACTTTCGCCATCTGGGGCGACCCGGCAGGCAAAGCCTGCGCGCTCTACAGCTGCCTGAAGAAGACGGCGCTGTGTCGGGTCGTCATCAACGACGAGAACTGTCTTGGCCATTTGTATCACCCTCATCCCGCCATCACTGGCGTGTCATTCGGGTGCCAACTTGGCACACTGGGTTAAAATTATGCTTAAGGTGATAGAATGAATTTAAGCGTCAGGCCGCGCCAATTACTCGCGTAAGCAGCCACTTGCTGCGAATACACGAAAACACGCACAAGAAGCATATTTTATCGAATTACAATAATTTTACTTTACAGAATTATCGAAAAACGATACATACATCCTCGTAGGGAGCAGTGACCCGGTCCGGCGGCATCCGGACAGAAAAGAGGACACTGAAAATGAAAAACGTAATGATCGCACTTGCTATGACAGGCATGATCGCTTCACCAGCCGCGTTTGCCGGCGAACAATTCGACTTCGAATTCTCGTTCGACCGTGCGACGCTGCAAACAGAAGAAGGCGCGCAGGCAACTTATGATCGCCTGCAGGATCAAATCAAAGACGCTTGCAAATTTGCATCGTCTCGCAAGGGTCTCTCAGCCGTTCGCTATGAAAAGCAGTGCATCGCGGCCGCAACAGAGGAAACCGTTCAGAAGATCAATTCTGACACTCTGAAAACGGCGCACTTCAACGAAGTCAGCCAGAACAGCTGATCCAGACGACATATCTTACCCAAAGGCCGCCACAAGCGGCCTTTTTTGTGTCGCGCATATCTAAAAAGGTTGGTCAGAAAGACGCGTTGGCTTTCCGTCGTTTCAACCTATCTCTTGTAAACAAGGAGACTGGTTTTGAGTGACGACAGCCGAACACCCGATGACCCGGAGCGCAATCGCTTTACCGCACGCTTTGGCCGCGCCGCCAAAGTCGGTGCCAACCTTTCAGGTGCCGCGCTGAGCTTCGGTGCCAATCGGGTATTTGGCAGCAATGATGAGAAAGTCGCTGCAGCGCTGGCATCCGCACTAGGAAACACCAAAGGGCCCTTAATGAAAGTGGCTCAGATGCTGTCCACAATTCCAGATTTTCTGCCACCTGAATACGCTGCGGAATTGTCCCAGCTTCAGGCACACGCGCCGGCCATGGGCTGGCCATTCGTCAAGCGACGCATGCGTGCAGAACTGGGAGCTGACTGGCAGAGCCGCTTCAGCGAGTTCGAGAAAGAGGCAGCCCATGCCGCCTCTCTCGGACAAGTGCACCGCGCCCGGACGCCGGAAGGCGACGACGTTGCCTGCAAGCTTCAATATCCGGACATGTCGAGCGCGGTGGAAAGCGATGTCGGTCAGCTCAAATCCATGATGGGTCTATTCAAGCGCATCGATGGGTCGATTGATCCTAGTGCTGTGATCGATGAAATTTCGGCGCGCCTGCGCGAGGAGCTTGATTACACACGCGAGCGAAAGGCGATGCAGGCTTACGAAATCATGCTCGCCGACAAGTCATTCGTGAATGTGCCGCGAGCCATAGACGAATTATCGACCAATCGCCTGCTGACCATGACATGGATGTCGGGACGACCACTTACATCGTTTGAAAGTGCGCCTCAGGAAACCCGAAATCAGATTGCTGAAATGCTGTTCTGGACCTGGTGGGGACCGATGAATGCCTATGGCATCATTCATGGCGACCCTCATCTCGGCAATTATCAACTGACCGGAGAAGGTGAAGGGATAAATCTGCTCGACTTTGGCTGTATACGGATTTTCCCGCCGCGTTTTGTAGAGGGTGTGGTGAAACTTCGTGATGCGCTTTTGCGGGACGATTTCGATGATTGTGTCGCCGCCTATGAACAATGGGGTTTTGAAGGGTTGAACCGTGAACTTGTCGAAGTTCTGAATGTATGGGCCCAATTCATCTACGGACCTCTGCTTGATGATCGCGTCCGCACAGTTGCTGACGGGGTAAAGCCCGGCGAATATGGCCGCAAGGAAGCGTTTCAGGTCCGCCAGCTTCTGAAAGAAAAGGGGCCTTTGAAAATCCCGGCCGAATTCGTTTTCATGGATCGAGCTGCGATCGGCCTGGGCGCAGCGTATCTGCGGCTAGGAGCCGAGCTGAATTTCTATGAGCTGTTCGAACGCAGTATTGAAGGCTTTGCCGTTGAAGACATGGCTGCCAGACAGAAGAAAGTTCTGGAAGAGGTTGGACTCGCTTAAGCTAGCCCTTCACGTCGATCGCATAGCGCTTCGCCATTGCTCTATCGACCCAACGTTTGGGTAGTCGGCGCGGAATCGTCCAATTGGTCAGCCGGTCCGGTACAGGCGCATAGCGTGCCCTTGGCTTCTTTGATGTCAGTGCCTCTTCGATAACAGCCGCGATGTCCTCCGGCGGGAACCCATCACGCCCGCCTTTCAGCATGACTTCGGAGAATTTCTCAATGGATTTTCCCCAGGGCGTGTTGGCATAAGGCGTTGATTCATTCTTCTCTTCTGCCTTGTCCCAGATCGGAGTTTTCACTGAACCCGGACCAATTGCGATCACATCAATGCCAAACGGCAACAGCTCCCGTCGCAAGGAATCCGTAAGCCCCTCAACGGCATGCTTGGTCGATGAGTAGGCGCCTAGAAACGGCGCTGCGAGTTTACCTCCAACGGATGTGATGTTCACGACGCGCCCCGGACGGCCTTTGCGGGTCTCATCCATTCCGAGCAATGGCAGAAAGGCCTGGGTGACCGACAGCGCACCAAAGACATTGACTTCAAAATGCGCTTTGAACTCATCGAGCGGCTGCAGCGCGAGCGGTCCCATCTGGGCAATGCCCGCATTGTTGACCAGGCCGGTCAGCGTGTCGCCATTCAGCTCTTGCTCAACACGATGAACGGCGTGTTCGATCTGTTCCGGTTTGGTGACATCCATTATGAGCGGCTTGATTTTCGGTTCAACCTCGTTGAGCGCAGCCGCATCCTCATCAGAGCGCACGCATGCGAAAACAAGCCAGCCATGACTTGCAAGCCATTGGGCAGCCGCCCGGCCAATTCCGCTTGATGCCCCTGTAATCAGGACCGTGTTCATACCTTGCTCCTTACTCAACGTGTCCTTCAGGATACGCATGGAAGGAGGCAGAAGTTCACTCAGGATTCGGAATCGCTGCCTATTTCATCACGAACAAGTCTCAGAAATGGCTTTTGAGCCACAGGTTTCGATGACGGCGAGCTGTCGTCGTGTGGCGTCTCGGAATGGCCTGAAACCAGTCTTAAACGTGGTGAATCACCTGTAAACGAAACGTTTTGTTCCATTTTCTGATCTGCATCGCCCTCAGGCTCGTCAGCGATATCGTCATCAATCTGACGACTGGACGGTCTTCTGTCAGAAAATTTGTTTTTTGTCTTCAGGGGCTTTCGGGTTTTAAAGCCGCCATATGGTTTCCCACGGCTCTTTTTATCGAGCTGACGGAGTATTTCTGTCTGAGCATTGGATAGCGCTTCATCGCGGCGCCCCAGATTTGGATCATGAAACGCCGAACCAAATTTGGTCAGGCGTTCATCAATACCCTCGACAAAGTCCTTTTCCCAATCCGTGAGCTCGACTCCCTCAGCTTCTGCGCGCTGCCTCGCTTTACGAAGTTTACGCAGTGCTTTCCGGGTTTTCTTCTCGTCGACCTCACGAGGCAAAACGTTTTCCCCTTAGATTTCTCCCAGAGCCAGCAGATAGGTTTCCAGAACCTGTTCCTGCTCTTCGCGTTCCTGGCGATCCGTCTTGCGAATCTTGATGATTTGGCGAAGGGCTTTCACATCGAAACCAAACGCCTTGGCCTCAGCATAAACGTCTTTCACCTGCTGGGCGACTTCTGCTTTTTCTTCTTCCAGACGCTCAATGCGCGCAACGGTCTGCCTCAGCTTTTCAGCTGTTGAGGCGTTGAGGGATTGCATGCTGACTGTCGATGGCTCGTCGTCTGTCATTTCTCTTATCCGTTTGGTGTTTCAAAATCTGCTTCCTGCACCGATTCGCCCTTAGCAAGGCGCAAAATCGTCCGCGAGATCAGGCCCGCCTTTCCGTGCTGAGGCATATGCCCCTCATCAGCAAGTTTCACCAGTATCACGTGCTCGGGCGCATCACGGCGCAGTTTTGCAGAATGGAGTTTCGGCTTCAGGACGGTATCGCCTGCGCCGGAAAAAACAATAACAGGTACGGAGATTTCCCCATACCGTTTCTGTTGTTTCGCCAATTGCTGCTTCAGATTTACGACATCAGCGGCATTCCGCCGAAAAGTCGGTGGTCGAAACAGGAGGTCCACACCCATCCGATCTGCATAGTTCTCAGGCGCGGGCGCGGGCGAGAACAGCCTGTCCAGGCTTGTGCGTGCGATATCAGGCCCGACCGAAGGCGCAAATTGTGAGAAAACGTTACCTACCAGAGGGAAAGCCGCGATGCGATTGTACCAGGCAACGCCACCATCGCCCCAGTCATGGGTAACAGGCGCAAGCAAAACGACGGATTTCACCAGTTCCGGATGGTCCAATGCAAGACGTAGCGCGACAGCACCGCCAAAGGAATGTCCCACAATGACGACGGGCTCTTCCGCCTTCGCTTTTAAGATGGTTGCCATCGCCTCAGCCTGGACACCAAGTTCAAAGCCTTCGTCAGGCCGTCCGGAATATCCATGCCCCGGACGATCAGGGATCAGCAAGCGCACCGTTTCACCCGAAAGCTCTGGCTCGAGCGTTAAGAGGTATTCGCGCGCATTGGCACTGGCGCCGTGTATCATCATGACGGGCGAGCCATCACCACGATCAATCACGTGAAGTGCGACATCCTTATAGGACACAAACTCACCGAGTGGCGGATATGTCTGCTCAACCCGTTCGGAGAAGTTTTTCGACGACACGCAGCCCCCCAGAGCAATAAGAAGAACAACAGAAAGGCAAGCGAGCTTCATCGCGCCCCGGGTCAAATTGCACGACCTTCGACAAGCGGCCGCAGACGCCGGACCTCCGATAGCGCAGGCGCATAAAGCGGGTAAACGCGAAGCGCCTCACGATAGGCCTCAAGGGCTTCCTTGTTCTGGTCGAGACCGACAAAGATCCGACCAAGTGTCAGCCAGGCCCGAAAATTTCGCGGTTCAGCCGTCAACGCTTCATTCACATCCAACAAAGCCTGAGAAAGCTTGTCATCAGAAAGAAAATGCAAAGCCCGATACAACCATGCCTCGGAAAAATCCGTTTTGATATGGACGACCCGATCCAGCAGCTCTCGCGCAAGTTCAGACTGACCGGCCTGCTCGGCAAGCAGCGCACGTTCCATTACGAGATCAGCTGTGGGAGAGCCCGATTCCAGCATCGCATCCAGAATGTCTTCTTCGAGCGATTTTGCGTGAGCTGCGGTGGGCGCATCCTTGAGCGCCTCAAACATCTCATCGCTTGGTAAAGCCAAGGCCGGGCGGGCGGCAAACAATGAAATGGACATCAACAGATAGAAAATGGACTTCATATATGCGCCTAGCGTTACCAGCCCCCAAGATTGGTTCGAAACGCGGCTCGGTCAACACGCATAATGTAATCGGCCGATATGCGATGCACTCGGCTGATCAAAAACTCATTTTCCGGATAAAATTAGAAAGTCCGATTAGCGTAACCCGCAAATCAGACGTCATCGGTTCATTATCTAGATGAACAGATTACGGTCTACGACCGTGTGCTGCTGCCTCACCTGCGAAGGTGACACAATGGGAGCGCAAAAAATCCTGCCCGACCGCAGCATAGCGAGGTCGAACAGGATCGAATTCACGCGCAAAGGGTGTTAGCCTTGCTTGGCCTTGAAGCGCGGATCGGTCTTGTTGATCACATAGACGCGACCACGGCGACGTACCACCTTGCAATCCCGGTGGCGGCTTTTGAGCGCTTTGAGGGATGACTTGACTTTCATGGGTTCTCTGCCGTCGTTGCTGTCGAAAAAAGAAGGCGGTGGATACCTAGCGGACGCACAAGAGTCAATGCCTGCATTACAGAGATTTGATGAAATCAGTGTTTGGAAACTGCTATCTTTGAAGTTATCCAATTCTGGGAACGGCAAGGTGTGAGGAATTCATGAGATTTACGGCTTTGACAACGGTTTTGATGGCCTCTGCCTCCCTTCTGGTCGCGTGCGAAAGTACGTCAGAATCTCAGGCAAATGAACGCACGGAAGTCTACACGCCGGCACCCACCCGAACACCGACAACAACGACACGTCCGCCGGCCACCCCGGAACCACAGGCCACACCGACGCCAACATCAAGCTCTCTCAGCCAGATCATTGGTCCGTTCCGGTCGTCAGGACATGCTGCACTTGATGCCTGGCGGGATGATTTCGCACAGCGCGCTTATGGACAGGGATTTCACGTCACAACCATCCGTTCCGTCCTCAGCGGCATAGAACCAATGAGCATATTCCTGGAATCGCGCGCCGATATTGTACATCAGTCCGAATTCTCAAAACCGATCTGGGAATATCTCGACAGCGCCGTCAGCAGCTCCCGTATCTCCAATGGGCGCGAGAAGCTCGCAACGGATGCAAGTCTGTTCGCTGATCTGGAGCGCACCTATGGCGTTCCAGGCGAATACCTGACGGCCATCTGGGGCATGGAAACCAGCTATGGTCAGGTTAAAGGTGACTTTGATGCACCTTCGGCATTGTCCTCTATGGCAACGGAAGGACGTCGCCGCGCCTTTGCCGAGGGCGAGCTTTTGGCGCTGATGCGCATTCTGGACCGGGGCGATGCCAAGCGCGAATGGCTTCAGGCCGGATGGGCCGGCGCCATGGGACACACGCAATTCATGCCATCGACATATTATGCCTACGCGGTCGACTGGACCGGCGATGGCACAATTGATGTCTGGAATGCCCGTGCGGACGCATTGGCATCTGCTGCCAACTATCTCAGCAAATCCGGCTGGCGTGCCGGAGAGCCGGCTGTACGTGAAGTCACACTGCCGCCTGCCTTCGACTATAGCCTCGCTGATGGCGAGGAGCGGACTATACCGATCTGGGGCACACTTGGGCTGGAGCCCGTTGGTTATACCGAACTCGCGCCAGGCACCGTAAACAAAGCCGAGCTTTGGCTACCGGCTGGCAAGGACGGCCCCGCATTCCTTCTCTTCACCAATTTCCGGATGATCAAAACCTATAACCGCGCGGATTCCTATGCGCTGGCAGTCAGCCTGCTTGCAGAAAACATCGCCGGTCGCGCATCACCATCCGCAGCTTGGCCTCGCGATATTGATCGGCTGAGTATTGAAGAGGTGAAGGTCCTGCAGAACCAGCTGAACCAACTCGGCTATAATGCCGGCGTGGTCGATGGCATCGCCGGTCGTGGCACGCGCAAGGCTTTACAAAACTTCCAGGCTGATCGTCGTATGATGGCGGATGGCTATCCAACCCAGCGCGCACTGAATGCTGTCCTGAACGGGCGATAGCCCTATTCCGTCGGCTCCTCGACCTCGGTATGCGCGTCCCCTTCAGGATCGCGATAGATCGCTGTGGCCTTCCAGAACGCAAAGCCGCCCATAAAGGCCATCACCAGCGCCGCGAAGATGAAGGGCGCATAGGGGTGGATATGTTCATAGGCCCAAAGCCCAAAAAGCGGTGAGACAACAAATCCAACGCCATTGGCTGCGGTGACCAGTCCGGCGACATTGCCTTGCAGCGTCGCGCCCACAGCAAGCGATGCACCTGATGTGAAGCCAGGCCTTGAAAACCCCTGCCCCATGCCGAAGAGAATCTGCACCAGCGCAAACACCGCTATGGAAGGGGCAGTGAGGATTAGCCCTGATGCAACCGCAATCATGATCGCGCCGGTCGCCATAAGCGCACGCGCCGACAGCTTCAAACGCGGAATCAGCGCGATCTGAGCCATGAGGGTCGCCATCGCACCAAGCGTCATCACAATCCCCAGTTCGCCCGTGCCAGTCGGTTTTGCATCCGGGTCCGTCTGAACCGGGAAATAACCCGTCTCGGTCAATCGATCGAGCATGAAGAATGGAAAAGTCTGAACGAGAATACCAGACACCAGTGACAGACCAATGCCGTAGATCAGATAAGGAGCCAGACCAGGGTCACGCCACAGGCCTTTTTCCTCACGGGAGACAATCTTCTTGATCCGGGGCTCCCGATTTTCCGGCAGGAAAAACCAGATCGACAATCCCATGCCTGCCGCAAGCGCTGCGATCGCGAACACAGGCGCCAGAAGAGCAATCCGTTCGATCAGGACCGCAGCGAGCGCCGGACCAAGGACCGTTCCAAGCGTAAAGCCCGCAGTTAGCGTTGCGATCTCTTCTGTTCGATTTGCGGCGTCGGTACGGTCTGCGACATAAGCCTGTGCCGCCGGGTTAGTGCCAGACCCGAAAATGCCGAATAAAGAGCGCCCGCTTAACAGCATGACGAATACAATTGGCCAGCTGGTGATCAATCCGACCAGACCAGCCGTCCCCGCAAGGCCAAACAGGAGCATGGAGGCTGCAAACCCCATCATCCCCATGGCGGCGATCGGACGACGCCCATACCGATTGCTCATCTGCCCCCAGAATGGACTGAAGAGCACCCAGGCTAGTGCGGACAAGGAGAAGATCGCACCGGCCGTCCAGGCAGGGAATGCAAGCTCTCTTACGAGCAGAGGCAACACGGTTGTAATGAGCATGGTGTTGCCAGCGCCCACCGCCATCAGAGAGAAAAACAGAAGGCGAAACGCCCCGCGTCTGTTTTCGGCAGTTGGAAGATTCGTTTGTGCGCTCATAGATCCGTTTGTGCGACTGCACCCCCAAAGGGTCAACAAAATAAACTCACCGTTTTAGCGATCCGGGCGTGCGCAAAAGCCAGTTTTTTACCAGTGTGTTTACAGCCGTTCGCAAATTTCAATGGCCATGAAACGGCACATTAAGTCTGTTCAGCTACAAGTCTCCCAATAACTTAGAATAAGTTGGGTGCAATGTTTCAGATTATTGGTGTCGTCGTTGTATTCGGCATGGTCTTTGGCGGGTTCATGCTCGCAGGCGGTCACTTCGACGTGATCATCAAGGCTGCGCCCTTCGAGATGATGATGATTGGCGGGGCCGCTGTCGGCGCGCTTCTCATTGGTAATTCATTCAAGACCGTCATGGGTGTCTTAGGAGGGTTCGGAAAGATCCTCGCAGGCCCGAAATGGAAACCCAAAGACTATACCGACCTGTTATCCGTCTTATTTGTTTTAACAAAAACGATGAAGACGAAGGGCGTGGTCGCCATCGAAGCACACATTGAGAATCCGAAGGAATCTCGCATTTTTCAGGAATATCCGAAAATCCTGAAAGACCATTTCGCGATAGACCTGATCTGCGACACGCTTCGTATGATGACCATGAACCTGGAAGATCCTCACCAGGTTGAGGATGCTATCGAAAAGCAGATCGAGAAACACCACCATGAAGCACACGCCCCGGCTCACGCCCTTCAGAACATGGCAGACGCGCTGCCAGCTCTGGGTATCGTTGCCGCCGTTCTGGGTATCATCAAGACCATGGGCGCGATCAACCAGCCACCTGAATATTTGGGTAAACTGATTGGTTCGGCGCTGGTCGGTACCTTCCTGGGCGTGTTCCTCGCCTATGGTCTGATCGGCCCGTTTGCAACGCGCATGGGCGAAGTGATCGACGAAGAAGGCAAGTTCTATCAGATCATCAAGGACGTTCTGGTCGCACACCTTCACGGTAACGCAGCGCAGATCTCGGTCGAGATTGGCCGCGGCTCTATCCCATCGCCGGCTCAGCCAAGCTTCGCCGAGCTGGAAGAAGCGCTCAACAATGTTCCGGAAGCTGGCTAGGCGAGCAGCGGCTTAGCCACGCGGCTCATCTGTCATGAGCCGCATCCAATCCCGCTTCGGCAGGCCATAAACCATGTCCATGACTTCGAACTGAAGGCCTGTCGGACGGCTGACCCCTGAATTCCAGAGCGCGACTACGCCTGTTTTGAGCTCAGGATCAAAGAAGACCAAGGCTCGATATCCACGCACCGCCCCGCGATGACCGATGAGCGTGCGCCCGTGATATGAGTAAACACGCCAGCCAAGCGCATAATCGGCACGCTCAACACCTTCAAAACGACGCCCCATACCGCGCTCTTCGCGGAGCGTGCGCACATATGGACTATGGGCCTCGATCAAGGCATCAGGGCGGAAGACATCCGGATACAATCCCATCTGCGCCTGCAGATAAAGCGCAAGGTCATGGATGGACGAGCTAACACCCCCGGCCGTCGCGACCCGGAAGTACGGCATAGTAATCGTCGAGGCGTACAATTTCTTCGAACTCGAAGACCAGGAATATGGCCGGGCGTAATTCTTCGATCCGGTAAAGCCGGTGTATGTTGTCGTTGCCGTCTTCATTCCCAGCGGCTCAAAGACCTTCGATTTCGCCAGAGCTTCGAATTCAAGCCCGGTCGTTTCCTTGAAAATCTCAGAAATCGCATCGAAGGCCACGTTCTGATAGCCATGACATTCGGCAACCGGGCAAATCAGATTCAATCCACCGAGTGTTTGGCGAATATCGGCAGGCTCACGCCCGGACTCCAGCACGTTATCATAAGCGTTCGAGACAATGCCGAGCCGGTGAGACAGGAGATCTCGTACCGACGCTTTTTCTTCACCAAACCCAGGCAGGCGCAGACTCGTTTTGTAATCCGAGATATGGGAGTCGAGCGAGAACGCCCCCTCGCTGGCAAGTTCAGCCGCGAGTGTCGCTGACAAACCCTTTGAAACAGACGCCCATCGGAACAATGTATCGGTATCGACCGAGAGACCGTTTTCCTCGGTTTTGCCAAATCCGCGCTCAAAACGGATTTCACCATCCTCAACAACGGCCACAGCGAGCCCCATCATGTCATCACGCTCCATCAGGAGGTCGATGCGGGCTTCCAGATACTCATAGTCGATTGGATCAGCGGTAGCAGCACATGTGAGCACGGCAGGCAGGATGGTTCGTGCGACCAGATGAATGAACGATTTCACCAAAGAACCCTTGTGTGAGGACCGCAGCGCACAAAAGCACCATCGATCGATAATCTACGCGTCGCCCGTGCAATTGCCGGGCCACAGGACAAATTAATTCAACAAAAGTTGAAAACTCAAGTGCCGCGCAGCGATGTCTCTGCATCGCGCAGACATTTGCACATGGTTTTACATCCTGCTTCATCCAAAGCAGGATTGATCAGCCTTTCAGGCCGTCGCGGAATACATGTTTGATAGAGGCGCCCCGATCAGAATGCTGCGCGCTCTTCAGAGCTCACTGGAACTTCCCAGCCACGGATCAAACTTTCTGCAACCTGACTTGCATCAAGCGCCGCCTGCGTTGTCGGGAATTTTTCCATAATCGGTGTCTGACTTCGCAAGCATTCACGCACTTTCGCGTCGCGGGTCACAATGCCGGCGAGCGGAGGACGGAAGCCGAGGAAGGTCTGACAAGCCTTCGCAATCGCCTCATAGGTCTGGCGTCCACGCTGACGGTTGTCCGCCTGGTTGATCAGAACGATCGGCTGAACCGACGGTGCATAGCCTTTGAGAACCTTGATGAAGGCATAAGCATCGGTCATCGACGCAGGATCATCGGTCACGACGACCAGCGCACGATCAGCTGCACGTGCCAGGCGCATGACGTTTGACTCAATACCCGCTGCGAGGTCGAGCAGAACATGATCATACTGCAGCGACAGTGCAGATAGGCCAGCAGCCAGGCGTGCGACTTCCTCACTTGGCAGTTCAGCCAAAGCACCAGAGCCTGAACGCCCCGGCAGAACATCAAAGCCGCCATTCGCCACACCGCCGGAGACGGGCGTGACAGCATCTTCAAGTTCAACCCATCCGGCCATTACCGCGACAAGATCTGTCTGCGGCGCGATACCGAGGTGAACGTCCACATTCGCCAGTCCAAGGTCTCCATCGACCAGCAAGGTTCGTCGTCCGGCTTTCGCCAGTGCGCCTGCTATGGCTGTAGACAGGAAGGATTTGCCAACACCGCCCTTGCCTGAGGCAACGGCAATCACTGAGGCAGGCTGAACACGCGGCTTGGAGGCCAGCACGTTCTTAATTCGTCCAAAACCGATAGCCATTACGCGGCTCCTTTCAAGGATTCAGCGCCCGGCGCATCTTCAAGAAGAATGCGGGCGAGTCTGTTTGGGGTAGCAGGGATCAGGCCCCCGCCAATAAAGGGTGTCAGAGCCAGGTGCGAGATGTTGATCTTCGCACTGGCGATAGCGAAAAGTACGCCGCCTCGCCGTCTGACAACGTCAAGTTTAGTTACGATACACCGTTTTACGCCCACTCTTGCGAAAGCGCGAACGCTCTCCTCAAGATCCAGCGGATGCCCCTCAGCAGAAATGACCAGGACCGGCTCGACTCCGAGCAGGTTTATCAGGTCGGACAGACGTTCCAAGTCTTCACCATCACACGGATTAATCGAAGGTGTATCTATAACGACACCTTGCTTGTTATCTATTTCTCGTCTGGTTGCCGCCAACAGGTCATCCGGCATGACAAAGCTTTGCATGTCGTGAATTCCCGCCTGAAGATAGGCAGCCAGTTGAGCACCACCCGCCGTCGCATCGAAGTCAGCGACCAGAGGCACAGCGGAGGCTTTCGCAGCGCGAGCGCGGCGAATGAGTTTGGCCGTGGTTGAGGTTTTCCCCGAACCCGGCGGCCCCACAAGCATGATCGGATCGCTGATGGCTGGTGTGATTGGCGCAAAGCCAACCACGCCTTCCAGTGCTGCCGAGAACCCGCTAGCGGGTTCTGTGGAAGCACCGACCAGACGCGAACCGGTCACGGCGATGACTTCAGAGAAGCCATCAGGTGCACCATGCCAATTCAGGATCTCCCGGAGATTCTCCCGATACCGGCTGATCTGTAGCGATGGTGCAGGCTTGTTCTTTTGCGCGAAATTCGGCGCTACGATAGAGGTCGCGCGCTCAACAGCTGCGCGGACTTCATATCCTTCATCAATGTCTCGTTCCGACAGGATCACCGCGTCCGTCCCCATATCCGTCTTCATTAATGCGACGGCATCTTCCCTGGTTGCTGCGGTGTAGAGTTTCATCCTCATCGGCGTCTCCTATACAGTCCCAGCGGCCCGCAGGCGCGCCTTGGGATGAATCTCGTTTTGCGACATGACCGGCGTTTTCGGTCTGAAGCGTTCAATGAGCGACTGAACGAATGGGCGGATGCCAGCGCTTGTAAGCAATACGGGCGACGTACCCTGCTGAGCTGCTGCATCGAAGGCTTTCTTCACATCCCCTGCAAAGCCATGCAGGCGAGATGGCTCCAGCGCGAGCTGACGGTTGCCGCCCTGCCCGATAATCGCATTCGCAAACGCTTCTTCCCAACCTGGTGAGAGCGTCACGACTGGCAGTTCGCCCCGCTCATCGGAATGTGCCGCGCAAAGCTGGCGCCCCAGACGTGAGCGCACATGCTCGGTCACCGTCACAAGGTCTGTCTGCGTGGACGAAGCCTCAGCAATGCCTTCCAGAATTGTCGGCAGGTCACGGATCGACACATATTCTGACAGCAGATTCTGCAGAACACGTTGGATTCCGGACAGGCTGATTTGGTTCGGCACGATATCGTCCAATAGGGCTTTCTGTTCAGGCGGCAGATCATCAAGGAGATTCTTGACTGACGCGAATGACAGCAGTTCAGCCATATTTTCCTTAACAATTTCCGTAAAATGTGTGGTTAAAACGGTCGCAGGGTCGACAACCGTATAGCCGGAAATCGCGGCTTGTTCCTTGTTCGCCTCATCCACCCAGATCGCCGGAAGCCCGAAAACAGGCTCCATTACGCGCTCACCTGGCACAGGTGCCGCCCGACCGGACGCGTCCATGGCAAGATGGTGGTTCAGCTTCAGGCGTCCTGTTCCGGCCGTCAGTTCCTTAACGCAAACCTCGTAGTTGTCTGACGGCAATTCCAGATTATCGACGATACGAACCGATGGCGCGACAAAGCCATAATCAGAAGCAATCTGACGACGAACCGCTTTGACCTGGTCTGTCAGCTTGCGACCCTTGGTTTCGTTGATCAGCGGCACAAGACCGAAGCCCAGTTCGATTTTCAGCTCATCAACCGTGAGCGAATCCTTGATAGGTGGCTCTTTTGGTTCGGCAGGTGCAGCTTTCGCCTTCTCCGTTGCGGCCTGTTCCGTCGCAACTTCCTCTCGCTTCTGCTTGTCGATCCGGTAGGCCATATAGCCAAGCGAACCCGCCAGAGCGGCGAATGGAATGAATGGCATGCCCGGCAGGACACCCGCAAAGAGGGCGCAACCTGCGACCATATAAAGACCAAGCGGGTTGCTCATCATCTGAGTGGCAAGCGCTTTATCCGCTGCTCCGTCCAGACCTGCTTTCGACACCAACAGACCCGCCGCGATCGAAATGATCAGAGCAGGGATCTGCGATACAAGCCCATCGCCAATGGTCAGACGGGTATAGGTATCTGCAGCCGTTTCGAAAGCGAGCCCTTCCTGGGCCACGCCAATAACGATCCCGCCAATGATGTTAATTGCCGTGATCAGAAGACCTGCGACGGCGTCGCCGCGAACGAACTTTGAGGCACCATCCATGGCACCAAAGAAATTGCTCTCGCCTTCGACTTCCTTACGGCGCGAGCGTGCTTCTTCCTCATTGATCAGACCAGCCGACAGATCCGCGTCAATCGCCATCTGTTTGCCCGGCATCGCATCAAGGGTGAAGCGAGCGGCGACCTCGGCGATCCGCGAAGAACCTTTCGAAATAACGACGAAGTTCACAATCACGAGAATGATGAAGACAATCACGCCGATGACGTAGTTCCCACCCATCACGAAAGAACCGAACGCCTTGATCACATCGCCAGCCGCATCCGGTCCCTGCGCACCATTGCTCAGGATCAGGCGGGTGGAAGCAAGGTTCAACCCAAGTCGAAGCAGTGTCGCAAGCAGAAGAACCGCAGGAAAGGCGCTGAACTCAAGCGGCTTCTTGATCAGAAGCGACGTCATCAGAACCAGAACAGAAAACGTGATCGACACAGCGAGCATCATGTCGAGCAGAATGCTCGGCATTGGCATGATGAGCATGATGATCAGCGCGAGAACGCCGACACCGAGTGCCACTTCACCTTTCATGCCCGACTGCAGGAAGGCCTGAACATCGAAATTGCCGATGCGCAAACCGCCCTGTGTTTCAGTCTCTGTCGTGGTCGTGTCCGTCACGTGCGTGATATCCTATTATCAACCAGCTTCGCGAATTTCGCCCGGAGCAGGCACATCGATGCCAGCTTCGGAATAGGCTTTGAGTTTGTTGCGGAGCGTCCGGATCGAGATGCCCAGAATGTTGGCCGCGTGTGTGCGGTTTCCAAGGCAGTGATCGAGCGTTTCGAGAATCAAGCCCTGCTCAACATCGGCAACCGTACGTCCGACCATGGATTGGGAAACTGATTGCGCTGACTGCGTGGCCGCATCGACCACAGGATTACCAGTTGCAGACAATGCTGCCGTGCTCGCAGCCACCGGAGCCAGGCCATCAGGTTGACGGATGGCATCTGGTCCGATGACATTGTCAGGTGACAACAAAACCGCGCGGTGCATGGCGTTTTCCAGCTCCCGGACGTTGCCAGGCCAGGTGTGAGACGAAATCCGAACCTTCGCGTCGTCAGACAGGATCTTTTTCTGAAAACCATTCGCCAGAGAATATTTCTCGACGAAGTACTCAGCCATGGTGAGCGCGTCTTTGATCCGATCACGCAGCGGCGGAATACGCAGGTTCACAACGTTCAGGCGGTACAGCAAATCCTCGCGGAATATCCCATCACGCACGGCCTGAGCGAGATCACGGTTGGACGTCGCCAGAATACGGATATTCACCTTGATTGGCTTGTTTCCGCCGACCCGGTCAATTTCCCGCTCCTGAATGGCGCGCAGGAGTTTGGCCTGTAGTCGCGCATCCATCTCGGAAATCTCGTCCAGAAGCAGCGTACCGCCATCGGCCTCTTCGAATTTACCGATACGGCGTGCCACGGCGCCTGTGAACGCGCCCTTTTCGTGACCAAAAAGCTCGGATTCCAGGAGGTTTTCAGGAATGGCGGCACAGTTCACAGAAATGAACGGCGCGGTGGAGCGACGTGATTTCTTGTGGACATAGCGCGCCATGACCTCTTTACCGACACCGCTTTCACCGGTGATCAGAACGCTTGCTTCACTTGCAGCGATCTGGTCTGCCAGCTGAACCACGCGCATCATGGCTTCATCAGAGGCGATCATCGGACGATCATCATCCGCCACCGCCTCAAGGACCGCAGCGATCATATCCGGGTCTGGCGGCAATGGGATGAACTCGCGTGCGCCCGCCTTGATGGCCTGAGCTGCCCCGCGCGCATCAGCTTCGACGCCGCAAGCCACGACCGGGACAGAGATGCGCTCCATGTCGAGCGCAATCACCAGACTTTCAAGATCAAGCCGGTATTCCGCCATAATCAGGTCAGCGCCCCGCCCTGCCCGCAGCGCGGACAAAGCCTGCTCGACCGTGTCGAAATGGGTTACCTTCGCACCGCGATCGAAGGCGATTTTGGACGCGACAGAAAGTTGGCCGCCCAGATTACCGATCATCATTACGCGCACGGCCAAACTCCTTTCAGGATAAGAACTGCTGCTGGTTCACGAAGTGCGTTCTTCATCAGTTACCAACGCCTCCATCCTTGATGATTTCCGTCATCGTCACGCCCAGTCGCTCTTCGACGAGAACGATTTCGCCACGCGCGACGAGACGGTTATTTACGTAGATATCGATGGCTTCCCCGACGCGGCGATCCAGCTCCAGTACGGAGCCGGGAGCAAGGCGCAGGAGGTCCTGCACTTCCATCTGTGTGCGCCCGAGAACCGCCTGAATGTTCACCGGTACGTCAAAGACAGGCGCCAGATCTGCTGCGGCTTTTTCCTGACGATCAGCTGGTCCCGGCTTAACGACAGATTCGCCGTTATCCAGTTCCGGTAGATTCATCGCATCATTGTCACTCACAACGCATCTCTCTTTTCAGTTACGCAACACCGGCGAACAAATCGCCCTGCGCATCAATCGGTTGGTTCATGTGTTCCGCAATCAGCGCTTCCAGCGTTTCTGCGAGTTGCTCGGGGTCATGCGAAAACGCGCCCTGATCCCAACTCAGCTTCCAGCTTCCCGGTGCGCCGCCTTGCGTCGGCTCAATGTGAAATTCTGAATCAGCTGGCAGACGGGCCTGAATGGCTGCGCTGACCCGATCTGCGATCTCGGCATCCACCTTCAGTACCAGTCGTGGCCCATTTGGCAGGCTCGACAGAATTTCGCTAAGACCAGCTTCTACGGCCGCTTCAGGAACATGCTCCAGGGCTGCTCCTGCGAGCTTCTTCGCCAATTGCACGGCGAGCTCGGATGCTTCTTTGCGCATCTGATCTGCAATTTGCACGGCAAATGGTAATAAGGGCTGAAGATGCTGAACAATGGCTTCAGCAGTCGCGGCCATGCGGCGCTCTGTTTCGGCTTCAACGGAACGAAGTGCCTCATCGCGTGCCGTCGCGACCAGTTCATCGACCTCGTTCTGTTTGTAACGCCGGTACGACTGCAGGCCTTCGTTGAGAACATCACCTTCTTTGGAAAATTCAGTCTCAAAGGCGAACGCTTTAGTAGACGAGCTCATCATCACCTCCACCTTCGGCCAGCATGATCTCACCGCGTGCAGCGAGGTCTTTTGCGATGAAAACCATTTCCGTCTGCGCCTGATCGACATCTTTCAGTCGGACAGGTCCCATTGCCTGCATGTCGTCTTTCAGAAGCTTCGCAGCGCGCTCAGACATGTTGGACAGGAACATGTCGCGAAGCGAATCCGAGGCACCCTTGAGGGCCAGACCAAGCTTGTCCTTGTCGACACTGCGGAGCAGCGTCTGGATGCCACCCGGGTCCAGTTTGGAGAGATCTTCAAAGACAAACATCAGCGCACGAATTCGATCAGCGCTCTCACGGTTACGTTCTTCCAGATTGGACAGAAAACGACCTTCGGTCTGACGATCAAAGCTGTTGAAGATTTCAGCCATCATTTCGTGGCTGTCGCGCTTGGATGTGCGCGCAAGGTTCGACATGAATTCAGAGCGCAGCGTGTTTTCGATCTTGTCGAGAATATCGCGCTGAACCGGTTCCATGCGCAGCATGCGCTGGACGCACTCAATCGCGAATTCTTCCGGAAGTGCCGCCAGAACACGTGAGGCGTGTTCGGACTTGATTTTGGACAGGACCACGGCAACCGTTTGCGGATACTCATTCTTGAGATAGTTCGCGAGAACCGTCTCATTCACATTGCCAAGCTTATCCCACATGGTCCGGCCAGCCGGACCACGAATCTCTTCCATCAGGGAATCGACTTTTTCCTGTGGAAGGAAATTCAGGAGAAGCTTCTGTGTCTGGTCATAAGTACCCATGAGCATGCCCTGGCCGCTCATGTTGGAAACGAAATCACTGATCAGTGATTCGACGAGTTCAGCCTCAACCACGCCAAGACCTGACATGGCATGAGAAATCTCGCGGATTTCATCCTCGCCCAGCTTATTCCAGACCGGCCCCATATTCTCACCAAGTGCCATGAGAATTACGGCCGACTTCTCGGCACCCGTCATGCTGGAAATACGCTGTTTGATCTTGATCGGAGCGTCACTCATCAGGCAGCCCCTCGCTCAGATTCGTTCAGCCAGCTGCGCAGGATCGAAACTGACTCATCGGGGTGCTTCTCGATCATATCGGCAATCTTCTTCATCGAAGACGCTTTGACCTGACCCGTCACATTCGCGACGTCGATGGTGTGCTCAAGATCGCTTGCAGCTTTGCCTGCGGCATCACCCGGACCAGGCAACGCCCCAAAAGAGGCACCGTCGCCCATATTTGGAAGCGCATTATCACCACTTTGCTGTTTTGGTTTCGGCGGCGAGAGCAGGCCCGCTACCAGCGGACGCAGCACGAAGAAAATCAACGCCAGGCCACCGAGCAAGAGCGCAATAATCTCTACGCTCCGCATGATATCATTCTTGGTGAGTCCAAAGAGGGACGAGGTGGCAACAGTTCCAAGCGCGGTATCAGGGCGCGCAAAGCGGATATTCACCACTTCCAGAACGTCGCCGCGCTGTTCGTTGAAGCCGACGGCTGAGCGCACCAGCGCTGCGATCTGGTCCATTTCCGCCTGCGAGCGTGGCGCCATGGACACCTGACCAGCTTCACCTTCTTCACCCGCTGCCATTTGTTCTGCATGGTCAATGGCAACTGCGACGGACAGACGTTTGATCGTACCACCTTCGATGATCTCGGTCTGCATCGTCTTGGAGATCTCGTAATTCACAATCTCCTGAAGGCGGGAGTTTTGAGAATCCTCGACTTCAGTCATGCCAGCGACATCGCCGTTATCAGGCAGGTTTTCCTCAACCGTTACGGGATTTTGCCCCCCACGGACTGTATCAGAGGAACTCTCCTCGATCGTCTCAGTTGAGCGAACCACCCGGCTTTCCGGGTCATAAAGTTCTGACGAGCGTGTGACGCGATTGAAATCAATATCAGCGCTAACCTGAACCCGCGCAGCACCCTGGCCAACGACAGGAGACAACTGGCTCAGGATTTTCTGGCGCAGCTCTTCTTCCAGCATGGCCCGGCGCTCATCGCCGGTCATGCCGCCAGCCATTCCGTTTTCTTCAGATGCAGCAGCCGCCAGAAGCCGGCCCTGCCCATCCAGAATGGTCACCTGTCCCGGCTCGAGCCCCGGCACCGCACCCGCGGCAAGGTTGCGAATCGCGCGGATCTGACCACCTTCGAGCGTCCGGCCGACCACTTCTACCACGATCGATGCCGTCGGTTTGCGTTCATCCCGCTCAAACAGGCGGCGTTCTGGCAGAACCAGGTGCACGCGGGCCGTCTTTACATTGTCGAGAGAGGTAATGGTTCGCGCAAGTTCACCTTCGAGTGCGCGCAGGCGATTCACATTCTGGATAAAGGTGGTCGCACCGAGTGCGTCCTGCTTGTCGAACACTTCGTAACCGATGGAGCCACGAGTCGGCAGACCCTCAGCAGACAGAAGCAGGCGCGCATCCATCACGTTGTCACGGTCGACAAAGATGGAAGATCCATCGCCGCGCATTTCATACTTGATGTTGGATTGATCTAAACGGCCTGCAATTTCAGAGGCTTCGGTCAGCTCAAGGCCGGAATACAGCAAAGCTTTCTGAGAACTTCCCGTCCTCAGAAAGACCGCAGCCAGTGCGCCGCCAACAATCGCCAGAACCAGCAGACTCGCAATAATGCGCGTCTGGCTGAGCCCTCCGATCGAGATCACTGATTTTTTCGATTCTTCAGCCATAACCTGCCTAGCCGACCACAAGGAAAAAAGTCGCTAGGCAGGAATTTCCCACCTCTCCGTAAATGAGGTTTTAACGCGGTAGGAAATTATTACCGAAAAATCTGTGAATTTTAATTTCGATACTGTTGAACGCGGGTCACCCGCAGGCCTTTTGATCCATGACGATCATAAAGACGCTCCCAGCCGGAAAACTCCTCTTCACTCAGATTATAGCGTTCGCACGCTTCCTTGAGTGTCAGGAGGCCGCCGCGGACCGCTGCAACAACTTCTGCCTTTCGTCGTGTCACCCAACGACGAATCGAAGGATCTGGTAGATCCTGTAATGTGATCGGACGGCCGTCTGGTCCCGGCACTGATGTGAT
Organism: Ponticaulis profundi; assembly: GCF_042659465.1. Classification (NCBI taxonomy): domain Bacteria; kingdom Pseudomonadati; phylum Pseudomonadota; class Alphaproteobacteria; order Hyphomonadales; family Hyphomonadaceae; genus Ponticaulis; species Ponticaulis profundi. The sequence goes on along the minus strand of NZ_JBHSSW010000009.1, from coordinate 316,399 downwards.
CACGCTTTCTTCTCGCACCATCATGTTAGCCCTTCTTTGTGGCTCATTTATCGACAGCCAGGACTATATGCCGAACTCCCTTAAGGGCTTGCTCAGCGCTAAGCGTCGGTTTGATGGAAACTTCCAGCAAATTTGATGTGCTCGGGTATGAGTTTTTAACCCATAGAAAAAGAGCGCCCCATTTTGGGACGCTCTTCTCGTGGTCAATGAACGAAAGGCTTGAAAAGACTATCGTTTCAACTGAATCAGTTCATTCAGCATTTCGTCAGCCGTTGTGATGATCTTTGACGAAGCCGAGTAAGCTCGCTGAACAACGATCAGATTTGTAAACTCCTCAGCGAGGTCCACCGTCGAACCCTCCAGGCTGTATGAGTTGATCAAACCAGAGCCATTCTGGTTGGCCGCCGCGAGAATCACGGAACCTGCATCAATCGACGCTGAGTAAGCACCACCAGCTTCCGTAATCAGGCCCGATGGGTTTGCAAACGATGCCAGAGGCAGTTTGTAAATCGGACGGGACAGACCATTGGTGAAGAGGGCATTCACATTGCCATCATCATCAACTTCGATCTGAGCCAGAACACCAAAGGCCACACCGTCCACAGATGACTTGCTCAGCTCAGATGCTGATTCGTACTGTGTGATGCCGCCTGTTGTATTGGCGCCCGCAAAATCAAAGTTAATCGTCTGAGCAGAAAGACCTTCAGAAGCAGCCCAGCCAACCGCTGGCGCCGTAACAGGCGTGTCTGAAGCGCCAATGCTCAGTGACGTTGGCAGCGTGGTGTTTGCCATATCCAGCTGACCGTCAGACGTGAAGGCCACCGTACCGGACGCCAGAAGACCGTCTGGAAGACCGGTTGCCTGCATCGCACTTGCCGGAACGGCGTGAATTTCGGCAAACCACTCATTCGCCGTTGGTGACTTCAGGAATGACATGGCAACGGTACGCGTACCGCCGAGTGAGTCATAAATCTGAACCGTTGTCTGGAAGTCAGGTGTCACAGCACCCGACGCCATGGATACGCCTGGGTTTGTTGCCAGATCATAGGTCGTGGCAGCTGTGCTGACGGCTTCCGACGCATCAAGGTTTGCAGAGATGGACATATTGGATGTCGCTTCCGCAATACCATCAATGCCAGTAACCTGAACCGGCTCGAGTGACCCAAGGTTGGTCGATCCCACTGTGTCCGGCGCACCGCTCTCATCGGCAGGCCAGCCATAGAGATAATAGCCTGCGGTATTTTGCAGAAAGCCATCCTCATCCGGCGAGAACTGGCCAGCGCGTGTGAAGTAGTACTGGTCAGATGCCGTCGCATCATCTGACTTCAGACGTGTAACAAACATGCCATCGCCGGAAACGGCGAGGTGCGTTGATGTAGAGCTTGCCTGAATAGAGCCCTGATCCGCAATTTCAGCCGATTGGGTCGCGCGAACGCCGCCCGCATTATAGCTCGACACATGGCTTTGCTCGATCAGCATCGCTGTGAAGTCGTTGCGGACACGCTTGTATCCAACAGTGTTCGCATTCTGAATGTTGTCCGAAACAGAAGCGAGAGCAGAAGAGTTTGCTTTCAATCCGGAAACGCCCGAAAGCAAAGCGGTATTGATACTCATTGTAAGGTTCCCCTTGAAAAATCATCACCAGTCTTTGTTTTTCGATCTTTCAAGATCTGTTGCGCTATCGCGCCGCCCGTCATTTTGACCGACGTCTCTTGCTGTAAAACTAGCCGACTTCCGCAAGTCGAAGCACGGCATCAAAATCATATGTTCCTGATTTTGTTGAAATTTGTGTCGATTCCCCAGAGAGATCGACACCGGTTACTGTCGTGCGCACACGCGGTGACACGGTTACAGGATCCTCAGCCTCATCGGCTGCGGAGATAATCAGGGAGAATTGACCGCTTTCGGCATATTCACCCGTACTCAAACGCCCGTCCCAGACGAATTCGCGACTTCCGGCGCTGACATCATCCAGCGCCTGAGAATAAATAATGGTCCCGGCTTCAGATCGGACCGACAAGGTCGCCTCTTCCACGCCTTCAGGTAACTCATACAGCCACTCAATCTGACCTTCAGACAGATCAGCGCGCGGCGAGTTCACCTCGGCTGTTTTTCCGAGATAACCAGACAAACCAGCGGCCGTTGAACTGCGTGTCAGTGACACCAGATCGGAAAGCGTCTGATTCGATTGGATCTGTTGTTCGACGCTCGCAAACTGAACCAGCTGATTCGTGAATTCCGTCGTGTCTGTTGGAGACAGCGGATCCTGGTTTTGAAGTTGCGCGGTCAAGAGCGTCAGAAATGTATCAAAATCCTGGGCCAGTTGAGCCGAAGAGTTGCTTGCAGAAGTCTGGGCGCTCGCCGCAGATGATACAGCATCTACCATATTCGTCTCTCCTTAGACGGTCAGATCGAGGCGCGGCCTCGACCAGGTTTCAAAAATGGGTTGTTGAGGTGGCACAATGTCATCGGCTTCCAGCATTTCGCTTTCCTGACGCGCCATATACTCACCTGCCTGAGCGAACTGACCGGCATGAGCACCAGAACCGGATGCATTGCGCTGGTCGAGTTGAACCGAAACGCCACCTTCTGACAGGTTCAGACCCGCCTGAGTCAGCGCATTCTCAAGTGTTTTAGCGCCGCGCATCAGCGCATCCGCAACGGAAGGGTCCCGAGCAGACAGAACCGCCATGACTTTACCATCACGTGCGACCTCGACCCGAATATCGACCTTGCCCAGTTCTGGTGGATCGAGACGGATTTCAAACTTCGAGGACTGGCCGTTAAAGCGCTCCAGAAACTGCTCACCAACCCGCGACACCATCGCGGCCATCTGAGCAGAGTGAGGCGTTCTGGCGGCTGCGCTTTGCGCCGCGCCCTCTGCACCGGCATGGCCCTTTGCGGCCTGCAGCGCGGCAATGTCGAATTCGCCGTCGCCGACCGCCTCGCCAAGCTCGGCGAGCTGGGCGTCACTTAGGAGAGTCGGGCTGTTCATCTGCGCAGGTGAAGATTGCGGTGAGGTTTGCCTCTGGCCGGACGATGAGGCGTTGGACATCATGTTCGCAAAGTCGGCGCCTGGTCGAGCCTGCTGTGACTGACTCTGCGCAGATGTACCGTCCGTAACTGTCGGCTTGTCTGCACGCGCACTTTCAACAGAGGCTGGCACGCGCTCAGCGGAAGGACGAGGTTCGACCTGGGGCGCAACGTTCTGACCGGCTGTCTGTGTCTGAACGTCCAATCCGGTTTGCGTCTTCAACGCGGCGTCTGTTTCTGGCGCCTTATCGACTGGACCTGTCGTACCACTACGGCTCGCTTCAACGCTCTCTACGTCCGGTGCATCCTGTTCGCTGGCCGCGATAGGAGCAGTCTCCTTCAGTTTCGGCTGTGTCAGCTCTTCGACCTGAGCTGCCTGCTGAACTTGCTGCGCATTGCGCGGCTGTTCGACGACGGCCTTATCACCTGAAACGGCCTCGGTCTGCGGCGCCGTTATACGGTCAGACGAAACGCGTGGCTCATCAGCGTCCGTACCAAGCTCATGAAGCTCCGGTTCAGCAGATTGCTTCGACTCCAGAGAAGCAGCCTCGGCCTCCATCGGGGGCTGCAAAGCCGATTGGTCCTTCAGGGTTGGCTCGCGACCTGAAAACCCGTTCTGCTCCGTGGGCGCATCCGACTTTGCCATCGGGCTGTAAGCCGCAAGATTTACAGGCGGACCGCCAACCGGCTCACCAGCGACCCACTGCTTCATCGGAGCAGGCATGTCAGCATCAACGGTTGCTGGTGCCTCAGCGCGCTGCGTATTCACATTCGCAGGTTCAAAAACAGGTATATCAGCCGGTTTCGGCGTCGCACTATTCGCAGGCTGGTCGCTTACGGCACGCCCTGTCCTGGAAGGCCGTTCGGACTTGTCTGAAGTCTGTGCACCCGAAACAAGCGCTTGAGTCTGCGCAAGCTCGGCTGCATCTGTGCCCTCTGTATCCTGAGCAGTTGAGGCTCTATTATAAGGAACAGAAAGCTCATCGCTGTAGGTTTTGCTTACATACTCTGGAAGCGTCTGGCCTGGCTGAAGAGACGCCAGCAGATCACCATCTGTCCCGGCCTCATCCTTCTGAGCTGGCCGGTTAGCGGTCTGGTTTTCGACGGCACGATCTGATGTTCCATCGGCCTTCGCTGTCGGGTCGGTGTCCGTTTGCACAGACGCCACAGCCTGTTCAGGCGTCAGCGCAATGACATTCTCTTTGGTCTTTTCGGTCTCGAGAGACGATGTCTCGTCAGCCGTTACATCTGTATTCTCTTGAGAGTATTGCGTGCGCAGTTGAGCAAGCAGGCGGTTTGCGCCTTCTTCGGTCGGCGTCGCACGCGACGATGCGCCCATCAACTGAGACTTCAGCGATGTTGGCTCACCATTATTTTCCTCACCGGACGCCTGACGCACCAGATCTGCGAAATTCGCAGCTTCTGCGTCACCATTCTTCACGGTTGGTCCCGTTAAAGGGGCTTCGCCAATCAAAGAGATCAAACTTGCACGCATGAATTACTCCAAATGCCACGCAAATCGGGCATCGTGAAACATGGAGCAAGCTCGGGACCAGAAGTGTTGCCGAGACTTTAACTCTTTTTATCTATAAAAAACAGAGAACTATGTATTTTTTGATTTTGCTAATCTGAAAACTGCATCTGTCCTGCATCGAAATTGCCGGTCTCACTCGGCAATTCGTGCCTGTGTAAAAAATCTGAATACTTTCTCAAATCTTAGTCTTTTCGGGGCAATTCTGGGCGCGCGGAAACATTCCGGAAATCTCCCCTTAATACAATGGTGCTTAACCTGAATGAACAGGGGTGGCGAAATCTCCGCCGGAGGGAACTGCCCGCCCAATTGATGAACGCAAAGCAAGTGTCGAGAAGAACAGGTCTGCCATGAGTGTCTCGAGTATTATGAACAATGGTCTGAGCGCGTTAACCGCGAACCAGACAGCTTTGCGCAACACATCGAACAATATTTCGAACGTAAATACAGAAGGCTATGTCCGTCAGGAAACGCAGATGACTGCCGTTTCTTATGGACAGGAGAGCGCGGGTGTCAGAGCCGTTACGGAACGCGCAGCCAATCAGTATCTTGCCGCGACACACCTTTCCAGTATTTCGGCGCAAAGCCGTTACGAGATTGAGGCCGATCTGGTGGATCGCGCACAGGCAGGGCTCGGAGACCCATCGGGTGCAACCTCCATCTTCTCAAGCATTGACGGCATTCTGGAAAAGTCTGCCGCGCTTTTAAACGATCCCGGTTCGTCGCTGCGCAAGGGTGACATGGTCGCCGCCATGCAAACCACATTCGAAGACATCCAGAATGGCTATCGAACAGTAGAAAACCTTCGCAAGGAAGCCAATGGCAACATTGTCAGCGCTTTGAGCAGTGCGAATGAGACCATGAGCCAGATTGCTGATCTCAACATTGAGATTCAGCACATGAAAGCCATTGGAGGCGATGCAAGCGGCCTGGAGACAGAGCAGAGCAAGCTGCTCGACTCCTTGTCCGAGGTTATCGACTTCAAACTCAATTATCAGTCCGCAGGCGGCGTCGAACTCCGCACACGGACCGGCGCCTTGCTCGTCAATCGCGAAGCAGGAACCCTGTCAATTTCCGAAGACACCGACGCATCCGGATATGGCGGCATTTCTCTGACGCCTGCCGGCGCTGCTGACGATTATGCCATCGACATCACCCAGCAAATTCAGGGCGGAGAGATTCGTGGACTTTTAAGTGCGCGAGATGGTGACCTTGCCGAAATGGCGTTCGAGCTGGGTGAATTGTCCGGCGCGATCGCCAATGCGCTCAACGCAGCCAGCAATGAAGGCACGTCCGTGCCTCCACCCACAAGTCTTGACGGCCGGAACACAGGCCTGGTTGCGAGCGACAGCCTGAACTTCACGGGCAGCTCCGTTTTTGCGGTCGTCGATTCCTCAGGTCGTACCGTTGATACCGTTACCGTGGATTTTGACGCTGGCACACTCACCAACTCAGCTGGCGCTGTATCTGCAACAGGCACAACCATTGGCAGCTTCGCAACGGCACTGAATGCAAGTTTCGGGGCAAATGCTTCGGTTGACTTCACCGACGGTGCTTTGAATTTCTCGGCGACGGGCACCAATGGCGTCGCAATCGCCCAGGATCCGACCAATCCATCTGATCGCGCAGGGCGCGGGGTTTCGGCGTTCTTCGGCATGAATGACGTGGTGAGCTCCACAAAGCCAAGTTTCTACGACACCGGACTGACGGCTGCTGATGCCCATGGGATCACCGGAACGATCACATTCGGCATTCGTAACGAGAATGGTGATGTCATCAGTCGCGTCGAGTACACGCCCGTCGGGACCACCATGGCCGACCTTGTGAACGAACTGAACTCAAGCACGGTTCTGGGACAGTTTGCGACGGCATCTCTGGATCCAAACGGTCGCCTTCAACTGGCCTCTGACAGCAATAATGGTGTCGCGGCCGTTGATGTCGTCGAAGATGGCACGGATCGCGGTGGCACCGGTCTGTCGATGTCCGAAGTCTTTGGCCTTGCCATCCGGACGCCAGCGGAGCGCGCCAACACGCTTTCTGTTCGTGAAGACATCGCGCTGGACCCAAGCCGCCTGCCATCTTCCGGCTTCGATCTCAGCAAAATGGCGGTCGGAAGCCTCGCCATTGCTCCAGGCGACAACACCGGCGCTATGGCAATGCAAAGCGCGCTCGCTTCTCCGGTAACCACCTACACAGCTGGTGGTTCTGCCGAAACGACCGCTTCCATCACAGATCTCGCAGCAAAAGTTGCAGCAAATGCCGGCGCCAAGGCCACTCATCTTGAAAATCGCGCCATGTCTGCTGAAGCCCTGAAAACAGAAGCAGCCGCTCGGCGCTCCTCTGCAGAAGGCGTCAATCTCGATGAAGAGATGATCAATATGACCATCTACCAGCAGAGCTATTCGGCTGCTTCACGCCTCGTAACCGCTGCACGCGACATGTACGACGTGCTTTTGAACATGATCTGATCCTCGCAGGATAAACCGCCATGAACCGCATTTCTTCTTCCATGCTGAATTCAAGCGCCCTGCAAAACCTGCAGCGCTCTCAATCCGACATGTATGAGGCGCAGAGAAAAACGGCCTCCGGCAAGATCGCTGATGATCTCAAGGGCTATGGCAAGGATACCCAGGCAATCGTGTCGATGGATCGCACCCGCGCCAAACTTGAAAGCCATATCGAAGCTTCGAAAGAGCTGAACGTCCGGCTGAACATACAGGACGCTCAGATCGGCCGCGCAGCGGACGCGGTCGCCGATTTGCGCGAAAATCTGACCACCTCACTGGCTCTCGGCGATCTCACCGAAGTCATGGCCTATGTGAACAGCGCCTTTTCCGATGTGAAATCTGCATTTAACACAACATTCAATGGCAGCTATGTATTCGGCGGAACGGCTTCGAATGCGGAGCCCATTCAGGCAGACTCGCTTGCGGATATGGCGGCAAACCCGCTGACCGACTCCATCAATCAGGACGGTAGCGAAGTCAGAATTCGTGTATCAGAATCGCGTGTTGTCACAGCAGCGCCGCTCGCCAAGGATGCTGCAACAGACATGATGAACCTGCTTCGCGATCTTCAGATTTTTGAAGACGGCGTCGACGGTCCCTTTACAGACAATCCATCAGAAGCTCAGAAGCAGGCCATCCAGAGCGCCATTCTGGGCCTCGACAGCGTTTATGAAGGCATGCTCGAGGTTCAGTCCAAGAATGGTCAGGTGATGAACCAGACCGATACGCTGATCGAGCGCCAGCAATCACAGGCCGATCTGCTTGCGAATATGACAGCAGGCATGACGGATGCCGATCTCGCGCAGGTCGCTGTCGAGCTCAATCAGGCACAAATTCAGTTTCAGGCAACCGCTTCGATCTTCAGTACGATCCAGAGTTTGTCGCTGGTGGATTATCTTCGATAGGCCTAGCCGATCACTGAAAACTTCTTCCGGTCAAAATATTTGAGCACAGTCGTCAGATCATGACCGCGCTTCAAGATCATGCCTTCCGCAGACACGATGGAATAAGCACCCTGGCGTTTGGCAAGAGCGGGCTGTTTTTCGATGCGGTAAACCGGCATTTCCGAAGCTCTTCTGAAGATCGAAAAGACGGCGCGGTCTTTATGCATGTTGATCGCATAATCCCGCCATTCACCTGAAGCGACCGAACGGCCATAGACATTCAAAATGGCATCGAGTTCTTTTCGAACAAAACTGACGGGTCCGGACTGACGTGCGTTCTGAGACGACTGGTTCACGAATACGTTCATGCGTACGAGTTTCAACTCCGTTTTTGCGGAAATCCATCCATTTTTTCACAATGTGACAGATATTTAACCGCGAACACAAACTTGCCGCAAATCGGACCCTTCACTGCCTCTGCAGACACCCAATATCATAAGGGTCGGGCAGCATGAAACGGAACCGTTCCAGAACCATCAGCCCCCCAGCCCCCTGGGCGCTTCCGGGCTGTCCGACAACAAATTTGAGTTGCCCCTCAATCTAAAGCGCGTTGCTTCGGCTGCGCGCTTTTTGTTAGGGTTCTTACTCTGCACCTCTTTTCTGGATAGCGGCTGATCGTGACCCCCATACTTTCCGTTCGCGGCCTCTCAAAAAGATTCTCTGCCAAACCGGCTCTGAACGATGTGAGCTTTGATCTCTACAAAGGCGAGATTGTTGCTCTGCTCGGCCTGAATGGCGCGGGAAAGTCGACAGCGCTGTCCGTGTTAACGGGAAAACTGCTTGCAGATGAAGGCGAGGTTTCGTTTTACGAATCCGGGATAATCGGCTTTCTTCCTGAAGGCGCGCCGCTCTTTGAGGACTTGTCGGTCATTGAACAATTAAAGACCCTTGCAGGCCTCTATGATCTCTCAAGAGCAGAACGAACCGACGCGATCGAGCGCGTGCTCACCGATTTCGAACTCTCAACGGTACGAAAGACAGCCATTTCCGCACTCTCGAAAGGCTTTCGGCGCAGGGTCGCCCTCGCAGGCGCCTTCTTACCCAAAGCGCCGCTTCTATTGCTCGACGAACCAACAGACGGACTTGATCCGGCGCAACGCGACCGCGTGCTTGATCAACTCAGAAAATCCAGAGAAGACCGCACCCTCCTCGTCTCCACACACAGTCTGGAGGATGTTGCGGCGATATGTGACCGGGTCCTGATCCTCACGCGGGGGACATTGGCCTTCGAGGGTACACTGGAAGCGTTGAGGCAATCAGCCAACGGCGATCTCAAACAGGCCTTTCTCACCCTGGCTGATGGCACGGAAGAGATCACGCGATGAATGCGTTCCGCTCCATCTTTCTGCGTGAACTACGCGCCTACTTCCTGTCACCGCTCGCCTATGTCTTTCTGGCGGTCTACATTCTGGTAACGGGTCTTTCCACCTGGAACATGGCTCGCTTTTTCGACACTGCACTGGCGGACCTGACACCGTTCTTCCAGTTTCAGCCCTGGCTTCTTGCCTTTTTTATCCCAGCAATCGGCATGCGGCTCTGGAGTGAGGATCTGAAGTCGGGGACCATAGACCTGTACCTGACCGCCCCAGCGCCCATTTACACAGTCCACCTCGCAAAGTTTGCCGCAGGCCTGACGCTCGTCGTCACAGCGCTTTCTCTGACACTGCCATACTGGGGCAGTGTTACTTATCTCGGCACGCCCGATCATGGCGCAATCCTGGGCCTTTATCTGAATCTGATCGTCACCGGCATCATCTTCCTACTCATCACACTCGCTTTCTCAGCGCTGACCCAGCAGCAAGTGATCGCTTTTGTGCTCTCAACCTTCGCCTGCCTCGCCTTTCTCGTGATCGGATTGCCAGCCGTCACTAGCCCGCTATCAGCCGCGCTTCCAGGATGGATCGCGAACTGGCTGCTTGATCTCAGCCTCTATGATGTCTTTGCGCGGGCTCTGCGGGGCATCATTCTGCTGTCTGACGTGGTTTATCTGGTCGGCTTGATCTTGCTGCTCTTTCTCGCCGGCCTCGTCATTCTGTCCGCAAAGCGCCGTGTTGGCAGCCGGACAGGCCTTCCCTTCAATACGCTATCATTCGCCTTGCTGATCATGGCCCTCCCCTTGCTGCGAGGCGGTATTGGGCACATTGCGCCCGCAGCCCAGATCGATATGACAGCCGATCGTCTGAATACGCTCTCCCCGAGCGCCAAACAGCTCGCCGCGGAGCTGAAAGAACCGATTGATCTGGTCTTTTTCTATAGTGAAACGATCGGGCAGGACTATCCGCAGATCCGAGCCCATGCTGAACGGGTAGAAGCAACACTGAATGCCTTCCAGCGCGCATCCAACGGCCAATTGCGCGTGCGTACCATTGATCCTGAGCCCTATTCTGCAGGCGAAGATCTCGCCATCACGCACGGCATGACAGAGGTACCAACCGAAGGCATCGATCCGCTCTATTTTGGCATCTCCGGTCAGAACCGAACAGATGACCTGCAAAGTATCCCGTTTCTGAACCCGGAACGCGATGACGCTCTGGAGTTCGATATTGCAAGTCTCATTTCAACTCTTGATCAGATCACGAAGCCGAAGATCGCGATCCTCTCTGGAAGTTCGGCCATCTCCGAAAATGGCGGCGACGGCACAGCCAGTCATATCTCTCAAAAACTGATCGAAGGATTTGAGATTGTCTGGCTAAGCCCGTCTTCTTTGGACATCCCCGAGGATGTTGAGACTGTTCTGCTGATCGCTCCGCCAGACCTCAGTGATTATACCGCCTACCAGCTTGACCAGTTTCTCATGCGAAAAGGGCGGCTCATCCTGATGATGGATCCAGCGCCGCTCTTCTCACAAACGCCGCCACTCGGACCAAAACTGTCCAAATGGCTGTCAGACTGGGGCATTGAGCCATCCGATGAGATACTCGCGGACACCGAGCTTGGGCTACCCGTCACGACGAATGGGCCTGCCGGTCAACGCGTCGAAACACAGCCCATTTATCTTGGTCCTGGACCATCACAATTTGACCGCTCTGACTTTCTCACCCGCAGCCTGAAACAAAAGCTGCATATCGGCGGGACGGGCTGGTTTGATGTAAACGGGGCAAACCGCCTACAAGCTAGCCCGCTCATTCAGTCCAGCCTGCAATCCTATGCGGTTCAACCAGCTGATCTTGCCAGCTCCGACCTGACGCCGTCCAGCGTCCGCGCTCTCATGACACCATTGGAACGAACCGTTCCGATTGCCTTTCGTTTGTCTGGCCGTCTGACATCTCGCTATTCCGACGGCGCACCCGAACCAGACTTACCAGAAGATCCGGTGCTGAAACGCATCGCTGAAGCGTCACTTGTGACGCGGCCCCATCTCCAGAAAAGCGACGAAACGGTACAGATCCTGCTTTTCGGCGACATCGATTTCCTGAGTGATGCCTTTTATGTTCATCCACAAACAGGTGCGCTACTCGCCGACAATGAAGCGCTGATCCTCAATGCGCTTGATCAGTTCGCTGGCCGTTCGGCTTTGGCGGGCCTCAGAGCTCGCCCTTCCGGACGCCGTCCCATGACACGCGTTCTGGAGCTTCGCCAAACTGCCGAGGCCAACTATCTGGCTGAACAGGATGCGCTCGAACTGCGCATGTCGGAAATTCAGACCGGCATTTCACAGGCAGCACCGGAAACACGGCAGGAATACCTGGAAGCAAGAGAGGCGCTTCGGAATCTGCAACGTCAGTTCCGAAGCAAGATCAATCGGCTCGAAACGACGCTGCGTATTCTGACAATCTGGCTACCCTTCACTCTCGCAATTCTCACCGGCCTTCTCATTCACTTTACGATGCAGAGGCGAACATGACCCTCAACGACGCACGCGCCAAAGACAAACGTTTCGCGCTGTTCGCCTGCATCGCCTTCGTGCTGGCAATAATCCTGTACGTGGTTTCCAGTCAGATAGCGGGTGACACGGGACGAAAAAGTGCGTTTTCCGGAGACCTCGTGTTCGCCGACGTGACATCAACCCCGCAGGTCATTCGTATCACGACCAATCGGTCTGACTATCAACTTCGCAATGTCGATGGCGTTTGGGTCATGCCTGAGAAAGCAGATTACCCGGTCCAGATCGACAAGATCGAACAGATGCTGAATGCAATCGCGTCCGCCCGGTTCACAGATGCCAAAACAGCTTTGCCGGAAAGACATGATGCGCTTGGCCTCGGAGACCCCATGTCGGGCGGAACTGGCGCTCTGATAACTCTACCAGGTCTCGACGAAACCGGCGCTGTGATCGGTGAGAAACGCGGGCTGGCCTATGGCCGCAGAGGCAATAACGACCAGACATGGCAGGTCGATGCACTTTTTCCGGCTCTGCACAGCGCAAACTGGTGGCTGGATTTCTCGGGTGTTTTTCCACGCCCCTCGTCAGCGGTCCAAAGTGTCGAGATACGCTCTGGCGACGGCGAATCGTTGCAAAAAATCACGCCATCGGAAATCGAAGCGCTCGGACCGGAAGATATGATCCTATTGGAGGCCGCCTCATCTCAGCGCGTGCTGGACGTTGCTTCCCTCGACGAGATTGGAACTCTGAGCCCCGTTCTTTCGCATACGACCCGGTTTCAGGATGGACGTGAATTGACGCTCACTCTCTATGATCGCTCTGGACGAAGCTGGGCGCACATAACGGGCTCTGCGCTGGACGCGCCAGAACTCGTGGAAGGACGGGTTTTTCAGCTTGATCCGATCACCGCGAGCGATCTCATTCCAAGTGAATGATGCTCAGCCTTTGGCCTGAATAATCACCTTGCGGGGCACAGGCTTGAAGAGAAGAATGTCACCAAACTCGGCTTCCTGCACAATCACGAGACAAGCCTCGTCACGGCAGTCCAGCGGCACCTCAAGCGCATCACCATCTTTCCATGTCGCCAGCTTTTTCAGACTGGTTGCAAGGTGGGCATGAACCAGAGACTTACCCGCGTTTCCGCCTGCCGTCGGGTTCACTTCCGTGAGCCCCGGTTTGTAGCCGACGAGCCAGAGTGTGACGGGGCCGACATCATCATCGCCTGATATTTCAAGCGCGGACGCCGTTACACGAAGTGCAATGTCAGGTTTGTCTTCTTTGGACGTGGCGTCGACTCGTTCTTCAACGGCCGCCTTCGACGTACCACTCGTCTGAACGCAACCATCGATCACGGCCTGCGGCGTATAGGGGCCGCGAAGGTCAAAAATCTCTGCGTATGCTTTTTGGCGCGCGACGAACTCTGGCTTCGAATAGGTATCCGTCCAGCCGAGATAATCCCAATAGGGAACCGACCAGACGATTGGAAATGCCTTTCCATTGTCCATCAGGTCGATCAGGTTTTTGTTCGCCTTTGGACAGGCGCCACAATTCTGATTGGAAAACAGCTCCACCAGCACGGGTTCTGACTTTTGCGTGGATTTGGACGGCTCAGCCACCGCAGAACAGCAAAAACCTGCCGCAGTTACGCAAAGGCAGGCAACAGAATTCGAAAGAAAGGAGCGGAGATGAGGAAACACCATGTGTCCCTTTAACGGATCAACGAGATCGCTGCGAATCACGTGCCCGTGATTCGCAGCGTCTTTAGCAGTTGAACCTATTTCGCTGCGCGAGCGAGGTTGCGCAGGACGTAGTGCAGAATACCACCGTTCTTGAAGTACTCCAGCTCGTTCTCTGTATCGATACGAAGCTCAGCGGTGATCGTCTTCGTTTCGCCGCCTGGGAACTCAATGTTCACAGTGACAGCTTCGCGAGGTTTGAAGTCGCTGACACCTTCAATGGTCACGATTTCATTGCCGGTCATGCCGAGATCCGTCCAGCTACCGCCTTCTGGAAGCTGAAGTGGAAGAACGCCCATGCCGATCAGGTTTGAACGGTGAATACGCTCAAAGCTTTCCGCCAGAACGGCGCGAACGCCAAGCAAATTGGTACCTTTTGCCGCCCAGTCACGTGACGAACCGGTGCCGTACTGCTCGCCTGCGAAGATTACCAGCTCTTTGCCGTCTGCCATATACTTCATCGCAGCGTCATAGATCGGCATAACATCGCCTTCCGGCCAATGCTTCGTGATGCCACCTTCTGTACCTGGAACCATCTGGTTCTTGATACGAATGTTGGCAAATGTGCCGCGCATCATGACTTCATGGTTACCGCGACGCGCGCCGTAGGAGTTGAACTCCATGACCGGAACGCCTTTTTCCTGCAGGTACTTACCGGCAGGGCTGTCTGCCTTGATGTTACCCGCTGGCGAAATGTGGTCGGTCGTGATCGACTCACCGAACAGGCCAAGAATGTTGGCTTTGTTGATGTCGTTAATCGCTTCCGGCTCCATACCCATGCCTTCAAAGTAAGGTGGGTTTGCAACATAAGTGGATTCCGGCCAGCCATATGTCTCGCCGCCCTTCACTTCAATTGCCTGCCAGTGCTCATCACCTTTGAAAACGTCGCCATAGCGCGCGTCGAACATTTCCGGGGTCACGCAAGAACGGACAACAGACGTGATCTCTTCGTTGGTCGGCCAAATGTCTGACAGATAAACCGGCTCATTCTCATCATCATAACCAATCGGATCTTTGGTCAGGTTGATGTTCATGCTGCCTGCGAGAGCGTAAGCCACCACGAGCGGCGGGCTTGCGAGATAGTTCGCACGCACGTCTGGGTTCACGCGACCTTCAAAGTTACGGTTACCGGACAGAACCGACGTCGCAACCAGATCACCTTCGCTGATCGCTTTGGAGATTTTCTCAGGGAGCGGACCAGAGTTACCGATACATGTCGTACAACCATAGCCAACCAGGTTGAAGCCCAGCTTGTCGAGATCATCCTGCAGGCCAGCTTTGGCAAGATAGTCTGTCACGACCTGAGACCCAGGCGCGAGAGACGTCTTGACCCAAGGCTTGACCGAAAGGCCACGCTCAGCGGCTTTCTTAGCGACCAGACCCGCAGCAACGAGAACAGATGGGTTTGACGTGTTTGTACAGGATGTGATGGCTGCGATCACAACATCGCCGTGACCAATCGTGTACTCTTCACCTTCGACTTTGACGCGCTTCGTAGCTTCGTCGAGCTGTTTGAACTCAGTGTCCATCGCTTTGGCAAAAGCGTCTGATGCATCGTCGAGAATGATGCGGTCCTGCGGGCGCTTCGGACCCGCGATGGATGGCTTGACCGTCGAAATGTCGAGTTCCAGCGTATCGGTATAAACAGGGTCCGACATTTCCGGACGCCACATGCCTTGCGCTTTGGAGTAAGCCTCAACAAGTGCAACCTGATCGCTCGTACGACCTGTCGTTTTCAGATACTCAAGCGTTTCGTTGTCGACCGGGAAGAAACCACAAGTCGCGCCATACTCAGGCGCCATGTTCGAGATGGTTGCTTCGTCTTCCAGAGACAGGTTCGCAAGGCCAGAACCATAGAATTCAACAAACTTGCCAACAACGCCCTTCTTGCGAAGCATGTCGACGACCACGAGCACGAGGTCAGTCGCGGTAACGCCTTCAGCAAGCTTGCCGGTCAGTTTGAAGCCAACAACTTCCGGGATCAGCATGGAAACTGGCTGACCCAGCATCGCAGCTTCGGCCTCGATACCACCAACACCCCAGCCGAGAACGGACAGACCATTGACCATAGTCGTGTGAGAGTCTGTACCGACGCAGGTGTCCGGGTAAGCGACGGTTTCGCCGTCTTCGTCTTTAGACCAAACTGTCTGAGCGAGGTATTCGAGGTTCACCTGGTGACAGATGCCGGTGCCCGGAGGCACAGCGCGGAAGTTTTTAAACGCGGTCTGTCCCCATTTCAGGAACTCATAACGCTCTTTGTTGCGCTCATATTCACGCTCAACGTTTTTCTCAAACGAATCAGCGTGACCGAAATAGTCGACCATAACCGAGTGGTCGATGACGAGGTCGACAGGAACCTGCGGGTTAATCGCTTTCGGGTCGGCGCCGAGTGCTTTTGCAGCGTCGCGCATCGCAGCGAGGTCAACAACAGCCGGAACACCTGTGAAGTCCTGCATGAGAACACGTGCCGGACGATAGGCAATCTCGTGCTTCGCTTCACCCTTGTCAGTGAGCCATGCTGCAAAAGCCTGAATGTCTGCTTTCGTGACGGTTGTGCCGTCTTCATTGCGCAGCAGGTTCTCGAGCAGCACTTTCAAAGAGGCTGGCAGACTGGTCACATCACCCAGGCCATTCGCCGCAGCTGCTTCCAGGCTGTAATAGGTGTAGGTTTTGTCGCCGACCGTAAGGGTCTTTTTCGCTTTAAAGCTGTCGAGAGATGCCATGGGCTTTTCTTCCTTCCTCCGGTGTGCAGATTGGTGTCTACACGGGCCAGTGTCGATATGCGTTGGGCGTGTTCATATAACCACACACGCATTACCGCAATTCGTCTTCGTCGTTCTTTAGGTAGTGAATTTGTCGAATCGTGAAAGTCCGCCTGATTTTGGGCTAAAAATAATCAGTTTGACCGGTGCGCGAGGTTACAATCTGCTCTTTAGCGGACTTACCGTTGATGTCGCACCCGGTAATTTTGTAGCGCTTGTCGGCCCAAATGGTTCCGGAAAGACCACTTTGCTGCGGATGCTGGCTGGGCTGATAACCCCGGAAGCCGGGGAAATTGAGCGCCCTCCCGAAGTGAGAGAACAAGGCCCGTTTTATCTCGGACATGAATCCGGTCTTCGTCCAAACGAAACACCTCTCAGTCATTTGAAAGACTGGGCGGATCTGCATCATGCAACATCGGCTGGCATTTCGGCAGCCATTGAACGCGTCGGGCTTACCGAGCGCGCCATGGTCCCGGCACACGCTTTGTCGGCAGGCCAGAAAAGACGTCTTTGCCTTGCCCGAACGCTTGTGGCTCCCAGACAACTCTGGCTGCTGGACGAGCCAGCAGCAGCGCTCGACCTTCACGGACAAATGCTTTTATGCGCATTGATCCGCGAGCATGTCGCTCAGGGTGGAATTTGCGTAGCGGCGCTTCATGACCCACTGGATATCGAGCCCGATCTGACCATCAATCTGAAGGACTATCAGCCGTGAAGGGTGCGCTTTCTGTTTTCCGGCGCGAGCTCGTCCAGGCCTGGGCGGGCGGATCAGGCCTGTTTCTCCCGGCCGCTTTCTTCGCCGGCACCATCTTCCTCGCACCTCTTGGCGTTGGCACGGAACCCGGTCTGCTCGCAAAGCTTGCGCCCGGGCTGATCTTTGTCGCGCTCTGTCTAGCGTCCCTCACAACACTGGAACGCATATTTCAGGCGGATCTCGAAGCGGGCGCCCTCGATCACCAACGATTGTCCGGTGCGTCCATGGAATTGGTCACATTCTTCAAAGTACTGGCACACTGGATCGTTTCCGGCCTCCCGCTGGCCCTGTTAACCCCGGTTGCCGGTATCATGATGCGCGCTGAGCATGTTTCAGCCCTTTCGATCCTGCCGGTTCTGATCGGTGGACTGACAATCTTTCTCTGGGGCGGTGTCGGCGCTGCGCTCACAGCCGGGCTTCGCAGAAGCGGGCCTCTGGTCGCGTTGCTCGTCCTGCCGCTATTTGTCCCAATTGTGATATTCGGGTCAGAAGAGTTATCTCACGTTTTCCAGGCAGCACCGTTTGCTGCAGGGCTCACATTACTGGCCGCGAACGCGCTTGCTGCGATTGCTATGGCACCATTTGCCATGGCAGCCGCTTTGAAACTGGAGTAGAGGCAGAAACATGTTATCGCGTTTTGCCAATCCACACCGCTTTATGGTGCTGTCCAAATGGCTTTTGCCGACCTTTGCCGTGATCGGGCTGATCATGCTGGTCAGCGGCTGGGTCTGGGCGCTCTATTTCGTGCCGGAAGAGCGGTATCAGGGCGCAACAGCCCGCATCATGTATATCCACGTGCCAGCTGCCGTCATTGGCATGATGGCGTATGGTTTGATGGCACTCGGCAGCCTGCTTTATCTGATCCTCAAGCACACGCTGGCCGATGTCGCCGCCAAAGCCGCCGCACCAACGGCTGCGGCGCTCACAATCATCTGCCTCGCGACCGGCTCTCTTTGGGGGCGACCGACCTGGGGGACGTATTGGATATGGGATGCACGGCTCACCAGCATGCTGTTCCAGCTGTTTCTGATCCTTGGATATATGGCGCTTCGGTCCGCCTATTCGCGTGAAACAGAAGCGGCCCGTGCCGGTGCCATTCTGTGTCTGGTCGGCGCGATCAATCTGCCGATCATCAAATTTTCAGTCGACTGGTGGAACACACTCCACCAGCCTGCAGGCTTCCTGACGCTGGGCGGGTCCAGTCTGGCCGCAGAATTCTTCTGGCCGTTGCTCTATAATCTGATCGGAATGTCATTCGTATTCGGTGCCCTGCTCATGGCGAGCATGCGTGCGGACGTCTTGAAACGGCAATATGATGCGGCACTGGCAAGGCTGAATCGGAGTTCACAATGACCGGATATGTGTCAGGCGCAGAGGCCTTCATCTATGCCAGTTATGGCGTATCAGCTGTCCTGCTGCTGGTGCTCACGGGATGGACCTGGTCAAAACTCGCAAGGGCAAAAAAGCGCCTCTCAATGCTGGAGGCGCTTCGGGAGAAGAAGAAATAGACCGCGTCGGTTCGCGCCGATTTAGTCCTTCTCTTTTTTCTTCTTTTTGTCCTTTTTGGACTTTTTCTTTTTCTTGCCAGCGTCGTTGGTTTTCTTCTTGGCTTTCACATCGACAGGTGAATCGAGCTCGTCAAAGCCAATATCCCCGACATTGGCAAGCAAGCCCAGAATACCGATGAAAGCGCGCCGGCGGTTTTTCGGCAGCATGGACAAAATGGCTTCATCGGCCTTCTGCACCATTGGCATGGCCGATTCCAGCGACGTTCGTCCGCCCTCGGTCAAATGCACCGATTTGGCTCTGGCATCGAGTTTCGCCTGGCGGCGCTCGATGAGCCCGTTCTTTTCCATGCGCTGAACCATGTCAGCGAGCGTGGAGCGATCAATGCCTGTGGTTTTCACAAGCTCCGACTGAGAGCACCCTTCCTGTTCACGGACGGCTGCAAGAACGGCGAACTGGCGGAGCGTTATGTCGACGCCGTCTAGCCCTTCAAACTGTTCAGCTGCAAATTGCTGGGCTCGGTGCAGCAAGTGACTCGCAGAACGGTCCAGGCTGAACTCAGTTTGTTGTTCGACAATTTCCAAAACCCGCTCCTCAAAAATCGATTGATTTTATCTATGCCACAATCACCTTAATTGAAAAATATTGCAGTCGCGTGAAATCCTTCGCATGCGGATGATTTTTTGCTTTGAAAAGTGGGAGATTTTCAGAATGGCCGATTTAGACCCAGATTTTAGGCAGTCCATTCCGGATGGTGATGACCGGGTTCGGCGGATTTGTACGCATTGCGACTTCGTTGATTATGTAAATCCGAAAATCGTCGTTGGCTCTGTCGCGCGCTGGGAAGACAAGTTCCTGATCTGCAAGCGCGCCATAGAACCACGACTTGGGTATTGGACGCTTCCGGCCGGCTTCATGGAAGAAGGGGAAACAGTCGAGCAAGGCGCGGCACGCGAAGCCCGCGAGGAAGCCTGCGCAGACCTCGAAATCGAGCGCATTCTTGCCATTTACTCCATTCCGAGGATCAGCCAGGTTCAGATCATGTTTGAAGCGACATTACGCTCGCAAGATGTTCGGCCTGGCCCTGAAAGCACGGATGTGAAGCTGGTCACCTGGGACGAAATTCCGTGGGACGACCTGGCCTTCCCTTCCGTTCACTGGGCGCTGAAACAATGGAAGAGCGTTGAGGGTCAGGCTGCCTATGCGCCCTTCGGAAATCCGGCCGGTTCCGAACACCTGACACATGGCTAGGCGCCAGTTGCACCTTCCTCGTCTGTCTTCATGAACTTCATCAGATAAGGCAGGTTTGCCAGCATAAAGACGAATGTGACGACGATGTTGCCGAGCTTCATCCAGGCCCACACATTTTCCTGATCGCGCACGCCAAACTCGATACCCAGCAGGGAATAGGGTTCGGTTGGCGCGACCGTCAGACCCAGCAGAACGAGCGGTGATTCCGGGACCGGACAGAAATAGCGCCAGAGGAATTCGTTCAATACCGCCAGGAAGATAAAATAGAGCCCCCAACGCACGGAAAATACCTTCCAGGCGTGGTCTGGCAGGTCAAACACATGACTGAACATTTTTTTCCAGACATTCACGCCAGCCGCGAGGCCGCCGAAAATCAGAATCGCAAACAGCGAATTGATGATCGTTGGTTTCACATACGCAAAGGCCTGTTGTTGCATGGCGATCGTCAGCACACCGAAGACACCGATCACACTGCCCGTCAGGATCAGCATGGGCGGAATTTTCTTGCCCTGAGCCAGACGAATAACAATGACGGCAGCGGTGCAAACCATCAACGCACCCGTCGCCCAGAAGATCGCTGCATCCTTTGTCAGAATGCCATCGCCTTCCGGGAAGAAGCGTCCCATGACTGTGTATGTCAGGATAAAGGCGATTGCCGGACCAAGCTCCGCCCACAGACTGGTCGGATTGTTCGTTGGCTTGTCGGCAGATGCCGTCACTTTGTCTTCTTCTAAAGTCATGACCGGACATACGCACGAAATGTCGTAATCGATCAATCTTTTTAGCCGTCAAAAGCGCGTGAAAGCCCCGCAAGGATGAAAGGCGCACCGGTCGTGGCGAGCAATAACAACGTGAAAAAGCCGACAAGCTTGAGATTACTCCAGCTCAGAATTGGCGATGCTGATCGCTTGGGGCGTGTTCCCGAGATGAGAGCAGTGAGCAGCAAAGCCAAAGACATGGCCAGAATGAACCAATCCGAAAGCGCAGGCATGGCGGGCAACCAGGCACATACACCGAACAGAAGTCCCGCTATAGCCGCGAGACTGAGATTTAACGCTAGTCGGCGTTCCTGGTGTCGATACTGAAGGCCATTGAAAAGGAAGATCAACACGCCAAGACCGGCGACCAGCATGCGAATGGGCACGATCCCGAGAACGCGACTATTAACCGGGATGATCATCATAATGGCGCTCATCAGAAACGCACCGGCTATAATCCGCCAGATGACGCTAGGCCAACTTAGCATGATGGGCACACGAAGGTGATAATCAGGGTCAAAGCTCATCCTGTAACCCTAAATAGAATATTCTATCGTCGCAATAGTCTACGTCGCACGAGGACGGAGCCGGCTTTTTACCTTTCCGGCCACACTGATCGCAGTCCCCCGCGCGCCAGCTGCATTGAGAGAAACAACACACAAGCCATAAGTCAGTGCGCCGATCGCTGCTTTGCACATCAGTTCAATCAGGCCCCCAAAGCCAGGAATCAGCTGAACGGCGCCAGCCATGGCCAGACAGGCACCCAGTATTTTCGCGAGATCCAGCATAGGAACCGGCATGGCGAGGTGTCGGCGCCCAAAACCTGCCAAGAGTGCGACGGCCAGCACGTAACAAAAGACGGTCGCGTAAACCGCCCCCATCAGCCCCATAACTGGCAGTAAGACAATGTTCAGTCCGATATTCAGAAGAGACGGAATCAGCATGATGAATGCGCGTTCGGCGGTTTTGTGTGCGAGCTGAAACGCTTCTGAAAAATAATGGATCAGCAAGCCGTTAAAGAGGCCCGCAACGGCAATCCATGGAATGATTTCACGCGCCTGATCGCGCAGCTCCTCACCGATCATCACGTCTGATAAGGGTTTCGCCACAACCGCAATGCCAACCGCAGCCGGTATTGCCAGCAGCATGATGGCCTGCGCCATGCCCCTGGCTTCTGTTTCCGCTGCTTGCTTGCCACGCATTTCATACGCTTCCATGACGAGCGGCGCACCGGCCATCGCAGCCCAGGCACAAATCATCAAAACGGTTTTGTCCGCAACACCATATCCCGCCGCATAGGCGCCGACGGCAGCCTCATCGATGAAATAGGCAATCAGAAAGCGATCTGAAGCAGAAAGAATGAGATCGAGAACCAGAGCTGCCGAAATCGGAATCCCATAGGCGAGGTATTTTTTAGCGCCATGCCAGTCGACATGACCGCCTGTTGATTGCCGCCAGAGCCAGTAGCCTTCCGTTGCGGCGGCAATCGAGAAGGATACAGCAATCCCGATTAATGGAGCAGCCGCGCCAAATCCACCGATCCAGGCAAGTCCGGCACCAATCAAGAAACCACCGAGCGTACGACCAATTTCTATCGCTGAAAATCTCGCCACGCGCAGGCCAGCCTTGTGGCTCTGAAGCGCGATGTTCACGATGACTGAGACAGGCAGCAGGATCAGAATCCAGACAATGGCGTCTCGAAGTTCCGGCATGCCCTGCAACAACAAGAGCGTTGCGCCCAGTACGAGAAAGGCTGGCACGAGCGATATCAGCGCCAGAGCCAGGCATGTCTTGAAGTGATCGGGCAAATGCCCTTTGGCCTGCGCTTCGGCATAGAAGCGATATCCGGCAGCCTCAGTCCAGGTAAGCGTCAGAGTATGAATGACGTGCATGGCCGAGAATGCGAGTGCATATCGGCCATAGTCATCTGCGCCCATCAGACGGGTGAACAGAAAAACACCGCCAAAGGATGACAATCCCAGGACGATATTCACCGGCATGTAACCCAACAAATGGCGGATCAGATTTGGCAAGCTGCAGAACTCCTCAACAGCTGTCTATCCAAACCTCTTCAAGAAGCGATTAACCGTGTTCGTGAAGTTTTGTCTTCCGGGTGCTCAAATCGCTCCTAGCTCCATCAACGCAAGCCCCAGCGCCAGAATGACGGAGGCGATAATGCGGCGTGGCCCCAAACGCTCCTTCAGGAACATCCAACCCATGGCTGCGCCAAAAATAACGGCTGTTTCCCGCAGGGCCGTCACCCGTGCTGCCTCAATCAGGGTGAACGCATAGAGCGCTGCTCCATATGACAAGACTGACAACACGCCGCTGACAATTCCCTTTCGCAGAACAGGTTTTACCGCTTCGATAAACCCGTCCCGGCGCTCGTAGAGCGCGACCGTCGTCACGCCAATCCAGTCGAGCAGGAATATCCAGACGATAAATGTCATCGGATTTTCAGCTTGGCGAATGCCGCGCGCATCAAAAACGCTGTAGAGCATCACACCAAGCGCGGTCATGCCGGCCCAGAAGAGCGCTGAACGGCTGATACGCCGGGCAGCACCCACTTTCTGCCCCTGCAAAAAGCCGAAACTGATGACCGCACATACCGAAACAAACAGACCGAACCATGAAATCGCGCTCAGACTTTCCTTGAGCACGACAAAACTGGCGATCGCGACCAGCAGCGGCGCGAGCCCGCGCATGACCGGAAAGACAAGTGAAAGGTCACCGCGATGCATCGCCCGGATCAGAGACGACTGATAGAACATATGCATGGCGACGGAGATGGCGATTGCGCCCCAGAGCTCAGGCGTCGGCAAGGGCACAAAAAACGCGAAAGGCAATAAAACCAGTGCGCAGCTGGTCGACAAGACAGAACGCACGACAAGAATGTCGCCGCTTGCCTTCACAAACAGATTTACCGACGCGAGCGAAAAAGCCGAAAACAGGCCGAGTCCGATTGCCAGTGTATCGGGACTCACCCGTCCAGACCTACCAATGCACGTGAGAAGGTCTCAGCAGAGAAAGGCTGCAGATCATCTGCGCTCTCTCCGACTCCGACGAAATGGATCGGCAAATCATGCGCATGGGCAATGGCCACCAGAACGCCGCCTTTGGCTGTGCCGTCAAGCTTGGTCATGACCAGCCCGGACACCCCCGCTGTGTGACGGAAGGCTTCGACCTGTGAGAGAGCATTCTGGCCAACCGTCGCGTCCAGAACCAGAATGACATCATGCGGCGCTTCAGGGTCGAGCTTGCGCGTGACGCGCAAAATCTTGGACAATTCGTCCATCAGCTCAGCCCGGTTCTGCAAACGACCCGCCGTATCGACGAGCACCAGATCCAGGTCCTCTGCTTTCGCCTTCTCAACGGCCTCATAAACAAGACCGGCGGCGTCCGCCCCCGGAGCTTTTGCCATGACCGGAATACCAGCGCGCTCACCCCAGACCTGAAGCTGCTCAATTGCAGCAGCGCGGAACGTATCGCCGGCAACCAGCAGTGCTTTTGCGCCCTGATCTTTCAGCTTAGAGGCAATCTTACCAATCGTCGTCGTTTTGCCAGATCCATTCACGCCCACGAAAAGCACGATGCGCGGCTTTGGACCGTCTGCAAAATCAACATGGCGTTCACGCGGTTTCAGGATGTCTTCGACTTCCTTGGCGAGCGCGATCTTGATTTCCTGATCCGTGACTTCCTTGTCAAACCGGTCTTTCGCCAGATTGCTTGTGATGCGTGACGCCGCCTTCGCCCCGAGGTCCGACATAATGAGAATGTCTTCGAGTTCTTCCAGGGTTTCGTCATCAAGCTTGCGCTTCACAAAGACCGAGGAAATGCCTTCGGTCAGCTTGTTCGATGAGCGCGATAGACCCGAGGTCAGACGGGCAAAGAAATTCTGTTTTTTCGCTGGCTCTGGCTCTGGCTCTGGCTCTGGCTCTGGCTCTGGCTCTGGCTCTGGCTCTGGCTCTGGCTCTGGCTCTGGCTCTGGCTCTGGCTCTGGCTCTGGCTCTGGCTCTGGCTCTGGCTCTGGCTCTGCAGGGATTGTCGGTTCGACAGGAGGTGTCTCGTCAAGCGTTTCTTCGAGCTCTTCGATCTGCTCCTGAATTTCCTCGGCGCGTTCTTCGCGGCCCATGGCATCCTGGAAGGCAGCGCTGTCTTCAAGTTGCTGTTTCAGAGCTTCCGCTTCGGCGCGTTTAGCCTCTTCCGCTTCGATCTCACGACCGATGGCCCTGGCTTTTTCCTTGTCTTTCTTCTTACCGAACCAGAGTATCAAACCATGCCTCCCACCAGTCGACCGTCTCTCTGCCCTGAAATACGGATTTCTGCAAACTCACCATGCGGGAGTTCGTCTGGCAATTCGCAGACGGGCGTAAAGTCCGCCAGCCGTCCCTGCCCCCCTGCCTCGACAAGTACACGGCGCACCTGTCCGATATGCGTCGCGAGGTGTCGTCCCAGAGCCCGCGTGCCAGCTTCTCGCAATTCTGCTGCCCGCGCTTTTATGAGCGCGCGGTCAAGCTGAGGAATTCGCGCAGCTGGCGTCCCCTCTCGCGGGCTGTACGGGAACACATGAACGAATGCGAGCTGACAGGCCTCGATCAGACTGACCGAGTTCTGGAACATCTCTTCGGTTTCGGTCGGAAATCCTGCAATCAGATCCGCACCAAACGCAATTTCCGGGCGCGCTGCCTTCAGGCGCGACGTAAGCGCAATTGCATCATCACGGGAATGGCGACGCTTCATACGCTTCAGAATGAGTGGGTCGCCGTGCTGGAGCGATACGTGAAGGTAAGGCGCAAAACGCGGCTCACTGATCGCAATATCGAACAGTGCCTCATCCATCTCGATGGCATCAATGGAAGACAGGCGCAGAAGCGGTAGATCCGGAACCAGTTTCAGAATCCGGGCGACGAGATTACCCAGTGGCGGCTGACCCGGCAGATCAGCGCCCCAACTCGTCAGATCAACCCCCGTCAGAACCACTTCACGGTGGCCGCGTTCGACCAGCCGTCGCACCTGATCGACCACTTCACCAGCAGGAACGGAACGCGAATTGCCCCGTCCATATGGAATAATGCAGAATGTGCAGCGGTGATCACAACCATTCTGGACATGCACAAAGGCGCGTGCCCGGCCATCAAGTCCATCAACAAGATGCCCCGCCGTTTCGCGCACAGTCATGATATCGTCGACCAGCACTCTTTCAGACGCACCAAGAAGCTTAGCCGGCTCAAAGGTTTCCGCACGCATCTTTTCGGCATTACCAACAACGCGCGTGACTTCGGGCATTTTAGAGAATTGCTCAGGATCGATCTGCGCCGCGCATCCTGTGACAATAATCGGAGCATCCGGGTTCTCCCGGCGCGCTTTGCGAATAGACTGGCGCGCCTGGCGCACGGCTTCGGCTGTCACGGCGCAAGTGTTGATGATCACAGCATCCTGCAGACCTGCGGCAATCGCATGATCACGCATGACTTCGCTCTCATAGCTGTTCAGTCGGCAGCCATGCGTCACGAGTTTCAAACTGTCAGGAGCGTTCGCTTTCTCTGTCATGGCGCACAGATGACGTTGAAAGCGTCTTTCTGCAAGTCACGAAAACACGCGGCCTATTGATTGAATTCTGCTTCCATCTCGATCGGGCCCGTCATGAGCACATGATCATCGCTCTCACGCCATTCGATGACGAGCTCACCGCCATCCAATATCATACGTGCCTTGCGCTCTGTTTTATCGAGACGCGCCGCGCAAACAAGCGCCGCACACGCCCCCGTACCGCAGGCAAGCGTCAGCCCGGCGCCGCGTTCCCAAACGCGCAGACGGATCGTCTCACGATCCAGGACCTGCGCAAATCCAACATTCACACCTTCTGGAAACAAAGGGTGCCATTCGACAAGCGGGCCGACGGAAGGAATGTCAAAACGCGCAATGTCATCGACGAAGAAAACGGCATGTGGGTTGCCCATGCTGACACACGCAGGCCGCGACAAGACAGGCGCATCAATCGGCCCGATTTTTACGTCAACGCCGCGTGTATCCATTTTCTCTGCCAGCGGGATCGATTCCCAGCTCAAAAGCGGAGACCCCATATCAACCGTCACCGAGCCATCGTCGTTCATGTAGGACTGCAGCAAGCCCGCTTCTGTTTCGATTTTGATGTCCGGCTGTCCGAGCTCCTTGCCAATCAGGTGGCCCACACATCGACTTGCATTCCCGCACGCCTTCACTTCACTGCCATCTGCATTCCAGATGCGCATAAAGACGTCACCGCGTTCGGAGTTTTCCAGACCGATAATCTGATCGAAACTCTCACCGCTGCGTGGACGCGCAATATGTCGGATTTGCTCAGCCTGTGGCCGAAACGGCGCATTGGCATGACGACCATCAAAGATCGCGAACCGATTGCTGCACCCATTCATATGAATCACACGCATAAAGAACGCCCCGAACACACATTTATAAACCTTAGTTAATGTGAGTTCGAACTTGCGTCAGCAGTTTTCGGAAAATGGTCGCACAAAGAGTATTGAGGTGATGCATGCAGACAACATCTCACGCAGCGGCAGCTCATTATAGGTTCTGGCGAAGCTGCTACCTGAACTCCGGATTGGATAAAATCTTCACGCCCCCACAACAGATGGCTTGTCCTGCGGCAAAAACTGGCCATGCTGAGCGCGATTGGAGGAATACCCATGCTTAAAACGCTTATGTCTTCTGTTTTCTGTGCCTCGCTCTTGGGGGCCGTCTCATATGCGCAAGGAACACCTGTGACCGACGATACCGCTCAGGAGAGCACAACCAACGACCCTTATCTCTGGCTGGAAGAAGTTGAAGGCGAAGAAGCGCTGAACTGGGTCCGCTCCCAAAACGAACGTACGCTTGCCGACCTCCAGGCTGATCCGATTTTTGAAACACTGCAGCAGGACGCGCTTGAAATCGTGAACTCGAAGGAACGCATTCCTTACGGCTCCATTCGCGACGGCGACGTCTACAATTTCTGGCAAGATGAAACCAATGTCCGTGGGCTGTGGCGTAAGGCGAGCCTTGAAAGCTACAAAACCGAGCAACCTGAATGGGAAACCATTCTCGACTTTGATGCCCTGGCAACGGCCGAAGACAAAAACTGGGTGTTCAAGGGATCTAACTGTTTTTCCGCACCGGATACGTCCGACTGGAAATGCATGGTCACGCTGTCGAATGGCGGGAAAGACGCTTCCGAACAACGTGAGTTCGATCTCGCGAGCAAATCCTTCGTTGAGGATGGCTTCTATCTTCCTGAAGCAAAATCAGGTGTCGTCTGGCTTAATGAAGATACATTGCTGGTGGCCACCGATTGGGGCCAGGATGGCGGCACGCTGACCGAATCCGGTTATCCGACGACTGTGAAGGTCTGGAAACGCGGCACGCCACTGGAAGAGGCTGAGCAGATTTTCGTCGGCGACAAAACTGATGTCGGCATCTGGCCCTTCTATCTGGAAATGGAAGATGGCGCTCGACTGCCGGGCGTCGTAGAAGCCGATACCTTCTTCACCTCGCGCTACTTCATCTATCCGGATCTGAACGCGGAACCTGTTCAGCTTCCGATCCCGCCGAAATCCACACCAATTGAACTGTTCGACGGCTATCTGCTCCTTACGCTACAGCAGGACTGGGACGTCGAAATCGACGGTAAGTCAGCGCAGTATTCGTCAGGAAGCCTTCTGGCTATTCCGGCATCTGATATGCTGAAAACGGGCGCGCTCGCTCAACCTGAAGTCATTTTTGAACCGAATGAGCGTCAGTCCATTGAAAGCGTTAGTGTCACGGACACCGAAATTCTGCTGACCATGAATGACAATGTCACCGGTACAATTCTCAGCATAACAACCGGTGAGAATGGCTGGAAAACAGCGCCACTCGATCTGCCTGACAATGGCAGTCTCAGCGTCGTCTTTGCCAACGACAAGGAAGAAACGGTTTTCCTGAACTATGAAGGTTATCTGACGCCGGACTCCCTGATGACATACAGTCCGGAAAATGGGCAGATCGAAACCATCAAGAGCCTGCCGAAGAAGTTCGATTCAGACGATCTCACCGTTGAACAGTTTGAAGCAACGTCCACAGACGGCACCAAGATTCCGTATTTCATCGTGCACAGGAAAGACGTGAAACTGGATGGAACAACGCCGACACTGCTCTACGGTTATGGCGGCTTCCAGGTCTCAATGACGCCTGGCTATTCAGGTCTGAATGGAAAGCTCTGGATGGAACGCGGCGGCGCTTATGTCGTGGCGAACATTCGTGGCGGCGGCGAGTTTGGGCCAGAGTGGCACCAGGCGGGCCTCAAAACCAAACGCCAGATCATCTATGACGACTTCATTGCCGTCGGCGAAGATCTCATTGAACGCGGCGTCACCTCAACCGAACATCTGGGCATTATGGGCGGTTCAAATGGCGGCCTGTTAATGGGTGTCATGCTGACTCAGCGTCCGGACCTCTGGAATGCCGTGGTCATTCAGGTCCCACTTCTGGATATGTTGCGCTATCACCTGCTGTTGGCTGGCGCTTCCTGGGTCGATGAATATGGCTCTCCAGACGTTCCCGAAGAGCGTGAGTGGCTGGAAAAAATGTCGCCATACAACAACTTCCACGCCGATAAGGATTATCCGGAGCCGCTCTTCGTCACATCAACGAAGGATGACCGTGTCCACCCAGGCCATGCCCGCAAAATGGCGAAACTGTTTGAAGCCGCAGGCAAGCCATTCCTCTACTATGAGAATATTGATGGCGGTCACTCGGCCGCAGCAAACCTTCAGGAAACAGCCAAACGAAAAGCGCTGGAATTTACCTATCTGATGCGAAAGCTGGGACCGATGCCAGCCGCAGAAGGTTCTGATAACTGATCAGACAAGCCCGCCCTCTTTTAGACGGCGGGCTTTTTTTGGAAATTGGTTCTTTCATCAGGGACTTTCGCCGCCCGACTTTCTGAAAGCCGTTTTCCCCAATTCCGCGGCGAGCGCATTCACTGCAGACGTCATCCTGTCATCCATTGTGTTCTGGGTGTGGTCTTTAGCCGACGCGAGACGCCAACGCATCACATCATGGTGGCTCGTGTTACCGGCTGGCGCACTGGTCGGATTGTCGTTATCACTTCCGCTCTATCTGTATCTGCTCGAAGATCGCCTCTGCGAGGAAAACGTCTAGCTGAAGAGGAAACACCAGATGAAAGTCAGCGCACTTCTGCCACTATTGCCTGCCGCCGCCCTGCTCGTCGCCTGCAACAAATCCGATCAGGATATTCTGATCGCTGACTGTCTCGAAAATGGTGGAACAGAGACTTTTTGCAGCTGTTCGGCAGATGTCATGGCCGAGCAGGCACCGCCGGTGATCTATGACGCCATTGTGGAAGACATGCGTAAGGGAAGCAGTCGCGACGAGGCCATTGAATCACTGCCAATGTCGCAGCAACTTCAATTGCTCGCCCTGTTTCCGGCCGAAATGTCCTGTCCCGTCGAATAATCGCTTGCCAAATCCAAAAAAAGAGCCACCGACTAAACTTATTCAATGTCTGTAGGCGGGGGCTCAAAAGACGTGAACACCTATCGGTTCTGCGCAAGCGCCAGAGCGCTTCGTTCTGTGCGTGTTTTTCTGGCGGGTTGATGACATGCTTCAAATCATTGGCGTGAACGACACGCCGACGACCGAAAAAGTCCTCGCTGCCGCGAACAAAGTTGGGGCCATGATGTCGCCGACGATGGTGCTGGTCTGGTTTCTGACGATGTCGCCTTTGCGAACGTCGCCAATTTGGTGGCTCTGGATGGTCGGCCTGAGCGGCTTGTCCATCACGCGCTACGTCAGCGCAAAGGCCGTCGTGGCGGCATCTGCGGACGGACCGAAATCGGAACAGACAACCCTCATCCTGAAGGCGATCATCGGGCTGACCGGTCTGCACCTTGCGATCCTCACGGGCTTCATGCCACTCGAAACCCTGACGCAGCTCCTGATGCTTTGCGCACTCGTCATCCTGCTGATCATGGGAAATGCCTACACACAGGCCGCGTCTTTCGTGGCTTTCCTCGCCTTCTGCGCCCCGATGGTGGTGACGCTGATCCTGCGCGCAGGCATCTCTCTGCCAGAGAATTTCGGCGATCACATAAACCTGCCACTGCTACAGATCGTGTTTTTGCTGCTGACCATCTATGCAGCGTTTCTGTCTTTTCAGTTTGGCAGTGAAATTCGCCTGGGACTGGAACTCCTGTCCGATCTGCGGGACGCCAATGCGCAAATCGAAAGCCAGGCACGTGAGATGAGCGACCTGGCTGAGCACAATGAAATAGCCGCGACACGTGCCGAAGCGGCGAACCTCGCAAAGTCGCGTATTCTCGCAAATACCAGTCACGAAATCCGCACGCCCATGAATGCGGTGCTCGGCATGGCTCAGGCGCTGAAATGGGAAAGTGACCCTGCCAAGCGGGACGAGCATATCGATCTCTTGCTGAACGCCGGGCAGGACCTCAAAGCTCTGCTGAACGACATCGTTGATCTCTCTCACATTGAGAGTGGAAAGTCCGTCCTCAATCTGGCGCCTGGAAAGCCTGTCGAAATCATAAGCGACACCCTGAAACTCCATAGCCATCTGGCGCAGGAAAAGCAGCTATCCTTCGATATAACCGTTCAGGAAGGTGTTCCCGAATGGATCATGCTGGATCGCATGCGCTTGCGTCAATGCTTCGGCAATCTCGTCTCTAACGCCATCAAGTTTACAGATGTTGGCGGCGTAAGCCTGCATCTTCGAAGTGAGCCGAAACAGGATGGAGAACATGAGCTCACGCTCGATGTCATCGACACCGGGATTGGCCTTGCGCAAGACGAGATAGAAGGCATGTTTTCCGCCTTTGCACGCTCGAATGATGAAAAAGCCCGCATGCGGCCCGGCGCAGGTCTCGGGCTCACCATCACACAGAATCTGGCACGCGAAATGGGTGGAGATCTCACCGCAGAGAGTACCCCTGACAAAGGCTCCCGATTTTCGTTTCGTTGGATTGCCGAAGCAACAGATGCCGACTCGCAGTCGCAGATTCCATTCAAGCACGATGCACGCATGGAACTAACAAACCGGACGGAAGCATTACAGACAATCCTCGTCGCTGAAGATCACAAGCCCAATCAGATTGTTCTGGAAACCATGCTGAATGCCTTGGGACTGGAAGCCGAGTTCGTCAGCAACGGAAAGCGCTTGGCCGAGATCGCCAATGAAAAGCCGTTCGCCATCATGCTCGTTGACATGCACATGCCTGAAATGACTGGTCTTGAAGCCGTCAAAGCCATTCGTGACGGATCAGGCGCCAATCAGCACACTCCCATCATCGTACTCTCTGCGGATGCCAGCGCCGCGACGCAGACGGCTTGCCTGGATTCCGGCGCGAACTCTTATATTGTCAAGCCAATCGATGCTGGCGAACTTGTGGTCTTGCTCAACCATTACCTCGCCCCCACTGCATCGTAAAAGCGCGACGCCTGATCTCTCTGGCGAGGTAATTGGTATAAAGGGCATATCCACTCTTGCCCCGCGCGCGCCGATCCCTTAAAGGGCCAAAAAGGATGCCGACCAAATGCAAATTCGCTCTGCGCTCACCTTCGATGATGTACTTCTCGAGCCCGGTCCGTCCGAGGTCATGCCGGCCCAGACGGATGTTCGCACACGCCTGACAAATACGATTTCACTGAACATTCCACTGGCGTCATCCGCCATGGATACGGTGACCGAAGCCAAGCTGGCCATCGCCATGGCTCAGAATGGCGGCATTGGCGTACTTCACCGCAATCTGACGATGAAGGAACAGGCCAGACAGGTTCGCCAGGTCAAGAAATTTGAAAGTGGCGTGGTCATCAACCCGGAAACGGTCACACCACAGACCACACTGCGTGATCTCAAAAAGCTGAAAGACAAGACCGGATTTTCCGGTTACCCCGTCGTTGAAACTGACGCGTCCGGCAAGCCCGGAAAGGTTGTCGGCATCATCACGAATCGCGACGTTCGCTTTGCTGAAAACCTCGATCAGCCTGTCTCAGCTCTCATGACAAAAGAAGTCGTGACCTGCCGTGAAGGTGTGAAGGAAAAAGAAGCCCGACGCCTCCTACATGAACACAAGATTGAACGTCTCGTCGTTGTCGACGCGGATCAACATTGCGTTGGTCTTCTGACCGTCAAGGACATGGAAAAAGCAGTCGCCAATCCAAACGCGGCCAAGGACGCGCGTGGGCGCCTGCTCGTCGCAGCAGCTTCCACGGTTGGAGACGCCGGCTTTGAACGCTCAGAGCGTCTTCTTGATGCAGGCGTCGACGTGCTGGTGATTGATACGGCGCATGGCCATTCTCAATCCGTTCTTGATGCTGTCGCGCGCGTCAAACGCCTCTCGAACTCGGTTCAGGTGATTGCAGGCAATGTGGCGACACATGACGGCACGCTCGCGCTCATCGATTCTGGCGCAGACGCGATCAAAGTCGGCATCGGGCCTGGCTCAATTTGTACGACCCGCATTGTTGCTGGTGTCGGCGTCCCTCAGCTGACGGCGATTGCAGATGCCGCGGGCGCCGCCCGGGCGTCTAACACACCGATCATTGCCGATGGCGGCATCAAATTCTCAGGTGATTTCGCAAAAGCCATGGCCGCTGGCGCAAGCTCTGCCATGATGGGCTCGGTATTTGCCGGCACGGAGGAAGCACCCGGCGAAGTCTTCCTGTTCCAGGGCCGTTCTTACAAAGCTTATCGCGGCATGGGTTCACTTGGCGCGATGGCGCGAGGCTCTGCCGACCGCTACTTCCAGAAAGAAGTTGCGAACGAAAAGCTTGTTCCGGAAGGCATTGAAGGCCAGGTCCCATTCAAAGGCCCCATCAGCCCGATTGTTCACCAGATGGTCGGCGGCCTGCGTGCAGCCATGGGATATGTCGGCGCAAAAACGATCACCGAACTGCACGAGAAAGCACGATTTGTGCAAATCACGGGCGCAGGGCTCAGAGAATCGCACGTTCATGATGTGGTGATGACGCGAGAAGCGCCAAACTACTCCATTCCACGAGCCTAAGCGGCCTGTGGGCCTGCGAGCTCAACGGCTTCGGCTGGAACGACATCGTCAAGATCAGCTGGCAGTTCAATAACCTTGCTGGCCAGCTGAACATTCCAGTTCAGAATGGGATTCTCGAAATCGGAAACCGCTGCACCGTAGCGGGTGCGCCGTGTGTCTGGCGTCCATGTCCAGAGCGGCGTGCCGCATGAGCTGCAGTAATAATGGCGTGGCGAAAACGCATCGAACTGATATCCGCGGACACGGGATTCAATCACATCAATGGTGAATTCATTGGGGTCACAACACGCCCAGCTCGCGCCGGTATTTTGACAATACCCGCATGTACACCCCTGCGAATGATCCGGAGCCGGAGCCGTCCATTGAACACCACCGCAAAGGCAGCCCGCTTTTACGCATTTGTGTTCTGCCATGACTCGTCCTCCATCAGCTCCCGTGCGTCAGTGGCTAACGCCCCAACCTGTTTACGGTTCCCGTGCAGGGTGACAGACCGCACATGAACGCCAGATGAGCGAGGTAGCGTCCACTATTTTTTCTCGTTATAATTTATGTGAAATTTTGCTAATTTAGGCGGTCTGCTTTCGACGGCACTCACATGCAGATGCATCACAACACAAATTCACCAGCGATGATTCAGCATCATCTCAGAGCAAAAGACGAAATCCAGGTGACCACACAGACATCCGAGTCGCTCGCAATGCATGTTTTACGCGGGGAAGCGACCACAGAGGAACAGCTCGAATTCGACAAAAGAATGCTTGAGGAGCCGTCTTTCGGCATTCTCGTCGGTCAACTTGAAACCTGGCTGAGCCACTCTCAGAAGAGGAAGCACGTACAAACCCGGACCCACATCTTCTGAAAAAGATGATGAAGCAAATCACCCAATCCGATAAAAATGCTCGCTCGAAAAAATAGTCACGCGATAGACAAGGCCGCATGCGGCGCGTCGAACGGGACTGCGTGCCGAAGCATTTCCAACCCGCGCCTGATCCATGAACGTACCGTGTTTGCGGGGACGGATATATCGTGGGAAATGTCCTGAACAGACTGCCCCTTCAGGAAACGTCGACGAATAACGCGCGCCATATTGGGCGGGAGGCTATCCAACTCTTTGTGAAGGAGCGTTCTGACAAGTCTGAGTTCCGTTTGTTGCTCCGGCAAGACCCCATCGCATCGAACATTTTCCTGGAGTTCTTCATCTCCTCGCCGACGCTTCATCCGTCGCCATTCATCTATCGCCTCGTGACGAACGACCGAAAGCAGCCAGGTGAATGCACGCCCTTTTGAATCGTCAAAACTTTCAGCTTTGCGCCAGATAGAGAGATAAGCCCTCTGCAGAACATCGTGAGCGATGTCTTTGTCCTGAACAATTCGCTTCGTGAGCGCAAAGAGTGGCTGCGCCGTTAGCGCGTAAAGTCGAGCAAACGCTTCGTGATCCTGGCGAGCACATGCTTGAAGTGCATCAACCAGTTCCTGATCTTGTGCTGACATTCCCTCCACCTCTCTTTCTTCCCTTCCCGAAATTGAGCTAGCCCATTCCTCAGGGATTCCCATTTCTCGAGAGACCAAAAATCGATAAATTCAAACGCATCACCTCAAGCCTCTGTATTTGTTGACTAAATAAGTTCAGTTTTTTTGCATCATTTCTGCTGAGTAGCTTCGTACCTCCTTGTGACGACCTTTTCGTCGACAGACATTTCTGCAGGGAGGCCCTCAAATGCCATCGAATTTCAAAACATCACTTGCCGGAAAAACCGCGCT
Organism: Ponticaulis profundi; assembly: GCF_042659465.1. Taxonomy (NCBI): domain Bacteria; kingdom Pseudomonadati; phylum Pseudomonadota; class Alphaproteobacteria; order Hyphomonadales; family Hyphomonadaceae; genus Ponticaulis; species Ponticaulis profundi. The sequence continues at coordinate 280,975 of NZ_JBHSSW010000009.1, read as the reverse complement.
TGCCAGTGCACTCTTCGCGTTACTCAGCGCACCAGGTGCATTTGCGCAGGTTGTATCCGGCACGGGCGCAACGGCTTCAGCAGATGCAGCTGCGGCGGTCGGAGATGGCGCAAGTGCTGTCGGCGACGGCGCGATCGCGGTAGGTGATGATGCCGCTGCATCAGGCGCAGACGCGACCGTTGTCGGCACCGACTCCTCCGCAACCGGCCCGTCCTCCACCGTGGTCGGCGGAGAGGCCATCGCGACTGGGCCGGGAACAACAGCTATTGGCTGGCAGTCAGCCGCGACCGCTGAGCGCGCAACCGCGCTGGGGCATCTCGCGACAGCAAAAGGTGTTCGCTCGATAGCTGTCGGTGAGAACGCTGATGCGCAAACGGACTTCTCAACCGCCATCGGCAATGAAAGCATTGCAAACGGCATTGACGCGCTCGCCGTCGGCGATTCCGCTTTTGCCAGCGGCAATTCCACAACGGCAATTGGTGGCGAATCCGTCGCGACAACACCAGGCTCAACTGCGATTGGCTGGCAGGCCGCTGCAACAGGCGCGATGGGAACGGCCGTGGGCCACCAGAGCACAGCTTCGGGTGATCAGAGCTTTGCAGGCGGTGAAGATTCCGTCGCCAGCGGCTCGAACGCGATTGCCATTGGTAATACCGCTGAAGCGTCAGGTGGCGATTCAATCGCGATTGGCGGCAATCGTGATGGCGATGCTGGCCAGGCAACGGTCGCCTCTGGTCCTTCCACAACCGTGGTTGGTGGTCAGGCGCTTGCCATGGGCCCGGGTGCAACAGCATTTGGCTGGAGATCTGAAGCCAGCGCAGAGCGCGCGACAGCCCTTGGACACCTTGCCACGGCTCAAGGCATTCGCTCGACCGCGATTGGTGAGAATGCTGACGCCCAGACCGACTTCTCAACCGCTATCGGCAATGAAAGCATCGCAAATGGCATTGATGCGCTGGCGGTCGGCGACACCACGGTTGCGACGGGCAATTCCACAACGGCTGTCGGCGGCGAAGCGGTTGCGACAGGTCCCGGCGCCACGGCTTATGGCTGGCAGTCAAGCGCTGGCGCTGAACGCGCGACAGCGCTCGGTCACCTCGCCAATGCGTCCGGTGTTCGCTCTGTTGCGGTTGGTGAAGCAGCCATGGCGAGCGCAAGCGGTGCCATCGCAGTTGGCAACGAAAGCTCTGCATCTGGCGTAAATTCTGTCGCCATCGGCAATGGTGCGACCGCGACACGCGATGGTCAGGTTGCAATCGGCGGCGATGACAGCACCTACACCATGTCTGGCCTGAATTCGACGGCGAGCACATCCGCACAATCTGGCCCTGTTGGCCTCGTCACAACGGACCAGAACGGCAATCTGGCCGCAGATTACACCTTCTCTGACTCTCTTACGGCAAATGCTGGCGCAATTGCTGCAAACACCAACATGATTTCGATGAATTCCGATCTCATTGCTGAGAACTCAGAACTTATCCGGGACAACCAGGCGGGCATCGCTGCCGCCATGGCGCTCGACATGCCATACATCCCGGTCGGCCGGACCTTCGGTGTGTCTGGTGGCTTTGGTTTCTATGGTGACGAAAGCGCGTTCTCCGCAGCCGGTGCTTACCGCATCAATGATAACTGGCAGTTCAACGCTGGTCTCGCGACAGGCTTTGATCGCGGTGAAACAGGCGGCCGCGTCGGCTTCTCCGCCAGCTGGTAGACCCCAGGCAAAGTTACGAAGCAAAGGCCGCTCCATCCGAGCGGCCTTTCTGCATTCAATAGTTGGCGAGCAGCCGGTCACCAGGTCGGCCAGGCATCACCAGATTCAACTCCGGACATTGCCGGAACCGCATCTGGCATACGGGGCCCATCAAAAGCCAGTTTTCCTGAACGAGACGGATATCCGACGCAGGAATGAAGATTGGTGGATAGAGCGCATTCAGCGGAAGCATCATTCTCAGGCCAATGCCGTCTTCGGCGATCGTTACAATCACTGTTCCCTGATGGTGATTATACACCTCATGATCGGCATAGAGAAAAATCGACTCCATATGGAAGCGTTCTCCAACTTCCTTGTTATTTCCCGGATAAAACGTAGCGAGCCTGCGCCAGCGGTGGCCGTGACGCCATGACATGAAACCGAGCAAGCCTGCGGCAAAGGCAGTGCCATAGATCAGCATGGCAAAGCGAAATAGGATGTCCCACATAGCTGCAGCGTAAAGCCGCCCCGTTAAGATTCCGGGTTCGCGATCAGCACAATTGCGTGCATTGCACAGGCGGGGCGATTGATTCTCTGAGATGACTTACGTATTTCTGCCCCTTCTCCAGACTGAAAGACACGAACTATGAAAAATGGCGGACGAATCGAAGCAGCCATTCAGGTGCTCGACGATATTCTGAACCGACACCAGCCGGTAAAGTCTGCCATGCGCGACTGGGGCAAACGCGCACGCTATGCCGGTGCCAAGGACCGTGCCTGGGTGTCCGGGCTGGTATTGGACTCTCTGCGCCATCGCAACTCACTTGCCCACGCCATGCAAAGCGATGCACCGCGCGCGCTCATTCTGGGCGCATTGCGTCATGTCTGGGATTGGGATCTGAAAGCCGTTGAAACCGCACTCAAAGACGAGCACGCCCCCGCGCCACTGACCGGCGAGGAGCGTGAAGGCCTTCTTCTCGCGCCGGATCCAACGGCGCCGCCACATATTCAGGGCGATTTCCCCGAATGGCTGACCCCACATCTCGAACGGGTCTTTGGCGAAGATCTGGTTATTGAAACACAGGCCATGTCCGTCCGCGCACCGGTTGATCTTCGTATCAACACGCTGAAAGCTGATCCGGAGAAAGCTGGAAAAGCGGTCAAAACAGCTGGCGGCAAGGCCTCCGAATTGCTTGTGAACGGGTACCATATTCCAGCTCCAGACCCGTCGGAACGCGAAACCAGTCTTCAAACGATTCCGGCTTATTCAAAGGGTTGGGTTGAGGTGCAGGACGCAGGCTCGCAGATCGCAGCCTCCGCAGGAAACGTGCAGCCCGGAGATAATGTCCTCGACTATTGCGCCGGCGGTGGCGGTAAAACACTTGCTCTGGCCGCCATGCTGGAAGGCAAAGGCCAGGTCTTCGCCTACGACATTGATGGCAGACGCCTGTCAGCACTCATTCCGCGACTGAAACGATCTGGCGCACACAATGTTCAGCTCTGCCATCCAAAGGAGCCTGAGAGCCTTGAAGTGCTGCGCGGCAAGATGGACCTCGTCTTCGTCGATGCTCCCTGCACAGGTACGGGCACATGGCGTCGCAAGCCGGACACCAAATGGCGGCTGAAAGAATCCGCACTGGAAAAGCGTAATGCCGAGCAGAGCGAGATCCTTGATAAGGCAGCAGAATTTGTGAAACCCGGTGGGCGTCTTCTCTATGCCACATGCTCGTTTCTTGCCGAGGAAGACGAAGACCAGGTGACGTCGTTTCTGGAGCGTAACGATCAGTTCAAGCAGTTGGATGCAGCCTCCGAAGCGATTGCCTCCGGCCAATTGACCGAAGCAGGGGCCCAACTGGTACGTCAGAACCAGATTCCGGGCGGTGCCGTGCGCCTTACGCCTCGCAAGGCGGGCACGGACGGCTTCTTCTTCGCCGTATTGCAGAAGGCGAGTTAGCCTCTGATGGAGACGCTGACCCCGATTCTAACATTTGGCGCATTTCCGAATGAACTCTTCGATCTGCGCTTTTCATGGTCGGGCGGCGTCCTCATACTGGATCTCATTCCACGCGATCCCTATTACGTCCCCAACGCCAAGCATTCGGACGCTGAAAAAGCTCTGGAAGGCATCGGTGCCCAGAAAGTCGGCCCAGCTTCGCGGTTTCTCCGTCTCAGGTTTGACTATGTAGACGCACTGGTCGTCAGCAATGGCGCCGACATGTCAGCTCACGCACTCAACTGGTCGCTTGATCCCGATGATCACCCCTCGATTGCCGGCCAGGACTTTCCCTACCCGCTTTTTCTTGTCGAAGGTTCAGACTGGAGCGAGGCTGTAATGCCCGGCGTCAATCATTACCGCTTTAGCGGACCATATTGCCGAGCCGACATCCTCGGCTACGAACCAGACGGCGAATGGTTAGACGTTTCAGCTCATAGCTGATGACGAGCTACACCTGAATCGGACGCCGCCGAACCGTAGGGTCGCGACGCGGGCGAAATCTTCCAAACACCCGGATCAGAGCTTCCAGTCGACGCCAGAAACGAATGCGTTCCAGGGGCGCGTTCAGCCATCCATTCACGGCGCAGTAATGGGTATTCTTCTTGTTTCGGTGATGTTTTGCATGCTCTTCAAAGGAAATAATGATACCTGATTTCTGCAGAAATCGGATCACCATTCCATTTTCGCTCGGTTTACGATGTGCCCAATTATGGAATTCATTGGCCATACCACCAAACAATACTCCGGTAATCGTCATCGGATTGACCCAGCCTAAAGCCACAAACCCCAATAGAAACAGGCCCGCGATAAAGAGAGTTGGACCATTGCGCTTCGCAAATCCAACCTTTGTCATCCTGAGCGGCTTTTTGTGATGACGTATGGTTGCACGGATCAGTGGACCAACAATGGGCCAGCTGGGCCCGCCATATCGATCTTCCATCCAATGGAAAAAACCAGAAACGAAATCTGCAATCAGTAAGCCCGCCAAAATCTGGCCACCGACCCACACCACTTGCAAGGCAAGAGCCCATTCAAAACCCGACATCTCTGACCACCCTCCATATGTAAGTGCTCACTTACATAGTAGTGACCAATCGCTCACATATAGTCAACCAGAAAAAGAAACCCGTTATTTTCGACGCAAACTTCTACAATTTATGGGCAATAAATCTGTCGAAGCGCGAGATCTGAAAGCCGGTCCGAAAGACTGTTTCACATGGGCTATGTCAGCCGTTCTTTCCAACACGCAGAAAATTCGGGGCGCCGCAGATGGAGGGCCGGAACAAAGCGAGTTTCTGAATCTGGGTTCCAGGCCTGATGATTGATCGAATGATCAAATGAGCAGCAGTCACGCGCGCCTTGTGCTTTTTGGACGTCATTCAATGTTTGTCACACTCGTGCGACCATTACGCCAGAGGCACGGCTGGAGGATGAGAGACAATTAATCGGTCCCACGCGGAGGATTCTCCGACTCAGGAATTGAATTTTCACCCGACTCCAGCCTATAGAGCGCCATGACGGCGCACGAACATCTTCTCATCATCGATTTTGGGTCTCAGGTGACCCAGCTCATCGCACGACGCGTCCGCGAAAGCGGCGTCTATTGCGAAATCCACCCTTACAACAAGGTCGATTCGGCCTTTCTGGATGAGTACAAGCCCAAGGCGATCATCCTGTCGGGTGGCCCCTCCAGCGTTTACTGGAAGGATGCCCCGCTTCCGGACCCGAAAGTCTTTGACCTCGGCGTACCGATCTTCGGCATCTGCTATGGCCAGCAAGCCATGGTTCACATGCTCGGCGGGAAGATTGAAGGCGGCACCAGCCGCGAGTTTGGCCGCGCCTTTATCGAGAAAGTTTCCGACGACCCGCTTTTCGAAGACATGTTTGTCGGCGGCGACAAGGAAGAAGTCTGGATGAGCCATGGCGACCATGTCGCCGAAATGGCTCCCGGCTTTGGCGTCGTTGCACGCTCTCCAGGTGCACCCTTCGCTGTTATTTCCGACCCGGAGCGCGGCTTCTACGGCACGCAATTCCACCCGGAAGTCGTCCACACCGTTCATGGTCGCCAGCTTCTGCGAAACTTCACGCATAATGTCGCGGGTTTCAAGGGCGACTGGACCATGGCGGCCTACCGTGCAGAAGCCATTGAGAAAATTCGTGCTCAGGTCGGCGACAAGCGCGTGATCTGCGGCTTATCCGGCGGCGTTGACTCCTCCGTTGCAGCCGTCCTGATCCACGAAGCCATTGGCGACCAGCTGACCTGTGTCTATGTCGATCACGGCCTGATGCGCCTGGGCGAGAGCGAACAGGTCGTCAACCTGTTCCGCGACCACTACAACATCCCGCTGGTCGATGTTGACGCATCAGAGCTCTTCCTCGGAAAGCTGGAAGGCGTTTCAGACCCGGAGAAGAAGCGCAAAATCATCGGCGGTCTCTTCATCGACGTGTTTGACGCTGAAGCCACCAAGATTGGCGGCGCAGACTTCCTGGCTCAGGGCACGCTTTATCCTGACGTGATTGAGAGCGTCTCCGCCATTGGTGGCCCGTCCGTGACCATCAAGTCTCACCATAATGTCGGCGGCCTGCCAGAGCGCATGAATATGAAGCTGGTGGAGCCGCTGCGTGAGCTCTTCAAGGATGAAGTGCGCGCCCTCGGCCGCGAGCTTGGTCTGCCTGAACCCTTTATCGGCCGCCATCCCTTCCCCGGCCCGGGCCTTGCCATTCGTATTCCGGGTGAGATTACCCGCGAGAAAGCAGACACGCTGCGCAAAGCCGACGCGATCTATATCGAAGAGATCAAGAAGGCAGGTCTCTATGATGAAATCTGGCAGGCCTTTTCCGTGCTTCTGCCCGTCAACACGGTCGGCGTCATGGGCGATCTTCGCACCTATGAGGCTGTTCTGGCGTTGCGTGCCGTGACCTCAACCGATGGCATGACGGCGGATTACTATCCATACCCGCATGACTTCCTTGGCCGCGTTGCGACCCGCATCATCAACGAGGTCAAAGGCGTCAACCGCGTGGTCTATGACATCACGTCCAAGCCACCCGGCACGATCGAGTGGGAATAACAAACCACGATCCGGAATTAAAAACGGCGGGGCATGAACCCGCCGTTTTCGTATCAGTCGCTTGCTTGGCCTAGCGCCAGCTATAGACGGCGTGACCTTCACGCTGCTGGTTGATGATGGCCGGATATTCCTGCGTTCCACCGATCGCGACGTGTGGTCCGCCCGGTTTCCAGTCCCATCTCTTGTCTTTTTCGTTCCACTTATAGACCACAGATCCATTCGATGCAGATGTCGCAAGCGCCCATCCTTGTCCAACGTCGAATGCCTTGATGCCCGGGCGCATTTGCCAGCCACCATTAACCCATTGGAAAACGTCATTGCTGCTCGTTACCACCCAGGGGTCCGTCCGGGTGCCGCCAATACGCACGGCTGCGCCACCAGCTTCTACCCAGCTCTTGGACATATCATCATAGTAATAGATCCGATAGCCACCGCCAGTTGCTTCGTCGCTGATGATCCAGCCATCACCGACATCCTTCGCCAACTTACCGGGCAGGTGTTCCCAGCCAGACTTGGTCCAGCGATAAACCTTGCCATTGGCCTGAGAGACCCAAGCTTGATCATGTGAACCACCGATACGGACGGCTTCACCTGGAATATACTCCCAGTTTTGCGCATAGCTATCCATACGTACAATCGTGAAATTTCCGTTTTGCGGGGTCCGTGTAATTGCCCAGCGGTCACCAACATCCGAGGCACTGAGGTTGTTGGTAGCACCGACCCACTGACCCGGCGCACAAGCACCCATGCTTTTCCGTGACCGGAAGATATCAGCTCTGTCGGAAATACCCTGAACCATGCTCATATCGACACCAACTTCGTTAAAGCGTTGCATGTCAGGAAACTCGCAGAGGCGATTACCGACCTGACGCTCAAGTCCACCGCGCCCCGTCTTGTCTTCACCGGTCAGATAGTAAATAGCCGGAGACCCATGAACGATATACAGGCCATTCGGCAGCGGGCAGATCCCTTCGTTCTGACCTTTCAATTCGACTTTGTGGACAACACGGACCTGGCCAGTTCCGCCATAGGCATTCATCACATCCATATTCGGAACAACGCAATAGCGCCCGGAATCGATCTGGAACCAGATCGTCGGGTTGAGGTGGTCCTTCACGAAATACGTAGCACGACGATCCCAGTTCAGTGCTCCGACATAGCACTTCTTCACCACGCCTGGCGCCGGATCTTTTCCGAGTGCCGCGTTTGTGCAATCCACACCATTGACGAAAGCGCCATCGACAACCTGGTCTGCAAGCATTTGCTGTCCATCGGCAGAAAGTTTCGCCGTTCCGTACCGAACAGATCGCAGGCCAGTAAACTCGCATCTTTCCCCTTCTATTGCGCACGGCTCCCAAAAGAAGGTTCCCTCCGGATTGTTTTGCGCAAAAATTCGGTCGCTAATACTGTTCAGATCGCGATTATATCGAAGCTGGGATCCATAATTATCCTCAAACTGAATACCGGTATCTTCACTGGCTTTCGCGATTTCCTGTCCGGCGGCGACACCTCCTGCAACCACGAACCCGACGCCGGCAACGACCGGATTAAACGAGGCGCCACATGCTGTCATAATCGCGGTACTGATCGCGGTACTCGCAACCGTTGTCGAAACCGTTTCTGCCGCAATCCAGCCTGCATTTGCGTCCTGCGCGCGCAAACCCGCCTCATCCTTGATCTTGTCGATGCCGTAATCAACAGCAGCCCCGACCACGATACCTGAAACGGCTCCGGCCGCCCGCAGTTTAACCGTCGGGGTTCCCGGAGCGCTCTTGTTGGCAAGAAAACCAGACGTGCGGTGGAAGTCGAGTTTCTCAATGCGCCCACCGGGTGCCAATTGGCTAATGGCTTCTGAGAAGCCCTCCTCCGAAGCCATCGTGATGAGCCCCAAGGCACTGTTTTCAGCTCGGCCTGCGAGTTCTGACTGCTCGCCCCTCGAATTATATTTTGGCTCCTCACCCATCATGGACTTAACATAAGCGAGAACCTGGCGCTGCGCTTCTGGACCCGAGTTGCCAGCAATTGCATTGACCTGCGCAGCGGCAAACGCATCGCACTCTTTCGGGCGTTTTACGATGCCATTCATGTGGAAGAAAATGATCCGGCACCAGTCGTCTTTCGTCGTGTAGACGCGTCCGTCATTCTTACTGCCATCATGAGCATACCAGAGACCCGTTTCCTGGTTACGAATCTTGTAATAGCTCAAGCTGCTTGGTGAGAACCAAAGCTCATAATGCGTTCCGTCCAGACCTGTGATCAAATGGCTGGAATACATGAAATGATCCCAACAAGCGGGAATACGCACATCATCGCCATAGAGATAACGCACCCGGCACCAATCCTGCTGATTGGTTTCACGCCCGGACTCTCCAGGGCCCGCATTCTTTGAACCACCGTCGGCATACCAATAATTGCGGCTACCTTCAGTCTGAACCAGATACTTGTTTCGTCGCAAACCATCTTCAAACGGTGTAATCGTCACCGTTTCTTGTGCAGCATTGTTCACAACGCGCGCTGGACCGCTCTGACCTGCGAGTGCGGGCGTAACTGCGCCCATAACAAAAGCCAGGCCTACAAGGCCAGCCCGACAAAAATATGAAACTTTTTTCAAGATTTCCCCCAAAAAGAAGACTGCAATGCCTCGCTCCCGACACGCCATTGCATACTCAATTCTTAACAGGGCCAATTTAATTTGATCAATATATAATTAGCATATCCGGCAATCTAAAAGCAGTGGTGTTTGAGATCGAAACTTGTCCTTTTCCATATTGCCGAGAAAAGAAATCCTAGGACCCCCTATCAGTCTCGGTCGACGACCTTGCCAGATGCGCATCCCCCAAGATACAGGGAATGACCTATTGAACGCCTGACAAGAGGGCCATTCAGCATGACCACCAAGCTTCGCATCGTAATCTCTAGCGACCATGCCGATATTGAGCTCCGCAAGAACATTGCAGCCCACGTCACATCCAAAGGCTATGACGTCGAAGATATCGGTCCGATGACGTCTGAGAGCACGCATTACCCAAAGCATGGTGAGGCAGCGGCCCGGAAAGTCGCGTCTGGTGAGGCCGATCTTGGCATTCTGGTGTGCGGCACGGGTCAGGGCATTATGATGGCGGCCAATAAGGTCAAAGGCATTCGCTGCGGCGTCTGCTCAGACACGTTTTCGGCCCGCATGATCCGACAGCATAACAATGCGAACATGCTGTCCATGGGCGCACGTGTCATCGGCGAAGGTCTCGCACTGGATATTGTCGATGCCTTTCTGAACGCCGAATTCGAAGGCGGGCGTCACGGCACACGCGTTGACATGATCACCGAGATCGAGGGCTAGACCAGGATAGAGCGGTTCGCCCGGTCCAGAATGGAGACGAGCGCCGCTTCCTTCTCGACGTCCGTCAGGCTCGCAAGGTTCAGGGGGCGTTCGGCGCGTCCCGAGACCAGCAGTTCGGCAAGACCATGCACAACAGACCAACTGGTCATCAGATCCAGCATACTGTCCTTGTCTTCATAAGGGTTTTTCTGCGTCACGCTCTGAATGCGATCGACCAGATGGTCAAAAACGGCCAGAGCGATATCGAAAAACCGTGCATCTTCCCGGTTCGGAATAGATGAATTGAACATCAGCCGGAACAATTCCGGATTGGCCTGCGCAAAGTCCAGATATCCCAGACCAGACGCAATCAGAACGTCCCGGGGATCTGAGCCAGCCGCCACTTCACGCGCGGTTTGCACGGAAAGCAATCTCTTATAGCCATCAGCTGCCAGCGCCGTCAGCAGACCACGTGCGTCACCAAAATGATGAGCCGGTGCACCATGGCTGACCCCCGCCCGCTTTGCGACAGCGCGAAGGGAAAACTTCTCTATCCCCGTTTCAGACAGCTCAACCTCCGCCGCCTTGAGCAGGGCTACGGCCAAATCTCCGTGATGATAGGTCTTCTTAGCGTCTGACATGCCGAAAGCTCCTTCGCCAGCCTCTATGACACACCATCTTGACAGTGTCTAGTTTATGCGTTTTATCAGAATCTAGACAGTGACTAGTTTGGTCGGGATGGCCGCATTGCCAATCCGGGATAAACAAAAGAGGGGACTGACCATGAAAACCTGGATCATTCGGATCGCCATCGCCATTTTCTGCCTCACCCTGCTGAGCGCAGCTGGCACGTATCTTTTTGTGCGTGACGCCGTCGTGGAAATGTTCGGCGGACATACCGAACTCGCCAAACGTGCCGCACCGGAAGACCGGACCGGCCGCGTTTTGCTAACCAATGTGAATATCCTGAGCGAAGCCGGTGACGCCTTCCTGTCAGGCCAGTCCATTCTGCTCGAAGATGGCAAAATCATTCAGATCGGGCCGGATCTGAGCGCGACGTCTGGTGAAGACGTTCTCGACGGCGATGGTGGATACCTCATCCCCGGACTGATCGATTCCCATGTTCATCTCTGGAAAAGTCGCAATGACCTTCTGCTCTTCATTGCCAATGGCGTGACCGCCGTTCGCGAAATGCACGGCACGAACCTGCATCTGAAGTGGAAAGACGAGATTGAATCCGGTGCGATCGGGCCGGACCTGTTCGTCATTGCCGCGCAGCTTGCGACCTATAATTTTGCCGAGGGTGTATGGGTTGATATGACCGCAGAGCGCAATGTGGTGCGCTCCGATAGCGATGTGCGGCGCACGGTGAGTTCTCTTCTGGCGGCCGGTTTCGATGGCTTCAAAGCCAGCAGTTTTCTCAGCCTGCCAGCCTATCAGGCCGCAAGCCGCGATACAGCCGAGCTTTCAACCCCGTTCGTCGGACATATTCCTATCGCCGCAGGGCTGAAAGACCTCTGGGCATCCAATCAATCAGAAATCGCCCATGTTGAGGAGTTCGTGAAAGTCCTGGATCGGGAGTTTGGCGGCTATAACAGCAAAAATACCGAAGACTTTCTGAACTATGTGCGCGAGCGCAGCGCTGATGTCGCGGCGAAGACCCGCGAGAACGACATTGTCGTGACCGGGACCCTGGCTCTCATTGATACCTTTGCCGCGCAGATCACAGACCTTGAGCCCGAGCTGAAGGCCGTTGAGCTGGAATACGTCAATCCAGGCATTGCTGAAGGACAGGCCATGGGCTGGCTGCCTGGTACCAATCGTTATAGTCTACCGGAAAGCTACAAGACCGACGACTGGAAAGAACGCTATACGCGCTACTGGACAGCTTATGCGCAAGCCCAGGACATTCTTTATAAGGCCTTCCTTGAAGCAGGCGTGACGGTGCTTGCGGGAACGGATGCAAATGTTCCGGTCATGGTTCCGGGCTTTTCCCTGCATGACGAATTGCTGGCCATGCAGCAGGCGGGGATGTCTCCAGCCGAGGCGCTGAAATCGGCAACCTCCGCACCTGCCGACTTTATGGGCATGACCGCAGGACGGATTGTCGAAGGCTATGACGCCAATCTGGTACTGCTCCGCGAGAACCCGTTGAATGATATTTCAGCCAGCGAAAGCATTGAACGTGTCTTCGCCAATGGCCGTACCTTTGATCGGTCGCAACTCGATGACCTGCTCCAATCGGTAAGGACCGCCAATGCAGCCAGTCGTAAGCAGGATATCGCGCAATTTCGCTGACACGGAAAAAATCTTCCGCTCAGCCATTCCAAACGGCACAGATATGCTTCATTGAGAGCCATTATCTGTTTCACATCATAGTGGGGATTGTGGGGAAATGTCTTTGACGTTCAAAAGTCAGCTCGAAAATATGGATGGCATTTATCAGGCGCTGTTTTCAGCTGCTGAGAAAATCTATGGCGAGCTGAAAAAAGGCGAAGGTCTGAAATTCGCGACATCCAGCAATGAATCCGGTGACGATCAGATCGAACTGGACGTTATCGCGGACGAGGCCTTTTTCGAAACGTTGAGCAAAGACCCTTACTGTCGCTATGTCGTGTCCGAAGAGCGTCCGGATATGATCAAGACATCCGACGGTCCTTACAGCGTCGCGCTTGATCCGCTCGACGGTTCCAAATCTGCTCTGATCGGCATTCCTTCCGGCGCCATTTTCGGTGTCTGGAAAAACGCTGACGAGGCCAAGGACTTTCACGGCGGAAACATCATTTCCGGCGGCTTTTTCGTCTTCGGCATGAACCTTGAGGTTTATTTTGCAGACGGCGACAAGGTTTACAAAGGCCAGTTCGATACAGACACAGGCTGGACACTGGTCCAGCTGACCGAGCCTATGCCATCAGCGGACATTCTGGCCATTAATGGGCAGATGCAGACCGTCTGGGGCCAGTGGCTGCAGGATTATGTCGCCGAAAACCTTCAGGCCACCAACGGCAAGAAGCCATACAATATGCGCTGGTTTGCCTCCATGGTGTCCGACATGAAGCGGATGGTGCTGCAGGGCGGACTGTTTGCTTATCCGGCCGCCGACTTCAAAGGCTATGAAACGGGAAAGCTGCGTCTGGTTTATGAAGCCATCCCTATGGCCTTCCTCATCCATGCCATGGGCGGCTCGTCGACGAATGGCGACATGTCACTTCTGGAAATGCCGGTCGACAAGCTGCACCAGAAGGTTCCGGTGTTCATTGGCGACAAAGCGAAGATTGAAGCACTGGAAGCCAAGAAAAAAGCGGGTTGATAGCCTCAGGCCAGGCGGGCTCCGGTCCGCCTCGCTACTCCAATAGCTGGCGGCAGACATGTGCGTCCGGTTCGGCCGCGCAGAAATCGGGTGGACCTGCCGCCTGCCAGTAATCCATCAGGCCGATCCGCGTGACAATGTCCGTAAAGTCCGGACCTTCCCGAAAGGCTGGCGTTCCGGGCGAATAGAGAGCTACGGGCGTAACAAACGTGCCTGTCCTGTCGATCTCGTCATTCACGACAGCCGTCATCTCCGAGACCTCTCCCAGAAGCTCAAGCAGTCCCACGCCGAGAAATCCGGGTAGACCTTCCTGATATCCGGATTTGATATCGGAAACGAGCACGCTCTGTCTCGCAGGATCAGGCGCCTGAAGCACCCGCGCCGTTTCATCGAACAGTCTGCAAACCGCCTCAAAGGGACAATGTTGGCCCCAGTCGATGGCAGCTTCGAACTCCTCCCTGAACACCAGCGCTGACCACTTCCCATACCAGATGAGCGACACCTGAAAGCCGAGTTCATTCCAGAGCCGGTCCAACCTGGCCTCGCCTTCTGCCTTATCCCGCATGAAGAACGTATTCATCGCATGCTCTGACAGAGCGGTGGGTGAGCTGGGTTCAACGGCAAGTACACGGCTGGTCAGCTCCAGTGATTTCGTAATCTCTCCAACATTCCGATAAAACCCGGCATACCAGACAAGAACCGTCATATTTCCAGGATCGGCCCTGATCGCCTCTTCATAGATTTCTCTGGCCCGGAGCCATTCGCCGCGCTCGGCCGCAATTTCCGACATCAATGTACGCGGTTCGGACAAGGTCGGATCAAGCTCCAGCGCCCTGTGCGCGGCCAGCAAGGCTTCACTGGTTGTCTGACTTATCGGCAGATCATCAGCATAGTTTGGAAACGTGGCCCATGCACTGGCAAGCGCGGACCAGGCTTCTGCGAAGTCAGGATCCTGTTCAACAGCCTGATCGAGCAGAAGAATGGCCCGTCGATTGCCTTCTTCACCACGTTGATGCCACAGCGCGCGTCCGCGCTGATAGAGATCAAGCGCGACCGGATCGTCTGTCAGCTTTGTGAGAGCACCAGTCTCAACGTCTTTGCCGGGCAGATTCCACAGAAAGAACGCACCGACGCTCAGGCCCGCGAGCAGCACCAACGATGCGGCGGCCATCCAGAACCGACGTCCCGTCTGCCCGGGATTTGGCGCAGTTGTAACCGTTGATGGGGCAGGCGCCGCTGATCCCGCCAGTTGCCGCGTCTGGATCCAGGCATCAAGCTCTTCACCGTAAGCAAACACCGTGCTCTTGCTTTCATGCACCTGCCGATGCACAGGAAGGCGCTCCTCCGCTTCCCAGCGTCTCGCTGTTCGCTCGCTGCAGCCGAGATGTCCGGCAATCCGCTTCCAGCCGATCAGGCGAGGGCTTTGCTTCTCCGACCCGTCTCCGATTGTCACACCCGTTCCACCCGCTCAGATTGTTTCAGGATAATCTATATCAGACCGGACATCCGGCCAAATCCGGTCACGGTCATGCCGAATACGGACATGCCGTGACCGCGCATTGCCGTCTTCTCCCAGCCCGTGGAACCGTCGCCTGACCATCCAGGAGGCGATCATGCGACCATTTCGATATTCACACTACTATGTCGGCGCGTTTCTGCTGCTGACAATCTGGGCGTTCTGGCCATCCTATTTTGCCGTCTTTGGCGAGGCCTCGTTTGCCCATCACCTGCATGGCCTGACGGCCACGCTCTGGATCGTGCTCCTCATGACCCAGAACATCGCCATACAGCACCGCAAACGTCAGATTCACATCTGGTTCGGTTGGTCGAGCCTGCTGCTGGTTCCCGTCTTCACCGCAGGTGGATTGCTGACAACGCTTGTCACGCTGCAGAGTGAAGGGCCGTTCCACGATATGTTTGGTGTCCGGCTCGCGACGGCTGACCTGATCGGATCGATTCTTTTCTGTACCTTCTTCGCGCTGGCTCTCAGGCATCGCCGTGATGTCCAGCGTCATTCGCGTTATATGCTCGCTACGGTCACACTGCTTATCGGGCCATCGTTCGCACGATTGCTGACCAACAATATTCCACCCTTCAAGATCGAAACCTTTGCTGAACTTCCGAAATTCGGACAGGCAGCTGACGCATCCCTCGTATTCACAATCGTCTTCCTCCTGACTCTGGTCCTATGGGATATTCGAAACCGGAAACCCGCTGTTCCGTTCACCCTCGCGCTCGTCGGAAACGTGGTCATGTATCATGGTTACTATACCTGGGCGCGCTCAGAGAGCTGGCACCAGGCTGCAGATCTGCTCGCCACACTGCCAGCATGGCTCGTCTGCCTTGTCGGCCTTCTGATAGGCATCGTCGCAAGCTTGTACGGCTGGCAGGCTGGAATGCCGCGACAGGCATCCTCACGTGATAAAATCCGCGTTTCCGTGCTGGCCGAGTAGTATGCAGATCCATCTGGATGGCCACTGCAGCATACAGCACGCGGTGGCCCGAAATTAGCCGAGGCCCGACCGCAAATCTGACGGAGCTCGCATTGAAGCCAGAGGCAATGCCTATGGCGCAATGCACCCAGCGATAGATTTACTTATTGCACGGCAAAAGAAAGTTGGGTTCACTCAGGTCTTCCAATATGGCGGGGGACACACATGCGAAATTTACTGATGACATCTGCGGCGCTGGCTTTGCTGGCGGCCTGCTCTGTGAACAGCCAGACAACGCCTGAACCCAACGCCGAAACGGCGGCCACCACACCGGCAACCGAATTTGCCGTGTATGACGCTAAAGCCTTCTTCAATACGACCAGCTATGTCATGACCGCTTCGAGTGGCTTTGCATTCTCACCCGACGGCAGCAAAATTCTGGTATCCTCGGATGAAACCGGCATTTTCAATCTCTATGCCGTGAACGCTGAGACGGGCGAAGCAAGCCAGCTCACCACCAATACCGACTCCAGCTTCCCGGATGGCTATTTCCCAAATGATGAACGCGTCCTGTTCAATCATGATCGTGGCGGCGATGAACTAAACCATATCTTCGTGCTGGATCCGGATGGTACAGTCACAGACCTCACACCAACCGAAGACACAAAGGCCGGATTTGCAGGCTGGGCCGCAGATGGAGAGAGCTTCTTCATCATCACGAATGAGCGCGATGCGCGCTTCTTCGATGTGTATGAATATAACGCCGACGATTATTCGCGCGAACTCATCTATCAGAATGATGAAGGCTTCAGTCCGGGTGCAATCTCTCCCGATGGTACGCTGATCGCTCTGTCAAAAGAACGCACCAGCGCGGACTCCGATCTCTATCTTGCAAACATCGAAACGGGCGAAACGACCCTCATCACCGAGCATGAAGGCAATATCGCTCACGGTATTTACGACTTCACCCCGGATGGCAGCAAACTCGTCTATTCAACCAACGAATTTGGTGAATTCACGCAAGCCTGGACCTATGACGTATCAACAGGCGCGAAAGCTGCGGAAATCGAAGCGGACTGGGATGTGTCTTACGTCACCTATACCCGTTCCGGCGACTATCAGGTTTACGGCATCAATGAGGACGGGCGTACCACAGTCACGATCCGGGACCTGACAACCGGCGAGAGCTTCGTACCGGACCTTCCGGCCGGTGAAATCGGCAATGTGCGCTTCAATGCAAATGAAACCCGCATTGCACTGATGCTCAGTCGCGACACCTCTCCAAACAATCTCTGGGTGATCGACATTGAGAGCGGCGAGACAAGCCAGCTGACCGACGCAATGAACCCCGAAATTGACGAGGATATGCTCGTAGACGCCAAAGTCGTCCGCTATGAAAGCTATGACGGCCTGGAAATTCCGGGGATTCTATACGTCCCGAAACAAGCCTCTGCCGAAACACCCGCCCCGGCACTTGTCTATGTGCATGGTGGTCCGGGTGGCCAAAGCCGCGCCGGATACAGCGCAACCATCCAGCATCTCGTCAATCACGGCTATGTCGTCTTTGCCGCCAACAATCGCGGTTCATCCGGATATGGCAAAACCTTCTTCCATATGGACGATAAAAAGCACGGTGATGTTGATCTGCAGGATATTGTCTATGCGGAAAAATGGCTCGCCGAACAGGAATGGGTCGACGCAGATAAGATCGGCATCATTGGCGGGTCCTATGGTGGCTATATGGTTGGCGCAGCGCTCGCTTTTGAACCGGAAGTTTTCAAGGTTGGCATCAATATCTTCGGCGTCATGAATTGGGTGCGCACGCTGGACAGCATCCCGCCATGGTGGGAATCATTCCGCGAAGCGCTCTATGATGAAATGGGCGATCCAGCGACGGATGGAGAGCGACATCGCGCGATCTCCCCACTGTTTCACGCTGAAAACATCAAAGTGCCACTCATGGTCATTCAGGGTGCAAATGACCCGCGCGTCCTGAAAGTCGAGAGCGATGAAATCGTTGCGGCCGTTGAGGCAAATGATGTCCCCGTCACCTATGTTGTCTTTGACGATGAAGGCCACGGCTTCAGCAAGAAGGCAAACCGGATCGAAGCGTCCAATGCCTATGTCGAATTTCTGGACACCTATCTGAAATCGCCAGCTCCTGACGAAGCCCCGACTGAGGACTAGCGCCCCGGACGGTCTCTCACCTCAAACAACATCATCAACGCTTCCCGACTTTCTCCGCGGGAGGCCTCCCGGAGTCTGGACAGAATGTCAGCCCGAACCCTCTCAATTCCCCCCTTTGCCCGCCTGATCGCGCTGGCGGCGCTTGGTGGCGGCGCTTTCGCCTTTTTTGCGCTTCTGCTGCTCATGCCAATCACAGGCTGGACCTGGAATGTTCAGGAATGGCGCCCAATCTGGGAGACCGGTGCTGAGAACTGGGTTTCGCTGCTAACCGGCTTGCTTGCCTATCTGGTGTCGGCCTGGATCTGGGCGCTGAAGCCCAGGAATGTCGCCGCCATTCTATTCGCCGCCAGCGGCCTGATGACTCTGCTGTTCTGCTTTTCCGCTTCTGGAATGGCAACAGCGCTACTTTTGTCCGACGCGCAGTTTATCGCGCTGATACGTGGCAATATCATTGGCGCCTCCGGCTTCGGCATTATCGTCACCTGTCTGTTCATTATCTATCCGGGACAGCTGCCACGCTGGCGCACTTTCTGCACATTCACGGTCGTCTTTTTCAGCGCATGGACACTGCTGCGGACTTTTGGCCCGTACCAGAAATTCGAAGAAGTTCAGGCGATCACCTTCATCGAGATGATTGCAATCGTGGCGGCCGTCATCGGGCAGATTTTCATCGCCCGGCATGACCCGAGACAACGCGCCATCGCTGTCTGGCTCGGAACCGCAACCATTCTCGGGGCTGGCGCCTTCATTTCAACAGTCGCAATTCCGATCACGTTCAACCAGCCACCTTTGCTGGTCGAAAAATATGCCTTCGCGTTTTTCCTTGTGATCTACATTGGTCTGGCCGTGGGGCTGTTGCGCTATCGCCTGTTTGATCTTGGCGGCTGGGCCTACACGCTCGCCTTTTATGTCTCCGCCGCCATTCTGCTGATCGCGCTCGACGTCGCGCTGATTGGTCTTCTGACACTGGAACCGGGACAAGCGCTTGGCGCTTCCCTGCTCCTCGTCGCGCTGCTTTATCTGCCGCTTCGGGACCTAATCTGGCGACGGGTCACCAGGGGCAAGCGCTCGGATGAAACCGAACTGTTTCACCAGGTTCTGGATGCATCACTCCAGCCATCCCCCGAAAACCGTATTGCCGCCTGGGAGCGCCTGCTTCAGAACCATTTCCAGCCGCTCGATATGGAAACCAGTCAGACAACTGAAACACGCCTCGAAGAGGAAGGCATTGCCCTGTCCATTCCATCGGTCGGCGTCGCTCCAGCACTGCAGATACGCTACCCGAAACAGGGGCGCAGCCTCTTCACGCCGCGCGATTGCGCGCTCGTCGAGCAACTGGTCAGCCTGATGCGCCATGCCGATGAGAGCCGTCACGCCTATGACCGCGGCGTTTCCGAGGAACGCACCCGTATCGCTCGCGACATCCATGATAATATTGGTGCACAGCTCATGCGGGCCCTGCATTCTGAAACACCTGAACGCAAGGACACGCAGATCCGCGATACGCTCGCCGATCTGCGCGATGTCATCAACAATGCGCAAAGCCCCGTCCTGCCGCTCGAGGAAATGCTTGCGGACTTGAGAGCCGAAACGGCAGACCGCCTCGAACCGCATGGCATTGCGCTCGACTGGACGCTCGAATCCGAAGGCGCCCTTCTGCTGTCACCAAGCTTCATTCACGCGCTACGCTCGCTGGTACGCGAAGCCGCCAGCAACACGATCAAGCATGCCAGTGCAGATCGTCTGACCGTTTCCATACGTGTCACAGAGCTTCAGGTTCAGCTTCATATCGAAGATAATGGTCAGGGTTTCGCCATCGGCACGGTGACACTTGGTCAGGGGCTCGGAAACATGAAAGCGCGCGTGGAAAGTCTTGGCGGTGCTTTCAGTCTGGAGGCAGGATCAGCCGGCGCACGCCTCAGTGCGAGCCTGCCGCGTGAGGGACACATCCAATGAAGAAGGTTCTGATTGTCGAGGACATCGCCGAAACACGCCAATGGCTTTGCGAGGCGGCGCGCACCGCTTTTGACATTTGCGACATTCGTGAAACGCAGAATGTGCGGGAAGCCAAACACGCCATTGAAGGCCATGATTTTGACATCGCCATCGTCGATCTGGGGCTACCAGACGGGTCTGGCACGCAGGTCATCCGACATTTGTCTCAGAAGACACCAGATGCGCTCATTCTGGTTGCGACCATTATGGGAGATGATGCGTCCGTCATCGCAGCGCTCTCTCAAGGCGCAGGCGGATATCTTCTGAAGGACTCACCCTTTGATGTTTTCGTCCGCCATCTTCGCCAGATGCAGGAGGGCATTCCGGTGTTGTCGCCATCCATCGCGCGCCGGATCATTGATCATTTCAAGAACACTGCCACGCCGCCCGAACAGAACAGCGAGCTGACACCTCGCGAACGGGAAGTTTTAGGCCTGATCGGCCGCGGCCTTCGCAATGCCGAAGCTGCCAAATCGCTCGGCCTGGCAGAAAGCACCGTCTCCAGTCACATTAAATCGATCTATTCCAAACTGGGTATCTCGACACGCGCGGAAGCGGCTCTGCAGGCCGCAAAGCTCGGGCTGACGAAATCATAAAGCAGGTCGGTTACTTTACCTGCGCACCGAAACACGCAAGAAAAGTCGCCCGCCCTGTCTGGAAAGACAGGCCTGTCAGCATCGTCTTTGAGGCCACCCATGCGCAATCTGCTTCTCGTTTCTGTCGCCCTTCTTGGTGCATGCTCAACTGTCGACACAGCGCCTCCGGCTGCGCCGACAACAAGCGCTGTAACGACATCGGTGGACCTCAAACCCGGTACGGCCTGGGTCGCGGCAGGCGAAGGCTGGGCGGATGAAGCGATCGCCGTCTATGACGAAGCCAAGGCATATGTGCTTGAGAATGCAGTCACGCGTAAAGACAACACCTGGGCGGTGGTGCTCGATCTCGATGAAACCGTCATGAACAATGTCGAATATCAGATCCGCCGAGAATCCATCGGCGAAAGCTATACAAGTGAGAGCTGGTATGACTGGACGCAGGAAAAGTCAGCGACCCTCGTGCCGGGCGCGGAAGACTTTCTCGAAGCAGTCAACGCAGCTGGAGGCCATGTTGCCTTTGTCACCAACCGGTCTGATACCGAACAACTCGCCACTGAAGAAAATCTCGCCGATCTCGGGCTGAAACGCGGTGAAGACTTCCGTATACTGCTGACACGCGCGCGCCCGGATGGTGCGAGCGAGAAAGACGCACGCTATGATCTTGTCGGACCGCTGCTTGCTGCGCAGGGCTATCCTGGTGTCGAAATCGTCGCTTATCTCGGTGATAATAACGGTGATAAGCCGGTCAATCCCGGAAACTGGGTATTCTTTTGCATCGATCAGGGTGGCATGTATGGAGATCCGTGCGCCGCAACTCCAGGACCAGATGGAGAGTGAGCTGCACGAAAAGCGTAGAGTGAGGCCCGCATGGACATTGTCACCCTTTCCGTATTTGCCATTGGCGCGCTCATAGCGGTTGTCGGCGTCTTTGGCCTTCGCTATGTCGCGGCCAAACACCAGAACAAAGTCTCCGATGCAGCAAGAGAACGGCTTGAAAATCTCACGCTGGCCGAATTCGAATATGTGCATGGCTATGGTCACTCTGCCATCGGGTTTTCGTCAGATGGACATGTCTGGGGCCTGAACGGCGACGTGCCGCTGAAGATTGAAGCCAGCGACGTCGGCTCCTGGTACACCGGCGAAGTGGTCAACAATTTTCTCGATGGCGGCGCTGCAGCGACGGCAAACCTTGCACTGGAAGAAACCGGATCCGACACACGCTTTGCGAACCGGGAAACACGCGTGCGGTATGTTCTGATCAATGACCCGTCAGGCAAAGAGTTTCTTCGCGTTGGGATTGTCGATGAAGCAACCGAAGAGGACATATCCAAACGCCTCGAACGTGCCTTCCCGACGCGCGCCCGCGACAGCCATCAGGCCGCGCAAGCCAGCTAACCCTATTCGCCTGTCGATCTCTCAACGGAAATAACCTGACAAAAACTCTGGTTTCTTGTCTCGTTCAGCTTCACTCAGATTGAGACGGAGTAAGACATGCAGGACGTACTGGGTTGGCGTAAACTTTTCGGCATTCTCGGCCCTTCTACCAACACGGTGGTTCAGCCGGAATTTGAGGACATGCGTCCAGCTGGCGTAACAAACCATTATAGCCGCGTCTTCACGCCAAACGCTCAGGCCATCGACAATGAGTCCTTCATGAAAGCGACCCATGTCATCAGCGAAGGCGTCATTGATGCGATCGATTCCGTCATGACATGCGATCCGCATTATCTGGTCATGGGCATGTCCGCTGTAACGTTCTATGGTGGCCTGAAGGGCGCTGCAGAATTTGAAAAGCAGGTCACGGACCGTTCCGGTGGTGTTGGCGTCAGCGTTGGCTCCACATCAACGGCCGAAGCCCTGCGTGCTTATGGTAATATCAAATCGATTGCCTTCCTCTCTCCATACTTCCCGGCAGCGAACGAACAGGTTCGCCAGTACTTCACCGAAGCCGGCTTTGAGGTGAAAGGCGATATCCCGCTTCAGCGTCCGAGCTGGACAGCCATCGCGCAGACCCCGATCGAGAGCATGTTCGAAACCCTGAAGCAGCTCGACAATTCAGATGTTGATGCGCTTGTTCAGGTTGGCACAAACCTTCCAATGGCAGCGCTCGCTGCGATGGCAGAGCCGATCTTTGGTAAGCCAGTCATCGCCATCAACACAGCGACATACTGGCATGCGCTGCGCTCCAACGGCATCACAGATAAAATCGACGGGTTCGGTAGCCTGCTGCAAGACCACTAACCCCTCTTGCAGTTCGCATCCCAAATCGGCATTCAGGAGGAAAAGCCAACTGAATGCCGATCATGGATATAAACGCGACCGCAATCACTGCAGATGCCTGGATCGAGAATCTCCTCGTTCCAGAAGACGCAGCTCTGAAACAGACCATCCAGTCTGCGATCGACGCAGACATTCCACCGATTTCCGTATCTGCCGCACAAGGTGCCATGCTGCACCTGTTTGCCAAATCCTTTGGCGCAAGACGCATTCTCGAACTTGGTACGCTGGTTGGCTATTCCACCATCTGGCTCGCACGCGCCCTGCCCGCGGATGGAAAACTCATTTCGCTGGAACTCTTTGAGCGCAATGCACGGCTGGCACGCCAGAATCTCGAGAGCGCCGGCGTCGCCGACAAGGTCGACATCCGCGTGGGTCTGGCAGAAAAATCCCTGAATATTCTGGTCAATGATGGCGTTGAGCCATTCGACTTTGTTTTTCTGGATGCCGATAAGGTCAGCTATCCGCTCTATCTGGAACGGATCCTCATGCTGACCAAACCAGGCTCGCTGATCATTTCTGACAATGTCATTCGAAATGGCGGCGTTGTTGACCCTGAGAATGAAGATCCCGCCATACGCGGGATCCGTGAATTCATGGATATGCTGTCCGCAAACCCAAATCTCCAGTCGACCGTCGTCCAAACCGTCGGTTCAAAAGGCTATGACGGGTTCGCCATTTCCCGCGTATCCTGAACATGCGGCTGGCCATCGGACACGCCAAGAACGTCGGCAATAATCTCGAACGATCTCAATCGCTTCTGTGGATCGTAGAGATCGGACACGATCATCAGTTCATCCGCTGACGTGCGCTCGATAAACGCGTCGATACCCCGGCGAACGGTGTCCGGCCCGCCAATGACAGTACAGGCCAGCATGCCTTGCGCCTGCGCTTTTTCCTGAGCCGTCCAATAAGTATCAATATCCTCGATCGGTGGCTGCATCAGAGCGCGCTGACCGCGCACAAGATTGGCAAAAGACATTTTCTGAGAGCTTGCAAGGTATTCAGCTTCCTCGTCCGTTTCCGCGGCGATGACATTGAGTCCCGTCAAGGCATATGGTTCTGCCTGCGCATCGGACGGCTTGAAGCGCTCACGGTAGACTTTCAGCGCCGTATCGAGCGCCTGTGGCGCAAAATGCGATGCAAAGCCATACGGCAAACCAAGTTGCGCTGCGAGCTGCGCTCCGAACAGGCTCGACCCCAGAATCCACAGCGGAACATGCGTGCCTGATCCCGGCACAGCTTCAATACGCTGTCCTGGCTGGCGCTCTCCCAGGAACATTTGCAGCTCGACAACATCCTGAGGGAAACGCTCTGAATCCATTGGGTCCCGGCGAAGCGCTCTCAATGTCATCTGATCTGTCCCAGGTGCACGGCCAAGCCCGAGATCAAGGCGGCCCGGATAAAGCTCAGCAAGAGTCCCGTACTGTTCTGCAACGACATACGGAGCATGATTGGGCAGCATCACACCACCCGCACCCACATGAATTCTGGACGTCGCACTCGCGATATGTCCAACGACGACAGGTGTCGCGGCGGTCGTGACCGCTTGCATATTGTGGTGCTCTGCAACCCAGATCCGCGTAAAGCCCAGCTTTTCTGCGTGAACACCAAGCGCCTGCGCTTCATTCAGCGCATCTCGGCGTGATCCACCTTCACGGACGCGTCCCAATTCCAGAATGGATAGCTTGGTCATTTTAGGCTCCTGACGGTTCTGCTTCCTGAAAAGAATGGGGAGGCTTCGGAACATCTTCAACGAACTCCTGCTGCAAGCAGGCTTTAGCTTAGTGAAACACGCGCCGTTTGGCTTCCCCTTTGAAAGCAACCCTCTGTGCGCATGCCACGCCAATTTTCAGCCCGGCTCTCCGAGCAGCTGAATTACATTCCCTTTCACGCAGAAGTAAATTGGCGCGGTTACGTTCGTCTCCTATACCTTGCGATAGTCAAATATGACCATTGGGAGGAAAAGACATGAGCCAGCGACTGATCGACTATGTTGCGCAAGGCTTTGGCACGCTTTGCGGCTTTCTGGACATTCATGCGGACGAACAGCCGGAGAAGACCGCGCTGGCCCACAATGACCGCAGCCTCACATATGCCGAGCTCAATGACCGTGTGAATCGCTTCGCCGCAGCCCTGCAAGGCGACGGTTTGAAGCCTCGCGACACGGTATCGATCTGCGGCCTGAATGGCATTGATTACGTTATCGGCTTCCTTGGGACATTGCGCGCAGGCATGACTGTTGCGCCACTCGCTCCCTCTTCGACGCCGGAAGCTCTGATTGGCATGCTCAAGGACAGCGCCGCCAAAGTGCTTCTGGTTGATCAGAAAAGCCTCGATGGCATGGCACCCCTCTTGTCAGAGGTCGATGTCCGAATTCTCAAAATGGAGGAAGCCGGCTCAGACAGCGTCACAAGCTTCCTCGCTCCGGAGGGCACGCGGCCAACGCCAGTTGAAATCGACCCGGACCAGCCTTTCAATATCATTTATTCATCCGGAACCACCGGAACGCCGAAGGGGATCGTTCAGTCGCACAAAATGCGCTGGTCGCATACGCGACCAACAGATCCGCCAGGCTTCGGGCCAGACGCGGTCAGCCTCCTGTCGACACCGCTCTATTCCAACACAACGCTGGTTGCTTTCATTCCGACCCTCTCAGGTGGCGGCACCGTAGTGCTGATGGAAAAATTCAATACGGAAAAATACCTGCAGCTTGCCGAAAAATGGCGCGTAACCCACACCATGCTCGTGCCGGTTCAATATCAGCGTCTTATGGATTTCGACGGCTTTGACGATTTCGATCTTTCAAGCTTCGAAATGAAGTTCTGCACCAGCGCTCCGTTCAATGCAGCTCTGAAACGCGATATCCTGAAGCGCTGGCCCGGCGGTCTGGTGGAATATTACGGAATGACAGAAGGCGGCGGCTCGTGTGGCCTGGAAGCGCATCTGTATCCAGACAAACTCCATACGGTCGGCAAGCCTTTACCGGGACATGACATCCGCATCATTGATGAAGATGGAAAAGAGCTGCCCGCCGGAGAGACCGGGGAGATCGTCGGTGCGTCGCCTGCCATCATGAACGGCTACCACAACAAGCCCGACAAGACGAAGGAGACCGAATGGTACTCCCCGGAAGGTCAGCGTTTCATCCGCACGGGCGACGTCGGTCGCTATGATGAAGATGGCTTCATCACGCTGATGGACCGCAAGAAAGACATGATCATTTCAGGTGGATTCAACATCTATCCGAGCGATATCGAACATTTGCTGAGAGCGCATGAGGCAGTTGCCGATGTCGCTGTTGTCGGCGTGTCTTCCAGACAATGGGGCGAAACACCTGTGGCCTTCGTCGTTCGGAAACCGGGCGCCAAAGCCACCGCAGACACAATAAAAAGCTGGGCAAATGACCAACTTGGCAAAACACAGCGCCTGGCTGACCTCGTCCTGTCCGACGAGCTACCGCGTAGCGCGATTGGCAAGGTGCTCAAGCGAGACTTGCGCGATCAGTATGGCGAGGCGCAAGCCTAGAAAAAAAGCCGGGCACTAGCCCGGCTTTTCCAAACACTTTCAAGACCAGGATTAGTCTTCCGTCGGAAGAAAATCCGGCACGGAGAGGTAACGCTCACCGGTATCATAGCAGAAACCGAGAATGCGGGCGTCAGGCTTCAGATCAGGAATTTTCTGCGCGATCGCTGCCAGCGTGGCACCAGATGATATGCCCATCAGGATACCTTCTTTTGCGGCGGCATCACGTGCATAGGCTTTCGCATCGGCCGGATCGACCTGAATGGCGCCATCAAGCAGCGAGGTATCGAGGTTCTTTGGGATAAACCCGGCGCCAATGCCCTGAATAGGGTGCGGACCTGGGTCACCACCAGAAATGACAGGCGAACCTGTTGGCTCCACCGCGTAGACTTTCATGTCCGGCCAGGCTTCCTTCAGCACTTTTGCGCAGCCGGTGATGTGGCCACCTGTGCCGACGCCCGTGATCAGAACGTCGACGGGCTTCACTTTGAAATCAACCAGAATTTCCTGCGCCGTCTTGCGCGCATGAACGTCGACATTGGCCGGGTTTTCGAACTGTTGAGGCATCCACGCACCTGGCGTTTCCTCAATCAGCTCCGTCGCTTTTGCGACCGCGCCCTTCATGCCCTTTTCCTTTGGCGTTAGGACGAACTCAGCGCCATAGGACAACATGAGACGACGGCGCTCAACCGACATGCTCTCTGGCATCACGAGGATCAGGCGATAGCCCTTCACGGCCGCCACCATCGCCAGACCGATACCGGTATTGCCGCTGGTTGGCTCAATGATAGTGCCGCCGGGCTTCAGCTTTCCGCTGTTCTCGGCGTCTTCGATCATCGCCAGCGCGATACGGTCCTTGATGGAGCCGCCCGGATTAGAGCGCTCTGACTTGATCCAGACCTCGCTGTCACCAAACAGGCGGTTCATGCGAATGTGCGGCGTATCACCGATGGTTTCGAGGATTGAATTGACTTTCATAGAGGCCTCTCCGCAGGTCGTTTCCTGAATTTCTTTTGCTTCTGTCTAAGCATATCATGCCGATCAAGCCATGTTCAGGAAAGTGTGAGTTTAGAATAAGAAAACCCGTGCAGAGCGGCAGAGTTTCAAAACGTGTCTGAATTTCGGAAATGACGCTGCGAAACCAGTAGGCCTGCACGCCGACAAAGGATAGAAGCCCCCGTCAGCCGATGCAGCGCGGCAGATTTTGCTCGATAAAGGCCTATTGATCTCGAACCGACATCCAAAACACTGCCCCTACGTCACCCTTGCGGCAAATTTGCGCAGTCTTTTTCCGTTTAAAAACAGGATCAAATACGTTTTTTCCATACTTTTCATATGGTTATTGTCCGCCAGGCTAACTCGGGCGTTTTAAACACCACTCAAACCCGAATTTTTCGGCGCATGTAACTCTGGACGTTCGCACGAAGGAGTGATCCATTTGAGTGAACGCAGCAGCAAAGGGCTGCAAAGCGAGACAAGTGGACGGAAGAACCATGACAGGGACGGAAACACTGGAACGGCCGGAAACGGCCGACAAGGTTGAACATTTCGATGTAATTATTGTGGGCGCCGGCATTTCCGGGATTGGCTCGGCTTATCACCTGCAGGAGCAGTGCCCGGACAAAAGCTTTCTGGTGCTGGAAAAATTCGATTCCTTCGGCGGCACCTGGCATATGCACAAATATCCGGGCGTGCGATCGGATTCCGATCTTTTCACCTTTGGCTACCGCTTCAAGCCATGGATGAGCGCGCCCATCGCTACGGCTGACGAGATCTTGAAGTATATGGGCGAAGTGATCGACGACAATGATCTCGCGCCGCACATCCGCTACAGCCATAAGATCGAGCATGCGGCCTGGTCGTCCAAAGACAAGAAATGGACGGTCGATGTCGTGCGTCTCGACACAGGCGAGAAGCGCCGCTTCACCACGAATTTTCTCTGGATGTGCCAAGGCTATTACAATCAGGAACAGGGATATACGCCTGAATGGGATGGCATGGACAAATACAAGGGCCAGATCGTTCATCCACAGACCTGGCCGGAGGATCTGGACTACAAAGGTAAGAAAGTTGTCCTGATCGGGTCCGGCGCCACAGCCGCGACAGTCGTTCCCGCCATGGCCGATGACACAGAGCACCTGACCATGGTGCAACGAAGCCCAACCTACTTCTTCCCGGGGCAGAATGCTAACGAGCTTGCCGACCTGCTTCGCGCCGTCGAGGTTGATCCGATGATCATTCACGACATTGTTCGACGCGTCGCGCTGTTCCAGCAGCAGGAGATCAACCGTCGTTCTGTGGAAGAGCCGGAGATTGTAAAGCAGGAGCTCCTAGAAGGCGTACGCGCCTTTGTCGGTCCGGACTTCGATATGGACAAGCACCTGACACCGAAATACCGCCCGTGGCAGCAGCGCCTGGCTTTTGTGCCTGATGGTGATCTGTTCAAATGTATCACCGACGGGAAAGTCAGCATCGAAACCGACACCATTGAATGCTTCACCGAGACGGGTCTCAAACTGAGCTCGGGAAAGGAAATTGAAGCAGATATTATTATCACGGCGACCGGATTTAACCTGTCCGTGCTCGGCAACATCCCGTTTGAGGTTGATGGCAAGCCCGTGAACTGGCCGGAGACCGTTACCTATCGCGGCATGATGTTTACCGGCGTTCCAAATCTGCTCTGGGTCTTTGGCTATTTCCGCGCCAGCTGGACGCTTCGGGTCGATCTGCTGGGCGATTATGTCTGCCGCCTGCTCAAGCATATGGATGAGATGGGCGTCAAACAGGTCACCCCGACCATTCCTGACAGCCTGAGTGATATGAAAGTCGGCAACTGGATCCAGGAAGAGGACTTCAATCCAAACTATCTGGTTCGAAGCATGCATGTCATGCCAAAAGCCGGCAATCATCCGGACTGGCAGCATACACAGGACTATTGGCGGGAAAAGGACGAAATTCCTGCCCTCGACCTCGACACCGAGGCGCTGGTCTACTCCTGATACAGAAAAGGCGGCCGTCCGGGCCGCCTTTTTTACATTCGGTTTCGGAGCGGACTTAAGTTCGCTGCCAGAATTTCACATCATCTTCTCCCGGCACCGCGACACCCTTCGTCCCGATCGGGTCCATTTTGCCATCCGTCAGAAAAGCGATACCAGCTTCATCGCTTGCCGGGATTTTTGCCAGAAAACGTTTCGTTCCATCTTCTGTGCGCCCGACCACGACACCAAAACGCGGAGATCCGTCGCGCTTATAGTGGACCGTATAGGTCTCAATCTCACCTGGGCCTTCATAAGCTTCAATCAGCTCCGGAACCATGCCACGCTCGGCATTGGCCTCTTCCTGATAGTCAAAGTCCTGAGGGAAATGCGTCGCAAGCTCCGGGTCGCGGCCAATCACAATCGTATGGTTGTTCGTCGCGAACCCGCCATTCGCGAAGAGCATACCGTATTTGCCCTCTTCGCGCAGCTTTTCGACCATGCAGACAATCGCGTGGCTCATGTAATTGGCGATCGGACCACCGCCGAAGGTCAGTCCGCCGAACACTGTCGCGGACTTCTCGACCGGCCAGTCGATCACGCGGCGCGCCATTTTCGGCACACATGGGAAACACGAGTACAGCTCGACAAAATCCAGTTGGTCCGTCTTCAGGCCGTTCAGCTCCATCGTCCGGTTGAGTGTTTTCGCCATGCTGACCGAGTGTGTATAGTCATCGCGTTTCAGGAAGTCGCCCGGCTCATTGGCCGAAGCCCCCTGCCCGACATAGATCAGCTTCTCTTCCGAAATACCCCGGCGCTTTGCTTCACCGAGACTCGTCACGATGAAACCAGCGCCCTGATTGACCGATGAGTTCGCGACCATGAACTTCGTGTATGGGAAGGAAATCGGCCGGTTATCCGCCGTTGGCGTGATCACCTCTTCGACACTCTTCGGCGCGTGAATCCAGGCCCCCTCTTCCGCGTCTGCGACTTGCGAGAAGCGGGACCAGATCTCACCGCTTTCGCGCTGACCTTCTTCCAGCGTCTGCCCATAGGCGTGGCGACCGGCATTTTCATAGAGCGGATAAACATCGACAGGCGCGGTCAGACCAAATTTATCGCGATAGGCAATCGGACGCTGCTTGGACGCATCCCGGATGGCGCTGACTTCTTTTTGCTCGCCCTTTGCGGCCATTGCGGCTTTCGCGCGGGCCGCTGCGGTTCGAAGGGCTTCAGCACCCGTGACCGCAACGATCTGGCCTTCACCCGACCCAATAATGTTCGCCGCTTCATTCAGCAGGCGAACCGGGCTGTCACCCATAGGATACTTTGTCTTGCGGCATTCCTTCGGCTTTGCGCCAATTGCCTCGGCAACCGGCCCGGACAAATCTCCCATCTTGGCAAAAGAAATCTGGTCAACGATCAGAACGCCATCTGCGAGTTTCAGCCACTCGCCGCCACCGGCATCCTGCTCGGCAATCCTGAGCGCCTCGACCATCAGGCCCAGCGAATCCAGGCCGTCTACCGGATTTTCCGGACGATCATTGATCTGTCCGACGCCAATGATAACCGGAATCCGGTCCTCTGAAACGCTCATATAAACCTCCCTGATGAGTTTGCCCGCATCTAGCGGTCGTTTTTGCTTGATTAAAACCGGCTTACAATCCGTGCCGTAGCGTCACCCTCACAATGGCTTTCGCATATGGATGATTGTTTTCGTTTGCCCGTTTGAACCTGTCGTCTTTTCCGTGAAGTAGGCCACATAACCGCGCGCTTCATAGAGCGGCAGACCCGGAACCGTGGAACCGAGCTCAATGGTCCTGAAACCGGCCTCACGGGCCGCCCCCTCGCCAAGGTCGAGCAATAAGGACCCAAGTCCGAGACGCGTCCAGTCGGGATGCGTATACATGGCGCGGATGCGGGCTGCGTCGGTCGACGGATCTGACAAGCTGTCATCACGACCGGAGGACTGATCTCCGCCATATAGCGTCTTGCGCTTTCCCCAGCCACCGCAGGCAACCATGACGGCCTGGCCCTCAACCTCGGTTTCAATGATGAAATACGTGCCATCCCGGATCAACGAGCGATCCACACCCATCGCCTCTCTGGCTGCCTGGATTTCATCTTCCGATAGAAACGCCCGCATATTATGCGTAATGGATGCATCCATCAGGTCGATGATCGCCGGGATATCGGCCTCTCCAGCAATGCGATGTGTGAAAACGGGTTTGTGAGTCATGGTCATTTCGGTTCAACCTCGTTCAGCCCCTTCATAACCAGGGCGATCAGCCTTTCCAGATATTCGGGGGCGTCTGCAATCATCTGATCCTTCTTTTCAGGCGGCGTTGTCGAGATGTGGTTGGCAATCGCCCCGACAATGACGTCCATGACCAGACTGGCATCACTGCCGACC
This sequence comes from Ponticaulis profundi, assembly GCF_042659465.1. Lineage (NCBI taxonomy): Bacteria > Pseudomonadati > Pseudomonadota > Alphaproteobacteria > Hyphomonadales > Hyphomonadaceae > Ponticaulis > Ponticaulis profundi. The sequence goes on along the minus strand of NZ_JBHSSW010000009.1, from coordinate 249,192 downwards.
GGCAGATCGCGACGCTCAATCGCGCGATAGACAATGGCTTTGGCCTCGCGGATCAGCTCGCGTCGATAGGTTGTGATCGCTTCGGCAACTTCAGGAAATTTGCGCGCATCTGCCTGCAGGAAAAAATTCGTATGCCCGAACTCACCGGACATTTTCTCAAACAACATGCCCGCAAGCGCCGTCAGATCGCCGCGAAGGCTGCCTGTGTCGGTTGACGACAGAGTCAGCCAGTTTTCCTGCAGGGCATCTGCGAACAAAGCCCCGCGTGACGGCCATCGGCGATAGAGCGCCGCCTTCCCCACGCCCGCATCACGGGCCACCGCCTCAAACGTCAGAGATTGCCAGCCACCCTGCGCATATAGGGTCATAACCGTCTGAAACACCCGCGCTTCCAGATGAGGATCACGCGGGCGACCGGGGGCGGTGCGTTGACCTGTTTTCGTGCTCAGCTCGTTCTGACTGTCTTGCATTTTCCTGCATCAAATATATTACGGACGAATAGCGTCCGATAAGGCGCATATATGGGAGGTAACCCCCGGGAGGGCAGAATGGCAACAATTTCAGCCGAAGATCGCGCCGCAATGCGCGAAAGCTTTCATCGATTGCTCAATCAGCAAAGCGATGAACAGGCCGTACGCAAGACAATGGACAGTGAAACGGGATTCGACCCGGCTCTGTGGAAACAGATGGCAGAGCTGGGCATGCTCGGCATCCTCATTTCTCCGGAATATGATGGCATTGGCGGCGGTGCGCGCGAGATCAACGATATTATGGAAGAAGTCGGAGCCCATCTTGTGTGCGGCCCTTTCCTCACCAGCAGCGTGATCTCTGCTGCGCTTATCGGGTTTTCCGATGATGATGACGCAAAATCCCGCCTGCTCCCGAAACTGGCAAGCGGAGAGCTGATCGCAACGGCGGCTCTGACGAGTGAAACCGGTCTCTGGATTCCGGATGACGTCTCTGTCAAAGCCAACGGAAATAAGCTCACCGGAGAAGCTGGCTATGTGCTGCATGCCGAACTTGCAGACGTGATGCTTGTGGCTGCGAAAACGGGTGACGGACTTCAGATATTTGAAGTCGATCCAAAGGCTGCGGGCGTGACCCTGACGAATATGCAGGCTTACGACCTCACCTTGCGGTTCGCCACGCTGAAGCTGGACAATGTGGACGCACAGCCTTTGAACGGCGCTGACGCAACCTGTTTCGAGAAAGCCATTGAACTTGCTCGCATCGCCCTGGCTGGCGAGCAGGCAGGCGGTGCCAAGCACGTCTTCGACATGACACTTGATTACATCAAGAACCGCTATCAGTTCGGACGCGCCATTGGCGGCTTCCAGGCTGTCAAACACATGGCTGCCGATCTCTATATCGAAGTCGAGTCCTCACTGACGGCCTCACGACAGGCCGCAGCGGCCCTCGCCGACAACACCGAAGACAAGGACATTCTGGTCAATCTGGCGAGCTTTGTCTGCGCAGAAACATTCACTCGCATGACCCATGACGCCATTCAGCTACATGGCGGCATTGCATTCACATGGGAACATCCTGCGCATCTGTATTTCAGGCGTGCACGCGCCGACGCCATGTTGCTCGGCTCAATTGACTATCTGCGAGATGAATATCTCAAAGCCCAGGAGGCAGTACGATGAGCGACCGCAATCTTTCATCAGACGATCAGGCGCTGATTGCCGAGGCGAGAGCCTTTATCGAGGCAAACTGGGACGCGGACAACAAATGCTGCAAGGATGATCCTGCATCGGGACTGCGCGGCTTCATGCAACGTGCCTTTGATGCACGCTGGTGCGTGCTGACATGGCCGGAAGAATGGTGGGGACGTGGACTGTCCGTGCGTCAGTCGCGCATGATCGAGCGTGTCTTCCGCGAATACAATGCGGTTGGTCCGGGCCAGGATCGCAACAACATCGCGGTCTCAACCGTCTTTGCGAAGGGACAGGAAGCCTTCAAGCGACGTGTCCTGCCGGATCTGATCACGGGGCCGTATGTCTGTCTCCTCTATTCGGAACCCGGCGCTGGGTCTGACCTCGCAGCCATCCGCACACGGGCGGATCGCGATGGTGACGACTATATCATCAATGGTCAGAAAGTCTGGACGTCCGGCGCGGTCGGCGCCGAATACGCCATGCTGATCGCCCGAACTGACTGGGACAAACCAAAACATAAAGGCATCAGCTTTTTCCTGTTCCCGATGAAACAGGCCGGTGTCGATGTTCGCCCCCTCCACCAGATCACAGATGACCGCCACTTCAACGAAGTGTTCATCGACAATGCCCGCGTGCCCGCGGAAAACATGCTCGGCGAGCTGAATGATGGCTTCAAGGTTCTGACACAGGCGCTGGCCGTTGAACGCCTGATCATGGGTGATGGCGCAACCGAGCGCCGCATGACGGGATTCTCCAAGCATATCGTCGATCTGATTGATCTGGCGCGACGCAATGGGAAAATCGATGATCCGGTCATCCGGGAACGCATTGCCTGGCAACTCGCCTGGCGTCAGCTCAACAAGATGAACCTGACCCGCGCGAAGGAAGAGATCGCCGAACATGGCTCCTCTTCGCTGATGTCCATCTCCAAGCTCGCCATGTCACGCATGCAACATGGCGATGCAAAAGTGATGGCCGACATTCTGGGGCCGAAAAGTCTGCTCATGGGAGAGGCACACCCTGATGAGGATTATGCCAATTACCGTGCAGCACACTCCTTCATGAACTCAATTGGTGGCGGAACCGACCAGATCCAGCGCAATATTATTGCTGAGCGAATTCTCGGATTGCCGAAAGAGATCGAAGTAGATCGGGAAATGCCATTCAGAGACGTAAAATCCGGTTGAGGAAACCAATCGGCTTACGCTACGTTGTGATGGGGCTGATCTCCGAACGTTCTTTTCGGAGTCTTCGACATCGCAGATCTGACGACCAGTCTTCACGACCGAGGGCTGGCGGCAGATCGTTCTGAAAGAGTAGTGTATCTGCCCATGGCTCGTTCCATTCTGTTTGTTTGTCTTGGAAATATCTGTCGCTCACCAACGGCAGAAAGTGTTTTTCGCCACAAGTCAGACCGACAGGGCCTGGATATGAAGCTGGACAGTGCAGGCACCAGCAACTGGCATCAGGGCGAAGCCGCCTATGGACCAATGCAGATCGCTGCCAAGAAACGCGGTTATGATCTGTCGAAGTCTCGCGCAAGGCAGATCACCGAGCGCGATTTTTCGGATTTCGATCTGATCATCGCCATGGACAAATCCAATCGGAAGAAGCTGGAAAAACTGCGTCCGGTTGGAGTGAACACGCCCATTGAGCTGATGCTCGATTATCTGCCCGATCAGCCGGTGCGCGGCGTACCGGACCCTTATTTCACGCGCGAATTCAACCGCGTGATCGACCTGATCGAGCTGGCCAGTGATGCTTTGCTGTTCTCGCTACTGCGCAATCAGAACGTATCCGGCCAGTCCCTGTAGAGCGCAAATTTCAGATTTGTCGCAAAGGCATTCGCGGCAAAATGCTTTTTGTGGCTATCGCCCGACTTGGGCGCGAGGCGCCGGAATGCCTGATCGAGCTGCGCCAGATCGCGCGTTTCAATCATGATGTGCCACTCACCCATGCCATCCGGAGACAGGCCGAGCTTGCAGCGCGTCAGCCGCCAGCGCTCAACACATTGCTCATCACGCAAATGATCCAGAAATTCGGTGAGCTTTTCAGCGAACAACCGGTCCGTCAGCCCCGGTTTCAAATCACACCACACATGATAGATATCCATGTGTTTTCCCTCGCCTTTTAAGCCATTCTGATCTAGCTATGCGGAACACCGTTCAGCTATTCACTCGCAAGAGCGTTATTTGAAGCCAGATTTTTCCATATTGATACCCTTCTATAATGAAGAAGGAAATGTGCTTCCTCTGATCGAAGAGGTTTGTGCACAACTGGATGGACTGCGCTTTGAAATCGTTTGCGTGAATGACTGCTCTGACGACGCAACAGGCGACGAACTTGTCCAGGCGGCGCAGCGCTGGCCAGACCGCGTGGTGACACTGACACATGCACAGCGCAGTGGAAAATCTGCCGCCCTTTTTACAGGCCTGAAGAAGGTTCAGGGCGACTGGGTGCAATTGCTCGACGGCGATGGACAGAATGATCCGGCTGACAGTCGCCGACTTTATGACAAGCACATTGCAAGCGGTAACGTCGGAAAACTGGGCCTGATCGCGGGGCGACGGACCAGTCGCAATGATTCCGGCTTCAAATGGCTTCAGTCCCGCATTGCCAATGGTGTGCGCAGGCTCTGCCTTGGTGATGGCGTGACAGATACAGGCTGCGGCTTCAAGTTGATCCGGACGGCAGCTTTCCGCGAACTTCCCTATTTCGACAGTATGCACCGATTTCTGCCGGCGCTGGTAAAGCGTGCCGGCTGGGACATTCTGGAAGAACCGGTCGCAGACCGCGCGCGCTGGCATGGCGCGTCAAAATACGGCTTTCTCGACCGTCTCTTCGCAGGCCTGTTTGACCTGTTTGGCATGATCTGGCTGGTTCGCCGGGGACATCAGGGCGTTGCGCTGGAAAGCAATGACCCCCGCCTGAAATAGATCAGGCGTCTTTGTCGGCCTCGGGCTCATCGGCAATCTGCATATCCTCGGGCAGATAACTCTCCTCCGGATCAGCAAGCAATTCGCCCGCTTCCAGCCTGAGCGTTGGAATAACAGCCTTTGTGAACGGCAGATAGTATGCGGTCCGCCCATCGGGTGCGACAATCTCCAGAAGGTCATCCGCGCCGAAATTCTGAACAGCTTTCACATGGCCAAGCGCGCGCCCATCCACATGGGTGACGGTGAGATTCAGAAGATCATCATAGTAGAATTCGTCTTCTTCAGCCGGCGGCAGATGCTCACGAGGCACATAAAGGCGCGTGCCTTTCATGGCCTCCCAGTCTTCCCGGCTTTTTGATGTCTCTGTCTTCACAACGAAGGCATTCTTCACCGGCTTGGCCTCTATCGGATCGATGAGCACCTCGCCGGTTTCAGAACAGAGCGGACCATAGGCAAAACAGTCTTCCGGATACTGAGTGAAGCTGCGCACCCGCACATCACCCCGCACACCATGAGCACCCGCTATGGCACCCACACAGACCCAATTGCCTTGCTTCGTCATCTCTTCTCTTCGCGCTCAATGCCGTATCTGCGGCCCCGATCCGGTTTATCGGAGTTCTGTCGATTTGGCCGCGGTTTGGCAATGGGCGTTTGCGGTTTCGGTTCAACTTTCGGTGCGGGTGGCGGCGCTGCATTTCGTGTCTGCCCCCATCTGTCCCGACCGCCACGCTCGGCGGGCCGTTGAGGCTGAGCCGCACGCGGCGCCTCTGGCGGTGTCTGCGAACGGGCCTTCAAGGCCTTCTGCCCGAGGTCTCGCTTGACGGGAGGAAAGCGATCAACCTTCGGCTCTGGCACAGCCCGCGCAGGACGATCAGACAGATCCCGGCCGCCCCAGCGCGGCTCTGGACGTTCGCCTGATCGCGTCGAAGACCCACGATCCGGCCGGTCTGATGATGCTTGGCCAGACCGGTCACGATCGCCGCGTTGCTCCCAGGGGCGACGCCCATCCGTCACGGGAATGCGTGCGCCCGGAACCGGTTCACGGCTGATTTCCGAGCGATCACGATCCGGCCCGCCAGCCAGTTCCGGCGCATTCGGGTCAGTTCGGCGCCCAAGTATCGTTCCGGGAGAGCGCTGTGGTCGACCATCTTGTGCAGAAGATCCACGCTCATAGCGCCCACGCTCACCGTCCCGGTCGCGCGGCGGCGTTCGGCCACGATCCTGATCACGATCGCGATCGCGCCCGCCCCAATTGCCACGTCCTCCACCATCACCGGGCCTTGCCGGGCCAGAACGGTGCGGACTGACACGGCGAATAGAGGAGATATTATCGTTCAGGCGGATGTCCTTCAGAGAGGTGGAGCTTGCATCCACAATCTGACACCGTCCGCGAAACTCTGCATCCGAACAGATTTCCCAGGTTCCGGACTTGATCTCGATCGAGCTCACTTCATCGTTGAACCGCAAGTCGGACAGATCGAAGACATCACGCTTCACGCCATAGGCCGAGCCACGAAAATTCGGGTCGCGATACAGCACGACGTCAGCATTCCGGGACCCGCGATAGCCTGACCAGTCATTGTCCTGCTCGCGGCGATATCCCCGGCTGGTTCGATAGCCATACGGATAATTATAGCTTGAGAACGGGTCATAATAGCCATAGCGGCCATATCGGCCGTAATCCCCGTACCGACCGGTCTGATAGCCATTTCCATAGCCATACCCCCAGCTGTCATAAGGGGTCAGCGCATCAAGCTGGCCATATCGGTTCAGCTCATAGAAAACCAGCTCACCCTGCCAGTCCTGTCCATAGACCGTGCCATGCGGATAGGGGTTGTCGGGAGAAAGCGGACGGATCGAGGTGACTTCATCGCCCAGTCCGAACGCTTCCAATTCCGGAATGCTCTCGCGAACGACCAGACAAGGCCCTTCATAGGAAATATCCTGACAAAGCAACCAGCCAGCATAGCCGCGCACCTCAACTGAGGAAGAGCGATCATTAAAACCGGCATGGACGAGTGTATTCACTGGCCCCTGCACAATTCGCGCATCACCGGAGAAATACTGCCCATCATAGAGAACGATCTCATCGCCTATGGGCTGTCCATATTGCTGAGCTGACGCGACCCCACCAAGTCCAACCAGCGCAGCAAGGCTGACACAGGCTTTGAAAGCAGATTTCATTCTGATCATATATTTGGTCTCCGCATACGTCCCACACACACAGAGACCATAGCGGCTGGTAACTGAACATCTGGCAACAATGGCGAAACGCAAAGCGTATCCGCCACTCATCGCCCTGACGTTTAGTCGCCGAGTTTCCGAATGGATGAAATATTGTCGTTCATCCGCAACGCACTCAGCGATGACATATTCCCATCGACCGCAACGCAGCGTCCGCGATATTCAGGGTCAACACAAACCTCCCAGCGTCCACGCTGGACCTTGATCGAGGATATGTTGTCATTCATACCAAGCGGCTTGAGGTTGGAAACCGAGCCGTTTACCGGCGCAGCCTTTCCTTCAAAATTGCCATGCTCATAGATGACGACCTCAGCTCTGGAATAATCCGGTCTCGCTGGCGGAGGCGAAGCAGGCGGATCGCGATGGTCATCACGGTCGCCCCAGCCACCCGGACGACCATTCCCTGGCCGATCTCTGACTGGCCAGTCACCGCGATTGCTGACCCGGCGAATGGAGGAAATATTATCGTTGAACTGGATCGGCCCAAGCGTGTCGACGGTAGTGTCTATGACCTCGCAGCGTCCGTGGAACTCCGCGTCCGTACAAATTTCCCACCGGCCGCGACGGACCTCGATGGAACTGACTTCATCATTGAACTGAATGTCATCGAAATCGAAAATGTCCCGGTTAGCGCCAAAGGCAGAGCCGCGCCGGAACGGATCGCGATAGAGGATAATGTCGGCATTCCGCGCGCCGCGATATCCAGACCAGTCATGATCATAACCGGAATCGCGCGTGTCATACGGATCATAATAGCCATATCGGCCATACTGGCCAGACCGATATCCGTCTCGCTCATAGCCATAACCGTTTGAGCCATATTCATAGCCCCAGGCTTCTTCATCGGTCATTTCGGTCAGACCACCAAAGCCGCTTGGCTTGTAGAAGACGAGATCACCGCTCCAGTCCTGACCGAAAATCGTGCCATGCGGATACGGGTTATTACGCGACAACGGACGAACCGATGAAAGTTCATCATCCATGCCGAAATCGTCGAGATCACGAATACTCTGACGCGCGACAAGGCATGGGCCTTCGAACCTGGAATCCTTGCACAACAGCCAGCCATTCGGTCCGCGAATGTCGACCGAACCGGCCTTGTCGTTAAACGCCTCGTACGTGAGGCGCTCTATCGGCCCATCAATCCGCTTGGACGTACTGGAATAGTTGGCGCCATTATAGAGAATGATCTCATCGCGGCCGCCATAGCCATATTGCGCCTGGGCGGCAGATGTGACCGCGCCCATCAGGCATAAGCTTGCGACCAGACCGAATTTTATCTTGTTCATATGATCCCCCAACACCCTCACCGGGTCATAGCACAGATTTGTATCATGGATGAACGCCTTGGCGATGGCACAAAAAATCCGGCAGATCAGCGACCTGCCGGATCTATCATCTACCAGCCGCGACGATCCTGATAGCGATCATAGCCGCCGCGATTGTTCCTGTGGTCGTTATAGTAACGATCGCCATTTCGGTTGTCATAACGCGTATTGTAACGGTTATAGCCGCGATCAATCCGGCGAACCGAGCTGATATTGTCGTTCAGACGCAGATTTGTCAGATAAGGCGTGCTGCGATCCAGGATCTGACAGCGACCGCGAAAATCACCGTCGACGCAGACTTCCCAGGCACCGCTGAACACACGAACAGAACTGGCACGGTCATTAAAACGGTAGTCTCCAAGGCGCGCGACGCCATTGTTGATGTTCACCGCCTGGCCCCGGAATTCCGAGTGCTCATACAAAACAATGCCGCTATTGGCCTGGCCATAGCCACCGCGGTAAGGATTGGCATTTGCCACGCCAGCAAACGCGAGACCGGAGGCAAGTCCTGCCAGACAGAGTTTCGTCAAAATCGACTTTTTCATAACGTTCTCCATTCTTCAGCATGTCCCGTCCGCTGATAGACCAAGGCTAGCGCGGCCTATCTGAACTGATGATAACGAGCCGTTATGTTTGCGTGTTCCCGTGCTCACATGAGCGTGAAACGAAAAAGCCCCCGCAATTGCGAGGGCTTTCCGTCGATTATGATGTCATCGAGACTGAAAGGTCCGGAACTATTCGGACTTTTCTTCTTCAGCTTCAGCAGCTGGCGCTTCTTCTGCAGGCGCTTCAGCAGCCTCTGCAGCGGCAGCCGCAGCAGCTTCAGCTTTTTCTTTCTTTTCTTCAGCGCGCTCTTTCGCTTTCGTGCCTGGCTCGCCCTTGTTCGGGTTGTTGGAAGCTTCCCATTTGTAAACAGGCTTGCCGTCCACTTCGAGCTGGCTCAGGAAACGAGCAACACGGTCGGTTGGTTTTGCACCCTTCGCAATCCACTCAGCAGCTTTTTCTGCATCGATGTTGACGCGCGCTTCTGAATCTTTCGGAAGACGTGGGTCATAGTTACCGATTTTCTCGATGAAGCGACCATCACGTGGCGCACGAGAGTCAGCGATAACAACGCGGTAGAATGGGCGTTTCTTGGAACCGCCGCGAGCGAGGCGAATTTTGAGAGCCATGGTGTATCTCCTTAAGTATCTTATGGCACTGCGTTTCAGGCCAATCACATTGAAGGCCCGTGAATAGAGAGGTTTAGTCCGTACCCTCCGACCGGATTTTCTCATGGTGGCGGATGACCTCAGCCACAATGAAATTCAGGAATTTCTCAGCGAATTCCGGATCAAGCCCGGCTGTATCCGCCATTTCACGCAATCGCGCAATCTGTTTTGCTTCTCTGTCCTTGTCGGCCGGCGGCAGATCATTGCTCGCCTTCAGAAGACCGACTTGCTGAGTCAGCTTGAAACGTTCTGCCAGTGTGTGCAGCAGCACCGCATCGAGATTGTCGATGGAAGCGCGCAGGCGGAGGAGTTGCTCCATGGGAGCGGTCATTTCGTCTCCTTATGCTTTACCCAACGGCGCGGCATTTTACGATACTGAATAAAACCTATGACTCCAACAATTCCCAAAACGATCATCAAAGGAATAGTGAAACTAAGAGGAGTCTTGCCATCAAACAGATATCTGAAGCCTTGCATGAAACCAACGATTCCGGCGATCAGCATGGTAAAGTATAGATAGCCGACAGCGGGCAAAGAAAACTTCGAGCCGCATTTTGGGCACTTCCCTGCTAAAGGCGCGTTTTTGCTCAGCTCGGCAGAACAGATTTCACACGTAAACATCTACTTCTTCTTCGCCCCCGGCAGACCCGGCAAACCGCCAGGAAGACCACCCGAACCACCAAGCCCCGGCATGCCACCAGATCCGCCGCCCAAGCCTGGCAGACCTGCGCCGCCTGAACCGGCATTGCGCGCAGCCATTTTGGCAATATCGGCCTGAGACACGCCCGCGCCGCCCAGCGCGTTCATCATGCCCTTCATGCCGCCTTTGCCCATTTTCTTCATCATGGTGGCCATTTGCTGGTGCATTTTCAGCACCTTGTTGACCTCAGACACATGAACGCCCGCACCTGCCGCAATACGGCGACGGCGTGATGCGTTCAGCAGCGCAGGCTTTGCGCGCTCTTTCTTGGTCATGGACGAAATGATGGCTTCCTGCCGCTTGATGACTTTGTCATCCATATTCGCGCCAGCCATGGCTTGTTTGGCTTTCTTGGCGCCCGGCATCATGCCCATAATGCCGCCAAGGCCACCCATTTTCTGCAATTGGCGCAATTGTTCTGCGAAATCATCCAGGTCGAACTGACCCTTGGACATTTTCTTGGCGAGACGCTCGGCTTTTTCCGCGTCCATCTGCTCGCCGGCCTTTTCGACCAGCGAAACGATGTCACCCCGGCCCAGAATGCGGCCCGCGACGCGTTTGGCCGCAAAGACGTCCAGCCCGTCCAGTTTTTCGCCAACACCGAGGAATTTGATCGGAAGGCCCGTGACCGCGCGCATGGAAAGCGCAGCGCCGCCGCGACCATCACCATCCATACGTGTCAGCACCAGACCCGTCAGCGGCAGACGCTCGTTAAAGCGTTTCGCGGTTTCGACAGCGTCCTGACCTGTCAGCGCATCTGCGACGAGGAGCGTTTCCGAAGGATTTGCGATTTTCGCGACTTCTTCGGCCTCCGCCATCATCTGCTCATCGAGCGTGGTCCGGCCTGCCGTATCGAGGATGACAACATCAAAGCCCTGCAGCTTGGCTGCCTGAAGCGCGCGCTTGGCGATATCCGTCGCAAGCTGTCCCTTGATGATCGGCAGGCTTTCAACGCCGACCTGCCCTGCCAGAACGGCAAGCTGGTCCATGGCCGCCGGGCGGCGCGTGTCGAGCGAAGCGAGCAGGACCTTCTTGCGGTCTTTTTCCTTCAGGCGCTTGGCGAGCTTACCTGTTGTCGTCGTTTTACCGGAACCCTGGAGACCGGCCATCATGATGACCGATGGCGGCGAGTCGATGCGCAGGCTCGGATCGGAATCCTCACCGCCCAGCATCTCGACCAACGCATCATGAACGATCTTGATGATCATCTGGCCCGGCGTGATCGATTTGATCACCGCTTCACCAACGGCTTCTTTCTTCACCTTGGCGATGAAGTCTTTGACCACAGGCAGCGCGACGTCGGCTTCGAGCAGCGCAACGCGGATTTCGCGCATAGCAGCGCTGACATCTTTTTCGGAAAGCGCGCCACGACCCGTCAGGCCGTCAAATACGCTCGTCAATCGATCTGTCAGTGCATCAAACATGCGTCATCCTCATTCACCGTTTTGATCCTCTCCAGATAAGGCCCTCATCTGGTTTAGGGAACGGCCATTAAAGCAAAAAGACCCGCCGGGCGAAACTTCGCTGGGCGGGGTGCACGCCTGAATAACCAGGAATGCGGCTCTTCCTACAATTTCCCGATGCCAATAGCGGAAAAAGTCACACAGGTCAAAGACAAGCTTCGACAGACAGAAGCGAGATTAAAACCCAAAGTGGCCATGGCTCTGTGGTCGGCCAGAAAAATATAACTGCTGGGTGTAATGCAGTGCTTTGCCTTGTTTTCCCTAGTATAATGCGGATAGTCTCCACCATACTGAAAGCGAAAGACTGTCGATCGACTGAAATCTCCTTTCAGCGGGGGTCTGTTTTGCGAAATATACTTATTCGGTGTCTGGTTCTGGGGGGCATTGTTTTCGGCTTGAATGGCGTTCACGCGAACGCGCAAACACGCGCAGAAACCGAGGCCTGGCTGCTCACGACACTCAATCGCCTTGCTGGCCCTGAAAAAATCCAGAACGATTTCATCAATTCTCGAAGAAGTCGCGGCTCCAACTCCAGCAACCTGGTGCGTTTCGCCATCGACACGTGCGATCTCTATCGCGTCGAAATCCATGCGAACCGTCATGATAATTCCTGGTTCGAAACAGACAAATGGGAAGCTGAGCTGGACTATAATCTCTATGTGGACACCATCCCTCTCTCAGCCATCCAGACAATCGAGACCCGTGAGGGCAATTGCGGTGACGAGGCATGCGAAATTGCCGACATCAAAACCATGTATGAGGCGGTGAGCGAATACTACGTGTTTCAATCCGGCAAGACGACGGAACAATCGAAACGCCCCGCCTATGATGTGTTTCGCGACGCGTTCAACAATTTTGATGTGTGCAAAGGGTTTCCCCAAAAGGGTCAGCCGCTCAGCCAGATTTGTGACGAATTTGCCGTCGTAGGTCGCGAGGATGAGATCCTGACGCAGATTTATAACAGCACGTCTGCGCCGAAAGGTTGGCCTGATCAGTGGAAATATCAGGTCTCAAGTGGCAGAGGTCCGAAAAAGTCGGGCACCCGGCTGGCGCTCATAATGGGCCAGACAAATGACGGCCTGCCGAATGATCTGGCCCCCCGGCTGACCAAAGCTTTTGCGCATCTGAAGACATTCTCCGATGCGGCAGGCTGTGAAACCGGCGCATCGCCGTTCTGAATCGAAATCTGAAACAAGGAGCAGTCCATGAAAAAGGTCACAACATCTCTCATTGGATTGGCACTGACAGCTTTGATGGCTGTTCCCGCGGCGCAGGCGGCTGGCTGCATGCGCTATAGCGGATATGTCTATATCACAGCGTCCTGTGTTTCCTCGTCACATCCCAATCCGGATAATGTCTGCCTCAGAGAGAAAGACGAGCCACAGGAGGTTTTCCGGTTCGTCTCGAACGTCATTTATGACGACGCCTCCAACAGCCGTTTCCCAGCAAAAAGCTTTTTCGACGAGCTGCAGATTCAGCACAATGTCACAAAGAATGGCAGCGCATCATTCTGCTATGAAAGCTATGATGAAGCAGAAGACGCCCGCCGGAAGGACCTTGCAGGCTATCGCCGAAACGATTGGCAAATCCGCACCGTTCATCTACGCGATCACTAAGACTTGTCACCTAACCTTCAGTCCGGAACCCGAACGTCATGACGTCCATCTCCTCAATGATTAAAGTCGTTCCGGCACTGATTGCCAGTTCACTCCTGATGCTGGGAAATTCCGTCGCGTCTGCACATGATATCTCCCTGCATCCGGTTCCGGGCGGTCGAGGTCTTCAGCAGGGCGAGGACTATCCGCGCTGTCCTGAACAGGATCGCGTGCTGTCACTTCAGTTGACGATGAACCAGGACATTGGCGAGGTTCCGGCCGTCGTCTGCACATATATGAATATGTATGTCTCCAACACGCGGGCCTATCTGCGCTTCTATGACAAAAAGGGTGACTTCCGTTCCGCTGAGAAAGCCGTTCAAGCTGTCATCAACGAACACAGCAACCTGCTATCCGGTTTCAAACGTCTGGAAGAAGCATCCAAAACCTGTGACCTGCAGCTCGAGCTCGTCACAAACGCGAAGCGATATGATGTCAGCGTATTCGAAGAACCGGAGAAAATTCGCAATAGCGGGAAAACCGCCTGCGCGGCCTATTCAAACCTGTCGAATATCAAGGCGCCAGACGCCCCGGATCCAGTCTGGCAGGACTATGTCGTCATTTCCGCGCAAAAGCTGGACGACTGGATCGCTGTCGTCGTGGTGTATGGCGATCTGGATGAGTTCGGAACCGATGCCATGCTGGCGTCCAGCATGGGCCTGATGGCTCAGCAAATGCCGCAACCGGACTGGCTACGCGAGTTCATCGCGCCAATGCTCTCTTATTAAGGCAAGGAAAGGCGCAGCCGTCAGACTGCGCCTTAGTACATTCGCTATGACTCGGCGCTTGCCGCCATCATGGCCTCGACCTGCTCCGGCGTGATGCCAAGCGCTTCAAGCAACGGGCCTCCCATCTCTTCATTCCAGGAGTGCGGCGGTCCCGTCGTTATGCCGCCATCGACCGTAATGCTTTCACCGGTCACGAAACCAGCTGCATCAGAGGCCAGGAAGGCAACCATTTCCGCAATATCCCGGCCCTCACCGGTTCGACCGATCGGCTGCATTTTCGCACCAGCCTGAGACAATTGCTCGGCCATCTGATCGGCAACGGCACGCGGCAAGCCCATGGATGCTCCGAAAATGGACGTCGCGATAAAGCCCGGACGGATGGAATTGACCCGGATTTTATACTTTGCCAGCTGGCCGGCAGCGATACGTGAGAAGTGCGCCACCCCAATCTTGGCGACAGAGTAGGTCAGTGGCGCGTAGCCTGCGCTGATTGCCGAGACCGAAGATGTGTTGATGATCGAACCACCACCGCGTTTCTTCATCAGTGGAATGGCCATCTGTGTGCCCATGAACACAGCCTTCAAAAGCAGGTCCATCGTCTGGTCATAGTCATCCCAGGCAAGCTCTTCAATGTTTCCGGGAGCCCCGCCATGCCCCGCATTGTTGAACAGAATATCGAGCCCGCCAAAAGCCGTCTCTGACAAATTGATCAGGCTCTGCAGTTGATCTTCGTTGGTCACATCGGTTTGCAGGAAGCGCAATGTTTCGGGTCCGAAACGTGTTTCCAAGGCACTGCCCTTTTCGGCCTGTATATCGCCAACGACGACCTTGGCACCATATTCAATGAGGGTTTCCACGGTGGAGAGCCCGATACCGCTCGCACCACCTGTCACGACGGCGACTTTGCCGTCGAGGTTACGTTTGTCCATGATTTCCTCCCAATGACCCGCTGGCCTTATTTTTTACCAGTCTGAGTACAAAAAACCCGGCAGGACAAGTCTGCCGGGTTTCCAATATCCCTGAATTTACTCGGTCAGGACCACAACCTTACCAGTCGCCTTCCGATCCATCAGATGCTGGATGGCGTCTCCGGCTTTCTCCAATGGGAAGGTTTCCGATACGAATGGCTTGATCTTGCCTGCTTCATAATAAGAGAACAGTTCCGCGACATTTTCCTTATTCTTTTCCGGGAATTGCGCGACGAACGCCCCCCAGAAAACGCCGCGAATATCGCATGACTTCAGCAGGGTCAGATTGAGTGGAATCTTCGGGATGCCTGCCGGGAAGCCAATCACCAGAAAACGCCCATCCCAGTTCATAGCGCGCAGGGACGGCTCGGCATAGTCGCCGCCGACGGCATCATAAATGATGTCGACTCCACCGCCGCCAAGTTCCTTGATCTGGTTGGACAAGTCTTTCTGCTGCGCGCGATCAAGAGACCCGGTCGGATAGACAAGACCGACATCTGCGCCGCGGCTGAGGCAAAGATCGACTTTCTCCTGCGTTGAGCAGGCTGCGATCACCTTCAGGCCCATGGCTTTGCCAAGTTCAACGGCCGCAAGGCCCACACCGCCCGCAGCGCCGAGCACGAGCAGGCTTTCGCCTTCTTTCGGATTGGCGCGGTCCTTCAGCGCATAATGCGACGTTCCATATGTCATGATGAAAGCCGCAGCTTCATCAAATGGCATGGAATCCGG
The DNA here is from genome assembly GCF_042659465.1 of Ponticaulis profundi. Lineage (NCBI taxonomy): Bacteria > Pseudomonadati > Pseudomonadota > Alphaproteobacteria > Hyphomonadales > Hyphomonadaceae > Ponticaulis > Ponticaulis profundi. The sequence goes on along the minus strand of NZ_JBHSSW010000009.1, from coordinate 233,569 downwards.
GATCGGAATGCAACGCGATGCCTCAAGCACCAGCTCTTCGCGCATGCCACCCCAGCCGCAGGAACCAATCACCCGGTCGCCGACTTTCAGCGAGGTCACGCCTTCACCGACGGACTTCACAACACCAGACACTTCTCCGCCCGGAGAGAACGGACGCTCTGGCTTGAACTGATACATATCGCGAATGATCAGCGTGTCCGGAAAGTTCACGCCAATGGCTTTCACTTCCAGAACAACCTGCCCCTTACCGGCAGTTGGTGACTCAATATTGCTGACTTCCAGCGTCTCAGGTCCCCCGACCTGCGTTGAGATCACTGCTTTCATGGTTTAACTCCTCCACCTTGAGACTTTACACTTGTCATCTTGTTGCGCCGCACGGTAGCTGACTGAATTGGTCAAGTGAAGCGGTCACGCGAGTTCAGTAACATCAATTTGAGAAATCGATAGAACCATGTCAGCCAAGTTTTGGGCGCTTGCGATTCATGGTGGTGCCGGTCCGGCCCACAAAGACGACTATGCTGTCGAGATCTCCAGCATGCGTGACATCCTGCATGAAGGCCAGGAGGCCCTGAAGAACGGCGCCTCAGCGCTGGACGTGGTCAATCAATGTGTACGCGCCATGGAAGACTCCGGTCTCCACGTCGCCGGACGCGGCTCTGCACCAAATGCGGATGGCAAATGGGAACTCGACGCCGCCATTATGGATGGCACGACGCGCTATGCCGGAGCCGTTGGTGCGCTGCGAGGGTTTAAAAACCCGATTGATTGCGCCCGAACCGTGCTGAAGCACTCCCCTCATGTTTTGCTGGTCGGCAAGGGCGCGACAAAATTCCTGTCCAACTTCGAACTGGATCGGATTTACAATCCCGCCCGCTATTACCAGCCCGCGATTGAAGACCCCATCGAGCCGGGCGTCCTTCAGCATGGCACCGTAGGCGCAGTCGCGCTGGATGCTGATGGCCACCTCGCATCAGCGACCTCCACCGGCGGTCTTCTGAGCAAACCACCCGGACGGATCGGTGCAACCCCTCTGATTGGCGCTGGCACCTGGGCAGATGAACGCGTCGCTGTCTCCTGCACGGGCCAGGGCGAGTATTTCATCCGCTGCGCCGCAGGCGCGGACCTTTCGGCGCGCATTCGTTACGCACGCACCGATCTTCAGACAGCCGCAGCCTGCGTGATGGAAGATATTTCACTTCTGGGTGGCCAAGGCGGCCTCATTTCGATAGATCGGCTCGGTCGTGTCGCCATGCCATACAATACCAGCACGATGAAACGCGGCGTTGCGACGTATAAAGGCCAGTTTGACGTGAAGGTATTCTGAGTATGCGTGGCTATTTCGCAATTGGCGCCGAAGGCATTTCCAAGCCGATGAATCTCGGCGCCCTGATGCGCACAGCGCACGCTTTCGGCTCCAGCTTTGTCTTTTCCGTCAATGCGGCCGACAAGATCCGCAATGTCTATAAGGCCGATACGTCCAAATCCTTTGAGCACGTGCCCTATTATCAATGGGACACCATCGACGACATGGCGCTTCCAAAAGGCTGCGCCCTTGTTGGCGTCGAACTCACTGACGACGCCGTCGACCTGCCGAGCTTTCGCCATCCGACAGCCGCAGCCTATGTTCTGGGCCGTGAGCGCGGCAGTCTGACCCCGGAAATGGTCGAAAAATGCGCCTTTGTCGTGAAGATCCCGACCAAATTCTGCGTGAATGTCTCCGTCGCAGGCGCGCTCGTCATGTATGATCGCATGATCAGCATGGGCCGACACGCCGAGCGTCCGGTCAATCCGGGCGGTCCGATGTCAGCGCGTGAGCTCAATCTCATTCAGGGCCGGAGAAAATAGGTCCCTTCAGTCGCGCGACTGAAGCCGCAAAACTTCCTCCAGGACAAGCGGCATTGTGGTATGACCATCGCTGCCGAGGAAATGCCCTCCGCTTTCCAGCACATGGATCTTGCAATCAAGACCCTCGGCCAATCGTTCGCTCAGCTCTGGTGGCACGATCTCATCGTCTCTGGCGGTGATGACCACACAGTCGCCAAAGCGCGAGGCCGCGCGCTCCAGATCGACACCGTCCTCCAGAAAACCATCCAGAGCAGGAATTGTCTCCAGCGTTTCGGAGAAACCGGAAACCAGCACGATACCGCCGATTTTCGTGTCATCTGGAAGATCGTTCAGCGCACGAAGCGTTGAGATCGTGCCGAGACTGTGCGCGACCACGAATGTCTCTTCATCAGCGCCTGATAATCCGCCCATAATCGTTTGCTTCCAGGCTTCAGCATCTGGCGCATCAGGGCTGGGGAGCTCAAGAATCGCGGTCGATTGCCCCCGTTCTTCCAGCTGTTCGGCGAGCCATGGAAACCAATGACTGTCCGGACGCGCCATATAGCCGTGGACGATCACCGTCCGCTTGCCCTCGACCGATGCCGGGGCTTCAACCTCATTTGTCATATCGCTACACCCTGCCAGGACGAGAATTGCGCCCATGACAGGTATCAGAAAACGCACAGACATCATGCTCACCTCCATCCTCAATCGACAGGTAGGGGCGCGAAAGCCTGAAGGGCAGTCAATGTCGCGCGTTTGTGATGACGCTAAGGTAAGTTCAACTGCCAGGACACGCCGAATTTGTCCTGAATCCAGGCAAATTGCTGGCTGAACCCGTAATCATCGAGCGGCATGAAGACGTCACCCTCATTCACCAGCAGGTCGTGAACATCCATCAATTCGTCTTCGTCCTCGAAATTGATGTAAATCGATGTCGACGGCGTAAATGTGAATTCATGCGGGTTCGGGCTGTCCGCCAGCATCAATTCATAGCCTGCAATGGAAAGCCGTGTCGGCAACAGCTTGCCCGCCATATCGCCGGCATCTTCCGGATAGCGATTGATCGCCAGCGCTTCAGCGTTTGGAAAAACACGCTGATAATAGTGGAAGGCTTCCTCAGCATCTCCCTGAAACAGGAGATAGGTCGCAAACTGCATGATGGGTCTCTTTTCGTGCGAAAGCGTAGACTCGCCTTCTACCCGAAAAATTTCTGAACGACACCCAGCCAGCCGGTAAATTTCAGGCCGCCATCCGTGACCGCCAGCGCAAAGCAGATCTCGCCTTCATCCGCGACCGGACGGTGTTCCCGGTCCGGACCCGCAACCGAAATATCGCCGGGACGATAGGTGCCGACCTCATCGGTGAAACTGCCCGTAATGACCAGCGTATACTCCTGACCCGCATGCGTATGGCGCGGCGCACCGCAACCTGGCTCAATGCGCAGCAGTTCGACACTTGCTTCACTGTCGACATCGAGCATCATGCGTTTCAGGCCGCGATTGGCAAATTTCCAGCCTGACTGACGGGCCGCATTCATGGCTTTTTCCTTCAAAGGCTCGGGCAGCAAAATTAATTCATCCAGCACGGAACCTTTTATGGCGCCGTGCGTTTCTTCCCGAGTTTGCGCAGTCTCTTCGTCCAGAAACGCCAGTGTTTTTGCAAGAGCCGTCGCAGACAAGGCCGTCGGCGTTTCTGTTTCCAGAAAAGCTCCGCCAATCGCGTCAGTCATATGCAACTGACGACGCACGTCTTCACGCAGGGCTGCCTGCGTTTCGACCAGCAGCTTGAGTGCCGGATCAATTGTTCCGGCAGCGTAAGCGCTGTAAAATTCTTCCCCCATGGTCTGGTCGTCTGACAACAACCTGCTCCTTGGTTTTCTGATCCCGCGCAATTGCGGCAATCGATTATACGTCAGTCAGATCCGTTCGGATCACAGCTCATCTCTGTTCAATCTGGTTCGTAGCTTCTGAAAAGCGAGTCGTATGCGTGATTTTACCGTTCCGAGCGGCACACCCATGCGCTCTGAGAGCTCGGCATGGGAGAGGCCTTCGAAGAAAGATGCCTTCAAAAGATCTCTCTGTTCATCCGGCAATTCGCTTAGTGCTGACCTCACCGCGCTTTCGAGTTGCTGCGCATCGAACACATCTTCAGGATGTGGCATGTCGGACGGCATGAGCGCTGGCTCTTCGCTATCCTCTGGCAGCGTTTTCTTGCGGCGGAACGCATCAATACGCCGGTTGCGGGCAATGCGGAAAATCCAGGTCGAAGGTGAGGCCTGAGAGCGATCATACTGTTCGGCCTTGCGCCAGACCGTAATCATCACATCCTGCGCCAGCTCTTCGGCTTCTGCATCGTCAGCCCCAAGTCGCATGATGAACGTCTTCAGACGCGGGGCATAATAAGCGAACAGACGCGAAAAGGATTCCCGGCATTTTTCCGCTGCGATCCGCTCGAGATCGTCAGCGAAGGCTGCGCGCGCGGCCTGGTCCAGTTCCCCGTTTTTTCGGAGCGGCTCGAGCACGCTGTCCTCCCTGATCTCGAATCATGCCTGAAACGGATCACTTTCATCTTCAATTGAACCCCAGACTTAGGCGATCAGACAGAGCTGGCAAGTCATTGTTTCGCCGTGATCAGTTCCTAATGACTCTGTTAACCGTGTGAGTGTAATCTGGCGGTCATGGATAGAGGTATGTTCGTAATGAAAAACTGGATTCTTGCTATCGCCCTTTCAGCGTTCGCGGCGCCTGTCGCTGCGGCTTATGATTATGTTGCAGGTTATGAGAGCTGGTCTGTTTACAAGGATACCATTGATGGCGAGCCGGTCTGCTACGCTGTGACCCGCGCCACTGACAAAGCGCCGAAATCTGCTGAACATGGCGATGTCGTTTTCTTTGTCTCCTATTTCCGCTCTTCCTCCATGCCGCAGGCCAGCCTGCGTGTGGCCTATGATCTGCGTGAAGACCTCAAGGCAACCGCCGCCGTCGGTGGAAGCTCATGGTCCCTGTATTCGGTCCGCAACGAAGCCTTTGCGAATACCGACGACGAAACAGCGATTGCCAATGCGCTGCGTCGCGGATCAGAGCTGAAGATCGAAGCGATGTCTCAGCGCAACACCAATGTTGCCTATCACTTCTCTCTGTCCGGTTCGTCGAACGCCATCGACAAGGCCAAGTCGCTCTGCAGCTGATGACAGCCCGTGTTGGCGTTTATCCACATTCTGTGATACACGCGGCGATCCAGTCACCCAAAATCGCCAAAGAAACATGACGACGCAACTCGATATCAGCCATGACGCGCGCGCTGATCGCGCTCAATCCGCCGACAAGGTGAACCTGTCCGGTCTCGGATTCGAGGCCCTGCGCAATGTTCTGATCGAGCGCGGCATTGAACCGAAAAAGGTCAATATGCGCGCCCGCCAGCTCTGGCGCTGGGTCTATCATTATGGCGTCCAGTCCTTTGACGGCATGACCGACATCGCCAAGGAACAGCGCGCCCAGTTTGCCGAATGGTTCGAGCTGGAACGACCGGACATCACCGAAGCGCTCGTGTCTGTCGACGGCACGCGTAAATGGCTGATCGAGTATGGCCCGAAAATCGAGGCAGAGAGCGTCTATATTCCGGACGTTGGCCGTGCTGGCGCTCTTTGTGTCTCCTCTCAGGTTGGCTGTACCCTGAATTGCACATTCTGCCATACCGGGACGCAGAAACTGGTTCGCAACCTGACGGCATCGGAAATTGTCGGCCAGGTCATGGTCGCACGTGACGCTCTGGACGAATGGCCAACCTCCAACGAAAACCGCAAGCTGACCAATATTGTCTTCATGGGCATGGGCGAGCCGCTCTACAATCTCGATAATGTGGCCGAGGCCATCGACATTATCAGCCATAATGAAGGCATTTCCTTTGGCCGCCGCCGCATCACGGTTTCGACCGCAGGCGTCGCGCCGAAAATCCCGGAACTCGGCAAGCGCACAAACGCCATGCTGGCGATCTCCCTGCACGCAACACGCGATGATCTGCGTAACGAGATCGTGCCGATCAACAAAAAATACGACCTGAAGCAACTCTTCGAGGCCATCCGCGAATATCCCGATCTCGGCAATTCGAAAAAGGTCACTTTTGAATACGTCATGCTGAAAGGCGTGAACGATTCCATGGCCGAAGCGAAAGATCTGGTCCGCCTGCTGAAAGGCGTCCCGGCCAAGATCAATCTCATTCCATTCAACCCATGGCCGGGCTCCATCTATGAGTGCTCGGACTGGGAAACGATCGAGAATTTTGCCGAAGTGCTGAACCGGTCCGGCTATTCCTCACCGATCCGCACACCACGCGGCCGCGATATTCTCGCTGCCTGTGGCCAGCTACGCTCTGAAAGCGTCAAGGAACGCGCCAGCGATCGCCGCAAGGCCGAACTGGCCGCGAAAGCTGCGGAAACAGCCGCCGAGTAGATAGAGATCGCTCCAATGAAATTAGGTCTGAGCGGAATATAAAGATTTTTAGAGCGTTATTAGCTGAGAGTGACTTCCCGCTTCTGGCAAATACTGCACCCCTGATCGAAAAGCTCGAGCAAACTCACAATTCCATTTAACTCCTGTCGGATGCCACCTTTAGTGTCTTGCACATGAGCACCGACCCCATGAGCAAAAGTACCTCTCTTCTGGCCAAAAGCATCAAGAGAGGCTTTCAGCCCTGGGGCAACCTTATCCACGTCAATCCCGAGTGGTCTGAACAGACGGTCCAAACTCTTTTTTCTGATCCCGTGATTATTGGATATGATCTCTTGGTGCTGAATAATGCATTGTTCAGCTGCATCGACTAGAAACTCTGTGACGTGACCGACTGAGGGCGGATGAGTCAAAATTGTCGGATACTGGAACTTATAAAAAGCCACCAATGAAGAAATGCAGTAACTTATTTTATTTTGGGATAGTTCAGAAATAGCCTGCTCACAAATCTGCAAGCTTTTATTTTCTAAATATTCTTCTATTACTCCATGAGATAGTAAAATATATGATTTTACCTTCATTTTATGCAGTGGGGTCTCTAGTTCATCGTTGCCCATCCGTCCCGCGATACCACGAACTTCTTTTAATGATTTCTTGAGTTCTAGAAGCAAGCTGACCATTGCCGAATACTACTCGGGTCTCTCAGCGATGTTGGGCATTTCAAGCTTAATACTAGATGCCTTTTCTAGCTCATTGAGCCATATCTCAAAGCGATCTCTCGTTGCACCAATACTTTTGGTGGTGGTTTCTACAGAACTCACAAAGGTTAGGTTGTCGAAGCACCGCTGATAGCAAGAAAGGAATGCACTTTCATTCTGCAATGCCCACTCTCGAACTCTTTGATCGGCCAATGAACCTATAACAACGTCGAAAATAGCTCTATTAAATCGTCGATCGAACTTTCTCTCATTCGGAAGCCACTTTCTGCAAGCTCCTCGTGCTCCCATGATACTTATGACGGTTGAAATCGCCTTATTCATTTCATTGAGTCTATCGGAAACTGATTTCACTTCAAATTTAACGTTTTGGATTTTACAATAATCGTCCAGAAATTCTTTCAAATTTCCTCGATATTCAATGCGTCGATCTTGAAAGGCCAAAAATCGAACGGCCAACTCAACGTCGTTCATTCTTTTATCAGGCTGCTTTAGGTTCAACAGCAAATGCAGGGGACCTGGGCTTTCAGTCCAAGTTATGACGGCGCGCAAAAAATCACCTCGAATGAGCGCCATTCGCAGCTCCATTGGTGATAATTTTACTGAGCCAGAGTTTAGACGATAAAAAATCTCATAAAGAACAGCCTCTTTTTGCCATCCTCTTATTTGAGCAAAACGAATGGTAGAATTCTCGAACGATCTAGCTAGCTTTGGATTTTTCTTTATGGAAGACCAGTTTTGATCGTTGATTGTTTTAAGGATTTCTAAGCCCCGCAAGACAAACGGACTTCCGTCATCAAATTTCCCATCAATAAATTCTTTAATCGCGAGCAGCCTCTGCTTGCCATCGAGAACAATGAAATCGCTGCCATTGAACTCTGCGAGTAGAATTTGCGGGATAGGTATCCCCAAGAAAATCGACTCTATGAATTTAGACTTAGCCTGTTTTGACCAAACTCCGCGTCGTTGAAATGATGGATCAAGCTCGATCCTGTCACCCAGATACTCTTTTACAACGGAAATGGACCAATCTGATGGAATAATGAAAAGGTTGGAAAAGTCTTCCGTAGACACATCGAAATCATCTGATGACTCCGATTGAGCGAGATCTTCAAAAGCCTCATCTCGTGAGCTTTCATCAAGACTTGAGAATAAATTTAGCGTTTCACTCATGCGTAACTCGCCCCTAAGAAGATATATTGTTCGTATTCAATCAAACGTCAATATGTTGACCTTCTTATGAATTTTCTGGGCATCCTCACCTGACTGATGGTGAGCGCACTCAAATTTGTGACGTGTGAGCTTTTGTGGATCGCGGCTCAATGATTAAATTCAAACTTAAGTGAGCCTCTAGAGAAGCTCGTAAACCGCCGCCGAATAGGGCGGGGCGACCTTTTTAGAGTTATGCACATGCGTCGACGTCTCCACCAGCAAGCAGGTAAAGGCGATTACCAACTTGCTTCAGCATACATCCCTTTTTCAGGGGGTGGGACTAATTTACTTCTCTTTACGCATTTCGAAATTGTCCCAGATGCGCAGGATTGCCGACTGGCTGGCAATGGCCATCAGCGTGCCATCCTGAGCAAACAGACGCGCATCCCCATGCACAAAGCCATCATGAATGCCGTGAATCTGAATGTCACAGCAGACCCAGTCTGTTGGCACGATCTTTCGGATGCGGATCGTGTTATCCAGCGAGTTGGCCCCGGCAATCTTGCCAAGCGCATGTCCGGACGCCGACGGGATGAAGTCCGCAATCACAGCCAGCATGGCGGCATCAATCGGCAGGCTTTCATTCTTCGGACGCGCCCAGAGCACAGCATGGCCATCCTTTGAGAGGCCTTTATTGTTGCGATCCGGCCCATAACGGCCCTTCGCGACGCGCAGATTCATCCGCTCGTGCAGATCCGGTTCTTCCTCTTCCTCACGACCAAAGCGCGGCATCGGATCACACGCGTCAGGGCCCGGTACGTCTGGCATGGTCACCCATTGATGGTCATGCTCTTTCCCGCGTGAGCCAACAGCTGCATTCACGGTGAAAATCTCACGTTCCTGGACATGCCCCAGCACGCGCGCCTGCGTGATATTCTTGCCGATCTTCGGGACAATCACGTCCACATCGACGATTTCAGGCGGGTTCGCATAAGACAGATATTGCGACGTCGCCCAGACCAGAGGCCGCCCGGTCGTCTGTTCCAGCGCATGAACGGCAGAGGCAAGACCCACCCCGCCAAAAAGAAACTTCATCTTGGGCGGGCCGACCGTGATCCCCGGAACCACCGGCAAAATCCAGCGATTGCGGTTATGTGTGGCCTTCAGTTCGAAGAAGGAGGTTTCTGCCTTCGCGCCTGTCTCACTGCTCATATCCTGATACCGGTTTCCCGGCCCCCGTGTTTTTGTCCTCTTCAATGCGGACCAAACAAGGGTTTGTCCAGATGGTCACCAATATGACGTTGCGTCAGGCGGCGGCTTCAGGTCCATTCGCGAACCTAATTGAAAAAGCAGATCTCGCTGACATCATCGCGGCGATAGCAGCGAGGCTCTGTTGCCGGTGGGCGATAGCTCGGTTTCCAGCGTAGCAGTTCCTGAAACTTCGCTTCAGCGGCCTGACGTTGCGCCTCTTCCCGGCGCCATTGCTCTTCAGCAATGATGCGCTGTTGCTCAGCGATCCGCTCATCCCTCTGGAATTCGAGGATCATGCTGACCGGCACCTGCACGCAGATCGACCGGTTCCGATCCGTTCCGACGCTGGCAACATCAAACAGGAAGCGCCAGTCAGGCCGGCTCTCGCTGGTATTGTTGTACTTCTTCTTGCCGAGCCAGTTGGCAAAGGCGTAGCAGGCAGATTCCGGAACCGGCTCATGCGGATTGGTCGGACTCTCATAATGTTTCATCACCGTGCGCACATAGTTCGGCCAGCTGTCATAAGCGGTCTTGGCCGGCATGTTCGTCCGATAGAACTCAAATGGGTCCTGCGCAGGCTCGAAGGTCTCCAGAGGCTGTCGCTGCACCCAGTCACTCAATTCCACGGGCATGAGCGGGCAGGTTTCGTCCTGAATACGGGCCTGTTCGTAATTCAGAGCCCAGCTTATGCCATCATCCGGCACCCGTTCGACCGCAGAATTGTTGAGCCCGCCCATAATCAGACCATAAGCAATCTGGCAGCCATTCAGGCCGCGCGTGCGCACCTCAACCGAGCGGTTCGCCCAGCGTTCAGCCGCCTCCTGTTCCAGACGCTCCTTCTCCGCGTCCTTGCCCATAAGCTCTGCCAGATTTTCAGCGACCGGCAGCGGCACCCATGTGCCCGGACCACACAGCTTCTCCGCATTGTAAAAATTGAAAAAGGCTGTGAAGCGCCCGGCGAAGAAGCGGTTCTCATTATCCTCGATGAACTGACATTCTTCAGCCGAGAGGTCCGCCTGAACAAAGCCAGCCTCTGCCATGGATTTCTGCGCCGGATGATCCCCGAAACAACGGCCAATACCATCCGTGGCAAGATTGATGAGGGCGGCGGGCGGCTCCTTCCCGAAATAATCATAGAAGCGGTCGACCTCTTTTCGCGACCACTGATCCGGATTGTCTTTCCAGATCTGACGGGCGAGGCGCTTATACTTTTTCAGGCCGCAATCGCCGCGCTCCATGCATTCGCCGAGCTTTCTGCGCGAGTCGTGATCACGCCAGAGCGAGTCTGGTCCCGCATAATACCAGCCCATGGCGGCTTTCGAGAGCGCTTCCTGACCATAGGACTTATCCCGAAGAAAGGCTGTGCCGGAGCCTCTTGGCTCAATCCAGTCCTGTACCCGGATCGCGCATTCGGGTGTTTCGACAAAGACATTCTCGGACATGGCATATTCTGTCGCGCCATTATCGATGCCGAATTGCGCGCGCGCCGTGCCGGTGACCGCCATGACCGCAAGGGCGCTGAGCGCCAGTCCAAATTTCCGAAGCTGCAAGCTATGTCCCCTCCCGCAAGCCTGAGGCTGCGTTTCCACCATCTTCTAACTGAAATTAGGCAGATTTTTTGCCGATTGCCTATCCCCCGAAAGGGGGGCAGTACAGCAGGGGACGTGCCGGACATGCGCCCTTATCCGCAGAGGGCGGGAAAGCTCTCTGCGGCGCGAAAGGCAACATCATGAAGGATATGGAGGTCTTCGCATTCCTCCTCGCTGGCATTTTCCAGAAGATCATGCGGCGGATCATGCGATTTGAGCGGCCGGATCAGGCTGGATGGCGGCGCGCCCGCCGAAGGCGGCCAGAAAGACGGCAGGTCATCGCCGTTCTTATTGCATGACGGGGACGTATCCACTGCGGCCTGCGGCTGGCAATACCCTGCCCAGCGCGCCGCAAGCCGGCCTGCGCGTGTGTCCACCTCGTCAAACAGGGCGTCGAGCCGTTCAAGCCGCAGATAAAGGACATCATTGCAGACCAGATCGTCCATACGCGGACGCACCCAGCGGCCTTGCGGTTCGCGCGCTGACCGCTCGCTTCTGCAAGGCGCGTCTTCAGAACGCGGCTCCGGCATGGAGATGCGAAACGCCGGTGGCCGCGGGGCAAAAAGCGGCTCTCCGCGTGGGGCAAACAGGGGGTGGACGGGCCGCACGGATTCGCGCAGCGCCGGAAAGGCGGGCGGCGTCGGTAGATGGGAGGTGACGGGCTCGACCCCTTCATCACGGGTCATGCGAAACGCCCGCCAGATGATGAGGCAGCGTATCATATGCTCAGCCCGGATGATCCGGTCGCGCAGGCGCCTGGCATCCAGCCGGAAGAGGTGCGGGCGCTCGCTGATTGGCTCGCCATCCCCCTCGGGCACGCCCCAGCTTAAGGGAAATCTCAGAGCACGCAGAATGTAGCGCTTCACCTGTGCGGTCATCCCCGCAAAGGTCAGCTTGGCATCATCTGGCTCGGTCGTGCTCATGAAACAGAGCATAATGTGGGGGAGACAGGAGTGGGATAAGGTTTGGGGTGGGCAGTCAATCAGATCCCAAGCCGCCTGCCATGTATCTCACCAGAGCTGTCGATACTAAATCGGCGAAGAGCCTAGCCAGATCGACAATGACTTTCGCCTGTTTCCAGGTCGCATCGTCCTGCATTTTGCCATCGAGCATGACCACGCCTGTGCCATCCGGCACGGCTTCGAGAATGCGGGCGGCGAATTTCACTTCATCCGGGTCCGGAGAGAAGACCTTTTTCGCAATGTCGATCTGGTTCGGGTGGAGCGAGCAGGCGCCATCACAACCGAGCAGGAAGGCATTGGGGAATTGCTGTTCGCAGGCGTCGAGGGGCGAATGGTAGTGGGATGGGAGAAGTTAACCGCGCTTTCCATCCCACCCCATATACCGATCAGTTGAGGACCTGCCCGTCTGATCAGCCATGGTGACAATGAAGTATCGTCCATAGACTCTATCTGTCGCATACTTTGTTCGGAGCATTGAAAAAGCGTCAGCCGTACAACCGTGTTTCTGACAGAGATCCGGCAAGCCCTTATCGCGAAAGGCTGTAACCACTCCGCGCAATTTCGAACTCGCACTGTCACCTTCTATCGTACCGGCAAGAAAGTCCACTTCCAGAAAGCCATCTGGCGCTTGGGCCGCTTCTTCAAAAATCTCGCTATCGTAAATTCCGATAAGGAAGCTAATTCCCGACGCAAGAGAAGCACTGACATTGTGGGCAACAGATTTAAGCTCATCGAACTTCATAGTGCACCTCATCCTAAATCCTTCTCCCCTGAGGGGAGAAGGACTTCACGAGCGACCGCGATGGCGCAAGTCGCCCGAGCCGAAGGTGAGGATCAGCGACTGAGCAAAAAAGACAAAGCCTAGAACCCGTAGGCTTCCTTGTATTCCGGGTCTTTGTCGGCGACGAGCTTGGCAAGGTCGACAATGACTTTCGCCTGTTTCCAGGTCGCATCGTCCTGCATTTTGCCGTCGAGCATAACCACGCCTGTGCCATCCGGCATGGCTTCGAGAATGCGGGCGGCGAATTTCACTTCATCCGGGTCCGGAGAGAAGACCTTTTTCGCAATGTCGATCTGGTTCGGGTGGAGCGACCAGGCGCCATCACAACCGAGCAGGAAGGCATTGCGGAATTGCTGTTCGCAGGCGTCGAGATCGGAAATGTCGCCGAACGGGCCATACATCGCCTTGATGCCCGCGCTTGAGCAGGCGTCGACCATGCGCGCAATCGTGTAGTGCCACGGGTCCTGCTGGGCGCTCATGCGCTCGCGGCCTTCGACCGGGTCTTCGATGACGCGATAGAAGGGGTGACCGCCGCCAACGCGGGTGGTCTTCATCTTGCGGGAGGCGGCAAGGTCAGCCGGGCCGAGGCAGATGCCGTGCATGCGCGGGCTGGCCAGCGCGATCTGCTCAACATTCTTCATGCCTTCTGCGGTTTCCAGAATGGCGTGAATGCCGATCGGCTTTTCAATATTGTGCTTGGCTTCGAGTTGCGCGAGCAGCTGGTCAACAAAGTGAATGTCCCATGGGCCTTCAACCTTCGGGATCATCACGACGTCCAGCGCATTGCCGACTTCGCTGACAAGCGTGGTGATGTCTTCGAGAAACCATGGCGAGTTCAGGCAGTTCACGCGGGACCAGAAGCCGGTATTGGAGGCTTTGAAATCCACCGTCTTGCCCATCTCCACAGCGCCGGCGCGGGCCGCGTCCTTTGCATCTGCCGGGATGGCATCTTCCAGATTGGCAAGGATCACATCCACCTTCTTCGCCATGTCCGGCACTTTGGCGCGGACCTTGTCCAGATGCGGCGGCACGAAGTGGATCATGCGCTCGACATTCACCGGCTGTTCGCGCAGTGGCATTGGCGCGCCGATGGCAAGTGGCTTGTAAAAGAGCTGTGGTGGCTTGGTTGCGCTCATATCTGATGTTCCCCTCGAGTGTGTTCGGTCTTTTCGTTGGGGAAACTAGTAGTCCCCTCTGCGCGAGGAAACAACTGGCTTCCGATAAACTTGATACGCCCGCGCGTCAGGCGCGGATCGTGCGAATGCCGGATGGTGGCCCATTGGCGAGCAAGGCGGGCAATTCCGCTTTCAGGCCGCGCGGGAAGACTTGCTGCGAACTGGCGAGCAGATCATCGACCGGCCACCATTTCATGTGGCTGATGGCGGCTTTTTCAGTCGTTTCGAAACCGGAATGATCAAGCTCTGTGGTGAAAGCCTCGGCCAGGAAGAAGGTTTCCTGCAAAAGAGACTGTCGGCCATAAAAGGTGAGCACGTGTTCGGCATACCAGACGGGCGGACCTATGCGCGCCGTATCCCGGTTGAGGCCTGTTTCTTCCTCAAGTTCGCGCCAGGCTGCTTCCAGCGTGGTTTCGCCCGCATCAATCGCGCCGCCAACCGTGACCCAGTACGGGTCTGAGAGCACCTCACCGTCTGCATTGGCGACGTTTTCGTCATGCATATGGACGAGCAGCAGCCGTCCCTGCGGATCAAAGGGCAAAAGACGCGCGGTCGGACGCGGTTTTATAGCCGGTGTCAAAAAAGCTTTTCCTGTTCCTCGACGACTTCATCAAAGGCGCGCATGGCAACCAGCCCGCCGCCAATCATCAACAGGGATGTGCCAAGCGATTTCATCATGTTCTCTGGCATGAAGAGCTTGGCCACACCATCACGGGCCTGTCGCACCTTGCGGCGACTGCCTTTATCGGCGTGCGGTGTGTCGGCTTTTGGCAGATCCAGCGGTGTTGGCTTCCATTGGCGCAGCAGCAGGCCCGTTCCGACAAGCGCGGCAGCGGCCAACAGGGGTGAATTCTGACCAGGTGTGTTTTTCATCTTCGAAGCCTCCTGTCTGACTTAAGTCTTCGACAGGCATCGAAGTTCCGAACCTTACCCCTGTGCAAGCGGGTGTGCGGCAGCAAGAAGATCGGCCAGATCATCTGTCAGGAGGTGGGTATAGATCTGCGTGGTGGAAATATCGGCATGGCCAAGCAGCATCTGGACGGTGCGAAGATCGGCCCCGCCCTGCAGCATATGGGTCGCGAAGGCATGGCGCAGGCTGTGCGGTGAGATCGCCGTCGGGTCGAGGCCTGCGGCGATGGCGCGCTGGTCGAGCACATTCTGTAAGGTCCGCCGACTGAGATGCCCGTCCTTGCCGCCGGATGGAAACACAAAGGCATCAGCAACGGCCCGGTTCCGCTTTGGCAGCGAAGCCTCACGGACGGCGAGATAGGCATCCAGCGCATGATTGGCATGACGCCCAACCGGGCAAAGCCTTTCCTTATTGCCCTTGCCGATGACGCGAATGAACCCGTCCCTGCGGGTTTTCAGCGCCGACATGGGCAGGGCGCAAATCTCGCTGGCACGCAGCCCGGCGCTGTAGATCAGCTCCAGAAGGCAGAGATCACGCCGGTCCCGCATGCTTTCGCCCTCACAGGCGGCAAGGAGGGTGGTCATGTCTTCGCGAGAGTGCACATCCGGCACGTTACGGCGCAGCGTCGGTGTCACCAGATCACTGGCCGGATTGGTGGTGCGCAGGCCTTCCTCCACCTCGAAACGGTAGAACTGACGAAGGGCGGACAGACGCCGCGCAATCGTGGACGCCGCCATGCCCTGTTTCGAGAGTGATTGCTGATAGCCGGTCAGATC
Organism: Ponticaulis profundi; assembly: GCF_042659465.1. NCBI lineage: Bacteria > Pseudomonadati > Pseudomonadota > Alphaproteobacteria > Hyphomonadales > Hyphomonadaceae > Ponticaulis > Ponticaulis profundi. The sequence continues at coordinate 217,985 of NZ_JBHSSW010000009.1, read as the reverse complement.
GGCACCAGAGGCCGAAACCAGCCCCGATGGCAGGCTGGCGACAGCATCGTCCAGGTCGCGGCGATAAGCCTGCAGCGTATTGTTAGCCGCGCCGCGCTCGACCGCGAGCATGTCGAGAAAGGCCCCAATCCGCTGACTGTCTTCGCTCATCGCCAAACACCTGTGTCAGCTTTTCGGACGTTGAAAGCCAACCCCTTCAATCGCGAGCGCGCGTGCTGACCCTTCAAAGCCTTCGGCGCGAAGCGTGCGGACCAGAAGCCCCAGATCAAACATATTGAGCTGGGTCGGGTCTTCACCGGCCGCAGCGGCCACGCGGAAGACGCCTTCGCCCAGCGCATCGCTGGTCAGAGCCGTTTCCGTCAGCAATTGCGTCTGCAGGTCGATGCGTTCGCCCGTGTTCAGCACTTTGGCATTGGTGGATGCCAGAAACTCACGCGCATCCGGTGCGATGGAACTGCCCATGACCGAGAACATGTAGAGCATGCGTGCGGCCTTGGCGCGTGTGTCATCGCTGGCATTGCGGGCCAGACGCGAAGACACGACGCGGACCGATTCTGCTGACTCATCAATGCCCGCCAGAATGCGCACGCCATCAATCCAGGCCAGCGCGTATTCGTCTGGCTGCGGGCCGCCTTCGAACACGGTGCCGCTGGTGAAGCGCTGCGAAAGATCGGTATCGCCGGTTGCGATGGCCGCGAGGGCAAAGACCTCACCATATTCGACGATCAGGTTCTGATTGCGAATGTTCTGAAGTTCCGGCATCAGCGCGCCGGCAGTGGCGAGATAGGCTTTCAGGTCCGGCTCTGTAGCTGTCAGCGCGGCGGCGAAGGCTTCGGCGCGGGCGCGTTCATTCATCGTCCGGTCGCGCGTGGCCATCAGGGCGGCATCCAGCGGATTGATCGGCTCAGGGCGCTCAATCTCTTCCGGTTCCGGTGCAGGTTCGCCCTCCAGCGGTGGCGGAGGCGGTTCCGGCATGGCTGGCATGTCGGAGAAATAGGCGTTTCGATAGGTATCGTAGGAGATCACATCTGCGCGCGCGGCGATGTCTGCGGCCACGATGCGAAACCCGCGGGAAATATCCGAGCGCTTGATCAGCTCTGCGGCCACCATTGGCGTCAGGCTGGCATAGCCATCTTCCTTGGCAATGGGCAGATTGCCCGCAATGGACAGGGCGAGTTTCAGGCCTGTGCTGAAATCGGCTGTCGGTTTCCTGCCTTTGAAATTCTCATCGACGGCGCCGACGGCTGCGATCAGCCATGGGTCTTCGGCGCCTTCATTGCGCGCAAATTCCAGCGCCAGTTCGGCAGATCCAAGTTCACCCGACAGCGCAAAACACACCGCGCGGGCATTCAGGAGATAGCCGGTGACCTCTGTGCTTGCGCGCACACGTGAACAGGCCGAGGCGAGATTTCCGCGCGCCAGATCCATGTCGATTTCAAGCTCTACCTGGCTCGGGACGCCTGGCTGGCCGGAAATCTGCCGTACGAAATGATTATAGGCGTCCAGATCGCCCAGCTCACGCACAAGTGAAAGGCGCAGCCCCAGCAAAGAGGCGGCATTCTCGACATCCGGGCGACGTGCAGGCGACAGGAGCGCCCGGCGGACCAGATCGCGCATGGCTGGCGAAAGCGCATGAACATCGGTGGTGACAAAAAGCGTCTCAAGCTGGGTCGCTGAGGAATTGTCCCAGAGGCCCTGCGGCAGGGCTTCCAGCTCGCGCGTCGACAGCGCGCCAACACCCCAGGGGTCGATCTCTCCAAGGCTGGTGCTGCGCAGACCCTGCGCATGTGCACTGATCGCCAGAAGCGAGACGCCCGCAATGGCTAGCGTTCTAATCATCCAGATCAACCTCGAATTCGAGTTGGGTGGATGAAGGTGGGTTTTTCTCTGCCTCACCGGCCAGCCAGAAGATGCCGCCGACCGCCAATACGATCAGAATACCCACGATAATGAGAAATAGTCTCATCGTTTACCTTTCGCCTCGTTCGAACAATTGCCCGATGATTCCTTTATGTATAAGCCTGTTCTTTGTGGAGGCGCAAAGGCAGATGCGCGTTGGAAATGTGACAATAGAAACAGAAACTTCAGCGGGACCGCTCGCAAACGGCAAAACAATCGCACTTGTCGGCCTGATGGGCGCTGGCAAATCATCTGTCGGTCGACGTCTGGCCGACACACTCAAGCTTCCTTTTCACGATAGCGATGACGAAATCGAAAAGGCAGCCGGTCTGTCCGTATCCGACATATTCTCTCTGCATGGCGAAGAGGAATTCCGCCGTGTCGAGCAGCGCGTCATTGAGCGTCTGATCACCGGCAAACAGCAGGTACTGGCCACAGGTGGCGGCGCTTTCATGAATGATCAGACGCGCGCCCTGCTGAAAGAGCATGCTGTCACCATCTGGCTGAGCGCCGATCTTGAAACGCTCTGGCGACGCGTCAGCCGCCGCGATGGCCGCCCTTTGCTGAAGACCGAAAACCCGAAAGATCGGCTGCGCAATCTTCTGGAAACGCGCAAGGCAACCTATGCCACGGCCGATATTGTCGTTGAAAGCCGCGACGGACCGCATATGAATGCCGTGCGTGACATTATTTCTGCCCTGAAGGAAAAGTTTCCCTCCAATGACTGAAGACATTGTCCGGGTCGATCTCGGCAAACGCAGCTATGACATCGTGATTGGCAGCGCGCTGATCGACACGTTCGGCGAGCGTATCAAAGACGCTCTGCCAAAGCCGACTTCGCGCGCCTTTATTCTCAGCGATGACGCGGTCTGGGGCATTCATGGCGAACGCGCCCTGAAAAGCCTGGACGCGAGCGGCATTCCAGCCATCGTGAAGACCGTTCCGTCCGGTGAGGCGTCCAAATCCTTCGCCAATCTGGAAACCGTTCTGGAGCATTTCATTGCCGAGGAAGCCGAGCGCAATGATCTGCTGATTGCTTTTGGCGGCGGCGTTGTCGGTGACCTGTCTGGCCTTGTGGCCGGTCTGATGAAGCGCGGCATGCCGTTTGTGCAGGTGCCAACCACCCTGCTCTCTCAGGTCGATTCCTCTGTCGGCGGCAAAACGGCCATCAATTCACGACATGGCAAAAACCTGATCGGCCTGTTCAATCAGCCGGTTCTGGTGCTGGCTGATATCGACATGCTGTCGACGCTGCCACCGCGCGAATGGCGCGCTGGCTATGCCGAAGTGATCAAATACGGCCTGATCGATCGCCCGGATTTCTTTGATCATCTGGAAACAGCAACGGACGCCATTCTGGCCGGTGACAAGGCCGAGCTGGCAAAGGCTGTCAAAATCTCCTGTGAATCCAAGGCTGCCGTGGTCGCCGCAGATGAAACCGAACAGGGCAAACGCGCCCTGTTGAATCTCGGCCATACCTTCGGACACGCGATTGAACGTGCACGCGGCTTTGATGGCCGGGTCCTGCATGGTGAAGCGGTCGCGACCGGTATGGCCATGGCCTATCGCTATTCCAGGCAATTGGGGATCTGCCCCGGCCAGGATGTTGTGCGGGTCGAGCGCCTGCTGGCAAAATCCGGTCTCGCACCGACGCTGGCGGCTCTGAACACCGGTGATTTTGATGCAAATGAGCTTCTGAGCCATATGTATCAGGACAAGAAGGTTGAATCCGGCGCGCTCACCCTCATTCTAGCAAAAGGCATTGGTAATTCCTTTGTGCAAAAAGGGGTCGATCCTGAGCCCTTACGCGCATTTTTGGAGGTTGAAACGAAACTCGCATGACCACCCTGTGGCCATTCTTTGCAGTCATTGTGCTGCTCGCCTTTTCCGGTTTCTTTTCCGGATCGGAAACCGCCCTGACTGCAGCCTCCCGCGCGCGTATGCACGCAATGGAGAAAGACGGCGATAAACGCGCCGCGCGGGTGAACCGCCTGCTGGCCGATCAGGAGAGCCTGATCGGAGCCATTCTCCTCGGCAACAACCTCGTCAATATTCTCGCATCTGCGCTGGCAACGGCCATGTTCCTCAGCTGGTTCGGCGATGCGGGCGTGCCGATTGCGACCGCCGTGATGACGGTGCTCGTGCTCGTCTTTGCCGAAGTCATGCCGAAAACCTATGCGATTTCGAACTCTGACAATGTGGCCATGGCCGTGTCGCAGCCGATCACCTGGCTGGTGAAAACCTTCGCCTGGATCGTCAACATCATCCAGTTCATCGTGAAGATCACGCTGCGCATTTTCGGCATTCGCGCCGATCAGGGGCTTGTCTCTGCCGAAGAGGAAATTCGCGGCGCGATTGACCTGCACCACTCTGAAGGCGGCGTGGCCGAGCATGACCGTCACATGCTGGTGGGTGCGCTCGACCTGAAGGATCTGACCGTTGCGGACCTGATGATCCACCGCAAGAACATCAACATGATCGATGCGGACCAGCCGGCCCGCGACATTGTGATGACCGCGCTGTCCAGCCCGCATACGCGGCTGCCGCTTTATCGCGGGTCTCAGGACGAGATCATTGGCATTCTGCACGCCAAGGATTTGCTGCGCGCCATTGCGCCGCTGCGCGGCGATCTCAACAAGCTGGATCTCGACAGCATCATCCGTGAACCGTGGTTCGTGCCGGAAACGCTGACCGTACAGGAGCAGCTGAACGCCTTTCTGAAAAAGCGCAATCACTTCGCGCTTGTGGTGGATGAATATGGCGCGCTGGAAGGTCTGATCACACTGGAAGACATTCTGGAAGAGATTGTCGGCGATATCCGCGATGAGCATGACGTCGCTGTTCAGGGTGTGCGCCCGCAACCGGACGGCTCTGTGAATGTCGATGGTGTGGTCACCATTCGCGATCTCAACCGCGCGCTTGGCTGGAATCTGCCAGACGAGGAAGCCGTCACGATTGCAGGCCTCGTCATCCATGAGGCGCAGACCATCCCGGAACCGGGTCAGCGCTTTTCCTTCCATGGATATCGCTTTGATGTGCTGCGCAAATCCCGCAACCAGATCACCGCCCTCCGCGTGAAGCAGGATGAAGGGGTTTCGTGAGCCTCGAAATGCCCGTCATCGTTGAAATTTAATCTGCTCCCGAAGGACTTACCTCACACGTTTCTGGCAGCGTGTGGCAAACCTTCGGAGCAGTGACATGGCGAATGCCTTTTCAGATATTTTGGGATTCGCGATTGCTTTCGGCGTGCTGGCTTTGGCGTTGTCGTCGATTGGCCCGCTCTTCTTCGGAAAAGCCCGCAAAAAAATACGAAAACAACCGACGCTTCACGCTTACCGATCGCGGTCCACCATTTTGAGTGAAGCTGAACGTCTGGCTTTTCGACAACTCTATCGCGCTCTGCGTGGCCGGGCATATCTTTGTCCGAAAGTGCGGATCGCCGATATTCTGGATGTCGAGCGAACCGGCGACTTTAAAAAAGATAACCCCGGCTTTCTCCGGATCGCACAGAAGCACGTCGACTTCCTGGTGACAGACTTTGACGGCCAAATCCTGTTCGCGATTGAGCTGGATGACAGCTCTCATAATCGCGCGAAGACCATCAAACGTGATGAACTCGTCAATCACGCCTTCACCACGGCACGCGTCGATCTGATCCGTGTACAGCCTGGCAAGTTGAGCGAGAGCAGAGCTCTTCGAAAGAAACTTTCTGAGCTGCCCGTTCCAGACCGGGAAAGACAATCAGCCGCTTGAACAGCAGCAGACAAAAAAAGCCCCGGCAGAACCGGGGCTTTTCTTATGGGTGAAGCGCTCTGACGCCTAGAAGCGGGCGGTCAGTGTCATCTGGAAGGTGCGCGGGCTGAGCGGACGGAAATAAGCCGAGCCGGCATACACAAACGCGGTTGGCACTTCCTCATCGAACACATTGTCGAGGTTGAAGCGCAGGCTGAGGTTTTCCGGAATGCCAAAGTCATTCGGGCCGCCCAGATCGAGATAGGCGCTGAAGACGGTATAATCTTCCATCTCATAGCTTTCCGTATAATCGGCATAGCGCGTGCCGGTGTATTTCGCCGAAAGATTGGCAACCGCCCATTCGGTCGGCTCGACCGTGACACCGCCTGTGAACAGCCATTCCGGGCTATCGGCCAGTACGGAGCCTGCCGATCCACCCGGGAAGTCATCCTTCGACTCGGTGTGGTTATAGGTCAGATTGCCATCGAAATAGACCATGTCGTTGAAGAGATCAGGCTGATAAACACCCGACAATTCAAAGCCATAAGCCTCAGTTTCACCCGCATTGATGTAATAGGCTTCCGGCTGACCAGTGGCCGGGTTGATCACGCTGCCAGAAACCAGACGATTATCGAATGTGGTGTAGAACAGCGCCGCCGAGCCATAAAAGCCCGCCCGGTTTGTCCGCATACCAATCTCGAAATTGTCTGACTCCTCACCTTCCGGCGCTGGAAGCGGGTCTGTCTCTGCATCTGTTGATGCGATGGAGAAGATGTCATCGGTGCCACGCGGCAGAGCATAGTTCTGCGAATAGGACGCGAAGATCTGATCGGCATCATTCAGATCATAGACCGCGCCAACCATTGGCAGGAAGTTTTTCGAATACTCCTCACCCACATTCTGTGGCCCGAAGCCTGGCAGATAGGTCCCATCCTCAGCCACGCGATAATAGTCGTTATAATCGCGATAGCCTTCGAGCGAGTAATCGACGCTCAGGCTTTTCACACCGATCTCGACATTCAGACGATCTTCCAGAAGGCTGATCGTATCCTTGATGTAGAACTGCATGGACTCGCGGTAGGACGTGTAATCGCGGCGGTAATACGCCGTCTCATCCCAGATCACGTCGCCATCGGCAGAGCCGTTCGTCTTGTTCAGACGGGCCTGCGTGCGGTTATAGTCCTCGTCTTCATACCAGCCGCCAAATTCGATGAGATGGTTGGCGACCTCCCATTCAAAGCCTGCGACCAGACCGGTACGCGTGCCGCCGACTTCAGAGAGGCCATACTGAACCCCGCGCGGCCAGACGACATCCAGACCGACAGCGGCCTGACCGAGATAACGACCGAGCGTGTTGCTATAGCTATCCGGGGAGACACCAAAGCCATCCTTGTCTTCCTGATAGGCCGTTGCCTTGAACATCAGGCCGTCAACGATATCGGTCTCGAAATTCAGGGAATAGAGGGTGTCATCGCGGATGTTGATGCGGTCTTCATAATACTGGGTACAGGTGCCGCCGGTATAGAGCGGCGTGAAGTCATCATCATCGGCAACGCCATCGCCATTATAGTCATAAACGCCCGGCAGAGGCGCGACACAGCCGGTTTCCGGAATGATCGGCGAATAGCCGTAATAATAGTCGTCTTCGAAGACACTTTCCGGGCCTGATGGCGAGTCATAGTCGAAGAAGTCATTATGGACATAGCCGAACTTGATGAAGGTATCCTCGTCAAACTCGTACTTGATTTTGCCCTCAATATGCTCGCGGTCGATACTGCCCGGACCACGCCACAGATCGCTGTCCGTCTTGGAGCGGCTGATATAGGCCGAGAAGCCATTCCAGTTGCCCGACTCCAGCTTGATGAAGCTACGCTCCAGATTGTCATCGCCCATAGTGTAGGAGATCATGCCGCCCGGATCTTCTTCCGGATCGACCGAATTATAGGAGACGATCGGACCCAGCGAGGCATAGCTCGGCAGGGAGACATCGCCTGCGCCCGGAGAGGCGACAACCGAGCCAAGGTTTTCATTGTCCACATAACGGAAGATCGGAGACCCGCCGAAAGCATCCGAACGGCCCATCGGCACGCCATCCAGCACGAAGCCGATCTGCTGCAGGTTGAAGGCGCGAACCGTGACCGAGTTACCGAACTCATAAAGACCCAGCGCACCATCGGTCTGGACGTTGAAGCCAGGCAGCGATTCCAGCATTTTCAGACCCGAAATGCCGCCCGGTGCAGAGAGCAGCTCCTCACGCGTCACCGCCACGGTGTTCGATGCCTCATTGAGGCCAATGGCTTCGTCTGTCTGAGACACGCGGCGTCCTTCTACGAACACGCGCTCGAGGGTGGCTTCTTCGTCTGTGGAGGTTGTCTCCTGCGCCTGGCCCACCAAAGGCAAAGACGCCGCCAGCATCAAAGCCGCGACACTGGATGACCGACCCAGTAATGATTGTAATCGCATACAGAATTCCCCTCTTCAAACATCGAATGTCTGATCAGGGTTTCGAAGGATTGGCTGTGCGGCAATATTTGCGGAAGTTTTTGCGTATTCACGTGAGAAAAACGGGAAACATGCGAATTGATGCTCGAATTTTGTTCCGTTCCCGGCGTATTCGCCAGTCTCACACATTCGTGATTTCTTTTACGGTGACTATTTGAGGGTGAACACCGTCAAAAATTGTCCAAATCGCACTGTCATCTGTTGTTGAGAACTATTTTCAATACGTTTTCTAATATGTACTTAAATTTTCCTGTCACATGCTGTGGTTTTAAACTTGTGAATTACGGCGCTGGAAAAAGTCGAGACCAATAAATAATCATCGAATTCTACCGGAAATAAATAACCCGCGCATATCTCTATGCACGGGTTACTTGCAATCATTCAGACGGTCCGCCTAGCCAGCCGAAGAGGCTGTCTCATTGGACGCCGACTGCGGCACATCTTCCAGACGGATTTTCTTGGTCGACAATGTAATCTTGCCAACATCCTTGGTGTCGACGACGAATTTCACCATTGGACGGAAGCCTTCCATCGGCTCGCCGAAATAGATCTTCATCGGACCTTCAATGCCGGACAGGTTACCGCCCTTATCGCCCTTTTTATAACCGGCGACGCGGGTCAGATCGACATGGCATTCAACCGCCTTGCCCTTATACCCTTTGGTTTTGACATTCGTCTCACCGATATAACGGAAATCCAGGCGGGTGAGCTGGCGACCATCAAAGGTCTGGATCGCCTGGCCGCACGGATTGTCAGCCGGTTGCGGCTGGAAGGCCGCATTCATCAGCGCCGTGATCGGATCGAGCGCCTGAAGCTTTTGCTCAGGTGTCGCCGGAGGGAAACCAAGATTACCGAATGCCGGTGTCGCGACCATATCCACATCATCAGAACGATACGTCATCTCAACGCGGCGGTTCTTCTTCCCGTCATTGTTCTGACTGATGTAATTATAGGTCTGCAGACCGTTATCCGTGATGTAACCGCTTGCGGCGATCCGCATGTCATAATCGACAAACAGATCTGCAATGCCCGTCGTCTTGACGAGTGTGTTCATCCTGTAAGTGGAATCGTCCATCAGGATTTCGAAATCCGCCTTACCCGTGACCGGGATGAACAGCAGATAGGCCACCGCCTCGACTTCATAGACAAGTCGCTTGGCCGTGCCGTCTTTGACATCCTGAAGAATTGGATTTTCAGAAGCTGTCGCTCCCGATACCGCTGTGCTCAGCCCAAGCGCCGCAATTGCGAGGCCTGCTGATAATTTACGTTTCATACCCATCTGGACCTCTAACTATAAGTGCCCGCCCGATTACCAACGCTAACAAGACCAGACTGTTTCCAGGATGAACAGCCCCATCATAATTTGGTCTTGAAGAAATCCCCGTTTGGTCGGAATCTGGCAGTCATGTGAGATTCTGCAACGAATCACGCTTGACCTTTCCCGGCTAAAGACGTATCAGCCGCCCTTCGAGTTTTAAGAATATCCTGAAAGAGGCGCTGCCATGTCGCGCGAATGTGAACTTTCTGGCAAGTCCCCGATGGTTGGTCACCGGGTGAGCCACTCAAATATCAAGTCTAAGCGCCGGTTCCTTCCGAACCTGGTGAACGTCACGCTGCATTCTGAAGTTCTGTCTCGCAGCTTCAAAATGCGTATCGCGGCCAGCACGCTGCGCACCGTCGACAAGCACGGTGGTCTTGACGGCTATCTTCAGAAAACGAAGAAAACAGCCCTCACAGACGGCGCGCTCAAAATTCTGAGCGATATCGAGAAGAAACAGGCTGAAGCAGCAGCATAGTCTTCCGAAAAACCGGTTTTCGAGAAAAGCGCCTTGATGGCGCTTTTTTTGTGCGCAAGGTATGACCCAACTGGTCTGGGGAGAACCTTATGCGTATCGCTGCTCTTTTAAGTCTTTCACTGCTCACCCTTGTCGGCTGTAACCGCGAAGTGCCCATACGGGCTGACGTGATCTATACCGGCGGCACCATCTATACCGGCGCAGAGGAAGGCCAGACCGTTGAAGCCGTCGCAGTTGGCGATGGCGTGATCGTCTTCACCGGCGATATGGAAACCGCCATCAAGACCACAAAGGACGGCGCACGCATCGTCAATATTGGCGACGCCGTGATGTTTCCCGGCTTTACCGACTCCCACGTCCATCTGAGCGGTGTCGGCCAGCGCGAACTGACGCTCAATCTTGATCAGGTTGCCTCGATTGAAGAACTGAAATCCGTTCTTGCCAGCTATCATGACGAAAACCCCGACCTGACGCAGATTTACGGCCGCGGCTGGATCGAAACCCACTGGCCGGAGGGACGCTTTCCGACCGCAGCCGATATTGATGAAGTCGTTCCGGACATTCCGGTGTTTCTGGTGCGCTCTGATGGCCATGCCGCGCTTGCCAATAGTGCAGCGCTCGAGGCTGCAGGTGTGACGACCGAAACCGAAGACCCGGATGGCGGCGCGATCCTGAAAACAGAAGACGGCGCGCCGAACGGCATGCTGATCGACAATGCCATTGGTCTGGTCAGCGGCCTTTATGCCGAACCCACCACGGAAGATGTGAAACGCGCGCTGGAAGTCGGATATGACGTCTATGCATCACGCGGCTGGACCGGCGTGCACAATGTGTCAGTCGGTCAGCAACAGCTGGACGCGCTCGCGCAGCTTGCGCTTTCAGGAGACATTCCACTGCGCACCTATAACGCCGTGAATGCCGATCTGATTGATGCCGCCATTGATCGCAGTCCGTCCGGCAAACGCCTGACGACACGCGGTGTGAAAATCTTCATGGACGGCGCACTCGGCTCGCGCGGCGCGCTGCTGTTTGATCCTTATAATGACGCACCAGATACCAGAGGCCTTATCCTTGCCGACAAGGACGAGACCCTCGCCCTTTACGAGAAGGCACTGGATGGCAGCGTGCAGATTGCCATTCACGCGATTGGCGACCGCGCCAACAAGCTTGCGCTCGACTGGATGGGAGAAGCCTTTGAAACCTATCAGGCTGAGCATCCACCGGAAGAAACTGACGGCGAGGAGGACGAGCATGTCTTCGATCCGCGCTGGCGCATCGAGCACTCACAAATGGTGCGCCCGGAAGAGCAGTCGCGCTTTGCCGACCTCGCCATTATTGCCAGCATGCAGCCATCGCACGCGATTGGTGACCTGCATTTTGCCCCGGCCCGTGTGGGCCTGAACCGGCTCGGCCGCGCCTATGCCTGGAAAAGTCTGATGGATCAGGGCGTGATCATTGCCGGCGGCTCCGATGCACCGGTTGAAGTGGGCGATCCGATCATTGAGTTTTATGCGGCGAGCGTCCGAAAGGATCTGAAAGGCTTTTCCGCCGAAGGCTGGCACCCGGAAGAAGCGTTATCGCGTTTTGAGGCGCTGCAGCTTTTCACACAGAATGCCGCCTATGCCTCTTTCCAGGAAGATGATCTCGGCACCATCGAAATCGGCAAAAAGGCTGACTTCTCGATCTTTGACCGCGATCTCATGACCATTCCGGATGAGGAAATCCTTCTGACCAAGCCGGTCATGACCATTGTCGGCGGCGATGTTGTCTGGCCGCCGAAAGCGCCCGAATAATAGGATCAGTCCCGATCGTGCTGATACTCATAGACCGCCAGCAGCGTGCGCTGGCGGTTGGAGAAATTATCATCTGAAATCACGAAGATCCGATCGGTTTGCGCCGAGACGGGCTGCACCGCAATGCCTTCGAAATTGTCCACGGTGACGTCCGTGCCAAAGAGCGTCAGGCGTCTGACCGGGCCGATCTCGCCATTGGCATCGACAGGGCTGACCTGAAGCGCAATGCGATTGCCCCGAATGGGATCATAAGAGCGGAAAAGACTGTAAAGATGGCCAGCTTCTGCCTCGTCTGAGATATAATCGAGGCCGGTAAGCAGCATGATCTCCGGTGCGCGAACGCCCTGATCAAAACGAACGCTCCCATCGGGACCGGAGACGCCAATCATGCCGTCTGCACCGTTTCGGGTTTCAATGCCCAAAATCAAACGGTCCGTTCCAAAAGAGGCGAGCCCCTCTATGCCATTGTTTTCCTTGATCGAGCGATCCGGCAGAAAGTCGGTTGGTTCAAAGGCGAGATAAGGAATGCCGCGCGCCATCGCGCCGCACGCTTCAATATCATAGGCCAGAACACGGTGTGTGCGCTCAAAACTGATGAACAGGGTCTCGCCATTCCAGGCAACACCTTCTGCATCCGTCAGGCGTTTGCCATCGAGCGGCTGGCCGTCTTCGTCTTTCAGGAAAGTTGCATAGGCCGTTGTGCCTGGCTGACCATCGTCCCCCACAATATCAATCCAGACGAGCGCGCCCTGATCAGACACGGCAACCAGCGTGTCATCATCGAGAAAATCGAGCCCTGACAAGCCGCCGACCCGGACATCCTTTGAGGTCAGTTCGAACAGGCCAACGGGCTTTAAAGGCTGAAAATAATCGGCCGGGTCCGGCGTGCCCCAGGACACGGGCGACACGCCAAGATCAATCCGTTCCGGCAGCACATAAGGCACATCCGTCGGACAGGAGTCTTCCAGATAGCTGGACCGGTCTGCCGTCGTTTCGGCGGGTTCCGGCGGCGGTTCATTCGATGCACAGGCAGACAGGCCAAGACCTGCAAACAGGAGGGCAAAAGCTGGCCTAGCGAACGGCACGCGCAATATCCTGAATGCTGGTGCGGCGCACATCCCGTCCGCGCTCAACAATCTTGCCAGCCTTACCCGGCAGCGGCTTTCGAGGTCCCGTCGGCGAAGCGGCAGATTCCTTGCTGTCTGCGTCCTCGTCGAACAGGGATGCCAGTTGTTCCGTCATGGCGCCGCCAAGCTGCTCTGCATCCACAATGGTGACGGCGCGCTTGTAATAGCGGGTCACATCATGGCCGATGCCGATGGCGATGAGTTCGACATCCGATTTGGTTTCGACATACTCAATCACTTCGCGCAGATGCCGCTCGAGATAATTGCCTGTGTTAACCGAAAGCGTTGAGTCATCCACCGGCGCACCATCGGAAATCACCATCATGATGCGGCGCTGTTCAGGCCGCCCCTGCAGACGGTCATGCGCCCACATGAGCGCTTCGCCATCAATGTTTTCCTTGAGCAGGCCTTCGCGCATCATCAGGCCCAGATTTCGACGGGCCCGGCGCCACGGCATGTCCGCAGATTTGTAGATGATATGGCGCAGATCATTGAGACGACCGGGTGCTGGCGGTTTTCCGGCGCCAACCCAGTCCTCACGGGAGAGGCCGCCCTTCCACGCACGCGTGGTGAAGCCGAGAATCTCACATTTCACACCGCAGCGTTCCAGCGTCCGCGCGAGAATATCCGCGCAAAGCGCCGCAACCATGATCGGACGTCCGCGCATGGAGCCTGAATTGTCCATCAGCAGCGTCACAACGGTATCGCGGAAATTGGAATCATCTTCCTGTTTGAACGACAGAGGCGATGTCGGGTCTGTGATCACACGGGTCAGGCGGGCAGTATCGAGCACGCCTTCTTCCAGATCAAAGGTCCAGGACCGGTTCTGCTGTGCCATCAGGCGGCGCTGCAACTTGTTTGCGAGGCGCGAAACTGCGCCCTGAAGGCCCGACAATTGCTGATCCAGATAGGACCGCAGACGTGTCAGTTCTTCGGAGTCACACAACATTTCCGCATTGACGATCTCGTCATGCTTGGTGGTGAAGACCTTGTAGCGCTTTTCGTCATCCTCAGCGCCGGTGAAGTTCGGACGCAGAGGCTTGGAGCCATCATCGACCTCTTCGGTCTCTTCGCCGGCTTCCATTTCAGCGTCTGTTTCAACCGTGACATTGGCTTCGGAATCATCGTCGGTATCCATGTCGGAGGCATCAATCTCCTCCATGGACGAGCCCATGCTCTCTTCGCCGGTCTGACCGTCATCCTCGCCCTGTTCGGCGCTGGAGTTTTCTTCTTCGAGGCTGTCTTCGTCCTGTTCCTCGCGTTCGTCGCCTTCCTGCGGCTCGCCAACCGTGAGGTCGCGGATCAGATCTTTCATCAGTTTCGCAAACGCGTCCTGATCCTGCATGCTATCTGCGATGTTATCGAGGCGATCACCGGCGCGCGTTTCGATTTCGCTGCGCCAGAGGCCTGCAATATTTTCGGCAATCGCTGGCAGTGGCCGCCCGGACAGCTTTTCGCGCAGGACAAATTCCAGCGCATCAGAAAGCGGCGCATCCTGACGGTCTTCCATCCGGCCATAGCCCGCTTTCTCGCAGCGTTCGATCAGGGCCGCTTCCAGATTCGTCGCAACGCCCTGCATATGGGCCGCGCCAATGGATTCCACGCGCGCACGCTCAGCCGCTTCAAACACCTCGCGCGCCTCAACGGTTCTTGGCTGGTTTTTCTGGTGGGCAACCGGATCATGGTGGGCAAGACGGAGCGCAGCCGCATCTGCCTCACCGCGCAGCCGGGCTGCGATATCAGCCTCAATCTTTCGTGGCGGATTGCGAATGATGATCTGCTTGCCTGAACTGGCCGGACCATCGGGAGAAAAACTGATTTCTACGTCTTCGTCTGCAGAAAGCGCCTTCGTCGCAACGCCGAGTGCGTGCCGAAAAACTTCATCCTGCTGTGCATCATTCTTAGCCATAGCCAAGATATAGACAGTTCGCAGGCGAATGCGAAGCGGTAGTTACCAATCTGTCCCGGTAAAATGGTAATTCTTTCAGCGAGCCGGGTTTTCTCAGCGGGACCACAAAGTGAGCACTTTCCCATTCGATACAGACTATGTAGTCAAACGAGGGATGCCAGCGGCGCAGATGCAGGAACCGATGACCGAACAAATCCGACAGAACCGGTTCGACCTGTTGCGTCTGATCTTCGCGACAACCGTTTTCATCGGTCACGCGTATATCCTGCCTCAGGCGCTCACTCTTCCTCAGGCCGAACAGGTCTTTGCGATTACCAGTGAGCTGGCCATTGAAGGCTTCTTCATCATTTCCGGCGGTCTGGTTTATGGCTCTTATCTGAGGTCCAGAACCCTCGCCGGTTTTAGCGGAAAACGCGTCCGACGGCTCTATCCGGCTTATGCTGCCATCATTCTGATCCCGGCCATTCTTGCTATGGCATTGGTACCCGAAGCGCGAGAAAACCTCACAGAAACAGGGAAATACATTCTCGCCAATCTGGTCTTCCTGAACTTTCTGCAGCCCGATCTTCCGGGCGTTTTTCAGGATCATCGCTTTTCAGCGGTGAATGGCGCTCTTTGGACCATCAAGATTGAAGTGATGTATTATCTTGGCGTGCCGATTCTCGTCTGGCTGATGACATTGTTCGGGCGTTACAAACTCGGATTGCTGGTCTTTATTTATATTGCCGCTGAAGCCTGGCGGCTCGGCTTTACGCATCTGGGCCTGGAAACCAGCACGGCGCTCTGGCACGAGCTGAGCCGGCAATTGCCGGGCCAGATGAGCTTCTTCATTTCGGGGGTCGTCCTGTGGGACCAACGCGATCTCGTTCGCCGCCACTGGCTCCCCGTCGGCGCCATCGGCATGGCGGTGTTGCTGGCATCCTATCTTCCCGGTTGCGAGCCGGTTCGCGCCATTGGACTTTGCGCGCTTGTGGGGTCGATTGCCTTTTCGCCGGGCCCGGCCCTGAATGCGGCCCGATTTGGCGACTTTTCCTATGGCATCTACATTACGCATTTTCCGATCACACAGACCGCAATTGCGCTTGGTCTGTTCGCAACATCAGCATCGGTCTGGATCGGGTATGGGGTCGTGGCCGCCATGACGCTGATAAGTGCGGTGGCGCTATGGCATCTGATCGAAAAGCCGTTCCTGCACAAGAAGAACTGGTATCGCCAGCGCGAAGCCATTCACAAAGGCACGGCCTGATACAGAAAAGCCAGCAAACGGCGTTGCTGGCTTCATCCATTTGAAAATCCTGATTGGCTGGCTGGCGCCCTAAGCGACCTGCATCATGACAGCGCTTTCCGGCAATTCCTCACCGAAGCAACGCTGATAGAATTCGGCCACGATCGGGCGTTCCAGCTCATCACACTTGTTGAGGAAGCTCATGCGGAAGGCCTGACCGATATCGCCAAAGATCGACGCATTTTCCGCCCAGGTGATAACCGTCCGCGGGCTCATGACCGTCGACAGATCGCCATTCATGAAGGCGTTGCGGGTCATGTCTGCAAGGCGCACCATCTTGTCGATGTTTTCCTTGTCGAAATCCGGCAGCTTGGAGCCGACGATTTCCACTTCGGCGTCATGCTCAAGATAGTTGAGCGTCGTCACAATCGACCAGCGGTCCATCTGGCCCTGGTTGAGCTGTTGTGTGCCGTGGTAAAGACCCGTCGTATCACCGAGGCCAACCGTGTTGGTCGTCGCAAACAGACGGAAATAATTGTTCGGCGCAATGACGCGGTTCTGGTCAAGCAGGGTCAGACGGCCTGAAGCTTCCAGAATACGCTGAATTACGAACATCACGTCCGGGCGGCCCGCATCATACTCGTCAAACACGATGGCAACGCAGCGCTGAAGCGCCCAAGGCAGAATGCCTTCACGGAATTCGGTGACCTGCTGGCCGTCTTTCAGGACAATTGCGTCCTTGCCGACCAGATCGATCCGCGACACGTGGCTGTCGAGGTTCACACGGATAAGCGGCCAGTTCAGGCGCGCGGCAACCTGCTCAATGTGGGTCGACTTACCCGTACCGTGATAGCCCTGAACCATGACGCGGCGATTGTGCTGAAAGCCAGCCAGGATCGCCATGGTTGTCTGAGGATCAAACCGGTAGGACGGGTCCACTTCCGGGACGTATTCGGTTTTCGTCGAGAACGCGTCGACTTCCAGATCAGAGTCGATCCCAAAAACTTCGCGCACATTGACTTTCCGGTCCGGGATCAGGGTCTCAAGATCGACAGAATCAGAAATAATGGACATACGAGGTTTCCTCAAAAAATCTTTAGCACTGTTCTAACTTGGCTTCTCACGAAGTCCAACAAAGTCTTCAAATAGGAGAAAAACTGTCGCAGAACGCGCATCAGGGTTTCAGCAATGCTTACTGCTCTTGCGTCAGACCGGCGGCTTTCAATGTCTTGAAGGCTTTGATCACGCTGGCGAGTTTCTGCTCAGATGAGCGGTCGCCACCGTTCACGTCCGGGTGGAAGCGCTTCACATATTCTGAATAGCGTTCGCGGATTTCCAGAGCCGTTGCCGTTTCCGGCAGATCGAGATCTGCCAGCGCACGAACCTGAAGGCGTGTGCGGCCGGATTTTTTCTGAGCCGATTTGATCGCAGCTGCATCAGCGCCGTGAATACCGGCCCACATGCGCGGATCACCAGAGCGAAGCTTGCTCTTTTCATTGACGGGTCCGGTGCCGAACTTCCAGGTCTTGCGATGCCCATAAGCCGCTGACTTCGAGAAAGCCTTGGCTTCTGAATCGGTCATGCCGTCAAAGAAGTTCCAGCTCTTGTTGTACTCAGCTGCGTGCCGCTGGCAGAAATTGTGAAATCCACCACCATGCTTCGGGGACTTGAAATCGCCCGGTGCGTCACAACCTTTGTGCTCGCAAGTTATCGTATCAGTCTCCGGTTCGGAGGCTGCACCCTTCCCGCCGCGACGCTTCTTCTTAGATGCGCCGATCGAGATGTCCTTAAACTTGACCCGATAGTCGTACTCAGATGTCATAGTGCAATAATTATCCGTTCCGTGGAAAAGAGACAAGAATTGACAAGCAGGGCAAAACGCATAGAGGCGCGACTCGCGGCCGTATTTTCACCAGATTTTTTGTCGGTTGTCGATGAATCTCATCTTCATGCCGGTCATATGGGTGCCAGCGATGCAGGTGAAACGCACTTTTTTGTCGAAATTGCCTCTGCCATGTTCACTGGAAAGTCGCGCGTCGACGCGCAGAGGCTAGTAAATGAGGCTCTGGACGAGGAGTTCAAGTCCGGCCTGCACGCTTTGCGGATGAAAACACGCACCAGCTGAGCCTTTTTGTTCAAAAGCGCTTCCCCAACCTCCGGTTTGTTGACTTTATCAACCATTTCTCATTAGTTGATAAAGTCAACTTGATGATCGGATGGGGGAAAGCCATTGCCCGGACTGAACCAGCACATTGACGCGGTTCGCCACTTCAACCGTTTTTACACGCGCGAAGTCGGCCTGCTGCGCAAAACCTTTCTCGATACGCCCTGGACGCTTGGCGAAATGCGGGTGCTGTATGAGATCCACACCGCGCCCGGCATTCTGGCCAAGGAGATATGCGCAAAGCTCGGGCTCGACCCGGCCTATCTCTCGCGGATGATTTCATCCTTCATCAAACAGGGGCTGTTGCGACGTGAACCGTCCACCGACGATGCCCGGCAATTGCATCTGTTCCTGACCGACATTGGTGAGGCCCGCGTCGAGGTCACCTCAAAGCGCCAGTATGAGCAGACGCGCCAGTCGCTCAGTCATCTGAGCGACGAAGAGCAGGATACGCTGACAACCGCCATGCGAACGATTGAGCAGCTTCTGACGAAAGGTCGGGAGGCATGAGCGTTGTCGAGGATGATCTGCGCCTGACGCGCCCAGTCTGGCATGCCCTGCATGCAGACCATCAGACCTATTGTGAGCGCCGCGGCCGCGCCATCGGATATGCCCGTGCTTTCGGTCAGTTTCGCGCTGCCGACATCTATGACGCAGCCGCGCTGGAAGACATTGCCAGCCTTTCGGAAAACGAGCCTCAGATTTCACTGGTCGAGCCAGAGCCTATCGAGCCACCAGACGGCTGGCGCGCCCGCCATGTTCAGATCGTACAGTTCACGGCGACCCGGTTTCCACAAAAACCGAGCCTCTTGCCGGTTGTCCCTTTGGACGCGGACCATGCCGATCAGATGCTGGATCTGACGGACCGCACAAGGCCCGGCCCTTTTCGCCAGCGCACGCATGAATTTGGCGGCTATGTCGGCGCATTTGAAGACGGCAGGCTGATCGCCATGGGCGGCACCCGGATGTCGATCGCGCCTTTCACCGAAATCAGCGCTGTCTGTACCGATCCGCACTATCAGGGGCGCGGGTTTGGCGGTGCATTGATCTGTCTGATCGGACGTGCGCTGCAAGAAAAAGGGCGGACACCCTTTCTGCATGCGAATGCCGACAATGAGATCGCAAAAGGGCTCTACCGGTCGCTTGGTTTCGTGGAAACAAAAACGCTCTGGCATTCCATCTGGGAGCGCAAAGCCTGAAATTCGAAACAGGCCGGAGGAGGCGAACTCCGGCCTGTTTCCAGTGCGTCAGGTTGGTGCGGGTCCCCCCACACCTGATCCTTGAGCGTGTGAGCCTCTGGGGCTTTTAACAGCAACGGGTCGCTGACAGCTCACACGATATCTCAGATCAGTTCCCACCCTTGCGCTGTTTCACATCTTCTTCTTCGGCCAGGGATCGGTCTGCATCGTTAAACTCGACGCTTTCTTCGAGCTCCTGCGCGTAACCGCGATTTTTCTTCGCCAGATTTTCCATGGTGACACCCAGCTGATCGCGGGAGACCGCCATTTGTTTTGAGCCACTCACGCCAACGGCGTCTGCATCCGCGAAATTGGCAAATTCTGCCCCCAGGAAGACAACCTGCCAGCCCTTCTTCTCGGCCCGGTCCAATGCCGCGCGGGCGCTCGCTTTGGTAAATTCGCGGCTGGCGTTTTCCTTGCCGTCGGTCATGATGACGATGACGGCTTTTTCCGGCGCATCGGTTTCCGCGGTCGCGATGATTTTGCCGATCGCGTCAAAAAGCGGGGTCATGCCGCGCGGAGAAACTTCATCCGTGGTGATATCTGACCAGGCCTCACCCTTCACATTCTTTCGAAGTTCCTCGAACTGGAGCCCTTCCTGCGCGTCAAAGACGGCAAGGGTCAGCGTGTTGTTCACTTGCGGGCCATCATCCGGCTCCACCACGCTCGCGGCATAGGCATTCACCGAACCGAGCGCCTCCTCCCAGATCGAATTCATCGATCCGGTCCGGTCGAGCAAAATGTAAGAGCTCAGCTCCACCGGCTCTGTCTTGGCATTGGCACTTGTTGCGCATGCAGCCAGCCCGATTGCCAGCCCGGCGCCCAACAGGGTCTTCATGTTCATAATCGCGTCCTTTCCACCCAGGAATTCGTCTTGCGAACAAAACTCGACTGGAAATGTGGCCAATGACGGGCGTGGGCGGGGCATTTCTCTTGCGTGTTTGTGGCGGATGGATATTGTGCGCGCCAATTTCCAAGAGGATTGCAATGCCTGAAACGCCTGAGATCGTTCCGTCTCTTCCAAGCCGCCCAACACCGAAAAAGGTTGTGCTCGCCTATTCCGGTGGCCTGGATACGTCCATCATTCTGAAATGGCTGCAGACTGAGTTTGGCTGTGAAGTTGTCACCTTCACGGCAGACCTCGGCCAGGGGGAAGAACTTGGCCCGGCACGCGAAAAGGCCAAGCTGCTCGGCATTAAAGACGAGAACATCTATATCGATGATCTGCGCGAGGAATTTGTCCGCGACTTCGTCTTCCCGATGTTCCGCGCCAATGCGCTGTATGAAGGCACCTATCTGCTCGGCACCTCGATTGCGCGCCCTCTGATCACAAAACGTCTGATCGAGATCGCCAAAGAGACCGGCGCAGACGCCATTGCACACGGCGCGACCGGCAAGGGCAATGATCAGGTCCGTTTCGAACTTTCCGCCTACGCTCTGAACCCGAATATCCGCGTGATCGCGCCATGGCGTGAGTGGAGCTTCAAGAGCCGTGAGCACCTTCTGGAATTTGCAGAACAGCACCAGATCCCGATTTCCAAGGACAAGCGCGGCGAAGCGCCGTTCTCTGTCGATGCAAACCTTCTGCACTCGTCTTCTGAAGGCAAGGTTCTGGAAGATCCGTGGGAAAGCGCGCCGGAATATGTCTATCAGCGCACCATCAGCCCGATGGACGCACCGGACACGCCAACGGAGATCACCATTGGTTTCGAAGCCGGCGATCCCGTCAGCCTGAACGGCGAAAAGCTGTCAGCAGCCGACATGCTCACCGCGCTGAACAAATACGGTCATGACAATGGCATTGGCCGGATCGACATTGTCGAGAACCGCTTTGTCGGCATGAAGTCCCGCGGCGTTTATGAAACACCAGGCGGCACGATACTGATTGCCGCGCACCGCGCCATTGAGTCCATCACGCTGGACCGCGGCGCAGCGCACCTGAAAGACGATCTCATGCCGAAATATGCTGAGCTCATCTATAACGGCTTCTGGTTCTCACCTGACCGCGAGATGATTCAGGCGCTCGTCGACAAGAGCCAGGAGAAAGTCACCGGCGAAGTCCGTCTGACGCTCTATAAAGGCAATGTGATGATCGCTGGCCGCCAGTCTCCATACTCGCTTTACAGCGATCAGCTGGTGACCTTCGAAGATGACCGCGGCGCTTATGACCAGAAAGATGCTGAAGGCTTTATCCGCCTGAACGCACTGCGTCTGCGCACGCTTGCTGCGCGCGACAAGCAATAGAGGCAACGCGACATTTTCCAGCAATTATTCGGCAATTGGCCGAATTTTTAATGAGGGGTAGGAACACGCCGGACTTCTGCTTTCGTTGTGGTTGCGCATGAGCAGCCACGCGGCTAGAGGAAGATTATCCGGCGTGTATAGAGGGACGAGTAATGGATATTTCGAAAATTTCTTCCGGGGAAAACCCACCTTCCGATCTGAATGCGATCATTGAAGTGCCGCTGGGTGGCGAACCAATCAAATACGAAATCGACAAGAAATCCGGCGCGATGTTTGTCGACCGCTATCTTTACACCAGCATGCGCTATCCGGTGAATTACGGCTTTGTGCCTCACACGCTGAGCCTGGATGGTGACCCGATCGACGTCATGGTTGTCGGTCAGCGCGCGCTTTTCCCTGGTTCTGTCGTCCGCTGCCGTCCGGTTGGCGTTCTGATGATGGAAGACGATGGCGGCAAGGATGAGAAAATCCTCGCAGTTCCACACCAGAAGCTGACCCGCTTCTATGATAAAATTAAAGAAAAAGAAGATCTTCCAGACATCATGCTGGAGCGCATCACGCACTTTTTCGAGCACTATAAAGACCTCGAGCCAAACAAATGGGTGAAGGTCGAAGGCTGGCATGACCGCGACAAGGCGGAAGAGCTGATCATGGAAGCCGTGAAGCGTCACGCTGACTCGAAATAAGCGACCAACGCGATTTCATTGAAGAAGAGGCATGCTCAACGGCATGCCTTTTTTTATAGTGTGCTTTTGTGCTATTTTCCCGGGAAACGGGAGGAAACGCCTTGAGTCTGTTTCCAAAAATCACAAATCCATGCCCTTACAAGGGCAAACTCTCCGACATTCTCGATGGCGATGTCTGCCGGTTATGCAAGCGCGAAGTCCACAGCCTGGACGATTTGTCGACCGAAGAACGGATCGCGCTGATCGAGTCCTGTGTGGATGATGAGATCTGTGTGTCTTACAGACTGCCTGCCGCAGCGCTGCTCTCTGCGACCGTGCTTATGGGTGGGCACGCTGCGGCAGAACCGGGAAATGTCACGACCGCATCGACGTCAGAAGCCTCTTATGACAATGGCGCCGTGACGGAACTAAAGTTTGGCGGTCTGCGGATCGAGCGTCGCTACAGGGCAACGTCATATCTGGACGGATCAACAAAGCGCCGAAAGCTTGATCTCAATGACTGGATCTCCGTGGATGAGGCTGGAAATACGTTGGCGCTGCAAAGCGGCGCAAAGCGCGGGCGTCCCGGAACAAGCGCACGACGCTTCCAATGCGATCCGGGCGACTCTGAGGACTAAATTCCGGGCATAAAAGCCACCGGAACGGCCAGGCCTCAATGGAAAGCCAGATGGCGCTTGTCCAGTTTTGCGTTTGCTTCTAAGCCGCGCAAATGGAACTTGAGCTCTGGATCTCTCTGGTCACTTTGTTTGCGGCGGGCGGGCTGACGCCCGGACCGGCTGTGATGCTGGTGATTGCCTCATCCCTTCGTTATGGCATGGCGCTTTCCATGGCCGCTGCCATCGGGATTTGTGTCGCCAACATGATCTGGATCACGCTCGCTGCCTCTGGCGCAGGGGTGCTCGCCAACCAGTTTCCAACCGTCTTTCTGGGCCTGAAAGTGGCCGGGCTGATCTTCATATGCTGGCTCGCCTGGAAAACAGCAACGCAGCCCGTGTCGCGTCATTTCGAAGAAGATGTGGTCAGCGTGCTGGGCGTGAATGCGCGAAAGCCGCCGAAATATGGCCGCGTCGTCACGCTGTTTTTCAAGGGCTTCGG
Source organism: Ponticaulis profundi (assembly GCF_042659465.1). Taxonomy (NCBI): domain Bacteria; kingdom Pseudomonadati; phylum Pseudomonadota; class Alphaproteobacteria; order Hyphomonadales; family Hyphomonadaceae; genus Ponticaulis; species Ponticaulis profundi. The sequence goes on along the minus strand of NZ_JBHSSW010000009.1, from coordinate 194,575 downwards.
CCTTCAGCTCGCCAATCCGAATGCACTGGTCTTTTTCGGAGGGCTTTTGCCTGCATTTTTTGACGTCTCAACGCCGATTTTTGCTCAGGCCGTGGTCATGATCCTCACAGTGACCATGACCGAGCTGTTTGGTCTGACGGTCTATGCGGGCGGCGCACGCGCACTGGCTCATCAGTTTGATAACCCCCGGTTCGCGCGGATCTTCTATGTCTGTGCCGGATTGGTGATGGCCTTGTCCGTTGCATGGGCACTCATCGCACAACTGCTCTGATCACAAAGCAGATTTGTCGCATTCTGTCGAAATCCTGTCGCTCGCACCGCGTTCATCTGATATGATTTTGCCGAAGGGGAATGAAGATGGATACGCATGAGAAATCGGCGAAAGCCGAACCGCGTCGGCAGGGACCGAAACGGAGCGAGGCCTCGCGTATGGCCATTCTCAGTGCTGCGCGAGAAGAGCTGAAGGAACAGGGCTGGCGCAATTTCAGCCCGGATCGGCTTTCCAAACGCGCCAAAGCCTCCAAACAGACCATTTATCGCTGGTGGCCGAGCGTCGCGTCCATCGCCGTCGAGGCAGCGCTCGAAGACATTGATCTGCCGGCAATCGACCCCAAGCTGGACCTTGCCGAGCAGCTTCAGGCCTTTGTGGAGCCGATTGTCGACATTGCCCGCGTGGGCGACGGCGCTCATTTGCTGCGAAGCGCCCTTCTGGCAGCGGCTGATGACCCGCAAGGGGGTGAAATCTTTCGAAACTGGTTCAACACAAACTTTCGCCGCCCGCTGAAGACCGTGCTCGCCGAAGCCGCCATCAGAGGCAAAATCCGCAAGGACTGGGACATCGATTCGGCCACTGAAATGCTGTTTGGTCCGGTCTGGCACCGTATGGTCATGATGCGCGGCCCACTGACCGAAGTGGTTGCCATTCGCGCCTCATCCAGCCTGATATCGGCGCTGCGGCTCTAATTCACTACCCAAGCGAGATACCTTCGGATAAGGCAGGGCATGGCCCGCTTACCTGAACCTGCAAAGCTTGAATGGAAAGAAGACGGCACGCCCGTCGCGACCTCGTTCGACGATGTCTATTTCTCCTTATCTGATGGTCTGGAGGAAACCCGGGCGGTTTTTCTGAAAGCCTGCGGTCTGCCGGAAGGCTGGCAAAGTGTGCCGTCCTACACGATTGCAGAACTCGGCTTCGGAACCGGGCTCAATTTCCTGGCGACGGTGGAAGCCTGGCTTAAAAGCACGACGGGCCAGAACAACTGGCTGCATTTCACCAGCGTTGAAAAACATCCCATGTCACCGCAGGACGCCGCCCGCGCGCTCGCCCGCTGGCCGGACCTGGAAATACTGGCCGCCGAACTGATCGCACAATGGCCGGTTCCGGCACTTGGTCCACACCGGCTGGTGTTTCCGGACTGGCGCGTCACGCTCACGCTTTTCATCGGCGATGCCGAAGACTGGCTGAACACCATGGATTTTCAGGCTGATGCCTGGTTTCTCGATGGCTTTGCGCCCGCCAAGAACGACACCATGTGGGCCGAAGCGCTCTATCCGCTGATGGCGCGCCACTCAAAAAAGGGAACGCGGATCGGCACCTATACCGTTGCTGGCGCTGTTCGGCGCGGACTGGCAGCGGCCGGTTTCACCGTTGCCAAGGCGCCAGGCTTTGGCCGCAAGCGTGAACGGCTCGAAGCGAGTTGGCCCGGAACAGAGGAAACGGGCGCCCCCGACCTGCCATTGATGCGTCCGACCCCGAAAAAGATTGATCGTCTTGTCGTGATCGGTGCCGGAATTGCAGGGGCCAGCGTTGCCCGCAGCTTTGCGCTGCGCGGTCTTCCGGTCGACGTGCTGGATCAGGCGCAAGCCCCTGCACAAGGCGCCAGCGGGAACCCGATCGGTCTGGTCATGCCACGGCTCGATGCCGCCGATACGCCGCAAGCAAGGCTGCTGTTGCACACCTATCTCTTTGCGCGCCGCTTCTACACACAGCACGGCGGCGGCCTGGCGATGCGCGTTGATGTTGAACAGGCCGCGCAGTCTGAAAAGGACGTTCAGCGATTTGAGAAGCTGCTCGCAGATCCACCCCTGCCGGATACAACCCTCACCGGCTCAAAGACGGGAACGGATGTCGTCCTCACCCATCATGATGCCATGATGGTCCGCCCGAACCTTCTGGTCAGCGAGCTTCTCGATCATCCGAACATCAGCTTTCACGGCGGTGCGCAGATTGATGACCTTGCGGATCTGACGGGCAGATATCCTGAAAATACGTTGTTTATTGTCACGAGCGGGCTCGCCAGCCAGTCCCTGCTCTCTGACATGGACATTCAGATGGCCGGGCGACTTGGACAGGTCGACTGGTCAGATCAGCTGCCTGAAGCGGATGAAAATCGCGCCCTCGCATCCGGGCATTATGCGCTTCGTACCGGAACCAGCCTGCTGTTCGGCGCAACCTTCGAAGCCATCGCGGCCGATCAGATGCCCGAGACCTCTGAAAAAGCACGTGCAGAAAATCTCGACGCGCTGAAAGCCATGTCGCCGGACCTTTTTGAAGCGCTCCGGTCAGCAGAGCTTCAATCGCGCGCTTCTGTTCGCGCGACAACGCCCGACCGTATGCCAATCGCCGGGCCCGTCTTCCATGCGGACACGTTGCGGGAAACCCTGGCCCCGATAACAAAAGGGGCGCCTGTTACAGACGCCCTTTCATACAATACGCAACAATGTGTTCTGACGGGTTTGGGTGCGCGAGGCTTTACGTTTGCGCCGCTGCTTGCCGAAACCCTGGCAGCTCAAGCCTTTGGCGAGCCGCTGCCGCTGTCCCGGAAGGAATATGAGCAGGTGTCTCCAACTCGGTTCCTGATCCGGGCTTTGCGGAAGGGATGACCGGTTCGCTTACCCCTGACGGGCGAGCTTCCAGTCAAAAGCGAAGGCTGGGCAGCCCGCGCCCGGACATTCTGCACCATCAATCATAACGACAAATCCCCGTTCTGTCTGATTGGATACATTCACCTGAATGCCTGCGAATTGCAGATTCAGATCGCCCGTTAATACTGATGCAGCAGCAATCGCGACCAACGCACATGAGGCAATGCTTCCAATCATAAGCCCCATTCCCCTGCTTGCCTGTGCCATTTTTCCGTCCTTCCTGAAGTCTTGAGAGACTTGGAGCGTCAGCCGCGCTCCAGATCCCGAAATTGTTTGCGAAGCCGCCATTCGTTTGAGGTCACAGAGCTTTCCAGCCCTTGCAGCCGATCTTCCAGGTCCATGAATTTGTACCGGAGGTTCGAAAAGGTGACTTGTGGTCTGTCTGATACGCCGCGCCAGAATGTTTCTTCATCCTTGCTCAGCGGACGCGCACTCCGTGGCCGTTTTGGTGTGATGATCCACATCAGAATGTAGGCGAGGATCATCAGCGGACCGGCGAAGAAGAAGAATGCTGCGACTGTGAAAACCCGAACCAGGGTCGGTTCCCAGCCAAAGCGTTCTGCGATCCCGCCACACACACCGGCAATGACCCGGTCACTTGTGGAGCGGTAAAGGCGCTTTGGGTTCGGAGAGCCGACATAATCGTACGGCTCCTCTTCCCCCGGACGATTGAAGCGGTTTTTCCACCCTTCATAATCGTCCTGTCTGTGTCTGCGGTGTGGCATTAGTTCTTCCTGTAAACGTCGTCGCGGAGGTTTGGATCGGGGCCGTCGGAACGGGCCCCTTCTCCGTCAATAATGGACTCGAGGCTTTCAATACGGCGCTCCATGGCGCGTGCTGATCGCCAGAGGTCTTCCAGCATCCGTTCATCATCCGGCTGGAGCGTCTTCTGTTTCCGCCACATGGTGATGTAGTGGAAAATGGTCGCCGGAAAGCCGATGAAGATGATGCCAAGGACCGCCAGAATAAAGAATTCCTCAGGCATTGACCGTTCCGTCCTCTGTCAGATTTTCAGCTTTGCGCGCACGGCGCTCCGCTCTTGATTGTGCGATCAGGCCAGGAGCCGTCAGCGCACCCATGATGGCGACAAGAATTGCGATAGGCATCAACATTTGTGTCTTACGCTCCCTGATCTTCGTCCGGACGTGCCGGTGTTGTTGTTGAGACACCTTTGCGGCGCTTCAGTTCTTCGAGTTCTTTCTCGACCGATTCAGACCGGGCAAGTTCAGCGAACTCAGCTTCCAGGCTTGGCTCCTGGCCTTTGATCGTGTCGGCATAGGCTTCCATCTCGTCGACCTTGCGCTCGACAGCGGAATAGCGAGCCAGAGCATCATCGACGCGAGAGTCGTATGTGCGCGTGCGCGCCATGATACGGTGCTCGGCTGTCTGACGACGCATCATCAAAGAGCGATGCTTGGCTTTGGCTTCGTCCAGCTTGGCCTGAAGCTTTTCAAGATCTTCAGAACGTTTGGCGAAAGCATCTTCAGCAGCGGCCAGACCAGCCTTGCGGGCTTCAATCTCGGTTGCGGCTTTCTGTTTTGCCTGCAGCGCGCCACGAGCCAGATCTTCGCGACCTTTATCGATGGCCAGTTCTGCCTTGGCATCCCAGTCAGACACGACTTTTTCGAAATGCGCGATTTCGCGTTCCATTTCCTTTTTGTCAGCCATAGCGCGTGCAGCGCCTGTGCGGACTTCAATCAGCGTGTCTTCCATTTCCTGGATCATGAGGCGGGCGATCTTTTCCGGATCCTCAGCCTTGTCCAGCATGGCGTTGATGTTTGAGTTTACGATGTCTCCGAAGCGGGAAAACAGTCCCATGGTCGGTACTCCTTAATCTGGTTCTTAGAAGAGAATGCGTGCGATGATCAGGCCCGCGATGAAGAAGCCCCAGCTTTCCATCGGGCGACGAGACAACCAGCGAGAAAAGCGCGAAAAGCGATCGCCCATCGTCTCTCCTCTGTTTTGGGTCTCATACTCAGTCATTTGCGTTCTCCTTTATGTGCGGCCCCCTAAGCCGCTGAGCTGATCTTTGTTTTGCAAAGGGTGTGCCAACTCCGAATTAATGACGAAGTGCATTGTTTTTCATTAAGAAAAAACTTTCTGGTCAATTTGTACAAACTAAAATTGGTATATTTGACGAAATGTAATGGTATTTTTCACCGTTTTATTTTATCTTTCTCGCCATGATTGAGCCCGTTTCACCGATTGGCGAAAGCCCGGAATGGCTGGAAGCTTTGGAAAAGGCGTCCAGCATTGCTGAACTCGACCGATCCGTCCTCGTCATTGGCGAGCGCGGTACGGGTAAGGAACTCATTGGAGAGCGCCTGCACTTTCTGTCGAAGCGGTGGAATGGGCCGTTTATCAAGGTGAACTGCGCAGCTCTGAACGAGGAATTGCTGGATTCAGAACTCTTCGGTCATGAGCAGGGCGCGTTTACGGGCGCCACCAAGCGCCGGATCGGTCGGTTTGAACAAGCCGATGGCGGAACGATCTTTCTGGATGAGATTGCGACCGCCAGCCAGCGCGTTCAGGAGAAACTGCTTCGCGTCATTGAATATGGCGAGTTTCAAAGACTTGGCGGTGAGGATGTGCAGCGCTGCGATGTCCGCGTCACGGCGGCAACGAATATCGATCTGCCAACAGCCGTTGAGAACGGGAAATTTCGCGCCGACCTTCTGGATCGACTGGCCTTTGATGTTGTCACCCTGCCGCCCTTGCGCGCGCGGATCGAGGATATTGCGCTTCTGGCCGACCATTTCGCGAGCCGCATGGCGCGCGAACTCGGATATGGGTTTCCAGGTTTTTCGGCCTCTGCGATCCTGGCGCTGGAAGCACATGACTGGCCAGGCAATGTGCGTGAACTCAAGAATGTTGCCGAGCGGCTCACCCATGCCAGCCTGCAGCGCTCCATGCTGGACCCGATTGAGTTTACACCAGAAGCCATCGACCCGTTCGCTTCGCCCTATCGGCCCAGATCGCCCGCTCAAAAGCCTGTCCGGACAACCGGGGAAGACACTGATCCGCGTCTGACACCGCCGCCACTGGAAGGCATTGGCATTGATTTCGAAGCCGAAATGAAATTCTACGAGACTCGTTTGATTGAAGCCGCGCTGAAAGAAGCGGATGGTCATCAGGGCAAGGCCGCTGATTATCTCAAACTGACCTATCACCAGTTTCGCGGTCTTTTGCGCAAGCATGGCATGGACAGCAAGCGGAAACGCACGCGCGAGGAAGACGACACGCAGGCGCCCCGCCCTCGCCCCAGCATGTAGGCTTCGGTTTATGCTTAACAGAACCTTACCGCCAATGGCCGGTTTGCAGGGCGCGCGGAAATCCAAGATTTGGGATGTTCTGCGATAGTCCCGCCATGGGATATACCAGCCTCTCCTTTCCGCTTCAGACGCCGGACACCGCCGGGCGTATGCGCTTTATGGGCCTCGACTTTGATGCGCTGACGACGCCCGAAGTCGTTCAGGCGCTGACAACCTATGCGCATACCGGTCAGCCCCTGTCTTATGTGGTGACGCCGAATGTCGATCACATGGTGCGCCTTGAGGCAGAGCCGGACCTTCGTCCGCTCTATACCGGCGCGGGCATGACGATTTGCGACAGCCGCATTCTGGAATTGCTGGCGAAATTTGAAGGCCGAACCCTGCCCGTTACGGCCGGCTCCGACCTGACAGAGCTTTTGCTACGCGACCACATCAAGCCGAACGACCGGATCGTGATCATTGGTGCGGACGGAGATGTCGTCGAGCGCCTGATCCAGGACTTTGGTTTTTCGAACATTGCCTGGCATGAGCCGCCCATGGGCATGCGCACCAAGCCGGAAGCCATTGAGGCGGCGGCGCAATTCCTCATCGACCATAATGAATATTTCGCCTTTATCTGCGTCGGATCTCCGCAGCAGGAGCTGGTGGCGCAGAAAGCGGTCGAGATCGGCGGCGGGCGCGGCATTGCCCTGTGTTGCGGGGCGAGCCTCGACTTTCTCGTCGGCAAGGTTGATCGCGCACCGCTCTGGATGCGTCGCAACCGGCTGGAATGGCTTCATCGCCTGCTCAGCCAGCCCGGTCGACTGTGGCGACGTTATCTGATCGATGGCCCACGGATTTTCCGCATCTGGTGGAAATATAAAGGGCAATAAAAAACCCGGCCATATGACCGGGTTTTTCGAAACATCTGTCTGTCCGGGCCTAGCCCGCCAGCATACCGATCTTGTCGAATTTCTCTGCCAGCAGATAGTAGAAGGTCACGCGTGACTTGTTGGACTTTTCGTCCTTCATGATCTCGCAGACTTCCTGAATCGCTGCGTCCAGATCATCGTCAGACGCGGTCAGTTCAAACTTCTTTTTCAGCCATTTCTCACGAACGCGCTCGAGTTCAGACGGATCAGAACACGAAACGAGTGAAGAATCGCGGTTCTTCAGAGCGATGCCGAGGTGGTTCACCACTTTCTGCAATGCCGCTTCGTTGTAGGAAGACGCATATTTCTTCACGTTCTCAACATAAGGTGCGATATCGGCCATTGGATCCTCTCCCCTTCAGCCCAACTCCAAGTGCGCGCAACTGGCGCTGGGGAAACCTTAACGGGCGTTTTTCAACTCGCAAGGTCTTAATGCAGATCAAAGTTAAGCCCTTTGTCGCAGTCTTTACGGGGAAAGTCCGCGACGCCGGGCCGATCAGATCAGGGGCAAGGATTGGGCTGACGCGCGTGTAACGCGTTTACATCTGCCTCAAATGCATCATTCCATTCCATATCGAACGCATCGATGCAGACCTTCAGCTGCTCCATGCTGGTCGCACCGATAATTGTTGAGGTCACGAATGGGCGTGTGTCGCAGAATTTGATCGCCATCTGAGAGGGATCAAGGTCCAGCTCTGCCGCAAGGTCTAGATAGGCATTGATCGCCGATTCCGCATGCAGCTTCTCATAACGCTGCAAACGATCAAACAACTGCTTTCGCGAGCCTTTCGGCAGCGCGCCATTTCGGTATTTGCCGGTCAGATAGCCCTGCGCCAGTGGCGAATAAGCCAAGAGGCTGAACTGTTCGCGATAGGTGATCTCTGCCAGACCGTCCTCATAGGTGCGGTTCACAAGATTATAGGCGTTCTGAATCGACTCCATGCGCGGCAGCCCGCGCTTTTCGGACTCGGCCAGGAACCGCATCACGCCATAAGGCGTCTCGTTCGACACACCGATATGGCGAATGTTTCCCTTCTCGATATGAGCGTTCAGATGCTCCAGAATGGCTTCAAACGGTTCGAACTCGGTCTTGTAGTCTTCCACCGTCATCGTGCCGCCGAAATTCGCAGCCGGACGATCAGGCCAGTGGATCTGGTAGAGGTCGATATAATCTGTCTGAAGGCGTTTCAGGCTTTTTTCGACGGCCTCATCGACCTGCTCTTTCACCACGCGCGTCAGCGGGACCTTGTTGTCACGTGTCCAGATCTGCTTTGAGCGACCCGCAATCTTGCTGGCGAGGATGACCTTGTCGCGACTGCCGCGCGCTTTGAACCAGCTGCCGATTATGCGTTCGGTATTGCCCTGCGTTTCCGGCTTGGGCGGGATGGAATACATCTCAGCCGTATCAAAAAAGTTGATCCCACGGTCGAGCGCGTAATCCATCTGCTCATGACCTTCGGCTTCCGTGTTCTGATCACCCCAGGTCATTGTGCCCAGACAGCAGGTGGTCACCTGAATGCCGGTTTTGCCAAGTTCTCGCTTTTCCATGTCTGGTCTCCCTCCAGGTGTGTTTTAAATCTTGTCCAATCAGCGACGGCGCGTCCCGCCCGGCTGCGCCGAGGCCGGATCTTCCGGCCAGTCATGCTTGGGATAGCGCCCCTTCATATCCTTGCGCATGTCGCGATACCCGCCTTTCCAGAACCCCGGCAGATCACGGGTCAGGGCGACAGGCCTCTGCGCCGGTGAAAGCAGAGAAAAGGTCAGGGGTATCTGTCCATCGCAGATGGCGGGGTGGTGTGTCATCCCATAGACGTCCTGCACCCGCAGAGCGATAAGCGGTGCCTGATCGCTTTCATAGTCGATGAGAATGCTCCGTCCCGTCGGGCTTTTCCAGTTTCGCGGTGCCAGCTCATCAAGTCGGGAAGCGTGTTCCCAGCCAAGCCGGACCTGCAAAGCTTCCTCCAGCCCCGATTTTTCAATGGCCTGGAGGCCTTTCGCCTCGAGAATTGGCAACAGCCAGGCATCCAGATCGTCGACCAGCGCCTCGTCTGAAAAATCCGGCAGAGCGTCCGGCATCTGATCACGCACACACATGGCCCGCGCCTGAATGCGGCGCAGCGCCTCCGCGCCGGGCAGAATACCAAGCCCCTTGTCCCGAATGGCGCGCAGCACCGCGTCTGCTGTTACATGCACATCCGGTTTCTGAAGCGGCGTTTCAGACAGGACAATCTCGCCGAGACATTTCTGACGCCGTGCCACCACCTTGCCGGATTTCGGGTCATAATCCGCAAAGGCCCGCTCGGTGACCGAAAGTATTTTCAATGCCCCCGCCTCAGAAACGGGCTCTGCAAGGCGGATGATCGGATCACCACCGCTCTGACCAGCCGTTTCGGCAATGACGAGCCAGTCCTGCCCCTCGAGTGGAGACGCGTCCGGAAGTCGCGCACCGCCCCCGCCTGCGAGCTGAAAGCGTTTGCGATCGCCCGGTCGCACCCGCGCCAGCTGATCGGGCCAGGCTTTCGCCAGAACCTCACCAATCTGATGAGACGGCTCTGCCTTTGTGCCGGCCCATTGCCGGGCACGCTGTTTCAAAGCGGATGCGCGCGCACTTCTGTCCCGTTCAAAGCCAGCCAGCCGCCCGGACACATCAATCTGGCGCCCGCCAAGACCCACCTCCGACATCATCGCAGCCAGAAGCGCTGCAAGGGCGCGATCGGCATCGCTCTGCGCGCCAATGACAAGCCTTGCAAGACGCGGATGGATCGGCATGCGAACCGCGGTCTGGCCATCCTTCGTCAATTGCCCGCCTTCCGTGAGCAAGCCCATCTGATGTAAACTGCGCTCAGCCGCTTTGACCTGCCCTTTGGCAGGCGGATCGAGCCATTGCAGCGCAAACGGGTTCGCATCACCCCAATCAGCAAGTCTCAGCAACATGGACGACAAATCCGTTGCGAGAATTTCCGGTGGCGGCGCTTTTGGAAGGCCCCGGTTTTCTTCTTCATGCCAGAGCCGGTAGCACACACCCGGCTCGGTTCGGCCGGCACGTCCGCGTCGCTGGTCCACATTCGCGATCGACGCGCGCACAGTGCGCAGCCCCGCCCCCAGACTGCCCGGCGTGAAAACAGGAATACGAGCAAGACCTGCATCAATGACGACGCGCACGCCCTCAATTGTCAGTGAGCTTTCCGCAATATCTGTCGCGAGCACGACTTTGCGCGTGCCGTTCCTGGCGGGGCGAATGGCCTCGTCCTGCGCTTTCGGCGACAATGCGCCATAGAGCGGACAGATGTGAATGTCATCGCTGAGGCCAGATAATCTGTCAGCGGTTCGGTTGATTTCAGCCGCGCCCGGCAGAAAGGCGAGCACAGATCCGGTCTGACCGGCGAGCGCCTTGCGGATCGCCTGTGCCATCTGATCTTCCAGACGGTCCTGTGATTTGCCGAGATAGATGGTCTCAACAGGAAACGCCCAGCCTTCACTCTGGACCAGCGGCGCGCCGAGCATATCGGTCAGCCGCCCCGTTTCGAGGGTCGCTGACATGACCAGAATGCGCAGATCCTCATTCAGAGCGCCTTGGGTTTCCAGCGCCAGGGCGAGCCCCAGATCTGCATCCAGCGAACGTTCGTGAAATTCATCAAAGAGAACTGCCGCATAACCCGGCAGGTCTGGCTCGCGCGTGATGAGATTGGTGAACACACCCTCTGTCACGACTTCAATCTGGGTTTTCGGGCCAACGCGGGTATCGAGCCTTGAGCGAAGGCCAACGGTTTCACCGACTTTTTCGCTCAGCATGTCCGCCATGCGTTCAGCTGCGCGGCGGGCGGCAATCCGCCTTGGCTCCAGCATGATGATTTTCTGATCGGCCCGCCAGTCTGCGGCCAGAAGGTGCAAGGGCACGCGCGTGGTTTTACCCGCACCCGGCGGCGCAGACAGCACAGCGCGATTTCCAGCCGCGAGCACGTCGCTCAATTCATCGAGAACATCGTCAATAGGAAGCACGAGCGGCATCTGCATAAACGCCCGATACCAGACATTCTGGCGCAAAACCAATGCCTTTCACCCGCCAGTGCCAAAAGAATGGTCGCCTGCGTTCACACCCTATGGTTCAAACCAGTTTTGCAAGCGGCATCTGTTGCATTCGCAACAGGACGAACTAGGCTCGCCATCTTAGTCGGCATTGAGGGGTAGAGCATGAAAGCCTGGACGGAAATTACGCTGTGGAAGCGCGTTATGGGAGGTCTGGCGCTCGGCCTGATTGTGGGTCTGATCATGCGCTATGGTCTCGGCCTGGAAACAAGCGCCCCCATCGCAGACACCTGGCTGAAGCCCTTCGGTGATAGCTTTGTCCGACTGATCAAAATGCTGGTCGTACCGCTGATTTTCACAACGCTCGTGGCAGGCGTCACGGCGATGGGCGATCCGAAGAAGCTCGGCAGTCTCGGCGCACGCGCCATCGGGCTTTATCTGGCCACCACCTTTGTGGCGGTGACGCTCGGCCTCATCATGGGCACGATTTTTCAGCCTGGAAATGGCGTTGAAATTGCCGCAGATGCGGGCGCACAGACAGAAGTTGGATCGAAAATCTCCGCCGCTCAGTCGGCTGATGCGAGCATTGCTGACAAATTGCTGGCCATTATCCCGACCAACCCGGCTGAAGCGCTCGCCCAACAGGACGTGCTGGGCATCATCTTCTTCTCCATCATTTTCGGTGTTGGCTGCCTGATGGCGAAAGACAAGGCTGCGCCAATTCAGAGCGCGATTGAATCTGCCGCCGAAGTGATGATGAAAGTCACCATTCTGGTGATGGAACTGGCACCGTTCGGCGTCTTCTTCCTGATGAGCTGGGTCATGGCGACCAAAGGCATCGACATTCTGTTCAGCCTCGGCCTTCTTACCATCGCGCTTTATCTTGCCTGCGCCGTTCACATGTTCCTGGTCTATGGCCTCGGCATCGTCAAAGGCATTCTGGGTCTGCCGCTGGTCCGCTTCTTTGGCGGCATTCGCGATGCGCAGGCGGTTGCCTATTCCACCGCATCCAGTGCCGGCACATTGCCGGTCACCATTGAAAACGTTTCGGAAAACCTCGGCGTCCGCAAATCTGTCGCCGCATCAGTTCTGCCGGTCGGCGCGACCGTCAACATGGATGGAACAGCGATCTATCTGGGGCTTGTCGCGCTGTTTGCGGCACAGGCGCTTGGCATTGAGATGACCATGGCGATGTATCTCTCCGTGGCCCTCGGCGCGACGCTGACGTCCATTGGTGCGGCGGCCATCCCGAGTGCAGGTCTGCTGCTCGCGGCTGCGGTTCTCTCATCCATCGGCGTGACCGAGGAACAATCCCTTCTGATCATTGCCATGATCTTCCCGTTCGACCGTCTGCTCGACATGATGCGGACCATGACAAACGTCACAGGCGACGCCGCCGTTGCCTCGGCTGTTGCCAAATGGGAAGGTGAACTGGATGAAGAGGTGTTCCGTAAAGAGCCTACGATCTAACCCGTCACCATGGGCCTGATGTCATGGTGCTCCTGAAACACAGAGAACCATGACATGACCTTTCTTCGCGGCCTGCTTCTTGCCCTTGGCATTGCCTTTATCGCCTCTTGCGTCTGGGCCGCCGCGACCGGTCATTTCTCAGATGAATTCAAAGCCGTGCTCGATATGGCCTGGGGCAAGATCAGCCTGGCTGATCTTGTGCTCGGCTTCATCGTGATTTCGGTCATTATTCTGGCTTTCGAGCCGGTCTGGATCGGTTTGCCGATCGTGATCCTGCTCTTCATTTTCGGCAATTGGGTCAGCGCATTCTGGCTGGCACTTCGTTTGCCAAAAATCATCCGGAAAATGCGCGGCGTCGCCTGAGCGTCAGGTGTTGAAAACCTTGCGAAGTTCTTCCGCCACAAGCCTTGCATCATCTTCACGCGAAGACCCGGTCCGCCATGCCACACCGATCGACCGCCCAATGGCCGGAGGATTGAATGGGCGAATGGTGAGATCGAGCCCATTTCCGATGCCAGCATCGGCCGCGATCTTCGGAATAAGCGACACACCCAGTCCGCCAGCGACCATCTGAACCAGCGTATGAAGGCTGGTCGCGCTCACCTCGCCGCCATCGCGCACACTCGGCATCTGGCAGACCGACAGCGCGTGATCACGCAGACAATGGCCATCTTCCAGAAGCAGCACATCATGTGGTGCCAGATCTTCGGGTTGAAGCGCACCCTCCTTGCTGAGCGGATGTCCTGTCGGCGCAGCGAGCAGAAATTCATCCTCAAAAACTGAGACAGTTTCAATGCCATCCGTCTTGTACGGCAGGGCGATCAGCGCGGCGTCCAGACGACGCGCACGCAGATCATCCAGCAGGCGTGCGGTCTGATCCTCACGCAGGAACAGCGAGAGATTCGGATAAGCCTTTTTCAGATGCTTCATGATTTTCGGCAGCATGAAGGGCGCAATCGTCGGAATCGCCCCCAATCGGAACGTGCCGTGGAGCGGCTCGCTTGCGCCTTTTGCCGCCAGCACAAGGTCTTCGGCATCTGAGAGCAGTGCGCGGGCGCGGGTCACAACCTCCACGCCGATCGGCGTCAGGGTCGCACCGCGCGCTTCACGTTCCACAAGCTGCACGCCCAGAAGCCCCTCCAGTTCGCGGATGGCGGTGGAGAGTGTGGGCTGGGTCACGAACATGCTCTCGGCCGCACGCGAGAAGGATCGTTCGCGCGCCAGAGCATCAAGGAATTGCAATTGTCGAAGGGATGGCAGGTTCATAAGCAAAATTTATCGCAGATTAGAAAATTATCAATTTCAATCTTCATCCATGCTTGACTTTGACGCGTTTCGTGCGCGCTGACCGGTGAGAACGCGGATTCTTTCGAAACCAATCGCGTTGAATCCCATTCTTTTCGCAAAGGCAGGCGAGATTGACCTGTCTGAACACCGGAATCGGCCTGATGGTGGGCAAAAAGCCGTTCTGAGCAGACGAGCTCACGCGCTTTCGCACGTTCAGGATGAATAAATCTGATCTATTGATACTATAAAAAATATAGATTTGTTTTCTGGTGTTTTAGCCTCGATATAAAAGCTGTCCAATTCAAGAAAGGATATTCTCAATGGCGCTTATCAACACAGAGATCAAACCATTCTCCGCAACGGCTTTCAAAGAAGGCAAGTTCGTGGACATCAGCGAAGCTGACGTCAAAGGCAAATGGGCGATCTTCTTCTTCTATCCGGCTGACTTCACATTCGTCTGCCCAACAGAGCTCGAAGACCTGGCTGACCTCTATGGTGACTTCCAGAAGCTCGGCGTTGAGATCTTCTCTGTCTCTACGGACACACACTTCTCTCACAAAGCATGGCACGACACGTCACCAGCGATTGGCAAAATCAACTATTACATGGTTGGCGACCAGTCCGGTACGATCACGAACAATTTCGACGTCATGCGCCCAGGCGTAGGCCTTGCTGACCGCGCAACCTTCCTCGTCGATCCAGACGGTGTCATCCAGTTCATGGAAATCACGTCTGAAGGCGTTGGCCGTAACGCAACTGAGCTTCTGCGCAAAACGAAAGCTGCTCAGTACGTTCGCAACAACCCAGGCGAAGTTTGCCCGGCGAAATGGGAAGAAGGCGAAAAAACACTCGCTCCTTCTCTCGACCTAGTCGGCAAAATCTAAGCTGTCCAACCGTCATTGGCGCTGGTGTGAGCCTCACACCAGCTGCCATTGGCAAGACATCGGGCCGGAAGGCTGGCCTGATCTCTCGCCAATGGTTTCATGAAGCGCGTGCCTGCTTCTCAATAGTACAAGATATTCATAAGGAGATTCATCATGCTCGACGCTGGAATGAAGTCGCAGTTGAAGACCTATCTCGAAAATCTGCGTACGCCGATCGAACTCGTCGCTTACGTAGATGATCAGCCAAAGTCCAAAGAACTGATTGGCCTTCTGGAAGATATTGCAGACGTCTCGGACAAGGTATCCATGAGCCTGTCGCAGTCAAATGCTGACAAGCGCGTGCCGTCTTTTGATATTGTTCGCTCTGACGACGCCAGCAAAGCCGTGACCTTTGCCGGCCTGCCAATGGGACATGAGTTTACCTCACTGGTCCTCGCCCTTCTGCAGGTTGGTGGTCACCCGCCACGCGTCGAACAGGACGTGCTCGACCAGATTGCAGCCCTCGAATTTGATAAGGAAATGCAGTTCGAGACGTATTTCTCTCTGTCCTGTCAGAACTGCCCGGACGTGGTGCAGGCGCTGAACCTGATTGCCATTTTCAATCCGAAGGTCAGCCATGTCGCCATTGACGGCGCGCTGTTCAAGGAAGAGGTCGAGAACCGCAAGGTCATGGCTGTGCCAACCGTGCTGCTGAATGGTGAGGCCTTCTCTCAGGGCCGTATGGGTCTGGAAGAAATCCTCGCCAAGATCGACACCGGCGCTGCGGCCCGTGATGCTGAAAAGCTCGGCGCAAAATCTGCCTTTGACGTGCTTGTCGTGGGCGGTGGTCCTGCCGGTGCATCGGCTGCAATCTATGCCGCACGCAAGGGTATCAATACCGGCGTTGTTGCTGAACGCTTTGGCGGTCAGGTGCTCGACACGATGGGCATTGAGAACTTCATCTCGGTGCAGCACACCGAAGGTCCGAAACTCGCCGCTCAGCTTGAGCAGCATGTGAAAGACTATGATGTCGACATCATGAATGTGCAGAAAGCCAAGGAACTTGTTCCGGCATCTGCGCCAGGTGGCCTGATTGAAGTAAAACTCGAAAATGGCGCGTCCCTGAAAAGCCGGACGGTTGTGCTCGCAACAGGCGCGCGCTGGCGTCAGATGGGCGTGCCCGGCGAAGAAGAGTATCGCAACAAAGGCGTTGCCTATTGCCCGCACTGTGACGGTCCATTGTTCAAGGGCAAACCCGTTGCCGTCATCGGTGGTGGTAACTCAGGTGTCGAAGCTGCGATCGACCTTGCCGGTATCGTGTCTCATGTGACGCTGATTGAGTTCGCTCCGGAAATGCGCGCAGACGAAGTTCTGCAACGCAAGCTGCGCAGCCTGTCAAATGTGAAGATCATCACCAATGCACAGACAACCGAAGTGCTTGGCGATGGCTCCAAGGTGACCGGCCTGATCTACAAGGATCGCTCGAACGACACCGACCATGAAGTGAAGCTGGACGGCATTTTCGTTCAGATTGGCCTGGTGCCGAACACGGAATGGCTAAAAGGCACGCTCGACATGACCCGCTACGGCGAAATCGAAGTGAATGCCAAAGGCGAAACCAGCCTGCCAGGTGTCATGGCCGCCGGTGACTGTACCACCGTGCCATACAAGCAGATCGTGATCGCCATGGGCGAAGGATCGAAGGCTGCCCTGTCTGCCTTTGACTATATGATCCGCTCTTCTGCACCGGCTGACGTCGCAGCCGCCTAAATCAGTGTCGATCCGGAGCGCCCCAAGCGCCAATGCTCCGGATCTGCATCCTCGCTGGCAACATCGTCCCCTTCTCGATGCCAGACGAGATGGGTCGACCGGCTCTGTCCCCCCACCTAACAGAACCGCCGGTCGACCCGATTTCGTTCTAAACCGGGCGTTCCATTTTTGAACGATGCCGCTCCCGCGCGAAGTAAAATGTATTACTTAGGTGTTAAGCTGAGCAGATGAGCCCAGTCTTGATCGCGTTTTAAGCCCCAAAACGAAACCATAGAACTTTCGCTCAATCCATATTGATTGGGTGTCATAATAGTCATCTATAGAAATTCGACGATTTTACCGTCGGATGGGGGACATATTCAAAGAAAACTCTCGTTTCAGGGGAAACACTTTGGCGGGATACAGCTTATCCCCTAAATTTTTTTGCGAGGGGCATAAGACCTGCATGTCCAAGCCATGTCTGGGCCATTCTGGCACAGTTGGTCTATCGAAGTGTTGGAAGGGCCTGCAAAGGTCAAAGGGGTAGCAAAATGAAATATGCAAAGGGTCTGATGATCGCAGGCATGGTCGCCATGACCGCGATCCCTGCTTGGGCCGGTAATGACGGCGGCACAGGCGGCGTCGACTATCAGGCAATGTCAGGAGATGCACGCGTTCTCACAGAGCAGGAAATTCTCGATCTGCTCGCACGGACTGGCAAAGCCAGCGAAATCAATGCATCCGACGTTGATGTTCAGTATCTTGGTGCTGAGAGCGACATCGCAGTCGATTCCGAAATCTGCTGTGAAAACATCAATGAAGTCGTAACGGAAGAAACCCAGGTTGAAGAAACCACCACATATGTGGATGCGGTGACCGAGCGCGAAATCATTCAGCCAATCGAGCGCACACTCATTCAGCCGGTCGAACGCCGTCTGATCGAAGGCCGCACCGAAACGGTGACCGAGCCAACGCAATATGAAGAAGAAGTTCTTCCGCTCATCGTTGAAGAAGACGATGTCCCGCCGGTGGTCGAAAACATCATCGAGCAGGAAACGGTCGAAACACGTGAAGACGTAACCGAGACCTATATCGACGCCGTCACAGAGCGTGAAGTTATCCAGCCAATCGTTCGCACAACGGTTGTTCCGGTTCAGCGTCGTATCGATCGCCCGCAACTCGTCGAAGAAACAGCGCCAACGCGTTATGAGACGATCAATGCACCAAAGCAGGTCATTGCGGCTGACATTCCACCGGTCAATGAATACGTCACAGAGCGTGTGTCTGAAACCGTTCAGGAAGACATCACCGAAACTTACGTGGATGTTGTCACCCAGCGCGACGTGATCCAGCCGGTCGAGCGTACAGTTGTTCAACCGATTGAGCGCCGCATCCTGCGTGGCACAACAGAAACCATCACGGCGCCTACTCAGTACCGTGAAGAAGTTCTGCCAACGGTTGTTCGTGAAGCTGCTGCGCCGCGCGTCGTTGAGACCGTGACACCGCAATATGTCGACAAAACGGTTCTGGAAGTTTCCGACGTTTATGTTGATCGCGTCACACGTAACATCACGCAGCCGGTTCTGATCACAACGGTTCAGCCTGTTGAGCGTCAGCTTATCAACCCACGCAGCGAAACGATCACGGCGCCTGTGAAATACGAAACCGAGTATCTGCCAGCGCGTGTCGACGCTCAGCCGATCCCGGAAACGCAGGTCAACTACATTCCACGCGTGAATGTCGTGAACCGCGAAGACTATCGCGAATCCTATTTCGAGGCCGTCACACGCCGCGACATCATCCAGCCTGTTGTCCGCACACGCGTTCAGCCGGTCACTGTTGAGCGTATCAATGGTGTGAAGGAAACCATCACAGCTCCGGTTCAGTATGAAACGGTTCGCGCTGACATGGTTGTCGTAAATGTTGGTGGCGGTTGCGTCTGCGGACCAGCTTACACTTCAGGCGGCTACTAATTCCGACCTGACAACACAGACCCGGAAAGGGCGACCCGAAAGGGGCGCCTTTTTTGGTTTTATCCGAAGATTTGTCGGCTACCAGTCGACCGATTCATGAATGCCGGGAATGCCTTCGACCCGATCAAGCAAGTCCGACAGGCGACGAGCAACGGCAACCACTCTTCCTTTTTCATCGAGCAATCGATAAGTGAGTCGTGTACGTATCAGCGAAAACCGTCGCCAATTGTTTCGCCGACGAAAGATCCAGACCTCGTCGTTTCTTCCGCCTGGCTTTGCCCAGCCCGCCCAGGGGTGGTCAGTCGAGCATTGACGCCAGAGCGCGTCGATTTCATCGATATCAGAGGAGGAAAATTCGAACATGGTGGGCACATCTTCTCCTCAGTCATCCAATCCATCAAGCCAAATCGAAGCCGCGCTCTGGATGATCGGTTCCGGCGTGCTGTTTACGATGCATGTTGCGCTCGGAAAACTGCTCAGTGAGGATTATAACCCTGGCCTTCTGGCGTTTTTCCGGTCCGCCATCTCACTTCTCTGGGCAATGCCGTTCATCCTTCGCGGATCCCTGCGCCAGTTCAAGACAGACAAATTCGGCCTGATCGTGCTGCGTAGCGTGTTTGGCACGATTGGTTTCCTGCTCAGCTTCTATTCCATCTCAAAAGACATGGGCATTCCGCTCGCCCAGTTTAATGCGATCTCATTCTCGCGCTCACTCTTCATCGTCGTGCTGGCGGCGCTGCTTTTGAAAGAGACAGTGGGAATCCGCAGATGGGTCGCCACGGGCATTGGTTTTGTCGGCGTGATCGTCATGGTTCGACCGGAAACCGGTCTGGATCTTGGAAGCCTGATGGCACTTGGCTCTGCGGTCGGATTTGCCGGAGCCATTATTCTTGTCAAATCGCTATCGAAGGACCATTCTCCCCTGGTGCTTCTGACCTATGCCAACCTTCTGTCAGCGATCTTCACCCTGCCCTTTGCCTTCATCTACTGGAAAACGCCATCGACGCTGATGGATATCTCACTGATTGGCGGCATGGCGCTCGCGGGCGTGCTGGCGCAGGTGTGCTACATCACCGGCATGAGCAAGGGCGATGCATCCTTCCTGTCAACGGTCGACTATCTGCGCCTGCCAATGACAGCGACAGCGGACTGGCTGCTGTTTCAGGAATTTCCGGGCCCGCTGGTCTGGCTGGGCGCCGCGATCATCGTGATTTCAACGCTCTACATCACATTTCGTGAAGCAAGGATCGCCCGCAAGCGCAGCCCGCAAATGGATCACCACTAATCTGCAGAACAGACATAATCGGCCAGAATATGCAAATGCACATCATAAGGATCGTCGGTCATCGGCGTGAAGGTCGTCCCGCTGAGATTTGTTGTCAGAATGAGATCTGACTGCTGGCCAAGAATATCCAGCGCGGCAGGTGTCACAGGCAGATCAGGGCTATAATCCATCGCCAGATAGGCATAACGGCGCTGGTCACAGTCGAACACGGTTTCCATAAGCATGGATGATCCGCTTTGCCGCTTGATCAGCATTGCTGCGATCGGGCGACCAGCCCGCATATCACCACGCGTTCGCACCACCTCATAGACCGAACCCGTTGGCCCGGTGATCGAGAATGACGGCGCGGCTATCTCATCTGCATGGCTCAGTCCCGCGAATGCCAGCGCGGTGATCGCACTGGCGACATATTTCCTGTTCATAGATCTTCATGCGTCCCTTGTTCCCACGCAAGAATTACTACCTTTGTGCGCCCGGGTCGCAACCGGCAAAAGCAGTATCACTGGTTTTGTTTCGGTTTTGCCCCAAATCAGGGTAAACATTGGGTAAATCCACGTAAGCGGGAGGATGGCATGACGAAACAGGTTCTTGTAACCGGCGCGACGGGCTTCATCGCCATGCAGACGATTCTGGATCTCCTTGAAGGCGATTACCGCGTTCGCGGGACGGTTCGATCTCTCAACAAGGCAGACACTTTGCGCGAGGCCTTGCGTCCACACACGCCCATGGCCGACATGCTGGAGCTCGTTGAGGCAGATCTCTCCTCAGACAAGGGATGGGATCAGGCTGTCGAAGGGTGCGACGCTGTTCTGCACCTTGCATCACCCTTCCCGGCCGCGCAGCCCAAAAACCCGGACGAGTTGATCAAACCGGCACGCGATGGCGCGCTGCGGGTGCTTCGCGCCGCAAAGGCTGCCGGCGTCAAACGGGTGGTAATGACATCCTCCATGGCTGCCATTGCGTATGGCTGGGGCGATAGCCGCCCCGACTTGCTGACCGAGGCGCACTGGTCCAATCCTGACAATCTGAAAGACAATACGGCCTATACCCGGTCCAAGACGATTGCCGAACGCGCGGCCTGGGATTTCGTGAACAGTCCCGAAGGCGAAGGCCTGGAACTGGCGACGATCAACCCGGCCGCTGTGCTTGGCCCGGCGCTATGCGCAGAGGTTTCGACCTCTCTCGAGATCGTCAGCCGCCTGATTGCAGTCAAAATGCCGGCCCTGCCAAATGTGTCATTCGGCATTATCGACGTCCGCGATGTCAGCCAGGCTCATATTCAGGCAATGGAAACACCGGAAGCGGCTGGTCAGCGCTTCATTCTGACAGACCGGACACTCTGGTTTACCGACATAGCCGATACACTTCGTACAGCCTTCCCGGACCGGGCTGAAAAAATACCGACGCGCAAGATTCCGAATTGGGTGCTGAAGCTCATGGCCGTGTTCGACCCGGCCCTGAAACAGATCGTCCCGGAACTCGGGCGCTTTCGGAATGCCTCGAATACACAGTTAAAGACTGTGCTGGGGATCACACCAAGACCAGCTGAAGAGGCGATCATTGCGAGCGCCACATCTCTTCTGGAACACAAAGTGGTATCGTAAAAAGCGATCAGCTTTTTAATCTGAATGTTTTGAAGTATTCTTCCCAGAAAACACGATAAGACTGGGGAGTATTCAATGCAGACAGCCACGACGACACCGCCGTCTGGACTACCGGACGTTCGCGAGGTGAGCTTTTCCGCCCCGTTCAGATGGCTGGCACTTGGCTGGTCTGATCTCCTTCAGGTGAAAGTTCAGGCACTGACCTATGGTGTTGTCCTTGCCGCCATCAGCGCAGGTCTGGGTCTCGCGCTTTTATTCTCCGGCGCTGCAAGCTGGATCATGGTGCTCGCAGGCGGCTTTCTGTTTGTCGCACCGATGCTAGCCATGGGGCTCTATGAAGCCGGTCGCCAGCTGGAAAGCGGAAAACGCGCCAAACTCTCCGAAATGCTGTTTGTCAAAACGACGTCCACGCTGGACCTAGCATATCTCGGGCTGGCCTTGCTGCTGATCTATTTCTTCTGGACCCGCATGGCGCAGGTCGTTTACGGGCTCTCCACCTATCAGGTTCATCGCACGGTCTGGGAGTTCCTGAACTTCATGTTCACCGATCCGGATGGTCATTCCATGGCCATGACGGGCACAGTGATCGGCGGCATTATTGCGTTTCTGGCCTACTGCCTTGTTGTCGTGTCTGCCCCGATGCTTCTGGAACGCCATGCGCACATCTTTTCGGCTACGATCACAAGCTTTCGGGTGGTTGCAAAGAACACCGGCGCGATGATGCTCTGGGCCGTTCTGATCACAGCTCTGACCATAGCCGGCATTGTCACCGGTTTTCTGGGCCTGATCGTCATTTTCCCATGGATTGGTCTGGCCAGCTGGCGTGCCTATCGGGACCTGGTGATCAGCCCATCGGCCAGCGATACATTCTAGCTGTCCTCGTCGATCGGCGGTTCCGGAATTTTCAGAAGTCGGCGTGCCTGGCGACGGTGTTTGGGCTTGATATAGGTTCCGACCATGCCGAGCGCCGTTGCCAGCACGGTTGCGTCATCAGTAAAGCCCAGCGTCACGATCACATCCGGCAGCAAATCGGCCGGCATGACAAAATATGCCAGCGCCGCAAGCAGGATGCCCTTGGCGCGGCGCGGTGTTGCCGGGTCCATCGCGCAATACCAGGACGCCGCCAGATCATCGGCAAAGGGGATCTTGCCCGCAAACTTCAGAAGTTTCGGGATGAAGCGGGATTTTGTGCGTCTTTCATTGCGTTCAATCACCATTGGGAGGCTCGAATCCTTCGAACCTTCAGCCATCTTCATAAGTGACGTTGCGTCAGACATTGGCACTCTCGTCAATTCGTTTATGTGTCTTTGTCATGGAGCTAGAAGGGAGTTACGCCCATGAAACTTGATTCAAATATTACGGCCGTCATTACTGGCGGCGCATCCGGCCTCGGCGAAGCAACAGCGCGCGCACTCGCAGCAAAAGGTGTCAAAGTCGGCATCTTCGATCTGAACGAAGAACGCGGCGAAGCTGTTGCTAAAGAGCTGGGTGGCGCATTCGCAAAAGTCAATGTGACGTCTGAAGAAGACGTTGACGCAGGTTTCGCAAAAATCCGCGAAGCGCTCGGCCAGGAACGCATTCTGGTAAACTGCGCCGGTACGGGTAACGCGATCAAGACAGCGTCTCGCGACAAGAACTCTGGCGAGATCAAGCATTTCCCACTCGACGCTTTCAACATGATCATCCAGATCAACCTGGTTGGCACATTCCGCTGCATCGCGAAGTCTGCTGCTGGCATGATGAGCCTCGATCCGATCGACGGCGAGCGCGGCGCAATCGTCAACACTGCGTCTGTTGCTGCGGAAGATGGTCAGATCGGCCAGGCGGCTTACTCAGCCTCTAAAGGCGGCGTTGTCGGCATGACCCTGCCAATCGCGCGTGACCTCTCCAAAGAGTTCATCCGCGTCAACACCATCCTGCCAGGCATTTTCAACACGCCGCTTCTGGCTGCTGCACCTGAGAATGTAAAAGCAGCGCTCGGCGCTCAGGTTCCGAACCCGGCTCGCCTCGGCAATCCACCTGAATATGCATCTCTCGCTCTGCAAATGATCGAGAACGGCTATTTCAACGGTGAAGACGTTCGTCTGGACGGCGCGATCCGCATGGCGCCGCGCTAAGTTCCGGCAATTGCCCGATCAAAAAGAAACCCGGCTGTGTCTGCAGCCGGGTTTTTTGTTATTTGGAAATTCGCAGATCTGCGACCAGGCCTTTTCCACCCGTGGCACCATCGGCGCCCACAAGATTCCAACGCGTGTGGTTCAGCGTCATCGTATTCACCACCATGGTCAGTTTGCGGGAATACATGGTGGAACCGGAGTTGTAGGTCACATTCCGCGAAGGCAGATACATGATCCCTTCGACGTCAAAGTCTTTGGAATCATTGAGGATAAAATCTGACTTGTTCAGACCTTCGGTCTCCGCGAAGAGGAATTTTGCGAATGGTCCGGATGTCGGCGCGCGGAGACTGGCCGAAATCGCAGAGTTGAACTGGATCTTTGACGTGTCCTTGAAGAAGAAGGTCACACCTTCACCTTCCCAATGGCCGCCATTTACGTTCCAGCCGCCATTCCGCAGAACATAAACGCCCGGCTCAAAGGTCACATTCGTTCCGCTGTTGAAATTGGTCCAGCCGCAATAGGTGCCTGGCGTCAGCGTGATATCGCCGCCATTGAAGTTCAGGTTCGAAAAATCGCAGGACGTTGTATTCGGCGCAGTGAGTTTGCCGACATAGGGATCGTCTGCGGCATCGCACTTCAGCTCGACATTCTCAAGCTTGCCATAGTTATCCAGCGTGCTCTCGCCTCGGATACAGATGCGCTTGAAATTCAGATTGATGCCCGCATTGAAGTTCGCCGCCCAGTTCGCTTCAGAGCGCACATGCACTTCACAATCCGGTGCCTCAATGTCTGCGCCCGAGTTCACACGCAGCGCATAATTGGCATAGCGATCAAGGACATAGATGCAGGGCTGAGCGCTCTCTTCATACACAGCCATAGCTTCAGAGTCGGCCGCAACGGACAGGTTGGCCTCGCCGCTGAGCGCGCTCACCGTTCTTGGTACATCAAGGCTCGCTTCACCTTTATAGATAACGCCGTCATCTGTTTGCTGAAGGGTAAAGGTCGCATCGCTCTGCTTTTTGCCAAAGGATTGCGTATTCAGCGCAAAGTATTTCTGAGCTTCAGCTTCATAGCCGTCTTCGCCCTTACGGGCGGCAGCCAGAACAGCGGAATCGAGCGCGATCTGAAGCTGTTCCTTGAAATTATTGGCGCGGTGATAGTCGACAGCAAAGCCGCTCACGATCAGGATTGGCAGGATCGCAATCGCAAAATAGGGCGCAATGGCACCCTCGGCAGATTTGAGAAATTTTGACGTCGTAGAAAGCATTCGAAACCCGGATGACTGGTGATCGCCCAGGGGCGTCCAAGCTTCGCTTTTAGCCGAACAATACTTCCCGCTATCTTTATGAATCTTCGAAATTTTAACGAATTCCCTGAAATATCCAGACAAATTCAGCAAACTGAAGGTGCAAAAAAACGCGCCTCTACTTGCGAGGCGCGTTTCCGTGTTCAGTATTCAATCCGCGATTAGTACGGCGCAGGCGCACGCATAACCTTACCTGACAAGTTCATCAGAACATCTTCGGCATCATATACACGCGGATTGCCGGCAGGCTTCGGCCCCTGCCCCATAATGATTTCAGCAATACCTTCATAGCGCGTCACTTCACGCAGCGTAATATCGTTGAAATAAGGGTCAAAGGTCGAACGCCAACCCCAACGCGGAGAGTAATACCGGAAGGCAAAGGCGGGTGAATAAGGGCTTGGCCCGACCGACCGCAATTCCTTGTCTTCATCGACTTTGCGATCAATCATCTCGAAATAATCATAGCCATTCTGCACCGTCA
Organism: Ponticaulis profundi; assembly: GCF_042659465.1. Lineage (NCBI taxonomy): Bacteria > Pseudomonadati > Pseudomonadota > Alphaproteobacteria > Hyphomonadales > Hyphomonadaceae > Ponticaulis > Ponticaulis profundi. The sequence goes on along the minus strand of NZ_JBHSSW010000009.1, from coordinate 169,306 downwards.
GCTCAGCTGCGCGATACAACAGATAGGTCTCAACGGTTTTCAGATCTGTCAGGCTGTTGCCCGAAAAGCTGACCGTCCAGCGATCCTGTTCGATCTGGGTTTCAGAAAAACCATATCGGGAATCGACAGCCGGACCGTAAGGCGTCGACGTGGAACACGCAGCGAGACCGGCAAGCGCGACAGCCGAAAAAAGCGCGGTTTTTACTCTGGACATGAAAACCTCCATTACACCTGAGGATGTGCGGCTTAATCCCCTATAGTGCAACCCTTCCAGCCTGAACGCGGCATGAATAAGACAGTTCCTGTGCTTTGATGTCACAGAGTTTTGATCTCTGACGCGACCTATTTTCCCTTTGGTTTCAGAAGTTGCTCCGGGCGCATGCGCTGGGCTTCTGAAAACAGCGAATAGGTCTGGTTCACATAGTTCGACACGTCGAGAATGCCGGAGATATAGCTATCGAGCTCTTCGGTTCGCTCCTGCTCGACCAGACGCACCCGCCCGGCGGGATTTTCCGTCTCAAAGGACACATAGAACCAGGGCTCGCCCCGTTTCAGCACCAATGGCTTGGTGATGTCATACCACTCAAAACCCCAGCTGAGCGGGCGCGGCCAGACATGCACCGGAAACCGGCCGCCCATTTGCAGGCCGGGACGCGGGTTTGGAAAATAATGCAGATAAGGCGGCGTCTGAACGACAAAGCATGGCTCATCAGCAACAAACACATAAGGCGCAATCATCTGCAGAATGGGCCGGTCCGGGTGACGCCACTCATTCTGTGGGTGCAGCACCATCATCTCGCGCAGACCCGTCTGACGCATTGCCGACTGATCACCGTCCGCATCAATGAGCTGCAATTGTCCATTCGGCTGGCGCTGAAACGCGAGCGTTACGTCCACCGGACAGGGAATGACAAAGTGGCGCCGATCGAAATCAACCGCCGCCGGACAGACCTGTACGGATTTGGAAGACCGGGGCTTTGGGTCCTGGCGGGAAAATGCCTGCGGTGCGCCCCATATGGCTTCCGCCTTTTGCGTCCGCACAGTCCATCCGACTGTAACTGTTCGCTTTTTTCCGCGTGTCGCACCTTCGTCTGCGGCGCGTTCCTCCGCAAAATAATCGTCCCAACTCATACACCACTCCCGTTTCCAGAGCTGATGAAGAGCCGGTCAGACCAAAAAGAAAAGGCCGCATGGCAAGATGCGGCCTTCTACACGTCAAATTGTATGATGCTTAGGCAGACTTGAGGCCTGTAATGCCTTTGATCTCAAGGAATTCCTCGAAACCATACTCGCCCCATTCGCGGCCAATACCAGACATTTTGTAGCCACCGAATGGCGCAGAGAAGTCTGGGCCGGAACCGTTAACCAAGATCTGACCTGCACGGATCTTGCTGCCGACTTCGTACGCTTTTTCGTCCGTCGCCGCCTGAACATAACCCGCCAGACCGTATTCCGTGTCATTCGCCATCTCGATGGCTTCTTCCTCGGTTTCGTATGGGATCATGACCAGAACCGGGCCGAAGATTTCTTCGCGCGCGATAGTCATGTCATTGGTCACATCAGAGAAAACCGTCGGACGTGTGAAATAGCCCTTGTTGAAGCCTTCCGGACGACCCAGGCCACCAGCGAGCAGCGTTGCGCCCTCATCAATGCCTTTCTGGATCAGGTCCTGAACTTTCTGATACTGGTTGCCATTGGAGATCGGGCCGATTGCGCCCTTCTCATCCATGCCAACTTTCACAGATTCAGCTGTTGCCTTCGCAATCTGCTCAGCTTCGCCTTTGACGGATTTCGGAATGAACATACGCGATGGTGCGTTACAGGATTGTCCTGTGTTCATCATCATGTTCATGACGCCGCCGCCAATCGCTTTGGTCAGGTCTGCCCCTTCCAGAACGATGTTTGGAGACTTACCGCCGAGTTCCAGTGCAACGCGTTTCACGGTTGGTGCAGACGCTTGCTGAACCAGAACACCAGCGCGTGTCGAGCCGGTGAAGGACATCATGTCGACGTCTTTGTGCTCAGACAGAGCCTGACCAACACCTGGACCGTCGCCATTGACGAGGTTGAACACACCTGCCGGGACACCGGCTTCGTGCATGACTTCGGCAATAATCATCGCATCGATTGGCGCGATTTCGGATGGTTTCAGAACCATGGTGCAGCCTGCCGCCAGTGCTGGCGCAATTTTACAGGCGATCTGGTTGGCCGGCCAGTTCCACGGCGTGATGAAACCACACACACCAATTGGTTCTTTGCGGATCAGCGTTTTGCCACGCTGCTCTTCGAATTTGTATTCGCGCAGAACCTGAGCGGTTGTTGTGAAGTGTGCGAGCGGCGCTGTCGCCTGAGCCGCATCAGCGAGCCATTTTGGCGCGCCCATTTCCGACGTGATCGCTTCAGATACATCGCCCATGCGCTTCTGATAAGCAGCGACAAATTTGTCGAGCAGATCAGCGCGATATTCAACAGATGTCTGAGAGAAGGTTTTGAACGCTTCTTTCGCGGCAGCAACAGCCTTGTCGACGTCTGCTTTCGAACCGAGAGAAATACGCGCAAAGTTCTCTTCCGTCGCTGGGTTTTCGACTTCCAGCGTACGTGGCTCAACCGGGTCGACCCACTCACCATTGATATAGAATTTCAGATAATCTTTCATCGTTACGTACCTCCCGTAAGAACCTCGTGGCGGCAATATAGGAAAGCTTTTTGGCTTTGTCGCGGGGTAACGCTTGGGAAAGGGAACAATAGCTACCGCTAAATTTCGCAGGCACGGGCGCACAAAACGAAAAAGCCGACCCGGAAATCGGATCGGCTTTTCAAATCAATTGGTCAGGCGCGACTAGTAGGTGTAGCGCAGGCCAAACTTCGCTGTGTAGGAATATTCTTCATACTGCAGCAGGCGCGAACGGTCCGGACCTTTTTGATAAGCCAGATAGTTCGCATCGTTCAGGTTCACGAGATCTGCAAAGACCTGGAAGTTGTCGTTTATCCGGTATTTCGCGGACGCATCGATTTGCAGGTGTTCGTCGATATAACGGTCTTCACCAGCGCTGCCGCCAGCCTCATCAAGATACTCATCACGATAAGAAGCGGTCAGACGCAGCTCGAGGCCGCCTTTGTCATAACCGATCATCGCATTGTAGGTGTTCTTCGCAGATGCCGGCAGAGGAATGCTGCGCATGCCGCCGTCACCATTTGGAATCTCACCTTCTGCGTCGGTGTAAGTATAGTTGAAGCCAACCAGCGTGCCATTAAGCAGGCCCGGCAGGAATGTCAGAGGCTGCTGATAGTTGAACTCGAGGCCGGTCACGGTCGCCGTGTCACCATTGATCGAGTAAGCCACCACATCATCTTCACCCGTGAAGACATAGCCCGCAAAGGTTTGTGGGCCTTCAACTTCAACATCGACCAGGAAGTCACGAATGCGCTTGTGGAAGGCACCGAGCTGGATCACGCCGCCATTGTCGAAATAGTATTCCGCTGACGCATCGAAGTTCCACGCACGGTATGGATCGAGATTCGGGTTACCGAATTCTGCTTCGACCTCATCATCGTCATTCTTCTCGATCAGCTGGTTCGGTGCGATCCGGCTCATTTTCGGACGAACAACAGATTTGAAGATACCGCCGCGCAGGACGAGCTTGTCCGTTGCATCAAACTTCAGGTTCAGGCTTGGCAGAACGTCCGTATAGTCTTTCGAGTACTCAACCGGGGTGACGAAAACCATATCGTCGTCAAGCACTTCGCCGTTATAGGTCGCGCCTTCTTCGATCAGCTCAGCATAATTGCCGCGCATATCGGTTTTCGTATCCTCGACACGGATACCGCCAACAAGGGTCAGTTTCTCGGTCTTGTACTTGCCCTGAACAAAGGCCGCCAGAACGTCTTCATCCACTTCGAAGAACGCAGCTGCAGATTCGAAATCAGCATCCAGTTCTTCCAGCTCGAGTTCGCCATTTGCAAAAGCAGCAGCGTTGGCAGCGCGCGTTGCACCGAGTGCCGGAACGAAGCCAATGTCGAACAGGCCGTAAGACGGTGAGCCAGCAACATCGCCAAGGTTGTACTCAGCGCCTTCATATGGCGACTCGTTCAGAGAATAGCTCTTGGTTTTCAGACGGGCTTTGACACCGGTCTTGAATTCAAACTCATCACCGTTCTGAAGATCGTAGTCGCGGGCGATATCGAACTGACCAGACCATTCTTCTTCTTCAGCAAGGCCATCGACCAGCGTGACTTTGTCGTATTCGTATTGCGAAGGATCATTGAAGAGATCACCGCCGGATACGACGTCGAAAGTGGTTGTTTCGATGTTTGAATAGTCAAACACGACACCAAAACCTTCATCATCAAACTCGCGAACGAATTCGGTCTGGTCCTGCGTATCGAATTCATGCTCTTCCGCTTTGGAATAAGCGAGCTTGTATTCGAATTTCCATGTGTCGAGGTCAGTTTCGCCACCAACCTGGTAAGATTCGATTTTCTGGCTTTCAAAGCGGTCCTTGAGGTCACGAACGACTTCAATTTCTTCTTCCTGATCGGAGAATGTCACTGTGTCACCGGATGCATCGACAATCGAATCCGCATCCAGAGCGAAGATCAGGCGGCCGCGCTGTTCGAAATCATCAAACTGGCTGACAACGGCGCGGGCATACAGTTCTGTGTGCTCGGCAGGGCGCCAGTCGAAAGACAGCGTGCCGCTGACACGCTCGCGTTCAACATCATAGTCGCGATATTCAACGTCTTCGGCGAAAACGATACCGTCTTCGTTTTCCCAGCCGTCCATCTCCATGTTATCGGTCGATGTCTTGCGCTTATAGTAAGACAGACCGCCGGAAATACCGAAATTGTCGGTCACCGGATAGACGAAGTCAAACGCGCCTTTCGGAGACGTTTCGCTGTTCAGATCATTGTAAGAGCCTTCAACCGTCGCAGAGAAGTATGGATCTTCGCGGTCAAAGCCTTTTGTGGTTTCGATTTCGATGCTGGCACCGATCGTGTCAGCATCCATGTCCGGGGTCAGCGTTTTCTTGACCGAGACAGAGCTGATCAGTTCAGACGCGATGACGTCCAGCGCAACGGCGCGGCTGTCTGACTCCGGCGATGGAACGCGGACACCGTTCAGAGACGACGCGTTCAGTTCCGGATCGAGACCACGAACAGACACGAAACGGCCTTCGCCCTGGTCATCCAGAACGTTGATGCCCGACAGACGACGGACAGATTCAGCAACGTTCTGATCCGGGAACTGGCCGATATCGTCACGGGTGAGAACGCTTTCGACTGTATCGGAATTGCGTTGTTGCGCGATCGCAGCCTGCATGGCTTCGCGCATACCAACGACTTCAATCGTGTCGAGGCGTTGTTCTTCTTCAGCCGTTTGCGCAATGGCAGGCATGGCAAGGACAGCTGACAGTGATGTGAGCGCGGAGGTCAGCAAGAGCGCGCGCGAGCGGAAGGATGCCCGGGTCTTGTTCATGGAATTTCCCCTGTTTCATACGAACCCGGAGCAACCCTCTATGCGTGAGCCGTGACAGTTTGGCGACGCGTTGACGACAGTTCGGTTACACTCGCCCCGATTGTCGGTCTGCGAGCACGTTTTCACCGTCTGTGGTAATTTCATCACGCCCTGAGACGTCCGGTTTCCAGCAAAACCGGACCATGGCATCGGTCTGTGGCGGTCGTGACACATGCCCTCGCAGGAAAGGCTGGTCTCCCGCAGCGTCACGTTACGGGACAATATTTTCTCAAAATTTGCTTTGACTTTGGCAAAGTCTTCCAGCATTTAACCATTCGTCCAATGTGGAGATTATGAAATGGCGTATCTGCCGACAAATTTTCCAAGTTGCATCCTTCGAGGCGAACTCGAACAGGAGACACAGCCTCATGGAGGATGTTGGACGTAAGAGCAGATCCACTGCTCAAGGGCGGGAAACCGCTTTGTCACCAACCCTCCACACGCTGGAGGGTTTTTTATTGGCTGACGCCATGACTCTGCCTCTTCGCGTGTGGAATTCATGAAGAGGAGAGGTCAGGATTTGACCTTCATTTAGATGAGCAATTTCGAAGTGATCGAAACGCATAAAGGCGGGACGATCAAAGCCTGGGTGAGAGGTGTTCCGGTGGAACCCAAAGCCCGTGAACAGCTGGAGAATGTGGCGGGCCTTCCCTTCGTCCATTCGCATCTGGCTGTCATGCCGGACGTCCATTTCGGACGGGGCGCAACCGTCGGATCTGTGATTCCGACCCGCGGCGCCATCATTCCGGCAGCCGTCGGCGTGGATATTGGGTGCGGTATGATGGCCATACGGACAAGTATGACCGGTAAGACCCTGCCCGATAACCTGTCGCGTGTCCGGTCTGAAATCGAGCGGAAAGTGCCGGTCGGAAATGGTCGTGGCGGAAGTTTTGGCAACACGCCTGCAAGCGTGGAAACCCGGCTTCGCAAGTCCGGCCTGGCCGAACGGCTGGATCTGATCCTTGCCAAACATGGCAAGCTCTCGGCCAATCATTTCTCAAGCCAGCTCGGAACGCTTGGTGGAGGCAATCACTTCATCGAGCTCTGTCTGGACGAGGAAGACCGGGTCTGGGTGATGCTGCATTCGGGATCACGGGGCACGGGAAACCGGATCGGGACCTATTTCATCCAGGAAGCCCGGCAGGCTCTGGAGAAACGGGTGCTGGGTTACCACGTTCCTGACCGAGACCTGGCCTTCTTTGTCGAGGGTGAGCCATTGTTTGACGACTATGTTCAGGCGGTGCTGTGGGCGCAGGATTATGCACGGCTCAACCGGGAAGCCATGATGGACCGTGTCCTTCAGGCCTGCCGCGAGACCCTGCGTGAATTCACCACCGACAAGCAGGCGGTGAACTGCCACCACAACTATGTGGAACGCGAGCGCCATTTCGGTGAAGACGTCTGGGTAACCCGGAAGGGTGCTGTCCGGGCGGGTGATGGCGAACTTGGCATTATTCCGGGCTCGATGGGGGCGAAATCCTTCATTGTCCGCGGAAAAGGCAATCCGGATAGCTTCTGTTCCTGCTCCCATGGTGCAGGGCGGAAAATGAGCCGGACGGCCGCCAAGGCGAAGTTCTCGCTCGATGACCACATCCAGGCCACCCGACATGTCGAGTGCCGGAAAGACAAAGGCGTCATTGATGAAACGCCAATGGCTTACAAGGACATCGAGGCCGTGATGGCTGCGCAGACCGATCTGGTGGATGTCGTCCACACACTCCGTCAGGTCGTTTGTGTCAAAGGCTGACGATAACCCGCTTTCTTTTCTGAAGGCGGGTTATTGACCATGTTCAAAAGACAGTCAAAACTTCAGAAAATAGCCGACTGTTTTTTCGATGATAAAATCCGTTCTGATTGTGGGTGGCGGCAGCGCAGGCTGGATCACCGCCAACATGCTCAACGCTGACATGAAGCGTGCCAATCTGCCGGTTCAGATCACGTTGATCGAATCTCCGGACATCCCCACCATCGGTGTTGGTGAGGCCACCGTGCCCAGCATCCGCCGTACCATGACCGGCATTGGCCTGTCTGAGCAGGATCTGATGCAATCCGCCGAGGCGACCTTCAAAACACTGATCCGCTTTATCAACTGGAACAAGGGTGAGGCTTATGATCACCCTTTCGACCGACGTCCGCGGCCGGGCTCGGAACAGCTCGCCCGGCAATGGTCGGCGCGCAACGGAAAGCGCTTTGATCAGACCGTCTCCGTGCTCTCTCAGATCGCAGATGAAAACCTCGCGCCGAAAACACCACAAACACCGCAATACCAGGCCAATTTCCCCTATGCCTATCATCTGGATGCCATCAAGCTGGCCAACCGGCTGAGCGATTTTGGCCGTGAGCGTGGCATTCAGCATGTTCAGGCGAAGATAGAGGCCGTGTCCGTCCAGCCCGATGGTCAGATTGCTTCTGTCACCACAGATCAGGGAGAGACCTACAGCGCCGATCTGTTCGTCGACTGCACAGGCTTTCGATCCGTGCTCTTGGGTGATGCGTTGAATGTCGGCTTGAAAACCTATTCAGACTATCTGCTATGCGACCGCGCCGTCACAATGCGCGTACCTTATGACGTCTATAAACCAGAGCAGATTGTGACCTATACCCGCTCCATCGCCCGCGATGCAGGCTGGCAATGGGATATCAATCTGCAGACCCGTCGCGGCCTTGGCTATGTCTATTCCAGCGCTTTCCTCTCAGATGATGAGGCAGAGGCCCAGCTGCGGGCCTCTGAAGGCCCACACACAAAAGACATTCCGGCAAACCGGATCAAATTTGCCAGTACGAAACGTCATGTCAGCTGGAAGAAAAACTGCGTCGCCATTGGCCTGAGTGACGGCTTCCTGGAGCCATTGGAATCATCCGGCCTCTATATGATCGAATATGGCGCCCAGATGCTCGGCCTGATGCTTCAGGATTTTGCGCATGCGCCCGACGCCACCATCCGGAATTTCAACCGGAATATGGATGACCTTTATGAAGAAGTGCTTAGCTTCATCAATCTGCACTATGTCATTTCAAATCGCCGCGACACCCCATTCTGGCGCGCGGCGACGGCAGACTCGGCGATCTGGTCAGGGCTGAAGGAGAAGCTGGAAATCTGGCAGAACCGACCCCCGCATGACATGGATATGCACGGTCCACAGCGTCTGTTCGCGCTCGATAGCTTCGAGTTCATTCTGCATGGCATGAAATATGTCGCGCCAGACCATGGCCTGACACCGACCATGCCGGATCATACCGAAATTCTGAAGAAATGCCGGACCCATCTGCCGAAACATGAGGTGTTTCTCGACCTGCTCGCCAGAGCCAGCAGAGCAATGGCATAACCTGCACAAAACCTGACTTGCCGCCGTGCCGTTTGCCGCTCACGCGGCATAGCGAACGGCTTTGTCCGAAAGAATGGGGGCTGACGGCTTCTAATTCACACCAATCGCCCTACCTTCGATGAAGGTTCAGGGAAGCGAAGGCCATGTTTGAAAAGATAAAAGCCCGCTTCAGGGGTACATTTCTATTCGATTTGCTGAAGGCATGCTCCCGCAATGATCTGACCACACGCGCGGCCAATCTGGCGCTGTTTTCCATCATGTCGGTCTTCCCCTTCATTGCCATTCTGGTTTGGCTGACCACGCTGAGCGGGTCTGCCCATGATGCGCATGTCTGGTCAGACCGGTTCGACCTGTTCCTGCCACCGGATTTTGCAAAACTGGTAACCGAGGAGATCGACTACAGGCTGGAACAATCTGTTGGCAAAAATGCGTGGACGCTGATGTTCCACATGCTGCTCCTTCTGTTCAGTGCAGGCGCTGCGGTCCGGTCATTTCTGTTCAGTCTGCGTGAAATTGCCATCGCCGAAGAAAAAATCGGCATCGCCCATATTTTCTGGCGATCTTTCTTCTTCATCATCCCGATCGTTTTGTTTGTCTTCATCGCGTCCGGTCTGGTCGGCGTGGTCAGCTATATCATCTACACACTGTCCGATTTTCTGGCTTCGACCTGGCTGGTCATGCCCCTGCTCTGGCTGATCATCACCCTGATCCTGGTCGTCATTCTGAATGGCGTTTATGCGTCCAGCCTGATTGGACACCAGATCATCCGCATTCACGGCTGGCTGGGATCGAGCGTCGCTGCCGCGCTCGTCACCGTCGTGACATTAGGGCTGACGGCTTATTACGAGATCAATCCGGTGAACCGGGAATGGTATGGATCGCCCGGCTTCATCATCAATGTACTGTTATGGTTCTATGCCTGCTCGGTCTGCGTCCTGCTCGGCGCACAGATCAATGCGGTAAATTTCCTGCGTAACAAACCCTAGCGGCGCCGCCCTCCCAGAATGCCACGAATGACATAGCGGGTCAGTTCGCGCGCCACCACGCGCAGACCGGATTTCACCGCCGTCTCCCCATAGGACTGACGATTGGATTTTCGCCGGGTGGATTTGGTCCGGGCCTTGGCCAGCGCCTCTTTCTTTTTGCGCTCTTCCTCGGTCTTTGCTTCGCGTTCGGCGAGCTTTGCCGCCTCAATCTCACGCTCTTCGAGCAGCTCGTATGCTGATTCCCGATCGACCGGCTTGTCATACATCAGTCCGACTGGACTTTGCGAGAGTATGACCGCGCGCTCTTCGGGTAAGGCAGGGCCCAATCTGGACGATGGAGGTCGAATAAGCGTTCGCTCAACGATTGACGGCACGCCTTTCTCATCCAGTGTGGAAACCAGCGCTTCACCCGTTCCAAGATCGGTGATCACAGCTTCGGTGTCGAAATCAGCATTTTCCCGGAAACTCTCGGCAGCTGCCTTCACCGCCTTGCGCTCGGCTGGCGTATAGGCCCGCAGCGCATGCTGAATACGGTTGCCAAGCTGCGCGAGCACGGAATCGGGAATGTCGCGCGGGTTTTGCGTGACAAAATAAACGCCGACGCCTTTGGACCGGATCAGTTTGACGACCTGCTCAATCTTCTCGAGCAATGCGCGCGGCGCGCTATCGAACAGCAAATGGGCTTCATCAAAGAAAAAGACGAGCTTTGGTTTGTCCGGATCGCCAACTTCCGGAAGTTCTTCGAACAGCTCCGACAACAGCCAGAGAAGAAATGTGCAATAGAGCCTTGGGCTGTTGATCAGCCGGGTGGCGTCCAGAATGTTCACATAACCCCGGCTATCCTGGGTCGTTCGCAGAAGGTCGGTCAGTTGCAGCGCCGGTTCACCGAAGAATTCTTCAGCCCCGTCGCGTTCCAGAACCAGAAGGCGGCGCTGAATAGCCCCGATGCTGGCCGTAGACACATTGCCATATTCCTGGCTGATCTCTGTCCGGTTTTCCGAGACGAAGACCAGCAATTTGCGCAGATCCTTCAGATCAAGCAGCAGAAACTCATGGTCTTCTGCCACTTCAAACGCAACGATCAGAACGCCTTCCTGCGTTTCATTCAGTTCGAGAAGCTGAGCAAGCAGAATGGGTCCCATATCTGCAATCGTCGTGCGAACCGGATGCCCCTTCTCGCCGAACAGATCCCAGAAGATGGTTGGCGCCGCCGCATAGGGCAAAGCGCCGAGACCTATCGTGTTCGCGCGAGACTGGAGCTTGTCGTGCAGCTTGTGGGTCGCGCTGCCTGGCTGAGATATCCCTGACAAATCGCCTTTAACGTCTGCGCAAAAGACCGGAACGCCCGCATCGGAAAAGCCCTGCGCCAGAATTTGCAGCGTGACCGTCTTGCCTGTGCCGGTCGCTCCGGCGATCAGGCCATGTCGGTTTGCACGACTGAGAAACAGCTTTTGCGCTTCATTCTGTTCACGCCCACCGCCGCCAATAAAGATCGATCCGGTCATGCATTCCTCCACACACGGAAGAATCTTTATCTTCCGCCACAAAGAATGCAAAGAAATACATCATATTGACGGGGTCTGCCGGTGCGTTAGCGTCACAAGCGCACGCAAGAGAAGGGGTGTCATGTTGGAAGGTATTCGATCTGCTGTCTGGATCATCGCCGTCGGCGTGATCGTTACTGCACTCTATCTCGGGCGGGATATCTTTGCGCCTTTCGCAATCGCCGTCTTTCTCTGGCTGGTCATGGAAAGCTTTGCCCGCCAGATCGACGAAACCCTGAAAATTCTACCAAGCTGGGCATGTCGGCTGATCGGCATTGCGCTCGTGCTTTTGGGCTTTGGCCTGGTGCTCGTGTTTCTCGGTCAGGGCATTGAGGATATTTCCGGTCGCGCCGGTGAATATGAGGCGCGGATCAATGATCTGATACGCGATATTTACATGATGATCGGGCTTCCGAATGCGCCGACCCTGTCCAGCCTCCTCTTCGGCGAAACCGGGCAACGTTTCATTGGCGCCCTGGCCTCTGCGACGAGCGCGCTGAGCGAGAATCTTGTCATCGTCCTGATCTACGTGGCGTTTCTGTTTCTGGCAGCATCGAACTGGTCCACAAAACTCGACGAAATCTTCAAGGATCCGGGCCACCGCGAACAGGTTCGTCAGGTGTCGGCCGAAGCTGCGCGCGGCATTGAAAGCTATCTTTGGACGCAGACCGTCATATCCGTTCTGATCACCACGCTGACCTACCTGACACTGATCGCGCTTGGCGTGGAGAACGCTATTCTTTTGTCGGTTCTGATCTTTATCCTGAACTATATTCCGACCGTCGGTTCGATACTTGCGGCTTTTGTGCCGTTACTGTTCGCAATCGCGCAACCCAGCTGGCCCGGTTATATGCCGGACAATACCTATCTGAATGCCGGCCTCGTCTTTGCGGGCGTCAGTTTCTGGCAATTCAGCATTGGCAACTTTATTCAGCCGCGCCTCATGGGAGACACTTTGAACCTCTCGACACTTGTGGTTTTATTATCTCTGTCGATCTGGGGCGCACTTTGGGGCATTCCAGGGATGTTCTTGTCTGCCCCGCTGACTGTGCTCGTAATGGTCATATGTAATCAGTTTAATAGTACGAAATGGCTGGCAATATTGCTGTCTGCCGATGGCAAGCCCGGAAAGTAAAATTTTTTTGATTTGAAAATCCTGATCGGAATCTGAAGGTTAGAAAATCGCGTCTTTTTTTTATCGTTAAAAAGCAAATATCAGCTTGGCAAACGCAAGAATAATACTCATATAGCCGCTTCTATTTAATGCTGTTGTCTTACAGCATACCAGTTGGGCCTCCGCGTGCGTCCCCCACCCAGCCTGCGGAATGAGGCCCTTCGAGCCCGTCGGACACGTCCCCGTCTGACGGGCTCACCTCAACGAAAAATCATTCTGAAAATTTTCGTCCAATTTTCATCAAGTTTTTCCTCCAATCCCTTATAATAAATGTCTCGCCATCTCTTATTCGGTAAGTTATGGCCGGAAAGAGATGCTTTGGAGGAAAAGTCTATGGTCTCTGGTGGCAATACCGATAAATTTCCGCTGGATTTATGGATTCAGTCGGCAAAAAATCTCCCCTGGAAAGAGGGGCAGCCGATTTCTGACAAAGCACTGAATTTCCTGACGCAGATCTACAATGTCCTCGATCCGTCATCCTTTGATCAATTCAAACAGGATGATGTGGCGCTTTGGGCGCGTGATTTCTGGATGTGGAGTGCTTCACGGCCTGGCGTCGGCGCCAAGATTCAGACCCGGCGCGCGGTTGGAGCATCCGGAAATCCCCTGCCCTATTCTTTGCTTGAGATTGTCGGACCAGACATGCCGTTTCTGGTCGCCTCCGTTACGGGTGCCTGCCAGAATCTGAACATCAATCCAGTGCTGGTCATCCACCCGATTGTCGACATTGATCGCGATGAAGACGGAAACCGCATCGAATCTGGCAGTGCTGTTCGCGAGTCCTGCATTCTGATTGTTCTGGATCTTCTGGATGATGCAGCCCGGAAAACACTGGAAAATGAGGTCCGTGATACGCTGAAGGACATTCAGCTGAGTGTGCAGGATTACTTTGCCATGCACGGTCAGATGAAACAGGCTGCCATTGATGTCGCGTCCAATCAGTTCGTGTCTCAGGACAAGGCCGCGGAAGCCGCTGACTTTCTCAAATGGCTCGCCGATGAACACTTTATCTTCCTTGGGTGCCGCCATTACCGCTTTGTTCGCAAGGATGATGGCAGTCTGGCACAGGAAGAGCCAGAGATCGTTCAAGGCACCAGTCTTGGCATTCTGCGCGATCAGGACCGGTTCATTCTGAGCCGCGGGCATGAACCGACCAGCATCACACCACAGATCTCAGAGTTTCTGGGTGAGCCTGATCCGATCATTGTTTCCAAGAGCAGCAACCCATCCCGCGTGCATCGCCGCGTGGCCGCCGACTATATCGGCGTGAAGCAATACGCCAATGACGGTCAGGTGATTGGCGAGATCCGTTTCACCGGTCTTTTCACTGCGGACGCCTATAACCGCATGGCGCGCGAAGTCCCGCTCATTCGCCGCAAAGTCTCTCATGTGATCTCAACTGCCGGCAAACGACCGGGCAGTCATGATGCAAATGCATTAAAACACATTCTTGAGACCTATCCGCGCGATGAGCTCTTCCAGATGTCGGAACTCGACCTTCTCGATGTCTCTCTGGCCATCCTTCAGCTGGAGAATCGCAAGGAAACGCGTCTCTTCGTTCGCAAGGATCGGTTCAACCGCTTCATCTCTGCGCTTGTCTTCGTGCCGAAGGAATCCTTCAACACGGAATTGCGTTCGCGTATCGGCGCCATTCTTGAAAAAGCCTATGGCGGACGGCTGACAGCCTTCTATCCAAAACTCAGCGAAGCCCCACTCGCGCGGATCCATTTCCTGGTCGATATTGATCAGAACCATCCAGAGCCGGATATTGATGAGCTGGAAGCGGAAATTGCGCGCGTCTCACGCAGCTGGAATGACCGCATGCGCGCGCTTGTGCGGGTTCAGCGTGCCGAGCTTTCTCCGCGACTTTCGGAAAATCTGCTCACCGACGCGTTCAATCTTGCCTACAAGGAAGCCTTCTCACCGGAAGAAGCTTTGCTCGACATTCAGAAATTCTCAGAAATTTCAGAGCAAAGACCCGTCGCGTTGCGGGCTTTCCGTCTTCCGACCGATAGTGCGGAAACAATACGCGCAAAGATTTACACCTATCAGGACCCGGTCGAACTCTCCAATTGCGTTCCGATCTTCGAACGCATGGGCCTCTTCGTCGCCTCTGAGAGCGGTTTCCCTGTCCGCATTGGCAGCAATGGTCGTAGCTGGTGGGTGCATGATTTTCTCATGTATTCCGACGACCGCGCAGCCATCCGGCTGAAAGAGGTCGGCGCAGAATTCGAAGAAGCGTTTGAGAATGTCTGGCTTAACAAGACTGAAAATGACGGGTTTAACCGTCTCGTTCTGGCGATTGGCGCCAGTTGGCGCGAAGCTGCGCTTTTCCGCACATTAGCGCGCTACCGCAAGCAGACAGGGCTAGACCCGGCACAAACAACGCAGATTCAGGCGCTGTGTAACCATACCGGTATTACCCGGCACCTGCTGCAGGCCTTCCGCCTTCGGTTCGATCCGGATCTCGAACTCAGCCTGGATGATCGCGCGAAAGAAAGCGCGAAGATGCAAAGGGAGATTCTGGCCGAACTCGAGAAAGTCGAGTCTCTCGATGAAGACCGCGTGCTCCGTCGTCTGATGAGCCTGATTTATGCGATCCAGCGCACGAGCTTCTTCCAGCTCGACGAAAATGGAGAGCCGCTGACGCATATCGCGATCAAGATCGCCAGTGGCATGCTCGAAGCGCTCCCGGACCCAAAACCGTTTCGCGAGATTTTTGTCTGCGCGCCGCATGTCGAAGGTGTGCATTTGCGATTTGGGCCCGTTGCCCGCGGCGGTCTGCGCTGGTCAGATCGTCGTGACGACTTCCGCACAGAAGTTCTGGGCCTTGTAAAAGCTCAACAGGTCAAGAATGCGGTCATTGTTCCCGTCGGGTCCAAAGGCGGCTTCTATCCGAAAATGCTGCCAAAGGATGGTGATCCGGAAAGCATCCGCGCAGAAGGCATTCGCGCCTATAAGACGTTTATCCTCGCCATGCTGCAGCTGACCGATAATCTCATAGATGGGGAGCCACAGCATCCGGGACGAACAGTCATCTGGGACGGCGCCGATCCTTATCTCGTGGTTGCCGCGGACAAAGGCACGGCCACCTTTTCGGATATCGCCAACGGCATCAGCCAGTCGCTGGACTTCTGGCTGGATGACGCCTTCGCGTCCGGTGGTTCGGCCGGGTATGACCATAAGAAAATGGGTATTACCGCCCGTGGCGCCTGGGTCGCTGTGCAGCGTCATTTCCGGGAAATGGGCGTGAATGTTCAAACCGATCGCTTCAGCGTGATTGGTATTGGCGATATGGGCGGCGATGTCTTCGGTAATGGCATGTTGTTGTCCAAAACGATTGAGCTGAAAGCCGCTTTCAACCATTTGCATATTTTCCTGGATCCAAATCCAGAAGACACGGAGAAGAGCTGGGCCGAACGCAAGCGGCTCTTTGATATGCCGCGCTCCAGCTGGGAAGATTACGACCCCGATCTGATTTCAAGGGGCGGCGGGGTCTTTTCTCGCAAAGCAAAGAGCATCTCGCTGACGCCAGAGATCAAAACCTTTCTCGGCGTTGATGCTGACTCGCTCACTCCGCAGGAGCTGATGAATGCGATTTTGAAAGCGGAAGCCGACCTGATGTGGTTTGGCGGCATCGGCACCTATGTGAAATCAACATCTGAATCGCATCTCGACGTCAGTGACAAAACCAATGATGCCATCCGCGTGAACGCAGATGAGTTGAATGTGAAAGTTGTCGGCGAAGGCGCCAATCTCGGCGTGACGCAAGAAGCGCGCATCAACTTCTCCCGCCTGGGCGGACGCATCAACACGGATGCCATCGACAACTCGGCTGGTGTGGACAGTTCTGACCACGAAGTGAACATCAAAATCCTTCTGAAGAACGCCATTCAGAGCGGCGCACTGAAAGAAGCCGATCGCAATGATCTGCTTGCAAGCATGACGGACGAAGTTGCCGAACTTGTTCTGCATCACAATTACGATCAGACCGGCGCGCTGAGCGTGGCTGAAGCCTCTGCAGAAGTCGATCTCGACTCGCATGAGCGGATGATGGAGCGCCTGGAAGCCAAATCTATTCTGGATCGATCCGTCGAAGGCCTTCCAAAACCCGAGGAAATTCGGGTGCTTCACGAAACGCATCAGGGTCTGACCCGGCCAGAACTTGCTGTTCTTATGGCCTATGCGAAAATCACGCTGTTTGATGAGATCGTGGATAGCGATATCCCTGACGATCCATTCCTGGAAGGCGAGCTTTACGCCTATTTTCCGGAACCATTGCACGTTTATGCCGATGCGATGGAAGCTCACAGACTGCGTCGGGAAATCATTGCGACACGGCTCGCCAATGAAATGATCAATCTGGGCGGAATTACCTTCGTCCATCGCGTGAAAGAACGTGCGAACGCGGAAACAGCCACGATTGCGCAGGCCTTTATCGTCGCAAAAGAGTTGTTCGGACTAACACCTTTGCTGAAGCGCATTGATGCGCTCGACAACAAAATACCCGCAAATGTTCAGACATCGCTGCGGATTGATCTGATCAATGCCCTACGTCGCCAGGTTTTCTGGCTGGCGAAAACCCGCCCCGGCAACGCATCTATTGAAGATCTGGTCGACCAGTATGGAGATGGCATCAACCTGCTCATGTCCTGCGGCAATGAAATTCTGTCACCATTTGAACAAGATCTTCTGTCAGAAAGAATAGAAGGTTATGTTGCAGACGGTGCGCCTCAGGACATCGCAAAAGACGTCGCACTGGTTCTCGCCTCAACATCGGCAACAGACATCGTCGATCTTGCTCAGCAAGAAGACAAGGATGTGAGAAGCATTGCCCTGCTCTTTGCCGCCGTTGGAGAAGGTTTCCAGTTTGATCGCCTGCGACATGCCGCACTGACCCTGGAACTTGATCAACACTGGGATCGTCTCGCTGTGCGCGGAATCGTAGAAACTCTGCTCGGCCAGCAGTTCATGCTGGTTTCTGTCATGTCAAAACGCATGAGCGATGAGCGTTTTTCCAATTATGACGCCGCAAAATCGGACGTTGAAGGATTTCTCAAGCACCACGAAACAAGCTATAAGAAATTTGAAGGACTTTTGTCAGAAATAGAACAGGCGGGTGCATGGTCATTTGCCAAACTGGTTCTGATAGCCAACGCCATTCGAAGCTTCATCGATGAATCGGATTTAAGGACGGTTTAATGGTTCAAGCGCGGGATATCAGTCTGCGATTTCGAGATGGGAAACCGGAAGATGCTCCGCGTATTTCTGATCTCGGCCGACAGACCTTCGCGGAAACCTTCGGGCATATTTACTCGAAGGCCGATCTCGACACGTATCTTGAAACCTATTTCTCGCTCGAGCGGGTGTCCCGCGATCTGAACGATCCTGACATTGAATACCGTATCGCTGAAACCTCCATGAATATGGTCGGATATGCGAAAATTGGCCCTGTGAAGCTGCCCCTGACACGGGATTGCAAGAACGGGCTCCAATTGCACCGGCTCTATGTGCGTGAAACGCGCCAGGGCGTCGGTGTTGGTGGTATTCTGCTGAGCTGGGCGATCGACCGGTCTTCAGAACGCGGCGCAGAAGAGCTCTGCCTTGGTGTCTGGTCTAACAACCAGCACGCCATTGGCGTCTATGAAAATCGTGGATTCACGTCGGAAGGTTATTACGACATCAATGTCGGCCGGACGGTGGATCGGGAACTGATTATGTCCCTGAAACTCAAAGCCGTCATCGACGCCTGAGTCTCAGAAACACACCAGATTCATATCAATTACGGCTCAAACGGCGGCAAATATCGTCCAGCTGTTCGAGATCGCGATATTTGATCTTCAGCTCACCGCCCTTCGCGGTGCTTTTGATATCAACAACAAGCCCCAGTGCACGAGACAGGTCAGCTTCCAGGGCTTCTGTGTCGACATCCTTCTCAGAGGATTTCGAACGAGACGCGCCAGAAAATCTTACAGTCTTTTGTTTTTGCACGAGTTTTTCTGTTTCTCGCACTGACAGCTTCTTGGCAATCACTTCGTCGATAATGGCTTCAGGATCATCAGCGCCAAGCGCTGCGCGCGCGTGACCAGCCGAAATCTCACCCATTTTCAGATGCTCGAGCACAGCTTCTGGCAGTTGCAGAAGACGCATCATATTGGCGACATGCGCCCGGGATTTGCCGACGGCTTCCGCCAGACTTTCCTGCGTCTTGCCGAACCGGTTGATCAGAGACTGATAGCCTTCTGCTTCTTCCAGCGGATTGAGGTTTTCACGCTGAATATTCTCGATCAGGCCAATTTCGAGCAGCTCCACCTCATTGGTTTTGAGAATACGAGCCGGAATCTCTTTCACATCCGCCTGTTTTGCAGCCCGCCAACGGCGCTCACCAGCGATAATCTGGTATTTGTAGCCTTCATCCTCGACTTCACGCACGAGAATCGGCGTCAAAACGCCTTTCGTTCGGATGGATGATGACAATTCGTCGAGTTTGTCTTTGTCAAAATACTTACGCGGCTGGTTCGGGTTGGGCTGGATATCCTTGATCTTCAGGACATCGACTTCCCGTTTCGTGACACTCTCGGCGGCAGAGTCTTCAAAGGACTCATACTCACCGATCAGGGCGGAAAGCCCCTTCCCCAGTCGACTTGATTTCTTTTCGCTCGCCATCAGGCAACTACCAGTTCTTTTTCTCTGTGCAGGAGTTCAGACGCAAGACGGATATAAGCCTCGCTTCCCGTGCATTTATGATCGTAAAGCAGAGCAGGTTTTCCATAACCAGGCGCTTCGGAGAGTTTCACATTACGTGGAATGACCGTGTCATAGACGTAAATCTTCCCGTCCAGCTTTTCGCGTGCTTCCTGCTCTACTTCCGCAGACAGGCGATTGCGGCGGTCAAACATTGTCAGGATGATTCCCTGGATTGTGAGATCCGGATTGAGCCCGTTTTTCACAATCTGAACCGTGCGAAGGAGCTGAGACAGACCCTCCATCGCCAGAAACTCACATTGTAGCGGGACGAGCAGCGAATCAGCAGCAGTCATCGCATTCACTGTCAGTGATGAGAGCGAAGGTGGACAGTCGATGAGAATGATATCGTAAGCGTCATCCCCTGCCCGATCGCGATAAGACCGCAAAGCATTGCGCAGTTTGAAGGATCTTTTCGGATCATCAGCGAGCGCGGTCTCGACACCGGCAAGGTTTTCATCGCCTGGAACAATATCCAGACCAGGCACCAAAGTCGGCATGGTTGCGTTTTCGAGCGGAACATCGTCGACAACGACATCGAAACTGGTCGTTTCGCGTTCGCGTACACCCACACCGAGGCCCGTCGACGCGTTACCCTGCGCATCGAAATCGACGATCAGGACTTTTCGCCCAATCGCAGCCAGAGCCGTACCGAGATTGATAGACGTCGTGGTTTTACCAACGCCGCCCTTTTGGTTCACCACTGCTAGGATTCGCGTTTTAGGCATGGTTGGCTGTGACCTCTGATAATGACAATATTACCCCATCAGATGCGCTCTTGCTGGGGAAAATCTGCATTTTAAAGTTCCAATATTGGTGAGCATCCGTCAATTCATCTGACCACGTTCGCCCCTTCGGAAACACCGCTCTGGTGCCTTTCAGCAACCATTTCTGTGAGTATTTCATCAGGTCTGACAAATCGGCCACAGCACGCGCGGTCACCACATCGACTGTTTCACGTGAAACATCCTCTACCCGCTCATGGCAGATCTCGACAGGAAGCCCAAGTCGTCGCGAAACATGGCGAAGAAACGCACAACGCTTGCCATTGGATTCGACCAGGATGACATGCATGCCGCGAATTTCTGCGGCACAACACGCTAAAACGATCCCGGGAAGGCCTGCGCCACTTCCAATGTCGAGCACAGTTTTTGCCTGCTTCACATGAGGCCAGATCTGCAAACAGTCCAGGATATGCCGGTCCCACAGATACGGAACCTCTTTCGGACCGATCAGATTGTGGGTCTTGCTCCACTCGATCAGAAGGTCGTGATATTTTTCGAGGCGCTCAAATGTTTCACGTGAAACAGTCCATCCGAGTGCTTCGTTTAATTCATCCCGCGTCATGTTTCGGTTCGATCTCCAGCTCAGACGCTTCCCTTTTTCGCATGTGACTCAGCACTGCAAGAATTGCGCTCGGAGTCATACCCTCAATACGCTGCGCTTGCGAGATCGATGACGGACGAATCTGCGATAATTTTTCACGAATTTCGTTTGAGAGACTGCCAATCTTTGAATAGTCGATATCGCTCGGGATCTGACGCTTTTCATCCTTGCGAAGCGTCGCAATGTCGCTCGCCTGGCGTTCCAGATAGCTGGCATAGCGCGCTTCAATCTCGACCTGAGACACATCGGCACTGGCAAATTCGTTGAGTTCCGGCCATTTGTCCGCGAGCCGCTCGGTTGTCACGCCGGAATAGGTCAGCATTTCATAGGCTGTACGACGGCGACCATCCAGTTTGATATCGAAACCAAGATTTCGTGCTTCATTTGGTGTGAGATTTCGCGCCTGAAGGACGTCCCGGACTGCATCAAGGCGTGAAATCTTGTCCGAAAAAGCAGACCAACGCGCGTGTTTGACCAAGCCGGCATCACGCCCCCGCGCTGTCAGACGCTGATCTGCGTTGTCAGCGCGCAAATGGAGACGGTATTCCGCCCGCGACGTGAACATGCGATACGGCTCGGTCACGCCACGCGTGGTCAGATCGTCGATCATCACACCGATATACGCTTCGGCCCGGTCCAGAATAAAGGGTTGTGATGATCCACCGGCTCGCATTGCAGCGTTGACGCCTGCGATCAACCCTTGCGCCGCCGCTTCCTCATAACCCGTGGTGCCGTTGATCTGCCCAGCCAGATACAATCCCGGAAGCGCTTTCACTTCCAGAGCGCGGGAAAGTGAACGCGGATCGACATAGTCATATTCGATGGCATAGCCAGGTTGAAAGATCTCCACCTTTTCGAGACCCGGAATGGTCCGAATAAAGGCTTCCTGAACATCGACCGGCAAAGACGACGAAATGCCGTTTGGATAGACCGTGTCATCGTCCAGTCCTTCTGGTTCCAGAAAGACCTGATGTCGGTCCCGGTCTGCGAACTTGTGAACCTTGTCCTCAATGCTTGGACAATAGCGTGGTCCTCGCCCTTCGATCGCACCAGAATAGACCGCCGACTTGGTAATGTTTTCGGCGATCACTTTGTGTGTGTTTTCATTGGTCCAGGTGATACCACAAGCGACTTGCGGAATCGAAATGCGATCAGTCAGGAAAGAAAATGGGACAGGATCTTCGTCCGCGTGCTGCAGCTCCAACTGATCCCAAGCGATCGTTTTACCGTTCAGACGTGCCGGCGTACCCGTTTTCAGGCGGCCAAGCGGCAATGCGAGCGCCATTAATCGCTTGGAGAGCTCGTTCGAAGGCGCCTCCCCCACACGACCCGCTGGAATCCGCTCGTCACCGCGATGGATGAGGCCACGCAGAAACGTTCCCGTTGTGACAACGACGGATTTTGCGCGAATTCTTTGTCCGGAGGCGCATACAATGCCAGCGACTTCGCCATCTTCCACAATGAGGTCATCCACACCGTCTTCGATGACTGTGAGGTTTTCTGTCTGAGAAATCTCGGCCTGCATGGCTTCACGATAAAGTTTGCGATCTGCCTGAGATCTTGGGCCCTGAACCGCTGGACCTTTTGATCGATTCAACAGGCGGTACTGAATACCTGCCCGATCAGCGACGCGCGCCATAACGCCATCAAAGGCATCGATTTCCCGAACAAGGTGACCTTTTCCGAGACCGCCAATGGCCGGATTACAGGACATCTCGCCAATTTTAGCAGCGATATACGTCACGAGTGCTGTCTTCGCACCGTAACGTGCAGACGCGCATGCGGCTTCCGTTCCGGCGTGACCACCCCCTACAATAATGACGTCATAATCGCTCACGGCGATCACTCCTTTATCCGTGTTTCACGTGAAACATTATTTCCCGACACAAAATCCGGAAAATACCTCGCCGAGGATATCCTCTACATCGACCCGACCTAATATTTGATCAAGGGCTGTCCGCGCAAGTGATAACTCAAAAGCAGCCAGATCAACATCATCATTCTCAGTCAGCAATGCACGCGCGGAGCGTAGAGCGTCGATCGCCTGTTCGATGGCAGACTGATGGCGCCTCCTCACAATGCTCGGCGCTTCAGACAGCGATGTCAGTTCGGCAACGCGATTTGAAAGCTGTGATTTTAGCGCGTCGATGCCCTCTCCCGTCGTCGCAGAGATTTTCACATCAAAAGGTTGATCGGTGTTTCGCGGCAAATCTGCTTTAGTTCCGATCCAGAGATCGATATCCGTTTCCGGCTTTGACGTGTCATCACCGATTTCCGACAGAAAAAGGCGGATATCCGCTTCTGCCGCCCACTTTCTCGCGCGGCGAACGCCCTCTGCTTCAATCGGATCGTCGGTTTCGCGAATTCCGGCCGTGTCTGCGAGAAGCACCGGAACCCCGTTGAGGACCAGGCTCACCTCCAGAACATCTCGTGTTGTTCCCGCAATATCAGAGATGATGGCAGCATCCCGCTCGGCGAGCAGATTCATCAGAGTCGATTTTCCGACATTCGGCGCCCCCATAATGGCAACACGAATACCATCTCTGACGCGCGAGGCCTTTTCTGACCGATCTAATGCCGATGTGAACTCCGTTTCGAGTTCTGACAGGAGATCAAGGACTGGGCCATGTGGCGACTCACCAACATCGCCCTCATCTGAGAAATCGATGCTTGCAGCGAGATAGGCTGACGCCTCAAGTATTTGCTTTCGCCAGGCTTCAATCCGGGAACTCGCATCCCCCGATAAAAATCGAGCGGCTTGCTGCATTTGCTTTGTCGTCGTGGACTCAATGAGATCTGAAATGCCTTCGATCTGGACCAGATCGAGTTTCTCATTTTCGAACGCTCTTTGGGAAAACTCACCGCGCTCAGCTATCCGAAAACCTGGTAACAGGCATGCAAGCCGAAGGACTTCGTCGACCACGGCCAGACTGCCATGGCAATGAAGTTCAATGACGTCTTCACCCGTAAAACTGTCCGGTCCGACAAATCTCAGGATCAGTGCCTGATCGACCCGTTGCTCATCTTCGTCATAGATCCACCGGAGCGCTGACATACGAGGTTCGGGAACAGCGCCGCGACAATAGGTTTTCAGGAAAAGATCTGCTTGAGGACCACTAATCCTTAAAACAGACACTCCCGCCCGGCCCTGGCCAGACGAGAGTGCAATGATCGTATCATTTGAAAGGGACTGGTTCATATGAGCCTGCCCGATGTTTCACGTGAAACAATTGTCTAGTTGTTCATCGACTGGAAGAATTCATCGTTATTCTTTGTCTGACGCAACTTATCGAGCAGGAACTCGATCGCATCGGACGTGCCCATCGGGTTAAGGATGCGGCGCAGAATGTACGCTTTCTTGAGATGTTCAGGCGGCGTGATGAGTTCCTCTTTCCGGGTACCGGATTTGAGAATGTCGATCGCCGGGAAGACGCGTTTGTCCGCAACCTTGCGATCCAGAACGACTTCCGAGTTACCTGTCCCTTTGAATTCCTCAAAGATGACCTCATCCATACGGGATCCGGTTTCGATCAGTGCGGTTGCAATGATCGTCAGAGAACCGCCCTGCTCCAGGTTACGGGCCGCACCGAAGAAACGTTTCGGACGCTGAAGCGCGTTCGCATCCACACCACCGGTCAATACTTTACCCGAAGATGGAACGGTTGTGTTGTATGCACGGCCGAGACGCGTGATGGAGTCGAGCAGAATGACAACGTCGCGGCCATGTTCTGCCAGACGCTTTGCTTTCTCAATCACCATTTCAGCGACTTGCACGTGACGTGAGGCCGGCTCGTCAAAGGTCGAAGAAATAACTTCGCCTTTTACTGTCCGCTTCATGTCCGTCACTTCTTCCGGGCGTTCGTCGATCAGAAGGACGATCAGATAACATTCCGGATGATTGGCTTCGATGCTGGACGCGATGTTCTGGAGCAGAACCGTCTTACCGGTACGTGGCGGCGCAACGATCAGCGCACGCTGACCTTTACCGATTGGCGCCACGATATCGATGACACGACCCGAACGATCCTTTTTCGTCGGATCCTGCGGTTCCATGTGAAGACGCTCTTCCGGATAAAGCGGCGTCAGATTGTCGAAGTGGATCTTATGCTTTGCGTTCTCATGATCTTCAAAGTTGATCCGGGACACGCGAACAAGCGCAAAATAACGCTCGCCATCACGTGGAGAGCGAATTTCGCCTTCCACTGTGTCACCGGTACGAAGACCATAACGTTTGATAAGTTGCGGACTGACGTAAATATCGTCTGGTCCTGGAAGATAGTTGGATTCTGGTGATCGAAGGAAACCGAAACCGTCGGACAACACTTCCATCACACCGGCGCCGAGAATTTCGGTATCCCGTTCGGCCAGTTCTTTCAGGATCGCAAACAGCATATCCTGGGTTCGGAGCGAAGACGCGTTTTCGACTTCGAGAGATTCTGCGTATTCAAGCAGCTCTTTTGGAGCTTTGAGCTTAAGATCGCGTAGCGCGACCTGATTACGGTCAGCTGCTGGTTCTGTCATGACTCACTGCATTCTGGAAATCTGGCAAAGATATTTGCCGATATGAAAACGATTGATTTGAAAATCGTACATGCACCTACGGACGAGGTAACTCTTCAAAGCCACCAAAACGCCGTTGCGTCAAGTCTTTTAGCCTCAGTTTAGGAGAATGGCTGAACGACAACGGCGATGACAGCAATGATCGCAAAGATGAAAGGAAGCTCGTTCAGCATTCTCAGCGTTTTCGCCTTTGGCTGCTTTTCCGTGTGAACTTTCTTGCTCATCCCAACAAACACGCCGTGCATGGCGGAAATTCCGAGCACCATGGCAAGTTTCAGATGCATCCAGCCCTGAGACATGATGCCAGGCCATTGCAAGGCAATAAGCGTCAGACCAAAAACCCAGGTGAGAACCATTGCCGGATTGAGAATGATCATCCGAAGACGGCGAATCGCCTTGTCCATCGTCTGATCGGTCTCACCGCCCGGAACGCTTTCGATCCGATAGACAATCAATCTTGGCAACATCAGCATGCCGGCCATCCAGGCAATGACGCTGATAATGTGAAGTGCGCGGATCCATTCAAACAACATAGGCCTAGCTTCCCAGAGACCGGATATATTCCGTCAGAATTTTCACGTTTTCCGGATTGGCATCCGGCGTAATACCATGCCCCAGATTGAAGATATGCGGACGACCTTCATAGGCCGAAATGATCGATTTCGCCTGGTTCAGCATCTCATCCCCTCCCGCAATCATTGCCAACGGATCGAGATGTCCTTGCACAGGAATGTGCTTTGGAAGCATGTTGTGAATGAAGGATGGCACTTGTCCGGTATCCACACCTACCGCATCAACACCTGTCTCTTCGACATATCGCGGAACCATCGCTCCAGCGCCCCGCGGAAAACCGATGATCGGAACCGAAACACCCTCTTCCTTCAAACGTGACACCAGCTTTCTGGTCGGCTTGATCACGACACGCTCAAAAACCGGCGTCGGGAGATTTTCCGCCCAGCTGTCGAACAGCATGAGCGCATCAACACCAGCTTCAACCTGATTTTTCAGGTAATGCACTGTTATTTCTGTAATTTTTTCTAAAACAGCATCCAAATCCTCTGGACGTGTATAAGACCAGAGTTTCGGATTCTTCTTGTCGGTACCGCCTCGACCTTCAATCGCATAGACAGCGACCGTCCAGGGAGATCCGGCAAAACCAATCAGAGGAAATCCTTTGTCCAGATTTTGCTTCAGACGATCAACCGTCTCCATGACGGGCGACAGGCGATCCAGAATCTTTGGCATTGGAACCAGATCAAGTTCACTGACCTTTTCCAGAGGACGAAGGACAGGACCTTCTCCCTGGAGGAATTGCAGATCACGGTCCATTGCGTCCAGAATCAACAGAATGTCTGCGAACAGAATGGCGGCATCTAGTGGAAACCGTCTCAATGGCTGCAGAGTGGCTTCAACAGAGAGAGATGGCGTGTAGCAGAAATCCAGAAAGTCTTTCGCACGTGTTCTGAGTTCTCGATACTCAGGCAGGTAGCGCCCGGCCTGTCTCATCAGCCATACCGGAGGTCTTTCCGGTATTTCCCCTTTCACGGTTTTGATGAAGAGAGAGCTTTCAGCACCCGCCATGCCCTTATCCTTATATAATGAATCTTATTGATTATGATTTTCTAACCCGGGGTTTGAGTTAAGAAATCATTAAGACTTTGATTGCCGGCTTTTTCCCACAAGGGTTTCCACATGTCATCCACAGACAACGCCTATTTTCAACTGGCTGAAAAGCCGCAGAGTCTCAAGGTTTAAGGCGTTAACCATTTGTTAAGCTCCACATGCAGACGACAAAGCGAGAACAATTGCGAGAGAATTTTCCCCTTGTGAATTGCATTGTGGATTACGAATAAGAGTATAAACCATCCACATATTATCCACATGTCCTGTGGAAGAATGGGTAGAGATCATTGGCGGACGGCTCAAAAAGAAAGCTCCAGGTTTATTTCAACGTACATCTTGTTTCGGACGCGACCGGCGAAACGCTGAACGCTGTGATGCGTGCGGCCTGTGCCCAGTTCGAAAACGTGATGCCGCTCGAACATAACTACTATCTCGTCCGATCTCCACGTCAGTTGGACCGTGTTCTACAGGAAATCGACTCTGCCCCCGGAATTGTGTGGTTTACAATTTCCGATGACGCCCTGCGCACCAAGCTTGAGAACCATTGTCGGTCCAAGGGTCACCCGGTTCTGCCGATCCTCGATTCATCCGTAAACATGCTGAGCCGGCATTTGGGACTGCCGGCAAGCGAACGGACGGCTGCTCAGCATTCGCTCAACGAAGAATATTTCGAGCGGATGGAAGCCATCAACTATACGCTTGCTCATGATGATGGGGCCGGGACGGATAATCTCAGAAATGCAGATGTCATCCTGGTTGGGGTGAGCCGCACGTCAAAGACTCCGACATGCGTTTATCTTGCAAACCGCGGTGTGAAAGCGGCGAATGTGCCGCTGGTGCCGGGTGTTCCTCCGCCAAAACAGCTTCTGGAACTGGATGGCAAAAGACCGCTTGTTGTTGCGCTGAAAGTCTCTCCCGACCGCCTGGTTCAGATCCGGCAGCAACGACTTCTGTCGCTGAATGAAACCGCGCTTTCCAGCTATGCCGATGATGATCAGGTGAAGGCGGAAATTGCCAAAGCAAACCGATTGTTCGCACAGCAGAAATGGCGAACGCTTGACGTGTCGCGCCGAAGTGTTGAGGAAACAGCAGCTGCTATTCTCAATTTGCTTCGTGAAGAATCCTGATGACGCTTAAACTTACGCTCGCTTCCGGAAGCCGCATTCGAGCGGATCTGCTTCGAAACGCTGGTCTCGATTTTGAGATCAAGAAATCTCAGGTCGATGAAGACAGTCTGAAAGAGTCCATGCGGGCGGAAGGTCTGTCTCCGAAAGAGCAGGCTGAATTTCTGGCTGAAATGAAATCCTGCCGCGT
Organism: Ponticaulis profundi; assembly: GCF_042659465.1. NCBI lineage: Bacteria > Pseudomonadati > Pseudomonadota > Alphaproteobacteria > Hyphomonadales > Hyphomonadaceae > Ponticaulis > Ponticaulis profundi. The sequence continues at coordinate 141,134 of NZ_JBHSSW010000009.1, read as the reverse complement.
CTCTGCGCAGACCAAAGGTCTGGTTATCGGCGCAGATCAGATGATGTCACTCGACGGTCAGGGTTTTGATAAACCTGCAAACCGCGAAGAAGCCTTTGAAAGGCTGAAACAATTTTCCGGGAAGGCTCATCATCTGGAAAGCGCGATCGTGATTGCGCAGGATGGAAAACCCGTCTGGCGCCATGTGAACCGTCCGAAACTGACCATGCGCCCGTTAAGCGATGCCTTTATCGAGGATTATCTCGATCGGATTGGTGATGCAGCCTTTGAAAGTGTTGGCGCGTACCAGCTCGAAGGTCTGGGCGTTCAGCTGTTCAACCGGATCGATGGGGATTACTTTTCCATCCTCGGATTGCCGCTGATAGAGCTTTTGTCCTTCCTGCGAGATCGCGGAGATCTTCCTGAATGAGCTTTGACGGACAACCCGCGCTCTATGGGGTGATCGGACATCCGGTAAAACACTCTCTGTCGCCGCGAATTCACGAATTCTGGTATGAAAAACATCAGAAACATGCGCGCTATCTGGCGCTGGATCTGCTCGAGGCATCTCCGACCGAAGACATTCGAGCACTTGGTCGTGCAGGATTTTCCGGCTTGAATGTCACCCTGCCCCATAAACTCTCGGCGCTTGAAGCTGCGGCGGACATTTCAGACGCTGCGATGAAAATTGGCGCAGCGAACACACTTCGGAATGTTCAGACTGATCAGGTGTCTCCTGCCTGGTTTGCCGACAATACCGATTGGAGCGGATTTCTCTGGTCGCTGGATCGCTGGATTCCTGACCTTCCGGAAAAAGCGCTTCTGATTGGTGCCGGCGGCGCTGCCCGCGCTGTTGCCTATGCGCTTGGTCAGCGGGGCGTGAGACTTTCCATTCTGAACCGCACGCCTGAAAAAGCACGTGCGCTGGCCGATCATATGAATCTCTTTGTGGATGAGATTTCGACGCTTGATCAGATCGAGGTTCTGGCTGGAAACTTTCCGCTGGTGATCAACACGGTCAGCCTGGGTCATTCGGGCGGTCGCATCGAGCTACCAACCACGAATTCTGGCTATTTCATTGATATCAGCTATGGCGCCGCGGCATCAGAAACGCTCAATGCGGCGCAAGCATCTGGCTGGAAGACAGAAGACGGGCTTCCCATGCTGGTGGGTCAGGCGGCTGATGCCTTCAACATCTGGTTTGAAGAAACGCCGGATCGTGAAGCAGCCCTGAAAGCCTGTCGCGATTGGACACGCTGAGGGTCTGAAATCAAACACAGGCGTTGGATTTTCTGTGCAGAGCCCGTACATCTTGGGCAAAACAAGAAATAGGCGGGGTAGACGCAGGTGTTAACGCTCGGATTGACCGGCTCGATTGGCATGGGGAAAAGTGCAACAGCGAGTATGTTTCGCGATGAAGGCATTCCCGTTTACGACGCTGATGCTGCTGTCCACGCCATATATGAACCGGGCGGTCTGGCCGTCGAGCCACTCTCAAAGGTCTTTCCGGATGTTATCGTAGAAGACCGGGTTGATCGCACGCGTCTGCGCGAACGGGTTCTGAACGATCCGGGCGCTATGAAACAGCTTGAATCCATCGTTCATCCACTTGTTGGTCAAACCCAGATCGATTTTCGCAAGACAGCGAAAAGCGATGGCGCAGACATGATTGTGCTTGATATTCCTCTGCTTTTTGAAACAGGCGGCGATGCACGCGTTGATTACACCATCGTGGTTTCTGCGACGGCTGAGGAACAGCGAAAGCGGGTTCTGGGACGGGACGGCATGACAGAAGATGCGTTTGAGAAGATTCTGGCGAAGCAATTGCCAGATGCTGAAAAACGCGCCCGTGCAGATTTTGTGATCAACTCCCGGATTGACCTTGAGTATGCAAGAGAACAGGTAAAAGCTCTCATTTCAGCATTACGACGCACACTTTAGGGAAACATCGCCATGCGCGAGATCATGTTCGACGTCGAGACCACAGGTCTCTTTCACGATCAGGGTGACCGCATTATCGAAGTTGGCGCCGTGGAAGTGAAAAACTTCATGCCAACCGGCGAAACCTTCCAGTCCTATGTCGATCCGGGTCGGTCTGTTTCTGAGGAAACGATCAAGATTACCGGTATTACCGACGACATGCTGGTCGGGCAGCCGAAATTTGAAGATCCCGAGATTGCTGACAAACTGCTCGAATTCATCGGCGATGCACGGATTGTCGCGCACAACGCCAAATTTGACCGCGGCTTTCTGAATATGGAGCTGAAAAAAGCGGGTCGGCGACCCATTCCGGATGATCGCTGGCTCGACTCTGCTGCAATGGCGCGATCCAAGTTTCCAGGATCACCGGTTTCGCTGGATGCACTTTGCAAACGGTTCAACGTCAATGCCGAGGCGCGGACCTTTCACGGGGCTCTGCTCGACTCTCAGCTTCTCGCCGAAGTGTATCTGGAACTGAATGGTGGTCGTCACCGCAGTTTTTCATTCGATGCGCGCGAAGACGATGGCATGGATGGTGGAAAACGCCGCGCCGCAAAACAGCGGCCTTCACCGCTGAAAAGTCTGATCACGGCCGACGAAATTTTCCGTCATCGCGCATTTATCGACGATCTGGACGCACCATCTCGCTGGTTTGAGCGTTCGCTTCAGGAAGACGCCTGATTCACCTGTTCATTATAAAGTCCTGCAAAATCAACAGGATCGATCAATAGGGGTGGGAAGCCGCCCTCTCTGGTGATGTCTGCGATCACCCGTCTTGCGAATGGAAAGAGCAATCTCGGACATTCGATCATCAGGATCGGTTCTACATGGGCTTCTGGTGCGCCGCTCACATCGAAAATACCAGCATAAACGAGCTCAATCTCGAATATGGTTTCGTCCTGGACATGCGCCCGCGCCATCAGCTTGATGTTGGTTTCATAGGTATGAGGCCCGCCTTGAACAGCTGTTGCCCCAACATCAATTCCAAGTTCGATGTTTGGCTGACTTGGCAAACCGGCGGCCTGTACGCCATCCTTGCTGTCGAAGGACACCGATTTAGCGTATTGCGCGAGCACACGAATGTTTGGAAGCGGTGGTTCGGACGGCTGGGAATCACTTGGCATGTTCAAGAGGCCTCTTTCTTGCGTGTACGGAACGAGCGATAAATGTCATTCAAAAGCTGAACTTTTTCAAAACCTGCCTATATGTAGGCTGAAGTCAAATAGTCAGAGGACGCGATAAACACACGATGGTCGAAATTTTACTTCTCGCTGCTGTCGCGATTTTTATTTTCGCCCGTCTGTTTTCCACGATCGGAAAGCAGAAAGGCGCGCCTCCGCCTGCTTTTCGCCGGGATGAACAAGCAGAGCAACGTCCGCAGCCAGTCCATGTTGTGCGCAATCCTGATGAAGTCGACGAGGAAGATGATTCGATCAGCGGAATCGGTCAGATTTCCCGCATCGATCCGTCCTTCAATCAGAGAGAATTCCTGCAAGGTGCCCGTGGCGCTTACGAGATGATCGTCAAAGCTTTCGCAGATGGTGACCGGTCTTCACTGAAAAACCTTCTGAATGACGACATCTATCAGGACTATGACAGCGCGCTGAAACAGCGCGAAGAGTCTGGTGAAGAGCCGCTGGAGCTGATGCGTTTGAAGAATGCTGCGATAGAATCGGGCGATGTGCGCGGATCCATGGCCGAAGTGACGGTTCTTTTTGAAGCAGAGCTTACAAATGGCGATCGGATCAGCGATACAAAGGAACTCTGGACCTTTGAACGCGACACCAAAAGCAGGAACCCGAATTGGAAACTCTCCGACGTGTCAGCTGCCTGATTTCGGCGCTCGCACTCCTCAGTGCGTGTGAACCGAAGGACAAGCCGGAACCAATTCCTGATCCGAGCGAGGCGACGCCCGTTCCGGAAGATACAAGCGAACCGCAGACAGAACTGTTCTCGCGGACATTCGTTGCGTTTTCTGATCTGACATCTTGGCCGCAGACTGACATTTCACCTGCCTTCAAGGCGATGAAGAAGAGCTGCACCGTCATTATGGGCCGTGATGCAGAAGCACCTGTTTCCGTTGATGCGCCTTATGGCGGGACGGTTGGTGACTGGAAGCCTGCCTGTTCCGTCCTTGAAAAATACGAAGATGTTGGCGAATTGCATCGCTTCTTTGAAGACTATTTCTTCGCTTATGAAATCGTCACCGCAGAGCCAATCAACAAGCTCACCGGATATTATGAGCCGGAATTACAGGTGGCCGCCGAACCGACGGAGTCGTTGTCTGAGCCGATTCCTGCGCGACCGGATGATCTGATTGAAGCGCGTTTGGGCGATTTCGAACCCGAATATGGCAACAAGAAAATCTGGGGTCAGGTCCGAAACGGCAAGCTGGTGCTTTATCCGGAGCGCGCTGATATCGAAACATTGCCGAAAAATGCGATTGCCTATGCAGATCCGGCAGACATGTTTTTCCTTCAAATTCAAGGATCTGGTCGTCTGACCTTCCCCGATGGACGCGTGATGCGTGCAGGCTTTGATGCACACAATCATCGCCCCTTCGGATCACTTGCCAATCACCTCATTCAGAAAGGCGAGATCGAAAGATCAGAAGCCAGCATGCAGGGAATAAGGGCCTGGATGGAAAAGGTTGGGCCAGAACGCGCGCGCGAAGCGATGAATATAAATCCCCGCTTCGTGTTCTTCCGCGCCAGCGACATCGAAGATCCCGAAGAAGGTCCGCAAGGGGCAGCTGGTTTGCCGCTGACGCCGATGGGAAGTCTTGCCGTCGATTTGCAGCACCATCCGCTTGGTGTGCCATTTTTCATCGAAACGGAAATCCCGAATGCCGGGGCGAACTGGCAAGGTGAAGAAACCAGCCTTTTGCTGATTTCGCAGGATACCGGCGGTGCGATCAAAGGCGTTAAGCGGGGCGATATTTTCTTTGGTTGGGGCGATGAGGCCGGAACGCGCGCGGGGCGTATGAATTATCCGGGCCGGTTCATCGTTTTTCTTCCGCAGGAACTCGCCGAAAGTGACGAGGCCTCATGACGCGTCGCCATCTCACACCGAAAGAGCATCGCATGTGGATGCGGGTTCAGAAGACGATCAAGCCCATGGAGGAGGCACAAGCCCGCGCGACGCCGACCGATGAGCCCAAGCTGGATGAGCAAACAATCCCGCTGGGTCCGAGCCGCCAACCGACTGTTACATCTCCACAAAAACGTGGACGCGGATCAGCAACGCCAGATGATCTTGCGCGCCTGGCCGGTGGGTTTTCACCGTCGCCGAGCACAGGCATTCCATCAAAGCCAACGCGTCCACATGCTATAAAAGGTGAACCAGCAAATCGGGGGCAGGAAAAGCGCGTGCGCCGCGGGCGTGTACCCTTTGGTTCTACGCTGGATCTGCACGGACATACGCAGGATACCGGGCGTTCAACGCTTTTGAGTTTTCTGTCCTTTCACCGGGGGTCTGGTGAAACCAGCGTGCTGGTGATTACCGGCAAAGGTAAGGATGGACAGGGCATTCTTCGCCGTCGCTTTCTGGAATGGCTCGCCGAACCGGATTTTCGCGGCCATGTTTCCGGCTATGCGCGAGCAAATCAGAAGCATGGCGGCGATGGCGCGTTTTACGTGTTTCTGCGGCGCCTTGGCGCCTAGCGCGAGCGCTTGTTATTCTTTCGGCCTGGACGCCTTTTCGACCAGACCGGATATGCCTTCCCGTTTGGCGAGCTCTTCAGCGATCTGATCAAGGGAAACGCCGCGGCTTCGAAGCGCCACAAGCAAATGGTAGATGACATCAGCCGTCTCTGCGATGACTTCGTCATCTGACTGGCTGGTCAGAGCGATCGCAAGTTCGACAGCTTCCTCGCCCATCTTCTTGGCGGTCTTGCTCGGACCTTTTTTCAGCAGTTTCGCTGTATAGGATGCTTCGGAATCTCCGGCATCCGCGCGGTTATCAATGGTTTCAGCGAGATGCTTCAGAACCGCGGCGAAGTTTTCTTCAGACCCAAGTTTCATGTGAAACACTCCTATCGATCCAGCCGGACGGCGAGACCTGCTTCCTTCATTGCGCGCTTTGCGTCGAGAATATCAATTTCACCAAAGTGGAAAATCGAAGCGGCGAGCACGGCTGTTGCTCCGGTTTTCTTGATGCCTTCAATGAGGTGATCAATCGTACCCGCGCCACCGGACGCAATCACCGGAACAGAGGTGACATCGACGATTTTCTTCGTCAGTTCGATATCATAGCCGGATTTGGTGCCATCCTTATCCATGGATGTGAGCAGAATTTCGCCGGCTCCGCGTTCGCTGGCCTCACGCGCATACTCGACCGCATCAATACCGGTCGGCCGTTTCCCGCCATGGGTATAAATCTCCCATTTTCCGGGAGTCGTCTGGCGGGCATCAATGGCGACCACAACACACTGGCGGCCGACCCGGTTTGCACATTCCCCGATGATGGCGGGGTTCGCAACGGCGGCAGAATTGATACCGACCTTGTCAGCGCCTGCGCGCAGGAGGCGGATCATGTCATCTGGTGTTCGGACACCGCCGCCAACTGTGAGCGGAATGAAGCAATTACGCGCGGTTTCGCGTACAATATCCAGCATCGTGCCTCGCCCCTCTTCGGAGGCAGAGATATCGAGAAAACAAAGCTCATCAGCGCCGTGTTCGCTGTAAGCTTTGGCAAGTGCGACGGGATCACCCGCGTCTTTCAGATCAACAAAGTTCACACCTTTTACGGTGCGGCCTTCTTTGACATCCAGACAGGGAATGACGCGCAGTTTCAGCATGAGGCAAGTTCCAGAGCTTCACTTGGAATGATGTCACCATCATAAAGGGCCCGGCCGAGAATAGCGCCGGAAATCGGAGCGCCACTTTCTCTTAAGTCCTTGATATCCTGAGAGGACTTTACACCGCCGGACGCAATGACAGGAATGGAAACGGATTTTGCCATGTCGGCGGTCAGATCGACATTCACGCCGGTTTTCAGACCGTCCCGCCCGATATCTGTGACGATGATCGCTGCGACGCCCGAGTCTTCAAACGCTTTGGCCAGATCGAGCGCGTCGAGATCGGATACTTCAGCCCAGCCTTCGACGGCGACCATGCCGTTTCGCGCATCAATGCCGACAGCAATCTTGCCAGGGAAGTCGCGCGCAACAGATTTGACGAAGTCCGGGTCGCGCACGGCAATCGTACCAAGAATGAGCCTTGAAATCCCGGCATCGAGCCAGGCTTCAACATGTTCGCGTTTGCGAATGCCACCGCCCAGTTGAACGGGCATGGATACTGTCTTCAGAATGTTCGCAACGGATTCGCGGTTTTCGCTCTGTCCGGCAAACGCGCCATCAAGATCGACCACGTGCAGATATTTGAACCCCATATCCTCAAAGGCTTTGGCCTGATCAGCCGGAGACTGGCTGAATACGGTCGCCTGATCCATATCGCCCTGGATAAGCCGGACGCACTGGCCCTGTTTGAGATCGATCGCGGGATAAAGGGTAAAACTCATGGGTTCCAGCTAATCCAGTTTTTGAGAAGGCGCAGCCCGGTGGCCTGGCTGATTTCCGGGTGGAATTGCGATCCAACCAGCGTATCGCGACCAATCGCGGCGGTAATCGTGCCGCCATAATCGGTTGTCAGAAGCAAATCTGAACTGCTTTCCGGCCGGTAGTGATAAGAGTGGACGAAATAGGCGTGATCGCCATCTTCAATTCCATCCAGAACAGGGTGGTTAGAATGGACGATCAATTCGTTCCAGCCCATATGCGGGATGGGCAGACCTGCGCTGGTTGGGATGGCATCGACCTTACCGGGAATCCAGCCAAGGCCTTCGGTCTTACCGTCTTCAAGTCCGATGTCTGCCATTAACTGCATGCCGACGCAGATGCCGAGCGTTGGTCGTGCCTTGGTGCGGCAGGCTTCGTTCAACGCATCGATCATCCCGTCTGGTTTGAACAGTCCATCACGGCAGTCACGAAAATGGCCAACACCTGGAATCACAATGCGATCAGCCGCCAGAACATGCTCTGGTCGGTCCGTCACCTGCACGTCAAATGACAGTCCGGTATCGCGCAAGGCAACTTCCAAAGCCCGTTCAACGGATGGAATATTTCCTGCACCATAATCGATAAGGACAATGGTCGGCATGAAGAGGTACTTTCACCGCAAATCGTATTTACAGTGATCCCTTAGTGGACAGAGCCTGTCCTGCAAAGACCGGATCGGGCGCAACCGCCAGACGGAGAGATCTCGCCAGGGCTTTATAGCAACTCTCGATAATGTGGTGGCAGTTTTCGCCGTAGATATTTTCTACATGAATACAACCGCCTGAGTTCATGGCGAAGGCCTGGAACCATTCCTTGAAGAGTTCTGTGTCCATGTCGCCGATTTTGTCCCGGGAAAAGTCAACTTTCCAGATCAGATAGGGGCGATTGCACAGATCAATGGCCGCCCGGCTGAGCGTTTCGTCCATCGGGACATAGCTGTGGCCAAAGCGGGAAATGCCTTTGAAATCACCAAGCGCCTTTGCAACCGCCTGGCCCATGACAATACCGGTGTCCTCGACCGTGTGGTGCATGTCGACATGCAGATCGCCAACCGTTTTGATCGTGAAATCCATGGCTGAGTGCTTGGTAAAGCTTTCCAGCATATGATCGAAGAAACCGATACCGGTTTCGATCTTGGACTGACCCGATCCGTCGAGTGTGACCTCAACCTCGATCTGGGTTTCCTTGGTTTCTCGAACGACTTTGGCGCTGCGTGCAGTCTGACTCATAGGTTAAGGACTCATTTTCCAGATTTGGTGGAACATGTAACGCGATATTCACTGATTTCTAAATAAATTCTCATACTGATTACCTGATGAACTGAAAATGAGTTCGGTTCCGGTACCGTTTCGGGGTTAGAATGGCAGGTCGGAAGACGCCAAAGCGTAAAAAGAGTTGGAGTCTTCGCACGTCCTTTATGGTGTTTGTGTGTGGGCTGATTCTGCTTGCGTCTGTCATATTCACCGCCGCAAATGTCTATTACGACCAGATGAATATGCGCCGCGACGTCGAAGTCATGGCGCAGCGCAATGTGGCCGCTTATGCCAAATATCTCGAACGTATGTTGCAGGATCGGGAGGCCGATGATGGCAGGCTGATCATGCCGGTTGTCGAGAGCGTTTCGAATATTGCAGCCTTTCAGGCGCTGGACGCGGACCTTCAGCCTGTTTTTGACAAAGCGATCGAGACTGAGGGCGGCGAGCAGGTTCGCCGCGCTGTTGAGCGTGCGGCCGAAACATCTGAAACGGTTCAGTACATGGTATCCGACGGCGCGGTGATTGCGCGCCCGATCTGGAACAATGGACGACGTGTTGGCGTGATTGGCCTGAAAATTCCAATGACCGCCTCCGTTTTCAACTGGACCAAGACGATTATCTGGAGCCTGGGAACGGCCTGTCTGGTGTGTGCGCTCGCGATTCCGATTGCGGCCTATCAGATCCACCGCGTGACAGATCCACTGCGGCGCCTGACAGATTTTGCATCCAGCATGAATGCCAATCAGCTTTCATCCCGTATCGATGTGAACGCCGGAAATGAGTTCGATACGCTCGGTGAAGCCTTCAACTCGATGATGTCCCGCATGGATGTCACGCTTCGTCAGATCCAGCGCCTCGCCTTTGTCGACTCTGTGACGGATTTGCCGAACCGCGAGCATTTCCTGCGTCATTTGAACCGGGCCCTTCGCGCGCGCGCTGACGATTGCTTTGCCGCTGTCATCATTCTGAATGTGGATCGCTTTCGCTGGGTCAATGAAACCCTTGGACCGGAAAAGGGTGACGAAGCGCTCTCCCTGATCGGGATGCGTATCCGCAAGGCGCTTAACAGTGCTGATAAAACCGTCCGTCTCATGGATGCGGGCTCGCAGCCTTCCGTCGTGGCGCGCCTTGGCGGTGATGAGTTTGCTGTTCTGGTACCGAACATTGATGCGAAATCAGACATTACCCGTCTGATGCAACTGATCATTTCTTCCATGCGCCAACCGCTGGAAATTGGGGGGCAGGCGATTACGCTTGGTCTTTCCGGCGGAATTGCACTTGCGCCGATCCATGGAGTGAAGAGCGAGGATCTGATCAAGAACGCTGATCTAGCGCTGAAGGAAGCGCGCCGCGCAGGTCGTGGAAAAGCACGCTTTTATTCAACCAAGCTCAACAAGATCGCGATGGACCGCCTTCATCTGGAAGCGGATCTGCGCCGCGCGATCGAGCGCGAAGAATTTATTCCCTACTTTCAGCCGAAAATCGATTTCTGTACGGGACAGATTTCCGGCGCCGAGGCGCTTGTGCGCTGGCAGCGCGCGGATGGTGACCTCATTTCGCCAGGCATCTTCATTCCGATGGCAGAGCAACTCGGTCTGATCTCGCGTATTGGCGAATGTGTTCTGCGTCAGTCCTGTGAGCAGGCGACGAGCTGGATGAAAGCCGGTCATGACTGCAAAGTCGCGGTAAATGTCTCGCCGCTTCAGTTTGAAGAAGCAGATTTTGCTGAAAAAGTCCTGTCGGCGCTTCGAGATGCGGGCTTGCCGCCAGGTCGTCTGGAACTGGAAATCACGGAAACCATGGCGGTTGCGGATACCGAGCGCGTATCAGAGATCATGCGTCCGCTTCGCGCGATGGGCGTGCGATTGGCGATTGATGACTTCGGTGCGGGCCACTCCAACCTTGTCACGCTGACCAAGCTTCCATTCGACGTCTTCAAGATCGACCAGCAATTCGTCAGCGCACTTCATTCGGACAAGCAGGCTCCGGCCGTGATCGAGATGATTCTCGCAATGGCCGAAACCATGGGGCTCGAAACTGTTGCCGAAGGCGTGGAAACGCCTGCGCAAAGTGATTTCCTTCGCCGCCGCGGTTGCACGCTGGCACAGGGCTATCTCTATTCGAAGCCATTGCCGCCTGAAGAATTTACGACCTTCCTTCAGGAATGGAGACCATTTGGTGAAGTGGTGGATGAGACCTTCCTTCAGCGTTTGACAGGAACGAAGTAATTCGGCGGCCATGCGCAAATGGCTTGCGATTTTCAACCCGCATCGCCAAATAGCTCGCATGACAACGCATGCTACACACGAAAATGATGGCAAATGGCGCGCAACGACCATTCTTGCCGTTCGCAAAAACGGGAAACTCGCTCTGATCGGTGATGGCCAGGTTTCACTTGGCAACACCGTTATGAAAGGCAATGCACGAAAGGTGCGTCAGCTGATTCCGGGCAAGGTGCTGTCTGGCTTTGCGGGTGCGACCGCTGACGCCTTCACGCTGTTTGAGCGTCTGGAGCAAAAGCTCGAGCGTTATCCCGATCAGCTCCAGCGTGCTGCTGTCGAGCTTGCCAAGGATTGGCGCACCGAAAAATACCTCCAGAAGCTGGAAGCCATGCTGATCGTTGCCGACTCAAACGTTACGCTGCTGATTTCCGGTCAGGGCGATGTGATTGAGCCGGAGCATCATGTTCTGGGCATCGGCTCTGGCGGTCATTATGCAGTCGCAGCTGCGCGCGGCCTCTATGAGTATGAAGAAGATGCTGAAGTGATTGCGCGTCGCGCGATGGAAATCGCATCTGACATCTGTGTTTTCACGAATTCGAGCTTCACTCTGGAAGTGTTAGACAGTGGATCGTGACAAGCTTCGCGCTGCCGTAGAGGCGAACATCATCACCGCTGACCAGGCGAAACGCATGGAAGAGAGCTTCCGGTCGCCTGGTGATGGTGAAGGTGAAAACGAATCTCTGCGGTTTTTGTCCAATCTGAACGACATTTTTCTCAGCGTCGGCCTGGTGCTTCTGTTTCTTGGCCTGATTGCGGCAGCGTCCATTCTGAGTTTTGGCGCGGTTACCTATAAGCATTTGACGGTGACCATCTGTATTCCGCTTGCTGTTATTGCGTGGGCACTATCGGAGTATTTCTGCGCGCGACGCCGCATGCTCCTACCGAGCATTGTTCTGGCGAGTTTATTCACCTTGTTCGTTGGTGTGGCCGCGTTTGCCTTGTCGGCCTGGATCCAGATCGAAGGCACGACGACCAATGCTCTGAACGGCTTTTCACAAGGTCAGGGCACAATTGAAGACACAGCGCGTGCGCTGTCTTCAGATACGCGCTCCAGCCTGCTCATCACCTGCGGGGCATCCTTTCTCGCAGCGTTTCTTTTTTATCTGCGATTTCGATTGCCTTTCACCATGATGCTGATGGCAATCAATGTGACATCAGCAGCGTTTCTGATCGCCTTCGGCTATGAAACCCTGCTGCTTTGCGGTGTGCTGTGTCTGCTTGCGGCGATTGCTTTCGATGCGCGCGATCCGCAGCGGACGACCCGTATTTCCGATAATGGATTCTGGCTGCATGTCGCAGCCGCCCCTCAGCTTGTTTATGGCCTGCGAGGTCTTCTGGATTTGCAGGGGACATCGGGCTCAATGGCGATGGTCAGCCTGCTCGCTGGACTTGCGGTTCTTTCGATCCTGCTGAACCGGCGCGCGCTCATTCTGTCCGGTCTGATCAGCTTCGGTTTTGCGGTCTGGTCCCTCTTTCAGGTGTTCGGCGATTCAGCCCTGATGAAGATTGCAGGCCCGCTGCTTTTCCTTGGCGGACTGATCGTTTTGCTGGGCGGTGGTTGGCGAACCGCTCGTCGCATCCTACTTCTACCCTTCCCTTCGACCGGTATTTGGTCACGAATTTTCCCACCGGAGCCCCGATTGAATGTCTGAGTATTCCCCGCGTGAAATTGTTTCTGAACTCGATCGCCACATTATTGGCCAGAAAGATGCCAAACGAGCGGTCGCTATTGCGCTGCGCAATCGCTGGCGTCGCAAGCAGGTCGAAGAAGGCCTGAGAGAAGAAATCACACCGAAGAATATTCTGATGATCGGTCCGACGGGTGTCGGTAAAACCGAGATTTCGCGTCGCCTGGCGAAGCTGGCGAATGCGCCCTTCATCAAGATCGAAGCGACCAAGTTTACAGAGGTCGGCTATGTCGGTCGCGATGTCGAACAGATTGTACGCGATCTGGTGGAATCTGCGATTGGCATGATCAAGGATCGCCGCCGGCAGGAAATCCGCGCGCGTGCCGAAAAAGCAGCTGAAGAACGCGTGCTGGATGCGCTGGTCGGACAGACGGCCCAGGCGTCAACGCGGGAAAGCTTCCGCCAGAAGCTCAAATCCGGCGAGCTGGATGATCGCGATATTGATCTGGAGCTGGCTGATACATCCAATCCGATGGACATGATGGAATTGCCGGGCGGTGGTGGCTCGATGGGCATGCTGAATCTGGGCGATTTGTTCGGTAAAGCCATGGGTGGCCGTACCAAGCGGGTCCGGATGAAGGTGGCAGACGCTTATGCGCCGCTGCTGACAGAGGAAAGTGACAAACTCCTGGACGAGGAAGTCATCGTTCGCGAAGCCGTCAAAGCCGTCGAGGAAGATGGCATCGTGTTTCTGGATGAGATCGATAAGGTTGCAGCGCGTTCAGAGCGCGGCGGCGCGGATGTCTCCCGCGAAGGCGTTCAGCGTGACCTTCTGCCATTGATCGAGGGGACCACGGTCTCTACGAAACGTGGCCCGGTGAAGACCGACCATATTCTCTTCATCGCGTCAGGTGCGTTCCATGTTGCCAAGCCAAGCGATCTTTTGCCGGAACTGCAGGGCCGCCTGCCAATCCGTGTTGAGCTAAAAGCGCTGACCCGTGAAGAATTCCGCCGCATTCTGACGGAGCCGGAAGCCAGCCTGATCAAACAGTACACGGCGCTGATGGCCGCGGAGAATGTCACGCTTGAGTTCACCGATGATGCGATTGATGCGCTGGCCACGCTGGCTGAGCGCGTGAATGAAAGCGTTGAGAATATTGGGGCGCGTCGTCTGCAGACGGTGATGGAACGCCTGCTCGATGATATTTCCTTCACAGCGCCAGACCGGTCTGGAGAGACCATCACCATCACGGCGGAAAATGTGGAGAAACAAGTCGGCGATCTCGCGCAGGATGCCGACCTCTCCAAGTACATTCTCTAGGATTTATTCCGGATCCGGCGTGATGACGGTTTTACGGGGCGGCGCCATGCGTTCGCCCCGGACAGCACCGATGACGGACAGGATCACCCACACAACATTCAGGACAAAGCTCGGCCAGTTGTCTGCCATGGCATAGGCCGGCAGCAGCATGACGCCTGATATTGCGTTGACCCAGAGATAGCTGATCCGCGAGATATTCCGGATGGCCATCAGGAAGTATGACCCGCAATAGATGATTGTGCCGTTCCAGCCGATCACATCAATAATCAATGGACCCGTCGGGCCAAGCGCAAGGATTCCTGCAATCGATGCGACGGCCAGCAAGCCGCAAATGCCCCAGAGCCAGGGAATGGGCATGCGGAAGTGAAACCGGGTGAACAGGTGAAAAAGAGCGGCGAGGCTTACAATGGCCCAATACGCGTTGACGGCGACCGCCTGATAGGACTCCATCCCGACCGACGCGCCTGTCAGCAGAATACCTGCCAGAATATTCAACACAAAGAAGGGTGTACGCTTATAATTCGGGTTCAGTGAAATATAGCCCTGCGCAATCAGATACAGGGTCGTGGCAAGCCAGCCGATGGAATACGCAATCATTCCGCCAGTGATATATGCATTGTCTTCACATACAACTCCCGACCGACCTCTGGTTCGTCCAGAGTCAGCACTTTCGTCTCTTCCGTCATGGTCCGGAACAACCGCTCATCTGTATTCGATGGATTTGCTATGGCTGGGCTCCATTCCAGCACAAGCACGCGCGTACCGGGCGGCAAAGCGTAATAGACGTTTCGACCGCCTCGGCAGCTCGGTCCTTCACCGTCAATGCACTGGCGTCCGGTGATAACCGGAAAACCCTCTGACTTAACGAGCTGGGCAGGCGGTGCAATTTCCGGATCGAAGCCAGCCTCGGAAAACTGCCAGACATCGACGACATCATGCGCGATAAGGCGGTCAAAGCTTTTGTTGAAGGCTGCAATGAACGCTTCGCCTTCTTTTCCCTTCCCGGTGATCAGATGCAGATCATAGGTTTCGGAAATGCCATCAAGCGGTTGGATCAGGTTTTCCTGAAACGGGAAGACGGATTGCATGGTGGCCGCTTTTAGCGCGACCGGAATGGGCAGAAGCTGGATATCATCGGTCAGCAAAGCTTTCAGCGCAGCAGCCTCTGATCGGAACATCCGGAAGCAGCCACGTGCTGATGATTCCTCGTTCCCGGCTTCTGACGGACAGGCGCCATTCGGTGCCGTCTTGTCGATGGCTTCACGGACCTGGTCGCCATAGAGCGTCTCCTCGACAAGACCGATCCGGAATTGACCGTTTATGTCCTGTTCGGCCATGTCCGGATGGATACGGCGATTGTAGAAAAGCTTTGTGGTGACCGTGGCGAGCGGCTTGGAGAAGAGGAAATTCTCTTTGCGTTCAGCGTTCTGACGCCAGGGAAAACTGGCCGTACGCGCCTTGTTTGCCGAGGCATACTGAGCATAGCCATAGTCTATGTATTTGATGTCGTAAGGTGCCTCCATGTCCTCCAGGACGAGATGCACCAGACGGGATAAAGAGCCTTCTTCTTCATCGGGGGCAGCGACAAAGGGCCGGTAAGTGTCGGTATAAACCGTCCAGCCAGCATCCTGCGCGTAAGCACTGAGCGTTCCTGTGCTGATCAGGCAGCTGGCCAGACCGGCCAGAAGCTTACCTTTCAATTTTCCAGTATGCATAAATACCCGCCAGAATGAGTATGGAGATAACACCGCCTGTCAGCACGTAATCGGTGTCGATGCTCGCGAAGAACCGCAGAATCCAGCTCACCCGATCATCATTGTAATTCAGTGCCGGGTTGGACATGAGATTACGGCTGTAGGAAATAAGAGACAACGCTAGGTCGATCACCGTGAACAGGGCGAGAAAGGCGAGGATCAGGTCTGTCATAACGGCAGATCGTTCTGAGCGGTCTGCCGTTATTTCACTGATCTTGTCTGTGCAGGACTCGATCATTTTCTCGCCATTTCGCACAAGTTCGCCAAATTCCCAGGCCTCAAGTATGTCATCCAGCTTGCGCCGACGGGAACGTCTGAGGAAGCTTTTGTTTGTCCGGAACTGGATATGCAGGAATTGCATACGCTCTCGGGCATTGGACAGTTTTGCTTTGGCGCTCCGGATCTCTTTGGAGGAAAACGTTGCTTCGACAATCGCACGCTGGGTCTGGCGGTTCAGTTCATATTGCGCGGCGAAAAAACACTGTGCGAGGCGCACGCATGTCAGATCATCCTCAACGTTCACACGGTCGGTATCGAAGAAGAAGTAATTGACCCAGCTGACGGAGCTGTCGGCTTCTCCGGAAATGATATGTTCGGCGTCTTCGTAATCGACGGTTTCTTTCAGCCAGTTGCGGATAAAGGTCTGCGTTTCCGGATCGCTTCGCAGAGATGGATCAAGAATCACAGCGCGTGACACCCAAGAGATGTTTTCATCCGTCATTCTCGATGGGGCATCACCATCATCGAGATATTCTTTTGGAATGCGCCCGCGCAGGTCATCCAGCAAGTGATTCAGGTCGTCCTCATGGGCCTTCATGCTGGTTTTGAGCAAATCATGCGCTTCATTCTGCAGAAAATCGCAATCGTAATTGCGCGCAATCGTGTAGCTGGCCTGAACCACGCAGATACCATTCGGGTAGAAATGATACACAATCTGCGTTTCATCGGCACCTGGAGCTGGCTTCCAGACGAGAAGCCGCAAGTCATAATCATCCTGTTCCAGGCGATCAAACTCGGTTGTGTTGGCACCATTTTCCCGATTGGGGACCAGAAGCGTGTCCGAATTCCGGGGCAGCTTGTCCAGGATCGCACTGTATTTGTCGCCTTTCGGATCGAGACCCGCCTTCAAAGCGAAACCCGATATCACAGGTGCAATCGTCTGTAGTCTCAACACGGCCCCCATTTGTGCATGCGGGAAAGCTACCGGGTCTTGCGGGCTGAGGGAACCCTCACAGATTTGCCAGTTGGCTGATGAGCAGCTTTTCTATATGTTGCATATACAACATTTGTGGGAGGTAAGTGAATGAGCGGCGCAGTGGACTTCTATTTCGATTTTGTCAGCCCGATGTCCTATATCGGATTGGCCAGGCTTCAGGATGTGCAGGCACGAACAGGATGCAACATCAATTTCCATCCATTCTTCCTTGGCGGGGTGATGAAAGCCGCCGGGGTTCAGCCGCCGCCGACCATTCCGGCAAAGGCTGCCTTCATACAGCGGGACATGGCCCGGCATGCAAAGCGTTTTGCGAAGCCCTTCGTCTTTAATCCAGCCTTCCCCATGAACACACGCAGCCTCCTGATTGCGGCAACAGGTCTGGAGGGCGATGAGCGACTGCCAGCCTTCATCAGCTTTGGATTTTCACTTGTCTGGGAAAAAGCCGTCGATGTTTCCAGGCCTGATCTCTTACAGGCGGCCTGGGTTGATGCGCCAATTGGCTTTGACGCATTTGAAGCGCTTGCGGGTGATGAGGCCCATGCGGCGCGCCTGAAAGCCAACACGCAGAAAGCGGTTGAGCGCGGCGCCTTTGGTGCGCCAACCTTCTTTGTGGGAGATGAAATGTTTTTTGGTCAGGACAGGCTCGATTTTGTCGAAGATGCCCTGACCGCGAAAAACTGGATCTAGAGCAGGCCGGCTTTGACTGCGAGCTGACGATAGCTCGTTTCAGGACGCGGACCATAATGCGAGATCACTTCGGCTGCAGCGATGTGGCCGAGCTTCGCGCAATCGCGCATGCGGCGGTTGCGGGCAAAGCCGTACAGGAAGCCTGCAGCATACTGATCGCCTGCGCCTGTTGCGTCGATGACCTTGCGGACAGGCTCGGCTGGCATGGAGATGATTTCATCCGGCGTGATGACCACCGATCCTTTTTCAGAACGGGTGACCGCGGCGGTCGCGCCATCCTTACGAAGAGATTCAATGGCGGAGTCAAAATCGCTCGTCTCATAAAGCGAGAGAAGTTCCGCCTCGTTCGCGAACAGCAAGTCGACATGACCCCTGATCAAATGGCGAAAACTGGTGCGGTGACGATCAACGCAGAAACTGTCTGAAAGCGTCAGCGCAACGCGGCGATTGGCTTTCTTTGCAATCTGGGAGGCATGAACGAAGGCTTTTTTGGCGGCATCCTTGTCGAAGAGATACCCTTCCAGATAAAGGATTTTTGCGCCGGTTATCATGTCTGCATCGACATCACTTGCTGTGAATTCTGTCGATGCGCCAAGATATGTGCTCATGGAGCGCTCGCCATCTGGCGTCACAGCGATCATGCAGCTTGCTGAACCGGGGCCTTTTTCAAGAGACGGCGTTGGAAAATGGATGCTGACTTTTTCCATGCCTTTTCGGAAGAATTTCCCGAGCGGATCGTTAGCGACTTTGCCGATATAACCGGTCGTACCGCCAAAACTTGCAATGCCTGCAATGGT
Source organism: Ponticaulis profundi (assembly GCF_042659465.1). Classification (NCBI taxonomy): domain Bacteria; kingdom Pseudomonadati; phylum Pseudomonadota; class Alphaproteobacteria; order Hyphomonadales; family Hyphomonadaceae; genus Ponticaulis; species Ponticaulis profundi. Next base: position 122,677 of record NZ_JBHSSW010000009.1, on the reverse strand, counting down.
ATTCGCGCCCGAACCACCCGGTATGCGACGGCAGTTATCGCCGAAGGCTTCGGTGAGTTTGTTGGCTTCGTCCTGACTTATCAGCGTCATTCCGCCTTTACGGATACGATGTGTATCCAGAAAGCCTTCCGGAACAGACGCAATCACATCAACAATTGCGTTTCCTACTCCAACGACGTCGTATAAATCCTGCATGCGGGTTTTCTTTAATTGGTGTTGTACAGCAAGCGATCTCAAGAACCGCGATCAACTTAAGCGAGTTAAAACAAGTTTGTTCAAGAAAAAATGAAAATAGCTTACCTGGCCTGCAAATCAACGCTTCCGGACAGTCCGAACCGGCGTGTCGATGCGTTCGAACATGACTTGTCAGTTCAGGCGCTCGGTGAGCCGCTCACTTCTCTTGGACATCAGTTCGTACCCATTGACTGGAATGCGCCAAATGTAAACTGGGCGAGCTTTGATGCCGTGGTGATTGGTACGACCTGGGACTATTGGGATGACCCGCAAAACTTCCTGAAACGACTGCGGGAAATCGAAGCGCTGGGCGTACCGGTTTTCAACTCCGCAGACATCGTCGCCTGGAATCTGAAGAAGACCTATCTCAGAGAACTGGCGGAAAAGGGGGCTGCAACCATCCCGACGCTTTGGCTTTCAAAACCGTCTGCGGCAGACGTTGAGCATGCCTTCGATCATTTTCAGTCTGATCGTCTGGTTGTGAAGCGCCAGGTTGGCGCGGGCGCTCAGGACCAGTTGTTTCTCAAGCGCGGCGATCCGCAGACCGATTATCCCTTTGATGCCATGGTCCAGCCATTCCTGACATCCATTCAGACCGAAGGGGAAATCAGCGTCATCATGATTGATGGTGCGTTTTCTCATGCTGTTCTGAAGCAGGCGACGGGCGGGGATTACCGCATTCAGTCTTCGTATGGCGGAAAAGAATCACGAATCGATGGAACCAGATCCGAATTGCTGCGTTCTAGCCAGATTGAGGCAAAATCAGTCTTGGACCTGCTTGATTTTTCTCCGCTTTACGCCCGTGTAGATCTGGTGCGAGGAGACGATGATCAGCTGAAATTGATGGAGCTTGAGTTGATCGAACCCTACCTTTATCCAGAGCAATCGGATGGGTTGGGCGAGATGTTTGTGCGAGCACTTTTGGGGCGAATGAACTGACTACGACGATGACTACCGGTTCGACGGATCTGAGATCGGACTTGCGAAACCGGACCCGACCCGAACACACGCTCACCGAAGCTGCTTTTTCCAGATTCAACATATCGACGGCTGAGGGGTTTGCCGGATTCCTGCGAGCACATGACTGTGCTCTGAACTGGCTGACTTGCTGTTTTGATAAACGTAATCCCTACGCAGTCGATCTTTCTGCGCTGCGCCAGAAAATCTCTGCGGATTTGCAGGCGCTTGGCTTTTCCCGTTCAAGACACCGACTGATGCTGGACGGGCCTGGCCACCCGGTCGGAGCCAGCTATGTGCTTGCCGGTTCAAATCTTGGAAACCAGTTGCAGCTTGATCAGCTGCGGTCTTCAAATCCTGCGCTCGTCGAGACCGCCTCGGCCTATTTATCCGGCGCCGATCTGAAACCTGTCTGGAAGAGACTGGTTATAGATCTGAAAGCGGGTGTCTGGTCATCAGACAGCTCTGAGATTATTGATGCTGCGAAAAACACGTTCAGTGCGTATCGCGCGGCAGCGAAGTTAGTGGATTAAGTACAAATGGAATTTCAGAGCCCGTCCGATCCGGTTGACCTGACGAATTGCGACCGCGAGCCGATTCACCTGCTCGGTCATGTTCAGAGTTTCGGCTGCCTGATCGCTGTATCATCCGACTGGATCGTGACGTATGCCTCGCAGAATGTCGAAAAATTTCTGGGCTTTAAGGCTGAAGACATTCTCGGCACAGCCTTTGGGAGCTGGGTGAATGACAAAACCATTCATGCGGTCCGCTCCCGACTTCAGCTCCTCACCAGTGATGACTCGGTCGAACGCATTTTCAGCATGGCCATCCTGCGGGACAATGACGCCCATTTCGATATCGCGCTTCACAAGAGCGGCCGGCATATCGTTATGGAATTCGAGCCAAATGATCATGAGGAAAAGCTTGATCGCGGTGGCTTCATCCGTCCGCTGATCGAACGCCTCAAGACCGAGGATTCGATTGTATCGCTGTGTGAGACGGCCGCGCGCCATATCCGTGCGCTGACCGGCTTTGACCGTGTGATGGTCTACAAGTTTCACCCGGATGATACCGGTGAAGTGATTGCGGAAAGTGCCGTCAAAGACATTGGGACGTTTCTCGGTCTTCGTTATCCGGCGACCGATATTCCGAAACAGGCCCGTGAGCTTTACCGCCGCAATACGCTGCGCATCATTTCCGATGTGAATGACAAGGTATCGCCGATCATTCCCGAGCGCCGCAAAGGTGAAATACCACTCGATCTGTCCCTGAGCGGACTGCGTGCGGTCTCGCCTATCCATATTGAATATCTGAAGAATATGGGCGTTGGCGCGTCGCTTTCGATCAGCATTCTGAAAGGTGACAAGCTGTGGGGGCTCTTTGCCTGCCACCATTATTCGCCGCGCGTGCTGAATTATGAGACACGTACAGCGGCCGAACTCTTCGGTCAGATGTTCTCATTCCTGATCGAGCAGCAGGAGTCAGCGGTCGAGCGTGAGGAATCCAGACGCGCACGCAAGCTGCACGACCAGATTATGGGCGAGCTCGCAGAAGGTGCGACGCTGTCTGAGAACTTCGAAATGATCGCATCGGCCCTGAAATCGGTGATTGATTGCGATGGTGTTGCACTGACGATCAACGGAAACTTTCAGGCGACGGGCAGCACGCCGACCAAGGATGAGTTCAATACGCTGATGCGGTATCTGAACCGCCAGGAAACCAGCAAAATCTTCGCAACGGATTCGATCTCCAGCGTACATCAGCCAGCCGAGGACTATGTCTCACGCGCAGCAGGCCTGCTCGCCCTGCCCGTTTCGCGCGTCCCGCGCGACTATATCGTGCTCTTCCGGAAAGAGATCACCAAGGAAGTGAACTGGGCAGGAAATCCGGAAAAGCCGGTGACGATTGGGCCGAACGGTATTCGTCTGACGCCGCGCAAAAGCTTTGAGGCCTGGAAGGAAGTCGTCTCCGGCCATTCCGATTACTGGACAGATGGTGACATTGCCGCCGCTGAATCGCTTCGCGTCACCTTGCTTGAAGTGGTGCTTCGTATGTCTGATGCGGCAAATGTCGAGCGTGAAAAGGCGCAGGAGCGCCAGGAGCTCCTGATCGCTGAGTTGAATCACCGCGTGCGGAACATTCTGAACCTCATTCGTGGTCTGATCTCACAGAGTAAATCCGAGACAGCCGACATTAATGAGTTCACCGAGATTATTGGCGGACGCATTTATGCACTGGCGCGCGCACATGATCAGCTGACCCGCGAAAGCTGGGACTGGTCGCCATTGACGGACCTGATCACCACGGAGATGGAAGCTTATCTTGGTGCGAAGAGCGATCGCGTGCAGCTCAACGGCCCGAATGTGATGCTGAAGCCGGAAGCCTTCACCACCTTGTCTCTGGTCATTCACGAGCTGACGACCAATTCGGCCAAATATGGGTCCTTAAGTGATTCCAATGGCGAAATTCAGATCACGCTTTCACAGGAGCCCGATGGAAGCCTGCGGATTGCGTGGCGCGAGTCAGGTGGGCCCGCCGTGAAAGCGCCGACGCGTAAGGGCTTTGGCACGACCGTGATCGAGCGATCCATCCCTTATGAGCTCAAAGGCAAAGTTGATCTGCATTACAAACTTTCCGGCTTTGAAGCTGACCTCATCATCCCGGAAAGCTGCGTGAAATTCGACTCGTCGAAGTCTGCCAGACAGTCATCAGAGGAATCCGCCAAGCTCGGCAAGTCGCTTCAGGATGATACCGAGTTGCCGGAGCGGGCGCTTGTACTCGATGATAATATGATCATCGCGCTGGACGCAGAAGAGACCCTGCTGCGTTTCGGCACCCGCGAGGTGGAAGTCGTTGCCTCCGTGTCTGAGGCGCTGGATGCGCTGGAGCGGTCGAAATTTGATTTTGCCATTCTCGACATCAATCTCGGTGATGAAACGAGTGATGCTGTCGCGAAAAAAGCGATTGCGATGGGCATGCCGTTTGTCTTTGTGACGGGCTATGGCGAATCGAGCGATCTGCTCGAGCGTTATAATGACCCTGTGATCATCCAGAAGCCGTTCGATTCCGACGCACTGCGCTCTGGCATCCTCAAAGCGGTCGGTAGCCAGACCTGATCAGGTTTTTGGCGCCTTCGGTCCGAGAGACGATTTGGCAGGTTTTGCAGTCGTCTCCGGGTCCGGTGTCTTGTCCTTGAACTTGCACAGATGTTCGATGGCACAGGTCCAGCATTTGGGTTTGCGGGCGACGCAGACATAGCGCCCGTGCAGGATCAGCCAGTGATGTGCCCCTTTGCGATAGGGTTCTGGCGTGACCTTTTCCAGACCTTCTTCGACCTGATCCGGGTTTTTTCCCGGAGCAAGCCCCGTTCGGTTTGAAACGCGGAAAATATGCGTGTCGACGGCGATGGTTGGCTGACCAAAGGCTTCGTTGAGGACGACATTGGCTGTTTTGCGTCCGACGCCTGGCAGTTTGACGAGGTCTTCACGTGTTTGCGGCACCTCCCCGTCAAATTCATCCAGGATCATCTGAGACAGCGCGACGACATTCTTTGCCTTGTTGCGCCACAGGCCAATGGTCTTGATGTGTTCAGCCACGCCCTCTTCGCCCAGTGCCAGCATTTTTTCAGGCGTGTCAGCAATCTGAAAGAGCTTTTTGGTGGCCTTGTTCACGCCAACGTCGGTGGCCTGGGCAGACAGAGCGACAGCGACGACCAGCGTGTAGGGGTTGACGAAATCCAGCTCGGTTTTCGGATCGGGACGTTCCTGGGCGAGGATTTCAAACAGCTCGCCGGCTTTCTCCTTTGAGAAACGTCTTGGGCGCGTCGTTTTTTTCCGGGTCGTGGCCATAGCAATTCCAAATCATCTGTCCCGCTGCTTCTAGCTGGAAAAATTGTCACTAGCCAATCATCTGCATCGGTATAAATTCCGCTGTCATGAGTGACTTCAATCCTGAAAGCCCGGTTTATCTGGATGCAGAGCTGACGCCGAACCAGTCTCTGTCACGGTCTGCCTTTTATGTGGTGATGGCGATTGTGGTGGGCATTAATGTGATGTCGGCCATCAGCTTTCTGGCTGTTGGCGCCTTTCCGATTGTCGGTTTTTTAGGGCTCGACATTCTGGCGGTATGGCTGGCGTTCAAGATGTGTTTTCGCCAGCAAAAGCAGAAAACACGCGTGCGTATCACGGCGGATGTGCTTCGCGTTGATCATGTGAACCCAAAAGGTGAGCGCTCCAATGTTCAGCTTCCGACCGCGTTCGCACGGATTGAGTTGGATGAACCGGTGAAGCCGACCAGCTGGCTGACACTGGCATCGCGCCGGGAGGCCTATGTGATCGGGCGGTTTCTGACCCCGGATGAGCGTCTGGATCTGGCAAAAGCCATGCGGAGCGCGCTTGTTCGTGCCCGCGCGGAACGTCACCCGGTCTGAACCGCAAAAAACGGGTGGCGAGTGGACAAGAGAGGGGTCAAACTCCTTGCATGATGAACGAACTGCCTCACCCTGAACTGAATGAACGCTGTATCGCCTATGACCGTATGGCGCGCGTGCTGGAACATATCGGTGAACAATGGCGCGAGCAGCCGGGGCTGGAAGACATCTCAGCGGCCTTCGGGCTTTCACCCTATCATTTTCAGCGCGAGTTTTCCCGTTGGGCCGGGCTGACACCCAAGCAATATGTCTCTGTACTGGCACATGGCGAAGCTGGTGAGTTGCTGCGTTCGGGTGCGAGTGTGCTGGAAACGAGCTTTGAAGTCGGCCTTTCCGGGCCGTCCCGGCTGCATGATCTGTTTATCGCGCATGAGGCGCTGACCCCCGGAGAGGCCGGGTCCGGCGGAAAAGACGTTCAACTCACCATCGGAAAAGGGCCCACCCCTTTTGGGCCGGGGGTGTTTCTGTTCTGCGATCGCGGGCTTTGCGCGCTTGGCTTCATTGATGAAGGCGAGCAGACCCCGGAAGCAGTGGGCCAGAAAATAGGTCGCGGCGAAGAGGCGGCGTTTTCCGATCTTGCAGGGCGATACCCTTCTGCGCGCATTCGCCGGGATGATCAGGCGGCGGCGGCGTTTGCTGAAAAGGTGTTCGAGCCGGGGGCCAGCGTGCCGCTTGCATTGTTCGGGACACCTTTCAGACGGCAGGTCTGGCGCGCTTTGCTGGACATTCCGTTCGGCGAGACGCGGACATATGGATTTATCGCAGAGCGTGTCGGGAACCCGAAAGCTGCACGCGCAGCGGGTACAGCCATCGGTGCGAACCCGATTTCCTGGTTTATTCCCTGCCATCGGGCCTTGGCGGCGGACGGTCGACTGCATAATTATCACTGGGGCGTGCGAAGAAAGCGCGCCATGTTGTTCCTGGAATCTGCTTTTCGTGGTGAAACGGAACACAGCATCTGAACCAAGTAACCAGAGTGAGTACCTGTATGGGTCCCGTCACCATTGTTCTCGGCCTTTTCGTCATCTGGGCCGCCTTTGTCGTTTTTCAGTTCGTAATGACCCGTCGCGAAGCGCGCGATATGTTTGAGCTGGGCCGTGAGCGCGGAGAGATTGATGCGGGCGAGGCCTATCCGCCGTTTGAGCGCGCTTATCTGCGTTGCAGTGATCTGCGCGTGAATGTGTATCGCTGGCTGGGCGCGTTTGCGGCCGTGATCGCGCTGCCGGTTGCGCTCTGGCTGGTAAATATGGTCTGGAGCGCTGCTTATTATGCTTTTGATCGCCCTGCGGCCCTGACCGAAGGTGAGCTGGTACATTCTTTCGCTCTGGCCATATTCAGTTTCGGAGCTCTGATCTGTGTCGCAGCCATCTTCGCCCATCGCTATCACATGTATCGCCCTGTCCGTTTCGAGGAAGAGTGGATGCATCAGAAAGCCGGGCGTGTGACCAAAGCGGCGCGTATCTGATCGATCCAAGAGGAGTTTGCGACATGCAATTTGAATACCTTCACACCATGATCCGTGTGTCGGACCTGGAAAGCACGCTGAAATTCTTCTCGGAAGGGTTTGGCATGGTGGAAGTCAGCCGCAAGGAAAATGAAGCTGGTCGGTTTACGCTCAGCTTTCTCGCCACGCAGGCAGATATTGACCGTGCCGGCATCACGCCGCCGCTGGAATCACCCTTGCGCGCGGGAATCCCAATGGTTGAACTGACCTGGAACTGGGACCCGGAAACCTATGACGGTGGCCGCAATTTCGGGCATCTGGCCTATATGGTCGATGACATTTACGAAGCGGTTGAACATTTGCAGAGCCTCGGTGTGACGATCAATCGTCCGCCGCGTGACGGCTATATGGCGTTTGTGCGGACACCCGATAATATTTCGATCGAGCTCCTTCAAAAGGGCGGTCCCAAGCCTCCGAAAGAGCCTTGGGCAAGCGCCGAAAACATTGGCACCTGGTAGGAACGATCTCATGGCACTTTTTAATATCATTGGTCTGGATGCACCTGGCTCCGTTGAAAAGCGGATGGAGCATCGTCCGGCGCACCTGGAATGGGCGAAGGCGCAAAAGGACATTGTCCGCATTGCGGGCCCGTTGTTCGCAGAAGATCGCGAAACGCCTGCCGGCTCGCTTTTCGTTGTTGAAGGCGAAAGCGTTGCAGCCGTGCGTGAATGGGCGGCGGGCGACCCTTATGCCAAGGCGGGCGTGTTTGCGTCTGTCGAAATCCGTCCGTTCAAATGGGTCATCGGCAACCCGGACGCCTAGGCCTTTTGGGGTATGGCCAGGAGGTCATACCCCAGGTCATACTCGAAATACTCGCCGACAATGTCCTGATAAAGCGTCAGGGCCTCTCCTGAAAACAGATCTTCGAGCCGGTCAGCGCGCTTTTGCAGCACGTTCTTTTCAGCCGCCGGATCCACCTTTTTGGCCATGGCCTCTTTCGTGCCTTCCTGAATGGCAAGCTCGATCGATTCCGGTTTCAGACCGATCTTCCAGTGATCAGAGATCGCCTGAAGCGATCCGCGTGTGTCTGCTTGCACACCTTCATAATGAATGCGCAGGATTTTCTCCGGATATTTCGCCTGCAGCTCTCCCCAGCGATTCCAGAACCGGGCCAGCCAGTAGAGATCGCAGCGATAGGCTTCGCCTGATGGATCGCCTTTCAGATAGGTCATCCAGTCGGTCTGGAGCTGATAATTCCATTTCGCGAAATGTGAGGCGAGAATCTGCATGGGATGGCGGACCTGAAGCACATAAGGTGGCAGGTTGAACGCATTCTGCAGGAGCTGCACATCCATCAGACGGTGCGGAATGGTATGCGCGAAGGCAAGCTTTGGCAGCGCCTCATGCGGCGAGGTGTGTTTCGGACTGCCGATATAGTCCTGCGTGGCCGCTTCGGAGAAGTATTTCGGCGGCGGCACACAATATGTGTCTGCGAGCGCAACGCTCAGCATGTATTTGATCCAGTGCGTGCCGGAATTCTTGGAGGTCACGAGACAACCCTGCAGGCGTCCATGGCGAAGGACCGAGCCGTTTAGCCAATTGTCCTTGCGGACGCGGGATCTGTAAGCATCATCCATGACGTGAAACTCTGGGTTTGGATTTGGTCAGCGCCCGTCCGGCTAAACGCAAATGGCGCAGCTGTCGAGCCTGACAAAGTGCAAGATCACCCCAATCAGGCCACAACGCCTGCGACGCGTCGATAAACCTGCAAGACTGCCAGCTGTTCGCTCGTCGGCATGCCATCCGCCTCGGAGACCTCGACCAGCATGCCATCCAGTTCGACGACATCTTTTTCGCTGACCTGCTCAGTAACCAGCCGCGTGAGACGTCGCTGCATGCTCTCCTTGCCAGCCTCGATCTGGCTGACCCAGCTGGCCTGCACCAGGATTTCCTCTGAATCCTCAGGCGAGAAGTCAAACTGCGACTGGATGATGGAGAGGATGGTGTCTTTCTGCTGCCGGCTCATTTCGCCGGAGGCCCGGACGATTTCGAGCATCAGGATGACAGCCGCTTCGCGTGCGTCGGTGACGAGCTGCGAGCCGCGCTTGCCGGTTTTGCGTCGGAAGGCCAGCTTTCGCGGCAGGTTTGCAGCTGTTTGCGCCATATCAGCGACTTTCGCACCTGCCTGTGATGCGGCCTGCAGCCGCCAGATCAGTCCGCCAATGAATGCGATCGCGCCCAGAACGATCATGAGAATGTGCATCAGATGTTTCCCCCAGAGAGAAAGGCGCGATTGATCAGTTTCCTCGTCGCGTTGCCTTGTTCAGATCATCCTGCGCGCGCGCGATCGCCTCGCGTATGCCAGCCTGCCAGGCATCGGCTGTGCCGGCTGTTTGCGCTGCCTGCGGAAAATTCACAGATCTTGATGCATTTACGACGCCGCCTTCCAGCGTGCCATCTTTGCCGGGAAGAAAGCCTGATACAGCCTGATCTGCGCCCGCGCCCTGTGCGCCATAGCCTGGAACCAGAAAGACGTTTTTCGGTGCAGCTTCACGGATCTGGCGCGCTTCTGACGGTGCGGTCGCACCAATCACCATCATGAGCCCGGACCAGTCTTCCTTTTGGCCCATCAAAAGCTCGGTTCGATCATGCAGGCTTTTGGCGAGACGCATATAGAGCGGTTCGCCATCGATTTCCTTCTCCTGAAAATCAGATGCTCCGGGATTGGAGGTGCGGGTCAGAACAATAACGCCGCGTCCATTGTCTTTTGCCGTGTTGATGAACGGGTCCAGCGTCTCAAGGCCCATGAAAGGGTTTACCGTGAGCGCGTCATTGGCCACGACAGCGTTTTCACCGAGATAAGCATCGGCATAACCCTGCGCCGTTGAACCGATATCGCCGCGTTTGGCATCGAGCAGGACAATCAGACCTGCATTGTGAGCGGTTTTGCAGACATGTTCGAGCGCGGCCATGCCGGGGCTGCCCCAGGCTTCAAAGAAAGCGGCCTGTGGTTTGATGCAGGCAACCTGAGAGGCGGCAGCTTCGATAATGCCATCAGCCCAGACGGCAATAGCACCTGCACTCGGCTTGCCAAACAGCTCCGGGAACATGCTGGGATGAGGGTCAATGCCCACGCAAAGCGGGCCGAACGTCCGAACACGCTCCATCAGCCGATCTGCAAAACAGGTTGTCACGCTCACTGTCTCTCTCTGCAGACAACCGGAATGATTGTCAGGTTTCGACGTAATCGGTCTGCCTCTGCGCCATAATTGTCAAGCGTGATCGCTCTTTTTGTCCCGTCCTCGGGCTGGAACTGCGTGAGGGATGTGAGGAAGGTTTCAACAGACGCAGGCGCTGTTGTGTAGATGCGACCGCGCCGTGGGCTCTCCGCAACCGTGACACCGATCACCTCGCCTTCGACATTGTAGACAGGTCCGCCGCTGATACCGCCCAGCGTACCAATCAGGCCACGGGTCCGACCGGATTCGGCCCATGCGAGCACCGGTTCGGATGTGCTGTAACGTCCGCGTGTTGTCAGGCGCGACCGGGAAAGCAGACGGCTCGTGACTTCACCGGGCTGACCTTGCGGATATCCAAAATGAAATCCGTACTGACCAACATGCAGATCGGTTTCCAGATCAAATTCAATGCTGTCCGGTCCGCCATCGGTGCGCAGAAGCGCCAGATCACCCTGAGCGAAAACCTGATAATCCCGCACCGGAACGACGCTGCGATTGCCAACGGCGAGCGCAAGATTGGTGCAGCCATCGACGACATGGCGTGCGGTCAGCCAGTATCCGGTCGTCCCAAGAGAAAAGGCGGTGCCGGTGCTGGCTGTGGTCGATGGATCTACCTCGACCATCACTTCCTGATCGAACACGGAAGGGGGCGGCAATATCGAACCCTGGCCCTCAATATCGACTGGTGGGGCTGGCGGCGCATCGGTATTCGTCGACCGGGAGAAAACCCCGTATAAAACAGCCGCGAGAACAACCAGATATATGAGCCAGTCAGGGATCTTCACCGGACCATCCTAAGGCAGTGGAACCGGCGCGGTGGCAGGCCAGAGCGCTGCACCGATGATCAGGGCCGAAGAGATTTTGACGGCAATCAGCAAAATCGCGGCGCCGGCTTCATCGTTCTCAATGCGTTTCGGCAGATCCTTGAGCAGCAGATCAACACCTCGAAAGGCGAGAAGCTGGATAAGCAAGGCGACGACACCCCAGATGATCTGTTCAAATACGGAAATGCTGAAGGCCAGAGCCGATGCCATGGGAATGGCGAGACCGATAATGACGCCCGCGAGCGCCAGACCGGCTGACGCATTTCCCTGCCGGAGCAATTCCAGTTCCTTCATCGGGGTCAACAGCACATAAACCACGCAGGAACCGGTTAAAAGTAGACCCGCGACTATTGTACTGATCAGAAAATTGTCGAACCCATGCGAGAAAGAATCGATTGCCGCTTCCATGGCCTACCTCTTGTCTGTTTTTAAGGCGTAATAGACGGTCATGTTCTGCGTCAAGCTGGTTCAACCCAAGCATCGCTTTCTGGAGTAAATTGATATGCTGAAACACAAAACTGCACTCGTTACCGGTTCAACGAGCGGGATTGGCAAAGCCATCGCGACACAGCTGGCTGCGGACGGTGCCAATATTGTGTTGAACGGCTTTGGTGATGCTGACGAAATCGAGGCGTTTCGTGCTTCGCTTGAAAAGGACCATGGTGTCAAAGCCGTCTATCACGGAACAGACCTGACGGACGCCGCCGCGATTGAAGACATGATGGCGAGCATAAAGTCAGAGCTTGGTAGTGTTGATGTGCTGGTCAACAATGCGGGCGTCCAGCATGTCTCTCCGGTCGAGGACTTTCCGGTCGCAAAATGGGATCTGATCATTGCGCTGAACCTGTCTTCCAGCTTTCACACCATTCGTCTGGCCATGCCGGAGATGAAGGAAAAAGGCTGGGGCCGGATCATCAACGTGGCGTCAGCGCATGCGCTGGTCGCGTCGCCTTACAAGTCGGCCTATGTGGCCGCCAAGCACGGCATTGCCGGTCTGACAAAGACCATCGCACTTGAAGGCGCGCAGCATGGCGTTCGCTGCAATGCGATTTGTCCGGGTTATGTCTACACACCGCTGGTCGAAGGTCAGATCGCAGATACGGCCAAAACGCGCGGCATTTCAGAGGAAGAGGTCAAGAAAGACGTCCTTCTGGCAGCTCAGCCAACGAAAGAGTTTGTCACCGTAGAGCAGGTTGCAAGCTTTGCGAGCTTCCTTTGCAGCGACGGGGCTTCTCAGGTGAACGGGTCCATTCTTTCGATGGATGGCGGCTGGGTTGCCCAATAGTCTGCCAGACCACCAACTGGATAAAGAAAAGCCACGGGTCGCGCCGTGGCTTTTTCGTATCAGATACGCTGGAATTCGAGCCAGACCGGGGCACAATCACCCAGCCCCTTGAGCTGATAGCGCGTTGCTTCATGATCTTCGGGTTGTTTGCGCCAGTCATCGGCTTTTTCAGCCTGCCATTCGAAGGCGCCGTGCTGCAAAATTCGCCAGAGGGCTTCATCTGCATAGCTTGCCACATCGGTGGCAAAACGTAGCGGTGCACCAGGTGCCATGACGCGGGCGAGATCATCCAGAAAGTCCGGCTGAATCAATCGACGTTTTTGCTGACGACGTTTTGGCCATGGGTCTGGAAACAGGATGAAGCAGCGTTTGATCAGCCCTGCTTCCATACGGGGGAGGATCAGCCGCACATCGTCCGGAAACAGGCGAACATTTTCCAGCTTGTGATCATCTATGCCGCCAAGCGCCTTGGCGACACCGTCAATGAACGGCTCAGCGCCAATAAGGCCGATGTCCGGATATTGCCGGGCGCGACGAATGAGATGTTCGCCGCCACCGAACCCGATCTCCAGCCATACGTCTTTCGCCGCCTCATCAAAGAGGCTGCTCGACGTGATCGGCGCGTCAGACTCGCGTTCAATGGAAATACGCGGCAACAGATCATCGACAAGCGTCTGTTGCCGCCTGGAAAGCGGACGACCGTCACGCCGACCAAATGTCCGGATGTTCCGGAGATGAATTTTGTCTTCGGTCATGACGGCAGTCAGAGTTTAGCTGAAATGGTTCTTCAGGATTTCGACCAGATCGGTTTTTTCCCAGCTGAAACCGCCATCGGCCTCGGCTGCGCGGCCGAAGTGACCATAAGCAGCTGTGCGGGCAAAGATTGGCTGGTTGAGCTTCAGATGGGTACGAATGCCTTTTGGTGACAGATCCATCACTTCATGCAGCACGGATTCGATCTTGGCTTCGTCAACCTGTCCTGTGCCTTGTGTGTCGACATAGATCGACAGAGGCTTGGCAACACCAATCGCATAGGAAACCTGAATGATGCAGCGTTTCGCAAGACCGGCAGCGACCACGTTCTTTGCCAGATAGCGGCAGGCATACGCGGCGGACCGGTCAACTTTTGTCGGGTCCTTACCGGAGAACGCGCCGCCGCCATGCGGGGCTGCGCCGCCATAGGTGTCGACGATGATCTTCCGGCCTGTCAGGCCAGCGTCGCCGTCAGGACCGCCAATGACGAAACGACCCGTCGGATTGACGTAGAAGTCTTCATCCTTCGGGAGCCAGCCTTCAGGCAGAATGGATTCGACGACCGGCTTGACGATGTCACGCACTTCGCCAACGGACACGCGGTCAGAATGCTGTGTTGAGACAACCACGCAATTGGACCCGACCGGTACACCGTTTTCAAACTGAAGTGAGACCTGGCTCTTCGCGTCTGGCTGCAGATCAGGCTGTTCGCCGGTTTTGCGCAGACGAGCGAGCTCTTTCAGGATCTCGTTGGAATAATAGATGGTCGCTGGCATCAGCTCTGGCGTTTCATCAACGGCATAGCCGAACATGATGCCCTGGTCGCCTGCGCCTTCTTCGGCATAGGTGCCTGTGCCCTCGTCAACGCCCTGAGCGATCTCGGCAGATTGTTCGTGCAGGAGGTTGGTGATTTTCACGTTTTCCCAGTGAAAACCCTTTTGCTCATAGCCAATGTCACGAATGGCAGAGCGAACGACGTCCTCGATTTCCTGATCGCTGACTTCGTCCTTGCAACGAAATTCACCGGCCAGAACGACGCGGTTCGTGGTCGCGAGTGTTTCGCATGCAACCCGGGCAACAGGATCGCGCGAAAGGAACAGGTCCAAAATGCTGTCTGAGATGCGGTCGCACACCTTATCCGGGTGGCCTTCAGAAACACTTTCACTGGTGAATGTGTAGGATGAACGGATCAATCAAGGAACTCCTGTCACGGAAAAATAAGAAAACGCTCCTCTGGTTATGGAACCGAAAGGAGCGTTTGCAAGGGAAATAACAGAATTTCTTCGGGATGTTAAGCGTCAGAAGTGTCGCTATCGTCGCGGAAGGTCGCGTTACGGCTGAAAGACTCAGCAGCCGCTTTCACCGCATCCAGAAGGGATTTGCGAAGGCGCGGATCCGGAATGCTCTGATAAGCTGTGACGAGATCGATCGCGTTTGCGTCAATCATGCCAGCCAGATCAGAACTTGCGTCATCTTCGGCGACGCCCAGTGCAGCAAGGTCACCGACCTCTTCCACACCCTGGTAGAAATAGCCGATGCCAACGTCCAGAACTTTTGCGACGTCAAACAGACGACCAGCGGAAATCCGGTTCACGCCTTTTTCGTATTTCTGAACCTGCTGAAACGTCAGGCCAAGCATTTCGCCAAGTTTTTCCTGACTGAGTTTCAGTTCTCGACGGCGCCAACGAATGCGGCGGCCAACATGTTTATCGATCAGGTTCGGGAGTTTATTTTCGGACATTGATATAACCTAC